>JAIYCB010000052.1 GCA_027488215.1 Comamonadaceae bacterium
AAGAACTTGGCAATCACCATCAAACGCCCACGCTTATCGGCTGTATATTTTTAAAGAACCTCAAGGCGACTTGCTTTGCCTTGGCTGACTACGCTGCGATCAGCGAAGCCTTGTATTATGACACAGTTTTTAAGTCTGCGTCAAATTTTTGAAAATTTTTTCGATCCTTAAGATCTTTTCAAAAACCTCTTCACTGCCTGGTCTGCGCTTCATGCGAAAGCTCAGTTGTGATCAGCGAAGCCCTCTATTGTGACACAGTTTTTCGATCCATAACCATCTTTTTGATTTTTTTGGCTAAATTTTCTAGCCAGCCCCGGATAATGGGTCTATGGCTTTACTCACACTCTTGAACGCATCTTTGGCTTTTGGCCATGTCGCACTCCTCGATCACGCCGATTTTTCCTTGGAAAGTTCGGAGCGCACCGGCTTGATTGGTCGCAACGGAACAGGCAAGTCTTCGCTGCTGAAAATCCTGGCGGGCATGGAGCGGCCAGATGACGGCTCTCTTCATGTGCAGCAAGGTATTCGCATTGCCTATGTGGCACAAGAGCCTGTTTTGGTGCCTGAGCACACGATTTTTGAGTCCGTGCGTGAAGGCCTGGCTGAAGTGGTGCAATGGATCGACGATTACACGCACAGCCGAGGCGACCTGGACACCTTGCAAGGACTGATCGAGTCGCGAGATGGTTGGAACTGGGAACAGCGACTGGAAGAAACCCTGCAACGTCTGAAACTCGATCCCCATGCGGTTGTTCAGTCATTGTCCGGCGGCATGCGAAAGCGTGTGGCATTGGCGCAGGCTCTTGTTACACGACCAGACGTTCTCTTGTTGGATGAACCCACCAACCACCTCGACTTGAATGCCATCACTTGGCTCGAAGACCTGCTGATCGATTTCAAGGGTAGCGTCATTGCCATCACCCATGACCGCGCCTTTTTGGATCGAATCGCGACCCGAATCATCGAACTGGACCGGGGCAAGCTGCGCCCTTACCCAGGCAACTATGCCCAGTACCAAATACAGAAAGAAGAGCAACTGGCGCAAGAAGCCGTGATCCAGGCCAAGGCCGACAAACTTCTTGCACAAGAAGAGATCTGGATACGCAAGGGCGTGGAGGCACGCCGCACGCGCAGCCAAAGCCGAATCACCCGCCTGCAAAACCTGCGCAGCGAACGTGCTGCGCGACGCGAAAAAGTGGGCAATGTGCGCATGGAGGTCGCTTCCGGCGTGCCCAGCGGCAAGCTCGTGGCCGAATTGACCGAAGTAAGCAAAAGCTTTGCTCAGCCCGATGGCTCCGTGCGTACCATCATCCAGAACTTCACCGGTACCTTGCTGCGTGGAGACAAGATCGGACTGCTGGGCCCCAACGGCGCAGGCAAGACCACCTTGCTCAAGCTCATTCTGGGCGAACTCGAAGCCGACAGCGGCGAAGTGCGCCGTGGCACCAAGATGGAAGTGGCCTACTTTGACCAAATGCGCGATGCACTGGACTTGGATGCCACGCTGGAAGACTTCATCAGCCCCGGGAGCGAATGGATCGAGATCGGGAACAAGCGCCAGCACGTCAAAAGCTACCTGGGAGACTTCTTGTTCTCGCCCGCAAGAGGCTCATCCCCCGTGCGTTCGTTGTCTGGCGGCGAGCGTAACCGCTTGCTGCTGGCACGCTTGTTTGCGCGCCCAGCCAACGTGCTGGTGCTGGACGAACCGACCAACGATCTGGACATCGAAACCCTCGAACTGCTCGAAGAGTTACTGCAAACCTACGAAGGCACCGTGTTCCTGGTCAGCCACGACCGCGCTTTCATGGACAACGTGGTCACCGGTATCATCGCCTGCGAAAGCGCTCCGGACCAGCCCGGCCTCTGGCGCGAATACGAAGGCTCCGTACAGGACTGGCTGACCCAGTCACAACGTGCGCAAGCCATAGCCACACAAGCCGCGCAGCGCCAGGCAGCGTCCAACCCGGCATCGCCTGCCAGCGATGTGGCGGACGAAGTCAAAACCGCTGCAGCCCCAACGCCCAGCCGCAAACTCAGCTACAAAGAGCAACGCGAGCTGGACGAACTGCCTGGACGGATCGAGTCACTGGAGAAAGAACAGGCCGATGCCCGCGCGCAACTGGCCGATGGCAGCATTTACCAGCGAGACCCGGGGCTGGCCCAGCAACTGCTCAAGCGCGACGCCGAAATCGACGACTTGTTGCTGACGGCCATGGAACGCTGGGAAGTGCTGTCGTCCCGTGGATGACATGCGCAAGAGTCCAAATGGCGACCTGACAAGTGGCCTTTTGGATCTACATTCAAAGCCATGCCCCCTTCAGAACTCAGCGCCCTGTTGGTGCTCGCCACCGTGAGCAGCTTCACCCCCGGCCCCAACACCACCTTGTCGACCGCCATGGCTGCCAACCACGGCCTGCGTCGGGCCATGCGCTTTGTCTGCGCAGTGCCAGTGGGCTGGGGCATTTTGTTCACCCTTTGCGCCACGGGCTTGGGCGGTTTGGTGGTGGCCTTTCCACCTTTACGCTGGGGCATTGTGACGCTAGGGACAGGTTATTTGCTGTGGCTCGCCTCGCGGTTGTGGCAAAGCGGCAGCTTGCAACAGGCCGATAACGCCAAACTGCAAGTCGGTTTTGCACAGGGTGTAGGCCTGCAGTTCCTCAACATCAAGGCCTGGATGCTGGCGCTCGCCATCGTGGCAGGCTGGGTGGCAGGGCGTGAAGACGCCACAGCGCGAACTCTCTTGCTGCTGCCCATCATGGTCGCCTATGGTTTCGTGAGTAACCTGACCTATGCGGTGGCAGGCTCGATGCTGCGGCACTGGCTGTCACACGGCCGCCGTCTGCTCATGTTCAACCGCTGCATGTCGCTGGCGTTGGTAGCCACTGCATTGTGGATTCTGACCGGCGTGCGCCAAAACGCAGTCTGAAGAACCAGTCCATCAGCTGAGCCATTACCGCTGCCAGAGACCTAACACGCAACGCACATGAACACCCCCCCCCAACAACGCGAAGTACTGGGCCTGTGGCTGGGCCTGCTGGGGGTGCTGATCTTTGCGCTCACTTTGCCCATGACGCGGCTGGCCACTGGCACGGCGGACACACCCCAGCTGTCACCCTGGTTTGTGACCTGGGGGCGGGCCGCGCTGGCGGGCGTGCTGTCGGCGATTTACCTTTTGGCCGTGCGTGCGCCCTGGCCATCGGCCGAGCAGCGCGGGCCTTTGTATTTGTCGCTGGCGGGCAATGTGATCGGCTACCCCTTGCTGTTGGGCTGGGCATTGCGGCATGTCACGGCCAGCCACGCGGCCGTCATCACCGCCTTGTTGCCTCTGGCCACTGCAGCGGCTGCCGCTTGGCTCATGCACCAACGCGCACGCCTGGGCTTCTGGATGTTTGCGGCCCTGGGCAGCAGCTTGGTTGCGGTCTACAGCGTGCTGCGGGCGGCGCAAATGGGACACGGCTTTGGCCTGACCTGGGCCGACACCCTGCTGCTCGGCGCCGTGGTCGCTGCCTCGCTGGGCTATGTGGCGGGCGCCAAGGTCACCGCCAGTCTCGGTGCTGAAAAGGTCATCAGCTGGGTCTGTGTCATGGCCCTGCCCATCACCCTGCCCGGTGCCTTGCTCACCTGGCCCACCCAGCCGATCACCACCACCGCTTGGCTGGCCTTGCTTTACGTCGGGGTGTTCTCGATGTGGGCCGGGTTTTTCGCCTGGTTCAGGGGCCTGTCCTTGGGCGGTCCGCTGCGGGTGAGCCAGTTGCAATTGCTGCAGCCCTTCATCAGCATTCTGGCCGCCGTCCCTTTGCTGGGAGAATCGCTGGATGCGATGACGCTGGGTTTTGCCTTGCTGGTTGTGCTCACCGTTTTCATGGGGCGGCGCATGGCCAACGCCTCGGACACCCGATAAACACAAACCATGGAGCGAGTAATGAACTGGACTTTGGCCCAACGTGCCGAAAAAATGAACCCCTCGGTGATCCGCGAGATCCTCAAGGTCACCGAAAAGCCCGGCATCATCAGCTTTGCAGGTGGCCTGCCCTCGCCGCTCACTTTCCCGATCGACGCCATGCGCGAAGCCGCCGAACGTGTGCTGCGGGATGACGGCAAAGCCGCCTTGCAATACGCCGCCAGCGAAGGCTACGCCCCGCTGCGCGAATGGGTCGCGCAAGACCTGCTCAAACAAGGCATGAAGGTTAGCCCAGACCAGGTGCTGATCACCACCGGCAGCCAGCAAGGCCTGGACCTGGTGGCCAAAATCCTGATCGACGCAGGCAGCCGCATCTTGGTGGAGACCCCGACCTACCTGGGCGCACTGCAGGCCTTCACCCCGATGGAACCCATCGCCGTGGGCGTGAACAGCGACGAGCATGGCGTGGATGCCGCCGACCTGCTTGCCAAAGTGGGCACGGGTGCGGACAAAGCCCGCTTTGTGTACCTGCTGCCCAACTTCCAGAACCCCACGGGCCGCACCATGACCGAAGAACGCCGCGCCGCAGTGGCGCAGGTGGCCATCGAAACAGGACTCCCAATCATCGAAGACAACCCCTACGGCGATCTGTGGTTTGATGCACCACCCTCGCCATCCCTCAGCGCACGCCACCCCGAAGGCAGCGTGTACCTGGGCTCCTTCTCCAAAATCTTGGCCCCCGGCCTGCGCCTGGGTTATGTGGTCGCGCCCAAAACGCTCTACCCCAAGCTGCTGCAAGCCAAACAAGCCGCCGACCTGCACACGCCCAGCTTCAACCAGCGCGTGGTCGCTGAAGTACTGAAAGACGGCTTCATCGACCGCCATGTGCCGACCATCCGAGTGCTTTATAAACAGCAATGCGAAGCCATGCTGGTCGCCCTAGATCGTGAAATGGCGGGCCTGGGCCTCTCCTGGAACCGCCCGGTGGGCGGCATGTTCTTGTGGGTGCAACTGCCCCAGCGCCTCAAAGCCATTCCCCTGCTGGACAAAGCGGTCGAAAAAGGCGTCGCCTTTGTGCCGGGCTCGGCCTTCTATGCCCAAGACGCCAGCGAAAGCACCCTGCGCCTGTCGTTTGTGACCGCCACCGTCGACCAGATCAACACCGGCATGGCTGCGCTGGCAGCGGCGATCCGCGAATCGCTTTGAACCTTCACTGCAAGCTGACAAGACCCGCCCCATGAAACTGCGCGCCTACCAACAAGTCGACGTCTTCACCCACACCGCCTTTTTGGGCAACCCGCTGGCTGTGGTGCTCGATGGCACGGGCCTGAGCGACGCACAAATGCAAACTTTTGCCGCCTGGACACAGCTGAGCGAAACCGCCTTTGTGCTGCCACCCACGCCCGAAGGGCTTGCGGGGGGTGCCGACTATCGGGTGCGCATCTTCACACCCGGTGCCGAGTTGCCCTTTGCAGGCCACCCCACGTTGGGTACAGCCCACGCATGGCTGAAGGCAGGCCACCAGCCCCGACAAAGGGGCCAATTGGTGCAGGAGTGTGGCGTTGGCCTGGTGACCTTGAAGCAGCTGGGCGAGCGTTGGGCTTTTGCAGCGCCGCCACTGAACCGCTCAGACATATCGCATGAAGAACTGTCCCCGGTGCTCGCTGCTTTAGGGCTGGATGCGTCAGAAGTCATCGCAGCTCAGCACTTGAACAACGGCCCGCACTGGCTGGGCCTGCTGGTGGATGATGTGGAGACGGTGCTGGCCCTGAACCCTGACCATACGGCTTTGAAAAAGCTGGGTACCAAAGTTGGTGTAGCGGCAAAGCGGCAAGCCCTTGGCGGTGGCCTGATCCGCCACGCGAACCGCGAAGCTCGGGCGTTCACGGCATCAAACACCCGCATCGCCAACGACCCCACCGATCTGGAAGTGCGTGCCTTCGCCGCCCCCGTGGGCGTGGCTGAAGACCCGGTGACGGGCAGCCTGAACGCGTCGCTGGCGCAATGGCTGATGGCCGACGGGCACATGCCTCAGAGCTACAGCGCCCGCCAAGGCACGATGCTGGGCCGCGCCGGACAGGTTTTCTTGTCGCAAGACAGCCAGCGCCAGGTTTGGGTGGCTGGCGATGTGGTCGCATGCATTCAGGGCACGGTGAACTTGTAAGCCCGGCATGTGCCACTGAACAGCGGACTGCTTGAACCTGAACCACGCCCAAAAACGCCGCTCCTGATCACACCAGCGACAGGCGTCAGCCCCCGGACTGCGCACAATCGCAATCCATGGGAACACTCTATTTGGTCCGCCATGGACAAGCCTCTTTCGGGGCCGATGACTACGATCAACTCAGCCCACTGGGTCGCCAGCAAGCCATCCGACTGGGCGAATACCTGCGGCCCAAATTGCAGGACAAACCCGTCGAGGCCGTGATGATGGGCAGCTTGAAGCGCCACCGCCAAACATGGGAGGGCATTGCCGAAGGCGCAGGTTTGCCCCACACCCCCTCGGTCTGGCCGGGGCTGAACGAATACGATAGCCACGCGCTGATCGAGTCCATTCACCCCGAGCCGCTGGCCAAGCCCGACACCCCCGAGCTGTACCGCCACCACTTTCGACTGCTGCGCGATGCGCTACAGGCCTGGATGGCAGGGCGCACCCAGCCGCGTGACATGCCCAGCTATGCCGACTTTGTGGGCGGCATCGAGGCAGCGCTCGACCATGTGCGGCAAAACCACGCGGGTGATGTGATGATTGTCTCCAGCGGCGGCCCCATCTCGACCGCGGTGGGGCGAGTGCTGGGTACCCCGCCCGAGACCACCATCGAGCTGAACCTGCGCATCCGCAATACGGCATTGACCGAATTCGTGTTCAACCCCAAGCGGCACATGCTGTTGACTTACAACACCTTGCCGCACCTGGACAGTGACGAACATCAAAGCTGGATCACTTTCGCCTGAGGACCTGCTTTTCCCGTGCAAAGATTGGGTGAAATCCCTAGCAAAACCTTGTAATTCAAGGGGCAAAATGGGTGCCATGAATGGTTCAAACGCTTGGCCTGCCCTTCATGCCATGGAAGGGGGCATTCAGCTTACCCGCACACCCGCCGATCAAACCGATCGACTGGTGGCTCAACTGAGCACAGAACTTCAGGAATGGGGCCTTGAGCTGGCCTTCCAGACCCAGAGCATGCCCCTCGAAGGCGGCATGGTGGCCCTGATGGCCAGTTTGCGTCCCGACTTTCAGCAGACCCACATGCCCGGGTATGACAGCCTGAATCTGCAACACACCCTAGAGCCAGCCCCCCACCGAGATCTGGCCTGGGCATTGGAGCGTGAGATCTGGGTGGCCCTGTTGGGCTCACCTCACCGCTTTGCATTCAATGATCTTGAAGCCTTGAAGTCACATGTTCGGGTAAGACGCAACATGGCCCTGGCTGCACGGTTGACCGCACTGGCCTTCAAAACCGAAGCAGCCGAGCGTCCGGAAGCCGACTGGCGCTACGAAGAAGAGCCCGGCTTTATCCTCAAGCCTGGACGCCCCCTGATCAACGCCCTGATTGCTGCAACACAACCGGAGGTCACGGGCAAGCTGTATGACTTCTCTTGCTACCGTGCCACTGAATACGTGATCTTGCTGGGCATCGCCCAAGAATTGCAGGCAAATCACCCTGCTTTGTTGGCCGAATTGCAGCAACTGAATGAACGCCATGCGGTTCGCTCAGGTCAGTTCCACGACGTGTTTTTGATTGAATACGGCAGCATGGACGCGCCATTGCCTGCCCGCTTTTATGTCCCGGGTGACCGGCTGTGGTTTCGCAACCCGGACGAGCGATCATCGGATGTCACGGGCTACGAAGGCTCCTGGGTCATGTACATGGGAGGGGGCCTGTTCAGCAACTTCTGGAAACGGGATGCGCCCTTCACCCTCGAATCCAAAGCCATCGAAATCTTCCACTGGAAAGATGGCGTTTTCACCGATGCCCAAGGTGAACTACAGATGGATGAGACCGTGGTCGAACGGCTGGTGGCGCAAACACAAACCGAGCCCGAAGCCAGAGCCCTGGTGCTCGAACGCATGCTGCGCATGCGCGATCCCAAGGGTGTATATGCGCAAGGCGGTTGCATCGATACGACCCGCGAATACCCCAAAAACGTGAGCCGCGAGCACTGCGATCTGGTACTGCCCCGCTTCTGAAGACCGAGCCGCGTGACCTCAGCCCACCTGGTCGGTGAGCGTATCGAGGGGCAGTTGATCGATCTCGCCGAGCAATTGCGCCAGCGCCAGCCCAGACGCCTCCAGCAAAGCCTGCCCCTTGGCCACTGTGGCCGCAGCCGCATTGCCGGCAGCACCGTGTCGGTTGTAGTCCTGCATTTGCCAGCCCAGCTTGGCACTTTTGCCATTGCCCAGGATTTCAAAACGCTCCGCGCGGTCTTGCGCAGTGGATCGGAAATTTTGCGCGTGGTCCATGCGCACCGTGCCAGGGCGCAGCGCCAGCATCATCGAGGTTTCGGTATCGCCCGCGTGCACGCCAAAGCGGTGCTCTTGGGCACTGAACAGCGCGTTCAAATCGCCGCCTTCTGCATCGCGCAGAGGCAAATTGAACCAGCTCACGCTGTACACCAGCAGGCCAAGTCGGGCGCGCAAGTCGCGCGCCACGATGTCCATCACACTCACTTGACCGCCGTGAGCGTTGAGCAGTACCAGTTTTTTCACCCCGCTGGCCGCCACGGACTCGCCGATGTCGGTCCACAAACGGATGACGGTTTCGGCTTTGAGGGTCAGGGTACCCGCAAAACGTGCGTGTTCAGGACTCAGGCCGACAGTTTGGGTGGGCAAAAACAAAGCCGGTAAATCGGCGGGCAAGTGGGGCAAACATGCGGCCACCACGCCATTGACCAAATCGGTGTCCACCGACAGGGGCAAATGTGGGCCGTGTTGCTCAGTGGCGGCCACCGGCAGCACCGCCATCGCTCGATCAAGAGAAAGCGCCTGAAAATCGGTGGTGGTCCAGTCGGCCCAAAATCGCGAAGGGTTTTGCATGTTTGGCATCTTAATGGAGCCGGGGCGTGTACAGTGCCTTTCGCAACAAGCCCAGACTGGAGTCATCGGGGCAAAAAGAAGGATTGGCGTGAAAGTTTTTGTGTTTGACCGTAGCAGGGTGACCGTTCAAAGCTGGCTGGCATGTCTGGGCTTGTTCACCCTCATGTTCGTGGTGTCCATGAGCAGCCATGCACAAACCAACACACTTTTTTCCAGCAATGCCGCTTCATCCAGCAAACCAGTCAACGCCGCCTTGCTGAACAGCGCCTCCCATGTGGTCAGCACCGAGCAGGTGCGGGCCGAATTGCTGGTGCACGCCCCCCAAGGCATTCAGGCTGGACAAACCTTCTGGCTGGGCCTGCAGATTGAGCACCAGCCAGATTGGCACACCTATTGGCAAAACCCGGGCGACTCGGGCTTGCCCACGCGGCTGCAGTGGCAGCTGCCAGCAGGTTTGCAGGCCGGTGACATCGCTTGGCCGCTGCCCAAAAAATTCCCGATTGGCAGCCTGGCCAACTACGGCTACGAAGGCCGTCTGCTGCTGACGGTGCCCGTCAAGGCCAGTGCTGACTTCCGCTTCCCGAGCAGTGGGCCGTTGGCCATTCAACTGCATGCTGAATGGCTGGTGTGCCGACAGGAATGCATCCCTCAAGACGGGCGGTTTACCCTGAACCTGGCCTCTGCCGCGCCTCAAAACCTGCATGCAGCCGCATTTGACGCCTCACATCAACTCAGCCCTCAGGCCCTGGCCCAGCTGCAGCAAGGCGGCACCTGGATCACGGGGGGCCAGACCAGCGTGTCAGACGATGGCCAGCAACTGAGCCTGCGCGTACACGGCCTGCCTGCCAGTTGGCGCGGTCAGACACTCAGCGCCTTCCCGGTCACCCCCAACGTGGTGCACAACGCCGCCGTGCAAGGCAAAGACTGGACACAAAACTGGGAAGGCGCAGTCTGGAGCGCCCAAATCCCGGTGTCTGAAGAGCGTGGCGACAGCCCTCAAACCATGCGCTGGGTGATCGCAGTCGGGCCGGAGTCTGCCCCCAAAGCCCCCGCTTTTGAAATTGAAACACCAGTGCAAGGCACCTGGCCTGCACTGACACAAGCCGCGACCGCCGAAATCTCGCCCGAACTGGCCAAGGCTCTGGCCGAGAATGCCCGACTTGCAGAAAAACCAGGCGCATCGGCCAGCACCGCTTTGGGCCTGACTTTGGCCATTTTGGGCGCACTGGTCGGCGGCTTGTTGCTCAACCTCATGCCCTGTGTGTTTCCGGTATTGGCCATCAAGGTGCTGGGCTTTGCGCAGGCCGACACCTCGCAGGCCCAGCACCGCGCCGCAGGGCTGGCCTACACCGGCGGGGTGATCATCTCCTTCATGCTGCTTGGCGGTCTGATGCTGGCCCTGCGCGCGGCAGGCGAGCAACTGGGCTGGGGATTCCAATTGCAATCCCCCGCCGTGGTGGCTGCACTGGCACTGTTGTTCACGGTGCTGGGCCTGAACCTCGCGGGTGTTTTCGAATTCGGTCAGATGCTGCCCAGCCGCTTGGCGACCTTGCAAAGCCGCCACCCGACCTTGAACGCCGGTTTGTCTGGCGTGCTGGCCGTGGCCGTGGCTTCGCCCTGCACCGCACCCTTCATGGGGGCCTCGCTGGGCTTGGCCATTGCGCTGCCCGTGTGGCAAGCGCTCATGGTGTTTGCCGCCATGGGCGTGGGCATGGCATTGCCGTATCTGGCTGCCAGCTGGTGGCCCGCCATTGCCCGCGCACTGCCTCGTCCCGGCGCCTGGATGCAGACCTTCCGGCAAGCCATGGCCTTCCCGATGTTTGCCACCGTCATCTGGCTTCTGTGGGTGTTGGGCCAGCAAACCGGCATCGATGGCGCCAGCGGCCTGCTGGCGCTGTTGCTCACCGTGGCTTGGATGGCCTGGGCACTGGGCCTGCAAGGACGCACACGATGGGTCCTGAGTGGTCTGGGTCTGGCCATTTTGCTGTGGCTGGGCAGCAATTGGCTGCCTCTGACATTGCGCGAAGCCCCTGCCCTCAGCACGACCAGCAGCGACAACGCTCCAAGCGCCTTCGAACAGGGCCAGTGGCAAACCTGGTCTGCCGCCGGTGTGCAGAGCCAACTGAAAGCGGGCCGTCCTGTGTTTGTTGACTTCACCGCCGCTTGGTGTGTGACCTGCCAGTACAACAAGAAAACCACGCTGGCGGACCCCCAAGTGCTGGCCGACTTTGCAGCCCGCCAAGTGGTGCTGATGCGGGCCGACTGGACGCGGCGGGACCCGGCCATCACCCAGGCCCTGACGGCCTTGGGCCGCAGCGGCGTGCCGGTGTATGCGCTGTATGCACCGGGTCAGCCCACGGTGCTCTTGTCCGAATTGCCGAGCGTGGCTGAAGTGCAAGCCGCGCTGCAAAAACTCCCAATGAAGAAATAAGCCGGGTAAGGGAAAGGCTCCCTGTGAGTGGCGGGGGCCACCAAGCGCAGGCCCATCCTCTAAACAGAGGCCTGCGACAATGGCGGCATGAGCACTCTCACACACGCCTCCTTCGCCCCCCTGCAAAACGACACCTTCCTGCGCGCCTGCCTGCGACAAGCCACTGACCACACCCCGGTGTGGCTCATGCGCCAAGCGGGCCGTTATTTGCCCGAGTACTGCGCCACCCGCGTCAAGGCGGGCAGCTTCATGGGCCTGGCCACCAACGTGGACTTCGCCACCGAAGTCACCTTGCAGCCACTGGACCGTTACCCGCTCGACGCGTCCATCCTGTTCAGCGACATCTTGACCG
>JAIYCB010000015.1 GCA_027488215.1 Comamonadaceae bacterium
ACCTACCGCGCTGGTTTTGTGGGCCTCATGGTCATGGCCAGCATCAGTGGCACGGTGCTCTACTGGAGCCAGCGCCCTCGTTGAGTGGGGTGATGCAGCCCGGGAAGGCACATGCCTGTCACCCCGGCCTTTGAGCCGGGGTCCAAGTTTTGATGCTTGCAATGCACCTTGAACACTGGATCCCGGATCGAGTCCGGGATGACGGGGGGGTGGTTGGATCCCGAATCGGGATCGTGATGGCGAGGGGTGGTTGGAACCTCGGGTTTTAGCCCGCCAACAAGATGCGGTCGATCCAGCCCTGAATCGCGTGCCCGTCCATGCCGTGCGCCAAGCCCAGCAGCATCACGATCCGTACCTTGTGAGGCGGCAAGGGGCCGGCCGTCAGGATGCCGTGTTGGGCATCGGCGTACACGCTGGCCCGCGTCACGCTGCCCGTGATGAAGCGGGCGCAGCGGGCCACCAATACACCTTGTGCAGGCAATGACTGGATGAAAGCGCGGTAGGCTGTGGGCGTGTTGGCATTGCCCAAACCGGCATGCACAATGCCCCGCGCTCCTGCGGCGACAAAGGCATGCATCGCGGTCTCGTCCACACCGGCGTAGGCCAAGGCAATGTCCACCCTGGGCCATTCGGAGGGTGTTTTCCAAGTCGAAGGCGTTTGCCAGGCCACCGTGGGTGCACGCCCTGCGGCGCGGAACCACTGCACCGCCTGGTCGGCCACCTCACCCACGGCGCCGGCCAGTGGGCTGTCAAAGGCCTCGACGCTGCTCACATGGCGTTTGCCCACCCACAGGCCCGAATGGATGCGACCATTCATGACCACCAAAGTGCCGCGCTCCCGCGCACCGGGGCAGGCGGCCACACAGCAGGCGTCCAGCAAATTGGCTGGGCCATCGGCAGAATAGGCGGTGGCGGGTCGCATGGCCCCCACCACCACGATCGGTTTGTCGCTGTCTACACTCAGGTGCAAAAACGTCGCAGTTTCCTCCAGTGTGTCGGTGCCGTGGGTGACCACGATGCCCGCCACATCGGGGTTGTTGACCGCTTGCATCACAGCCGCATGCAGATCAAGCCAATGCTCGGGCCGCACGTCGTAGCTGGCCAATTGCATGGGCTGGGTGACTGCGATGTTGTAGCGCTGGCGCAGTTCGGGCACCGTGTCGACCACGGCGGCCACGCTCAGGCTGGCGGGTTTGTAATCGGTGCTGACCGAGGCGGCGCTGGCCGCGCCTGCGATGGTGCCACCGGTGCCGATCAGTGCCAATGTGGGTTTTGTCATGGTTCAAGTCTCCGAAAAAATCATCTCAACACGGCCCAGCGGGCCGAAATCGGCGCTGGCGCTTTCACCGGGCTGCAGTTCCAGCGGCACCATGCAGGTGCCGGTGGTCACCACATGGCCTTTTTGCAAGGTGATGCCCAGGCTCGACAGTTGGTTGGCCAGCCAGGTCAGGGCGATGCGCGGGTCACCCAGCACGTTGCCGCCTGTTCCCTCACGGGTGTACTTCAGCTGGCTGCCGTGTTGAACCCGAGCGTGCACCGGGTAGGCGCTCAAATCCAGGTCGCGCCAGACATCGGGCGCAGCCGGGCCCAGAACGAAGTGGCGGGCACAGGCGTTGTCGGCCAGCAACTGCGCCTCACCCGCTGCGGTAAAGGGTTCCAACCGGGAGTCGGGCACTTCGAGGGCCGGGTGCAAGCGGGCCACAGCAGCCATGACTTGCTGTTGGGTGTAGGGCTCAGCTTGCGGAGGCAGGTCTTGCGCCATGGCAAACGCAAATTCCGGCTCGGCCACGCGCATGCGGTTGCCGGCTGACGGCACGGTGGCGCCGCTTTCAAACACCTGGCCAGACAGAAGTCGACCGGCCAGAGGGCCGCTCACGTTGATGTGGGCCTGGCCGTTGGCGCTGGTGGCAGCAATTTTCCAGCCGATCACACTGCGGCCGGAAACAAGGGGCAGTTGCGCTTGGGCGGCATAACCTTGCACAGGGGTCCAGGGTCGGCAGGTCTCGGGCAGGCTGTGGATCACTCGGCCCGATTGCCAATGGTCCCAGATTACTTGGGCGGATTGACGAGAGGTGGCCTGGTCGGCCGGGGCTGGTCTGGTCTGTTTCATGGGTCCATTGTTACGCCAACTGGCCAGGATACCCAGAAATCTTGTGTATAATTTTTGGCTTGTCGATGTCCCACAAGATACCGGTGATATAGCTCAGTTGGTTAGAGCGCAGCATTCATAATGCTGATGTCGGTGGTTCAAATCCACCTATCACCACCAAAACAAAAGCCCGCAGTTGAACAGCTGCGGGCTTTTTGTTTTTTGCGCTGATTGCCTGATGCGCCAAGCCCCTTGCTCTGCCAGACCTTCCCCACTGGGTTAATGTCAGGGGATGAACAATCAGTCTTGGATGCATGGTTTGAAGCTGGGCGCTCGTCAGTTGTGGCGTGACCTGCGGGCGGGTGAGTTGCGCCTGTTGATGGTGTCGGTGGCCTTGGCTGTGGCGGCTCTGACGGCGGTGGGTTTTCTGGCTGATCGGATGCAGTCGGGTCTGTGGCGCGATGCGCGCCAACTGCTGGGTGGCGATGCGGTGGTGGTGAGCGACCAACGGACGCCCCAATCCTTTGTCCAAAAGGCCCAAGAGGCCGGTTTGCAAAGCAACACCAATGTGAGTTTCCCGACCATGGCGCGGGCATTGAACGCGTTGGATGCCAATAGCCCACCCGCCACACGTCTGGTGGCCCTCAAAGCCGTGGAGCGGGGTTACCCCTTGCGTGGCCGCCTGGAAATCGCCGGTCAAAGCGCAGCCAGTATCCCCTCTGAAGGCGAGGTCTGGGTCGATGCGGCCTTGCTCGAAGCATTGAATGTTCAGGTTGGCCAACAGCTGGGCTTGGGCGAGCGCAGTCTGCGCATTGGCGCCACCATCATCCGCGAGCCCGACCGGGGTGCAGGTTTCATGGGGTTTGCACCCCGTGTGATGATGAACATGGCCGATTTGGCTTCGACAGGCCTGGTCCAGCCGGCCAGTCGTGTGAGTTGGCGAATGGCCGTGTCCGGCTCTGATGCGGCCGTGGGCCAGTTTTTGCCCTGGGCGCAGGCCGAAGCTGACAAGCTCGAGGTGCGAGGCGTCAAAGTCGAGTCACTCGACAGCGGTCGCCCAGAGATGCGCCAGACCCTGGACCGTGCCTCGCAGTTTTTGAACCTTGTGGCTTTGCTGGCCGCCTTGCTGTGCGCCGTGGCGGTGGCCTTGGCGGCCCGCAGCTTTGCCGAGAGGCAGCTCGATGCCTGCGCCTTGCTTCGTGTTTTGGGGCAAAGCCAGCGCACACTCACATTGAGTTATGGTTTGGAATTCCTGGGTGCCGGTTTGGTCGCCAGCGTGCTGGGGGTTTGGGTTGGGTATGGCGTGCACCTGGGTTTTGTGCATTTGTTGGCTGGTTTGGTCGATGCCCATTTACCCGATGCCACGCTGCAGCCAGCAGGGATGGGTCTGGCCATGGGCTTGACGCTGTTGGTGGCCTTTGGCTTGCCGCCTGTTTTGCAGTTGGCGCAAGTGCCGCCCCTGCGCGTGATCCGCCGTGACTTGGGCAGCGTGCAGGTGCGCTCGGGTCTGGTGCTGGTGATGGGCCTGCTCGGATTTGCCATCACTTTGCTCATGGTCAGCCGTAACTTGATGCTCGGCTTGATCACGGTGGGTGGTTTTGCCCTGGCACTTTTGTTGTTTGCCGGTTTGGCTGCTGCGACTTTGTTTTTGCTGCGCCGGGCGCTGCCCAGTGAATCGGCACCGCGTTGGTTGCGCCTGGCCACGCGACAAGTGGCGGCGAGACCGGTGTTTGCCGTGGTGCAGGTCAGCGCCTTGTCGGTGGGTTTGTTGGCACTGGCTTTGCTGGTCTTGCTGCGGACCGATCTGATCGCCAGTTGGCGACAAGCCACGCCTGTGAACGCGCCTGATCGCTTTGTCATCAATGTGCAACCCGATCAGGCCGAGGCCTTCTTGGCGCACCTCAAAAATGCTGGTGTTGAGGCGCCTGACTGGTTCCCCATGATTCGGGGTCGGCTGGTGGCCATCAATGGCCGAGTCATTGGCCCTGATGACCTGGAAGCGGATCGGGGCAAACGCTTGCTTGACCGTGAAATCAACCTCTCGCACAGCGCTGTCTTGCCCGTACATAACCCCTTGGTGGCCGGACGCTGGCAAGCCGAAGAGGCCGATGGCGTGAGTGTGGAGGAGGGCATTGCCGAGGCCTTGGGCCTGAAGCTGGGTGACCGCCTGGGCTTTGACATTGCCGGTCAGCTACACGAGGCAAGGGTCACCTCCTTGCGCAAGGTCGACTGGGCCTCGATGCGGGCCAACTTCTTCATGCTGTTCCCGGTCTCGCAAATGCCCGATTTGCCCATGACCTACATGGCGGCTTTCCGCTCGCCTCAAGGGGCACCTGGTTTTGAAAACGCCATGGTCAATGCTTTCCCCAACATCACCAGCGTGGACATGCGCAGCACGCTGGCGCAGGTGCAGCGTGTCATGGACCAGGTCATCCGAGCTGTAGAGTTTTTGTTTGCCTTCACCTTGGCGGCAGGTCTGATGGTCTTGCTGGCCGCTGTGGGCGCAAGTCGCCAGGCGCGTGAGCGCGAATACGCCATCATGCGGGCATTGGGTGCGGGTCGCAGCTTGCTGGCTCAAGTGCAGCGCACCGAGTTACTGGGCATTGGTTGGCTGGCCGGCTTCATGGCGAGCACCATGGCGCTGGTGGTGGGTTGGGCACTGGCCCGTTTTGCCTTTGAATTTGCCTGGCAGCCGCCTTTATGGGCTCCCTTGGCCGGTGGCTTGCTCGGGGCCTTGCTGGCCTGGGGTGCCGGAAGCCTGAGTCTGTCCGGAGTTTTGCGTCAGCCCGTGGTTCAAACTTTGCGTCAAGCGGCGCTATGAAGCTTGGACAGTCGCAGAACTGAACACGGCACAATCGAGTCCCATGAACATCGAAGAAAAGCCCCACTTTGACACCCCCTTTGCCTGGATGGGCGGAGAAGCCGCTGTGCGGGCCTTGGCCGACCGTTTTTATGACCTGATGGACATGGAGCCAGGCTACAAAGCGCTTCGGGATGCGCACGGGAGCAGCTTGGAGGGTGCCCGTGACAAGCTTTTTTGGTTTTTGTGCGGCTGGCTGGGCGGGCCAGAGCATTACACCGAGCGCTTTGGCCACCCGCGTTTGCGCATGCGTCACATGCCGTTTTCGATTGGCTTGCTCGAGCGCGACCAGTGGTTGGCCTGCATGGACCAGGCCATGACCGAGTTGGCGATCGACCCCGTGTTGCGCGAGCGGCTCAACGCCAGTTTCTTCAAGACCGCAGATTGGATGCGCAACCGCGGCATTTGATGCGACAACGATTGACCCATAGACCCGCCCTCGTCCCATAACGCCCAGCCCGGAGCTCCCGTGAAAATCAATGCGCTGCAAGATCTGAAGCAAGTGCGTCAGAAGCTGGCCGAGGCCCATGCACAAGCTCAAGCGCTTGCGGCAGCCCAGGCGCTGTCAGAGCGTCAGCGCGAGGCGGAAATTAATCTGTTTGTGCGCGCTGTGGGCGCTGTCCAGCGCTTGCCTGTGCACAACCAGGTCAAGTTGGAGGGCCCTGGCCCTGCCCCAATAGCCCACCAACGTCACAAGGACAACGCGGCGGTGCTGCGCGATTGCCTGAGCGACGAGTTCGACGCCAGCACCTTGCTCGACACCGATGATGCCCTGAGTTTTCGTCGACCGGGCATTGGGCGCGACGTGATCCACAAACTGCGCAAAGGCGATTGGTCTATTCAGCGCGAGATCGACCTGCACGGCTTGCGCAGCGACGAAGCCCGTGTGGCGCTGTCCGAGTTCATACGCCTGGCGCACCGACAGGGCCTGCGCTGCTTGCGTGTGGTGCACGGCAAAGGCTTGGGTTCGCCTGGAAAAACGCCTGTGCTCAAGTCCAAAGTGCACAGCTGGCTGGTGCAAAAAAACCAGGTCATGGCTTTTGTTCAGGCCAAGCCAGCGGAGGGCGGAGCAGGGGCCTTGTTGGTCCTGCTCAACTCGGGTGGCTGAGGCCTTCCATCAACCCGGAATCTGCGCTTGAGCGCATGCCACTTGAACCCGTTGATGCTGCCCGTCATCGCCAAGACGCATGGCGCTCAGGCAGCCGCCCCAAACGCATCCCGTGTCCAGTGCCCAGACGTCGCTGCGTCCCGGCCAGCCCAAGGTGGACCAGTGGCCAAAGGCCACCGTGATGTCGGCCGTGCGCCGTCCCGGTACATCGAACCAGGGCATGAAGCCTGCAGGAGCCTGCGAGGCGCTGTCCTTGGTGGCGAATTCCATGGTCCCATCGGCTTTGCAAAAACGCAGGCGGGTCAAGGCGTTCACCACAACACGCCAGCGGTCAACCCCGGTCAAGTCATCGCGCCATGCAGCAGGTTCATTGCCATACATGTGGGCCAAAAAATGAGACAAGTCTGGTCCACGCAACACGTCTTGCACTTCGCTTGCCAAGGACAAGGTTTCGTCCAAGGTCCAATCGGGCAAAACCCCTGCATGCACTGACAAGACCCCATGCGACCACAGCGCCAAGTGCTGATGGCGCAGCCAGTCGAACAGGACCACACGATCGGTGGCTTGCAACAAGTCGTCCAGCGTGTCCAGGCGTTTGGTGGGGCTGTGACCCCAAGCCACGGCCAGTGCATGCAAATCGTGGTTACCCAGAACGCATTGCACGCTGCCTTGCAGCGCCATCAAGCGACGCAACACGCCTGCAGAATCCGGGCCGCGATTGACCAGATCGCCCAGAACAATCAGGTGGTCGCGGCTGGGTGAAAAAGCCACCTCGTCGAGCATGCGCGCGAGGGGGGCGTCACAGCCTTGAATGTCACCGACCCAGTACACTGCCATGCGCATCTTTCATTCAATCCGCTCTCCCGATAGAGCTGATGTATGGGATATTGTGAGCCACATTCGACTGAGTTTTCAGCATCTTCGGCAAGTACGAGCCCTGGAGGATTTAAGAATATCTTTCAGTGATAATCGTGGATGCTGGAGTACACGGTTTTAAATCAATAAGATTGAAGATGCCAAATAAATAAAATTGATGTACATTAACGCATTGTCATTATCAAAGCGAGGTTACTCAATGTCCCTTTCCTATAAAGAATTGTTACAAAAACGTGAAGCCTTGGAGCGAGAAATCACTCAAGCGCGCCAAAATGAAATCGCCAGTGCCGTGACCAAGGTGCGTGAACTGGTTGCTGAATATGGTTTGACGGTGCAAGACGTTTTTCCTGGCCGAGCAACCAAGTCTTCGGTTGCCAAGTCTGTCAGCAAAGTGGTCGCCAAATACCGTGATCCTGCAACAGGTCAAACTTGGACAGGCCGAGGCAAAGCCCCCAAATGGATCGAGGGCAAGGACCGCTCGCCTTTTGTGATTTCCTGAATCAATTGATTTGTACTGAGATATATCCAAATTGATTATTTCAGGTTGATTTTATTTATTTTTCGATTTTGATTCTGAAGTACAAACCCCGCATCAGCGGGGTTTGTTGTTTCTAGGATGACTTTTGGGATCGATTGGAAATCCATAAAATGATTCATATCAATTTGCCGTGCGGTAGGTAGCGAATGGGTGATTTCTTGAATTCTGAGATTTTCGATGTGGAAACCCAAGACTTGAGCCGCTGGTATCTGGCTTACAGCAAACCCAAACAGGAATCTGTGGCCTTGTTCAATTTGGAGCAGCAAGGCTTTCAGGCTTATTTGCCCTTGTTCAAAAAATTCAAAAAAACTGAACAAGGTCCTGTGGCGTTATTTGAGCCCATGTTCCCTCGCTACATCCTGTTTCGGCCAGGACGTCCAGGGCAAAGCATTTCGGCCGTTCGCAGCACCAAAGGTGTGTCCACGATCGTTCGATTTGGTTTTGAGCCAGCCTTGCTGCACGACGAGGTGGTGCAGCGGATTCGTCAGGTGGAGCAATTGCGCGATCAGGCCACGATTGAGGAGCTCAACCAACTTAAGGTGGGACAGAAAGTTCGCTTGAAGCACACCGCTTTGGGCGCCATCGAGGGTTTGGTCCACGAAGTCTCGAGCAAAAGGGTGGCTGTTTTGCTTGAAATTCTGGGGCGGCCCATGGTGGTTCAGGTGGAGCACCATCAGGTCGAAGCGGGTGGTTGAACCGTGTTGGTACAGCTCGTCACAGTGGGGCCGATGAGCCAAAGCGCCGGTCGCGTGTGGCAAACCAGTCCAGGGCCTGTCTCAGCGTTTGTGGTGTGAAGTCTGGCCACAGCTCGTCGCAAAAAAACAGCTCAGCATAAGCCGCTTGCCACAGCAGGAAGTTGCTCACCCGTGACTCACCGCCCGTGCGGATCAGCAAATCCACTTCCGGTGCGTCGGCGGTACTCAGGTATGGGGCCAATGCTTCTTCGGTGAGGGTGTCCAAAGGGCTGTCAGGATGCGCCTTTTGCCAGGACTTGGTGGCCTGGAGCATGTCCCAGCGTCCGCCATAGTTGGCACAAATGTTGAGGGTAATGACCCGGTTGTTCGCGGTTTGAGCCTGGGCATCGGCGATCAGCGCTTGAAGGGCGGGAGAAAACCGGCTGATGTCTCCCAACACCTTCAGACGCACCCCGTTGGTGTTCATGTTGCGAATTTCTTTTTTCAGGTAAGTCTTGAACAAACCCATGAGGCTGCTGACCTCTTCTTCGGGGCGTTTCCAGTTCTCGGTGCTGAATGCAAACAAGCTCAGCTCAGGGATACCGATTTCGCCGCAGGCTTTCACAATGTCACGCACCCGTTGCGCACCCGCTGCATGACCTAAAGCCGCAGGCATGAAGCGTTTTTTAGCCCAACGGCGATTGCCGTCCATGATGATGGCAATGTGCTTTGGCATTGAGGGTGAGGGAGAAACTTGCAACAGAAGGTCTCTTCTTGGATTAAGCACTTTATTCTAGTGGCTCTCCTGCCAGATGGATGCGGCAGGTCCGCCGTGGCCAAGGTCTATTTGATGGAAGATGGTTGCGTGCACTTTGCCAGTGCCAGCATGAGCGGCCAGAACACAATGCCCCAAATCAAGGCCATGCTCCATGCCAATCCTGACAAGGGGGCCAATTGCATCGGTTCAGCCAGCCAGGGCCAATGAATGGACATGGCCAATAAGCCCATGGCCAAAGTCACGAAGACTGGGGCAGTCCAGTTGGCCGGTGGCCAGAAACTCTCACTGGACGCGCTTGCATTGATCACCGAACGGGTGATGCCCGGTCTTGCGCGAGGATTCAGTTGACGGCTGGACAAGACCAATACGCCATTGCCGGTGATCAAGGTGATCAAGGCCATGGACCGGATGTGTTCTTCGGACCACGGTGTCAATGGCAGGTTGAAAACCACTCCCATGGGGGTGTTGGCTAAGCACTCCCAAAGCGCGGGTGTCACGACAATGGACAGACCGACGCAAAAGAGTACACACAGACCTTGACCAGCAGCCCAAGCAATTTGCTTTGTACTGAACAAAGCCGTTTGGGAATCCCGGGGGGGCTGTTGCATCACCTCAGGATCGGCGGGCTCATTTTCAAAGGCTATGGCACACGTAGGGTCAATCACCAATTCCAGCAAGGCCACGTGCAGGGGGAGCATCAGTGCTGGCCAGCCCATGAGCATGGGCAGCAAGGCCATGCCTGCGATCGGGATGTGGATGGCAAAGATGTACTGCATGGACTTTTGCAGATTCCCAAAGATGCGCCGGCCCAAACGAATGCCCCGAACAATGGAAGCAAAGTTGTCGTCCACCAGCACCAAGTCGGCGGCTTCACGTGCCACATCGGTGCCACGTGCGCCCATCGCGATGCCCACGTGCGCGGCTTTGAGGGCCGGGGCGTCGTTCACGCCATCGCCCGTCATGCCCACCACCCGGCCTTGGGTTTGCAGTGCCTGCACGATGCGCAATTTTTGATGCGGCGAAATGCGTGCACAAACCGTGACATGACGCAAACGTTTGCCCAGGGCTGCATCGCTGAGGCCCTCCAGTTCATCACCCGTCAGCGTTTGTCCTTCAGGCAGTCCCGCTTGCCGTGCGATTTCTTGGGCGGTGGCCGGGAAGTCGCCCGTGATCACGATGACCTGAATGCCTGCCGATTGGCAGTCGGCCACGGCTTGGGGAATTTCTGGTCGCAAGGGGTCGGTCAATCCGATCAGTCCCAGCCATACAAAATCAAAGTCGTGGGGGTTGTCGGGATAGCTTTGCCCTTCGAAGCGGCTGTGCGCCACGGCCAGCACGCGCAAGCCTTGCGCGGCCATCTGCGCCACGCAGGTAAGCCAGTGCTGGCGAACCTCAGGCATCAGGTGACACAGGTCCATGATGGCTTCGGGCGCGCCTTTGGCCGAGACCACACGCGGGTCTTCGGGAGCGAATTGCCAAACATGTGACATCGCTTTCAGGCTGGGGCTCAGGCCATAGGTTTGCACCAGTTCGCCCTTGCTCAAGACGCTTTGTGACGCGTGCAAATGGTTCTGGCCCATGGTGTGAAAGGCCGCTTCCATGGGGTCAAAGGGTGTGGGTGCGCTGGCCAAAATGGCGTGCTCAATGAGGGGGTGAAACGCCTCGGACAGGGTTGTGCTTGCGCTTGGCAATACGGTTGTCGCAGCGCTTGATGCAGGCGCGCGCCATTGCAGGATATCGCCGGGCGCTGGCGGACTTGCGATGTGGGGTATGGCAAGCGCTGTCACGGTCATGCGGTTTTGCGTCAGCGTGCCGGTTTTGTCGGTGCACAAGACGTTGATGGCGCCCAGGGTTTCAATCGCGTTGATGTGCCGGGTGAGCACGCCTTCACGCGTTAAGCGACGCGCGCCCATGGCCGGAAACAGCGTGAGGACCACCGAATACTCTTCAGGCAGGATGGCCATGGCCAATGCGATGCCCGACAACAAAGCGTTCATCCATTGACCGGTACGCCAGCCCAGGATCAGCACCATCACCACGCACAGCACCCCCACCAGGCTGGCCAGCACCCGGACCAGACGGGCGGTTTGTTGTTGCAAGGGGGTGTCGGCTTCGCGCACCTGGTCCAGTGCCATGCCAATTTGTCCAATCTGACTGCGTCTGCCTGTGGCAGTGACTTGGACTTGGCCGTTGCCGCGCACCACAAAAGTGCCGCCATGCATGCGCGAGGCGGGTGTGGACAATTCGGTCTGATCGATGCCAGGATGGGAAGCTACCGGGTTCTTGTCCACGGCCACCGATTCACCCGTTAACAGGGATTCGTCAATTTGCAAGTTGTTGGCTTGCAGCAGCCAACCATCGGCAGCCACCCGATCGCCTTCAGACAGCAGCAAACAGTCACCCGCAACCACATCGCGGGCCGGGATCCATTGCGCTTGACCGTCCCTCAGCACGCGTGCTTGGGCTTGCGTGAGTTGGCGCAGGGCCTCAATCGCGGCCTCGGATTGGCCTTCCTGGTAAAAGCTGAGCCCCAGCACGGCCAGTACAAACACCGACAGTGTGAGACCTTCGGTCAGGTCGCCCAGCACCATGTACAAAAGTGACGCCGTCACCAACAAGGCGAACATGGGTTGGTGCAACATGTCGATCAGGCGTCTCCAGACCGAGCGCCGTGTGCTTGGGGCCACTTCATTCGGACCATCTGCGGCCAGCTGTGTGTGGGCCTGCGCTGTTGTGAGCCCAATGGTGGTGTTATGGTGTTCGGATGCCGTGGGCATGGCCCAGTTTGTGAGCGCCGATGTTGGCAAGTTTTGACCAGCGTCAATTGAAGACGATGTATTGGCCCTTTGGTTGCCCGTGTTCGTCCAAGGAGACCCCATGAACCCGCAAATTCAGGAATTTCTGGACCGTATCCAGCAGCTTGAAGCCGCCATTGAGGCAGAGGCCAAAAGCCGCCGACAGCAGTGGCAGGCTGATTTTGAAGAGCACAGGGTGCGCTTTGAGAAAGAAGTGTTGGCTCAGCAAAAGCGCTTCAAGGAAGGCTTGCTGGCTTATGTGTTCACAGCCGAGTGGCGGCATGTGCTTTGTGTGCCTGTTATTTACCCGGTGCTGTTGCCCATGCTGTTGCTCGATGCTTTCATCACGCTTTACCAATGGGTGTGTTTTCCCCTTTGTGGCATTCCCCGCGTCAAGCGATCCGATTTTTTTGTTTACGACCGCACGCACCTGGCTTATTTGAATTGGCTGGAAAAAATCAATTGCGCGTATTGCTCGTATGGCAACGGCCTGATGGCCTATGGCCTTGAGGTGGTGGGCTTGACCGAGCAGTACTGGTGCCCCATCAAGCACGCCCGCCGCATGATGCAGGCGCATGCGCATTACCATGGCTTTGCCGATTATGGTGACGCTGAAAACTACCGGGTCGAATTGGCCCGTTTGCGCGGCGAACTGAAGAAGATGCGCTCGGACGCATCGATCTCAGACCTCTGAAGGGAACGCCTAGCTTGTTCGCAGGATTCAGACTTTGGCTTAAAGGCTTTGTAAAAGGGTGTCCCCCTTTCGACAGACCCGGTTCGTTGCGGTGAATAAAGTCGGTGAATGAAAAAATTTGAAACATTGGCCGATTTGGCCGCTTGCGTGGGCCAGTATGTGGCCGCAACCGAATGGGTCACCATCACCCAACAGCAGGTCAATCAATTCGCCGAGGCCACAGGCGATCACCAATGGATCCACGTCGACGTGGAGAGGGCCAAGCAAGGCCCCTTTGGTGCGCCCATTGCGCATGGTTTTTTGACCTTGTCCTTGCTGTCTCAGTTTTTTGATAAAACCATTCAGATCGGTGCCAAAAGCATGGGTGTCAATTACGGCCTGAACAAGGTGCGCTTCATGGCGCCTGTGCCCGTGGGCAGCCGATTGCGTGCCCACCTGCATTTGCACTCGGCCACGCCCATTGAGGGCAACGGTCTTCAATTGCAGTGGAACGTCACGGTGGAGCGGGAAGGCAGCGAAAAACCCGTGTGTGCGGCCGAGTCGCTGGTGCGCATTTACGCCTGAGCGGATCAGCCTGTTGCTGGGTTAACCCCGGCAAATCCGTTTTGCCGCCACGCTTCGAACACGGTAACGGCCACCGCATTCGAGAGATTCAGGCTGCGCTGCCCCTCGCGCATGGGCAGCCTGATGCGCTGAGCTGGGGCAAACCGTTCGCGCAACTCGGGAGACAGCCCTCGGGTTTCCGAACCAAACACCAGCCAGTCACCCGGCTCAAAAGCCACGCCGTAGGCTGAGCGGCTGCCCCGGGTGGTCAGGGCAAACATGCGTTCCGGTGCGGGATTTTCCTTGGCCAAAAACGCGTCCCAGTCGGCGTGGCGGCGCAAGTCGGCGTACTCGTGGTAATCCAGACCTGCGCGGCGCATGTGCTTGTCGTCCATCGAAAACCCCAGCGGCTCGACAAGGTGCAGCGTGCAGCTGGTATTGGCCGCCAAGCGGATCACGTTGCCGGTGTTCGGCGGGATTTCGGGCTCGACCAGGACGATATGAAACATGACCGTTATTGTGCCTTGGCCTTCAGGCGTCGCCCCCAGCCTCGGTGCGTGCCAGCACCAGCGCGCTGACCTGAGAAGCCCCTGCTGCGCGCAAGACCCGCGCGGCGGTGTGCAGGGAGGCACCGCTGGTCATCACATCGTCCACCAGCACCACTTTTTTGCCGTGTAGTTCTGTGGCACGCAAAGGCTCCACCGCAAAAGCTCCCACCAGATTTGCCAGACGCTCGGCCCGTGGCAGGGTACGCTGCGATGGGGTGTCGCGGGTGCGAAGCAACAAATGCTTGTCAGCTTTGTGCGGGCTGAGCTGGCGAGCCAAAAGCCAGGATTGGTTGTAGCCGCGCTCGGCCAAGCGCTGGGGCGACAGCGGTATCGGCAGCACCCAGTCGGCCGCGTCCAGCATGTCTTCTGCCCAGGGGGCGCTCATCATCAGGGTGGCCAAAGGCGCAGCCCATCCGGCTTGTTGTTGAAATTTGTAGCGGGCGATCAATTCGACCCAAGGCCAGGCATAGGCCGTGGCCGTCAGGCACAGGTCCAACGGTGGCGGGGCCTTGATGCAAGCGCCGCAGCGCAGGGCGGGTTGGGGCAAGGGCAGGGCGCAGCTGGCACAGCGGTGTTGGGGCTGGGCGAAGCGGCCGATACAGGTGTCACACAGCGGTGCTTCGGGCCAGCTTTGGCAGACCGCGCAGCGGCTGGGCAGCCAGCGCCAAAACCCACCAGGACGCGTGGCGGTCGATGTGACAAACAAGCCCTGAAGCCAAGCGGGTCTCATTCAGTCAATATACTCAGCCCGGGCCCACGAAACAAGTGTGTAACCTGTCAGCGCTTGTGTGGACCCAGCCGAACTTCGATTCCCTCTCCATGCCTCAAGCCAATCGCCCCCCTTCTTTGGACCCCGTGGCCGCAGCCCGCTGGCAGGCCCTGCCTGTGCATGGCGCACAGTCACCTTGGTTGCATGAGGAGGTGGCTTCACGCATGCAAGAGCGGCTGGATTTCATTAAATTGCAACCCAAACAATGGGTGCATTGGGGGCCGTTGCGTGGCGGCCTGGCGGCGCAACGCGCCTTGGAGCAGCGCTACCTTAAGGCGCAGGTCTGGTTGGCCGGAGAGCCACCAGCGCACGCAAAGGTGACGCGTCAGACACTTCAAACTTCTTGGTGGCAGGCCAAACATTGGCGTGAACCGAGGCGGCACGAGGGTTTGCCGCAAGATCACACGGCGCAAATGTTGTGGGCCAACATGCATCTGCATGCCAGCGCCGAGCCCCAGGCCTTGTTGCAGACCTGGCACAGGGCTTTGGCGGTCGATGGTTTCTTGATGTTCTCTTGTCTGGGCCCCGACACGCTGCGCGATTTGCGTCAGGTGTATGCCCTGGCAGGCTGGCCCGAGCCCGCGCATGAGTTCACTGACATGCACGATTGGGGTGACATGCTGGTGGAAGCTGGTTTTGCCGAGCCGGTCATGGACATGGAGCGCATCACCTTGACCTATGCCAGCCCTGACACTTTGTTGGCCGAGTTGCGTGGTTTGGGTCGCAACATGCACGTCCAACGCTTTCGTGGTCTGAGATCGCGCCAGTGGCGTGCACGTTTGTCAGAGGCGCTGCTGGCGCTGGCTCGTCCCGAGGAGGGCGGCCGTCTTTCCTTGGGTTTTGAGATCGTCTATGGGCACGCCATGAAGCCCCAGCCGCGCCTGAAAATGGCTGCAAAAACCGAAATCGGACTGGATCAGATGCGGCATATGCTGCATTCGGGTGGGGGTATGCGCGCCAAAGTTTGAGATCTGTCAAAAGCTGGTTTGATCTCGGGTAAAATCCGCCCGTTTTGTCTAAAGAGCATGCTTGACAAGGTGTTAGGTTATTGAAAGTTGACGGATGTCAAATCAGGCTTACCAATTCGGGCAAGTGTCAGGGCCTTCCGTTCAATGGCGGCTTAAGCGCAATTGTTCGGTCACGCCAGGCCAGTTGGCTTGGCTCTACCTGTCGCTTTGCACGGTGTCCTTGGGCATCGGGGTCTTCTTCTGGATGCAAGGTGCCGCTTTGGTGTTGGCCTTTGCAGGCTTGGAGGTGACGGTGGTGGGCTTGGCTTTTTTGGCTTATGCCCGTCATGCCGCTGACGGAGAAATGATTTCTCTGCAAGGCAGCAACTTGGTGGTCGAGCTGGAAACAGCAGGCCGTCTGGAGCGGGCTGAATTCGAGCGCCAGTGGGTGCGGGTTGAGCCCAAGTCCGGTGACCAAAGCCTGATCGAGTTGTCGGGCCAAGGTCAATCCATTGAGGTGGGGCGTTTTGTCAGGCCCGAGCTTCGGCATGTACTGGCGCGAGAAATCAGGAAGGCATTGCGTTCAGCGTGATGTCGTTGGTCAACCAGGTCTGACCTGCTTGGCCAAAGGTGTGAGTTCAACAGAGTCTTGGAAGTTAGTGAGAACCATGAAGAATATTTCCAATCAATTGGCTTCGCTGCTGTCCCGTGCGGGCATTTTTGCGGGTGCCTGGATGGTCACTGCAGCCCATGCGGTCAATGATTTGCCGGGTGGCCCTGCGGTCAACCAGCTCAACATGCATCCGCCTGTGACCAAAATCGCCGAAGAACAGCACTGGTTGCATTGGTTCATGCTGATCATCTGCACTGTGGTGTTTGTGGCCGTTTTCGCGGTCATGTTCTATTCCATTTGGAAGCACCGAAAATCGGTTGGGCACAAGCCAGCCACTTTCACCGACTCCATGTCGGTTGAAATTTTGTGGACGGCAGTGCCATTTGTGATCGTGATCCTGATGGCTTTGCCAGCCACCAAGGTCCTGGTGGCGCAGAAAGACACCACCAATGCAGACCTCACGGTCAAGGTCACCGGTTACCAGTGGAAGTGGGGTTACGACTACATCAAGGGCGAAGGTGAAGGCCTGAGTTACATCTCCACGCTCGATTCTTCGCAACGCGCCATGTCCGATGCCGGCAAGCCCGAAGGTGACAATTACCTGCTCAAAGTTGATAACCCCTTGGTGGTGCCTGTGGGCCAGAAAATCCGTGTGATCACCACCGCTAACGACGTCATCCACGCGTTTGCTGTGCCTGCTTTCGGGATCAAGCAAGACGCAATTCCCGGTTTTGTCCGTGACACCTGGTTCCGCGCCGAAAAAACGGGCGATTTCTACGGTCAGTGCCAAGAACTGTGTGGCAAAGAGCACGCCTACATGCCCATTCACGTGAAGGTCCTCTCGGCAACTGATTACGCCGCTTGGGTGGACACCGAGAAGAAAAAACAAGCCGCCAAGGCCGACGATCCGGCAAAAGTGTGGGCTCTGGATGACCTGTCCAAGCGTGGTGAAAAGGTTTATGCAGCCAACTGCGCGGCCTGCCACCAAGCCAACGGCAAGGGTGCTGGCGCCATCAAGGCGGTCGACGGCTCTGCCATCGTGCTCGATGCCGACAAGTCCAAGCAAATTGCCATCATGCTCAATGGCGCAGGCAACGGCGCGATGCCATCCTGGAAACAGTTGTCTGACACTGAAATTGCTGCAGTGATCACCTACACCAAGAACAACTGGTCTAACAAGACCGGACAAATCGTGCAACCGGCTGACATTCTGGCCGCTCGCAAATAAGTCGTACCGTATTCAAATCAAAGGAAATCAAGATGAGTGCCGTTCTAGACCATCACGATCACGCCCATGACGATCACGGTCACGCGCCTGCGGGCTGGCGTCGTTGGGTGTATGCCACCAACCACAAAGACATTGGTACCCTGTACCTGTTGTTCAGTTTTGCCATGCTCATGGTCGGCGGCTTGCTGGCGCTGGGCATTCGTGCAGAGCTTTTCCAGCCCGGCTTGCAGATCGTCAACCCCGAGTTGTTCAATCAATTCACCACCATGCACGGCATCATCATGGTGTTCGGTGCGATCATGCCCGCCTTTGTGGGGTTTGCGAACTGGATGCTGCCATTGCAAATTGGCGCCTCTGACATGGCCTTTGCCCGCATGAACAACTTCAGCTTCTGGTTGATGATTCCTGCTGGTTTGATTCTGGCGGGTTCCTTCTTCATGCCTGGCGGCGCACCTGCTGCGGGTTGGACCCTGTACGCACCCCTGACCCTGCAAATGGGTCCTTCAATGGACGCAGCGATTTTCGCCATGCACATACTGGGCGCTTCGTCCATCATGGGCTCGATCAACATCATCGTGACCATCCTGAACATGCGCGCTCCCGGCATGACTTTGATGAAGATGCCCATGTTCGCCTGGACATGGTTGATCACGGCTTACCTGCTGATCGCCGTGATGCCCGTGTTGGCTGGCGCGATCACCATGACTTTGACTGACCGTCACTTTGGCACCAGCTTCTTCAACCCCGCTGGTGGTGGTGACCCGGTCATGTACCAGCACATTTTCTGGTTCTTCGGTCACCCTGAGGTGTACATCATGATCTTGCCGGCCTTCGGCATCATCAGCCAGATCGTGCCTGCTTTCTCACGCAAGAAATTGTTTGGTTATGCTTCCATGGTGTATGCCACATCGTCCATCGCCATTCTGTCTTTCATCGTGTGGGCACACCACATGTTCACCACCGGTATGCCGGTGACGGGTCAGTTGTTCTTCATGTACGCAACGATGCTGATCGCGGTGCCCACGGCTGTGAAGATCTTCAACTGGATTGCCACCATGTGGCGCGGCTCCATGACCTTTGAAACCCCCATGCTTTTCGCGGTGGGTTTCATCTTCGTGTTCACCATGGGTGGCTTCACCGGGTTGATTCTGGCCATGGCACCGATCGACATCCAGTTGCAAGACACCTATTACGTGGTGGCCCACTTCCACTATGTGCTGGTAGCGGGTTCCTTGTTTGCGCTTTTTGCCGGTGTCTACTACTGGATTCCCAAGTGGACCGGTGTCATGTACAACGAGACACGCGGCAAAATCCACTTCTGGTGGTCGTTGATTTCCTTCAACGTCACCTTCTTCCCAATGCACTTCTTGGGTCTGGCGGGTATGCCCCGTCGTTATGCCGACTACCCCATGCAGTTCACCGACTTCAACATGATCGCCTCGGTGGGTGCTTTCTTCTTCGGTTTTGCTCAGGTCTATTTCTTCTTGTTCATCGTGCTGCCTGCCATGATGGGCAAAGGTGAAAAAGCCCCTCAAAAGCCATGGGAGGCTGCTGAAGGTCTTGAGTGGGAAGTGCCTTCACCTGCACCATTCCACACCTTCGAAAACCCACCCAAGCTGGACGCAACCGCGACACGCGTGATCGGTTGATTGAGATGGCCATGACACCCGAGCAAAAGAAAAGCAACCTGCGCCTGGGCCTGATCCTGGCTTCGGTGGCATTGGCTGTGATGGTCGGTTTTGTAGCCAAGTTGGTTTTGTTGCAAGCCTGAAAGAAAGACGATGAACCTGCGTGGTGAAAACCTGAAGATGGTGGGCAAGTTGGCTGTCGTGACAGCAGGCATGTTCTGCTTCGGGTACGCGCTGGTACCCATTTACAGAGCCATTTGCGAGATCACGGGCATCAACGTTTTGTCCATCTCTGAAACTCAGGTTCCCGGTAATTCCAAAGCCGCACAAGCGGCCCAGGTCCTTCGCAACAGCCAGGTGGACACCACTCGCACCATCACCGTCGAGTTTGATGCGAATGTGCGTGGGCCTTGGGAGTTCAAGCCCGAAATGCGCTCGATGCAGGTTCATCCCGGTGAGTTGAGCACGGTGATGTATGAATTCCAAAACGTGCAAAACCGGCGAATGGCCGCACAAGCCATTCCCAGTTATGCACCCAAGCAAGCCGCCAGCCATTTCAACAAGCTGGAGTGTTTTTGCTTTAACGAGTACACCCTGGAGCCCGGCGAGAAGAAAGCCTGGCCCGTTGCCTTTGTGATCGATCCCAAGTTGTCCAAAGACGTGACCACCATCACTTTGTCCTACACCTTTTTTGAGGTGGGTGGCAAAACCCCCGCAGCACCCACTGCGCCTTTGGCCGTGATCCAGCCGAAGACGTTCAACTCAGGTGTGGGCTCATGAGCACACCGGGATCCGTCCCCACCCGGCATACATCCTGGCTGCGCACCATTTCAGCGGTGCTATGGTCTTTTGTCGGTTTGCGCAAAAATTCCGAAAGCCAGCAAGACATTGAAAAGCTCAACCCATTCCATGTCATCGGTGTGGCCATCAGCGCGGCTTTGTTGTTTGTCTTGGGGTTAATTGCCCTGGTCAATTGGGTTGTGGCCCAGCCAATGGGTTTGTAAACATTCAAAAATAGATTTCGATTGAAGAGAGAGCAGGAGTCACCATGAGTTCAGCAGCACACGGCACAACGCCTTACTACTACGTCCCGCACGAATCACGACATCCCGTGATGGCTGCCATTGGTTTGTTTTTTGTGATTTTGGGCGCAGGCCAATGGATCAACGGTTCTGAGTGGGGCATGTACGCCCTGTACGGCGGTTTGGTCTGGTGGCTGGTGGTTTTGTACCAATGGTTCAAGGAAGCTGTGGCTGAAAGCGAAGGTGGCATGTACAGCCGCAAAATCGACCTGTCTTTCCGTTGGAGCATGACCTGGTTTATTTTCTCTGAGGTGATGTTTTTTGGCGCTTTCTTCACAGCCCTGTGGTGGGCGCGCTCGCACTCCATCCCTGCCTTGGGCAGCTTGGAAAATGCTTTGCTTTGGCCCGATTTCAAGGCCGCATGGCCCAGCGTGGTGGCTGGCGCTACCACTTCGCCTGCAGGCATTGTTGAACCCTTCAAGACCATGGGCCCCTTCTGGTTGCCCACCATCAACACGGCTTTGCTCTTGACCTCGGGCGTGACATTGACAATTGCGCACCACGCCCTCCAAGCCGGAGATCGCAGCAAAACCATCAAGTACATGTGGATGACGGTCATCTTGGGGCTGATATTCCTGTTCGTTCAGGGCTATGAGTATGCGTACGCTTGGAACGATCTGAACCTCAAGTTGTCCTCGGGCATCTACGGTTCGACCTTTTATATGTTGACGGGTTTCCATGGTTTCCACGTTTTTGTGGGCATGCTGATGCTCCTGTTCATCACCTTGCGTTTGCAAAAGGGTCACTTCACCAAGGATCGTCACTTTGGTTTCGAAGGCGCTGCCTGGTACTGGCACTTTGTGGACGTGGTCTGGTTGGGCTTGTACATCCTGGTTTACTGGATGTAAGGCAATTGATGCCATCAAAAAAAGCGCCTTTGGGCGCTTTTTTGTTGCTGCGAATGCTCGCTGAAAAATTTCTGCGGGGCAGTGAAAGTTGAGCTGTGTTCAAGCCCCTGGTGGGATACCGGTGGGCTGAATCCAGCCCATCTTCCAAGACAGCAGCACACTGGCAAAGAGCACAATCGACAGACCAATGCGGAACGCTAAAGCCGTGGCCATGGTACCTTTTTTGCGGGGTTGGCCCTCTTCTGGTGGGCTGCGCATCATGAACAACAAGGCCGTGACCAGACTGACCACAATGGCGAGGAATGCGATGGCGACAAGAATTTTCATGGACACATTATCCAATGACTGAAAAACCATGGGGCTGGCCACGTGCAATGGTGCTGCTGCTGGCTGTAGCGGGCGTCTTGTTGACCGCTTATTTGGGGTTTTGGCAATTGGGGCGAGCTGCCGAGAAACTGGCATTGCAAGCGGCCAAGACTGCTCAGTCCAGTCAAACGGTGCTGGACGGGCGCAGTTTGGGCGGACCTGGTGATTCAGCCGTGCAGCGTGCCACGTTGATCCACCGCAGCATGGTGCTGTCCGGTCAGTGGCTGACGCAGCACACGGTGTATTTGGAAAACCGACAAATGCATGGCAAGCCGGGTTTTTTTGTGCTGACGCCCATGCGCTTAAAGGATTCTGGGGCGGTGGTCTTGGTGCAGCGTGGCTGGGTCCAGCGGGAGTTCAACGACCGCAAAGCATTGCCACCCATTCAAACGCCCGAAGGCACTGTGCAGGTGCAGGGCCATTTGGCCCCATGGCCTTCAAGGCTCTATGACTTTGGGGGGGGCGAACCCGGGCCGATACGGCAAAATCTCGACCTGCAAGCTTTTCAGCAAGAAACGGGTCTGCAGGTGCTTGAAGTCACTTTGCTGCAATCCGGGCAAGCCTCCGAGGGCTTGTTGCGCGAATGGCCTGTCGTGGCCAGTGGTGTGGAAAAGCACCACGGTTATGCATTCCAGTGGTTTGGGCTGAGCGCCCTGATCGCTTTACTTTATGTCTGGTTCCAAATTGTCCAACCCCGCCGCCAAAAACGACTTGCCTGACAGCCCCCTGGCCATGACGGTGCACGACATGCCCAGCCCGGATGCTGTGGTGAAAGCCGATGCCCAGCGCACCCGAATGGGCCGCTGGAAAATGATTGCCATGCTGCTGGTCTGTGCCTCGCCGGTCATCGCCTCGTATTTCACTTACTACGTGATCCGTCCTGAAGGCCGCCGTGTTTACGGCGAGCTGATCCAACCTCAAAAAGACATGCCTCAGGTCACTGCGAAAAACCTGCAGGGCAATCCGGTCACGCTGGCAAGCCTAAAGGGTCAATGGCTGTTGGTGAACGTGTCATCGGGCAATTGCGATGAGCGTTGCCAGCAAAATCTGTATTTTCAGCGGCAATTGCGCGAAATTCTGGGCCGTGAAAAGGACCGCCTTGACCGCGTCTGGTTGGTCACTGACGATGCGACAGTGCCCTCCAACCTCTTGCCCGCTTTGAACATGGCGCATGTACTTCGCATGGACCTCGCTGCGGTGAGCAGCTGGATCAGTCCGGCTCAAGGTCAACAGTTGCAAGACCATCTTTACGTGATCGATCCGATGGGCAACTTCATGATGCGATTTCCGGCCAACATGGACGTGCCGGGTGCCTCTAAAGCCAAACGCGATCTGGACCGCTTGCTCAAAGCCTCTTCGTCCTGGGATCAGGCGGGGCGCTGAAGCATGACGGAAGTGGATCTTTACAACCTGGAGCCGATTTTTGAACTGATGGCCGTGGGCCTGGCGGTGGCGGCATTGCCCTTGGGATGGTGGCTTTGGCGACAACGCAGTGCCACGCCATCGAGGCGCCTGAAGGCCCTGACGCTGATCACCCTGTTCTTGACCTTTGACCTGGTGCTGTTTGGCGCCTTTACCCGGTTGACCGATTCCGGCCTGGGTTGCCCCGATTGGCCGGGGTGCTACGGGAGTGCCACACCTATCGGTGCCAAAGCTGAAATCAAAGCCGCTGAGACCGCCATGCCCACGGGGCCGGTGACCAAGAGCAAGGCTTGGATCGAAATGGTTCACCGATATCTGGCCACGGGTGTTGGCGTCCTGATCCTGACCCTGGCCACCATGACCTGGTGGCTGCGACGTCAAAGCCGAGAGGTCAGCCCCTGGTTGCCCACCTTGACTTTGGTGTGGGTCTGCATGCAAGGGGCGTTTGGCGCGCTCACGGTGACCATGAAGTTGTTTCCGGCCATCGTCACCTTGCACCTGATGGGCGGCATCGGATTGTTGGTTTTGTTGATGGCGCAAGCCGTGCGCTATGACGGACCAGGTTCACGCCCTTTGCCTTCCAGTTTGCGAATGGGTTTGTGGATAGGCTTTGGCTTGTTGTGCTTGCAAATTGCATTGGGGGGCTGGGTCAGTACCAATTACGCGGTGTTGGCTTGCCCTGACTTTCCAACCTGCCACGGCCAGTGGGTGCCCGAGATGAACTGGCAAGGCTTCAGCGTCTGGCGTGAGTTGGGCTACACACCGACGGGCGAACTTTTGCCTTTCGCATCGCTGGTGTCCATCCATTTTGTTCACCGCTCGGCAGCCTGGTTGGTGTTGGCGGTGCTGCTGTGGTTGGGCTGGCGCCTGCGGCTGGTGCCTGGCCTGGTCGTCGCAGGCCGTTGGTTGCTGGGTTTGTGCGCCTTGCAGTTCATCACTGGGCTGAGCAACGTGGTGCTGGGGTGGCCGTTGCTGGCCGCCGTCATGCACACGGGTGGTGCCGCTGCCATGGCCTTGACCCTGACCTGGGCTTTGTGTGTCAGTCGGGTTGATAATTCAGGGCCTTTCCCAATTTCCAAAAAGCTAGCCGAATGACCGTCGCCACTGCCCGTTTGCCTCTGTCCGCCTGGCAACAGTATTACGCGCTGACCAAACCCCGTGTGGTGCAGCTGATTGTTTTTTGTGCCCTGATCGGCATGGTATTGGCCGTGCCTGGTCTGCCCAGTCTGGCTGAGTTGAAGCTCGGACTTTGGGCTTGCCTTGGCATCTGGTTGGTGGCGGGTGCGGCAGCGGCTTTCAACTGTCTGGTTGAAAAAACCATCGACGCCAAAATGAAGCGTACCGCCTGGCGCCCCACTGCCAAGGGTGAGTTGAGTGACCAACAGGCCTTGTTGTTCTCGGGTGTGTTGTGCGCCCTGGGCTCTGCGGTCTTGTATTTCCTGGTCAACCCGCTCACCATGTGGCTCACGTTTGCCACGTTTGTGGGTTACGCCATCATTTACACCGTGATTTTGAAACCACTGACACCGCAAAACATCGTGATTGGCGGGGCCAGTGGCGCCATGCCACCAGTGCTGGGCTGGGCTGCGATGACCGGACAAGTGGGCCCTGAGGCACTGATCCTTTTCCTGATCATTTTCCTGTGGACGCCGCCGCATTTCTGGGCACTGGCGCTGTATCGGGTCGAGGACTACCGCAAGTCGGGTTTGCCCATGCTGCCGGTCACTCACGGCAATGAGTTCACCCGCTTGCAAATTTTGCTCTACACCTTCGTTTTGATGGCTTCTTGCCTGATGCCATTTGTTTACGGCATGAGCTCTTGGTTGTACCTGGCGGCGGCGGTCGTGCTGAGTCTGGGCTTCATTGGGTATGCCTGGGCTTTGTACCGTCAATACTCCGACGAGCTGGCACGCAAAACCTTCCGCTTTTCACTGATCCATCTGAGCGCCTTGTTTGCGGCCTTGCTGCTGGACCATTACCTTCTCTGAGTGAACATGAAAAAACGTGCCTTGTGGGCGGCCTTAGGCTTGGTGGCGGTGCTGGGTCTGGGCGCTTGCGGTCAAGATAAACCGTCTTTTCGCGGCGTGGACATCACCGGAGCCGATTATGCCCAAGGCTGGGAGCTGAGTGATCAGGATGGCCGGGTGCGGACACTGAAGGACTTTGCGGGCAAAGCCGTGGTGGTGTTTTTTGGTTTCACCCAGTGCCCCGATGTCTGTCCGACCGCCTTGCAGGAAATGGTCCAGGCCAAACAGTTGCTGGGTGCCGATGGGGCCAAGCTGCAAGGCATCTTCATCACGGTGGACCCCGAGCGCGACACGCCGGAACTGCTCAAAGCTTACATGGCCAATTTCGGCCCGGATTTTGTCGCCTTGCGACCCACAGCAGAGCAGTTGCCCAAGGTGACCAAGGACTTCAAGATTTATTACAAGAAGGTCGAGGGCAAAACCCCCACCAGTTACACCATGGACCACTCGGCGGGCAGTTTCACCTTTGATCCGCAAGGGCGCATCCGTTTGTACAACCGCCACGCCAGCGGCGCCCAAGCGCTGGCCGCCGATGTGAAGATCCTGCTCAGCGGCAAGTGATGCCCGCAGGCCCTGAGGGGCTTACCCTGCAGGGCAGTTCCGTCCCGTCAGCGCCTCTCGAGGCATCAGTTCACCTCGATCTTCTGGCTTCGGATGATGTCACCCAGCGCTTTCGTGTCAGACACGATGCGGTTACGCAAGCCTTCGGGCGATGAGCCCACCACCTGCCAACCTTGCTGAAACAAACGTGCGCGCATCTCTGGCGCACGCACGATGTCGCTGATCACGGCAGACAGTTTGGTGGCCACAGCCGCAGGCATCGAAGCTGGGGCGGCCACCGCGTTCCAGATTTCCAGTTGGTAATCTTTCACGCCGATTTCGGCCAGGCTGGGCACCTCGGCGGCCACGGGGCTGCGCCCGGTGCTGGAGGCCCCAATGGCCCGTAACTTGCCACCGCGTACCTGGGCGGCCGCCATGGCAGGCGGCAGCAGGGCCATTTGCACCTGACCGCCGAGCATGGCGGTGATGATTTGCGGGTTACCGGGGTAGGGCACATGCACCGGTGCGATGCCGGCTTTGGTTTTGAGCAGTTCCATGCCCAGGTGCGCCACGGTGCCTACGCCAGGCGATGCATAGCTGAGTTTGTCACCCGCCTTTTGAGCCAAGCTCAACCATTCGGCAGCGCTCTCACCGGGAGGGCCGGCAGGCACGGTCAGTACCAGGGGCGCTTTGCCGATCAGGCTGATCGGGGCGAGGTCTTTGAGCGGGTCATAGGGCACCTTGGGGTTCAGGATGCGTGCGATCGTCATGTTGCCGTTGATCATCAGGCCCAAAGTGTGGCCATCGGTCGACTTGGCTACCAGGTCGGCGGCGATGTTGCCACCAGCACCGACTTTGTTTTCAACTATGACGTTTTGTCCCAGTGCTTTGGCCAAAGGCTCTGCCAAAGCCCGTGCGGTGAGGTCGGGGCTGGAGCCTGCGGGGAAACCCACCACCAGTTTGACGGTTTGTGTGGGCCATTGAGGGGTCGATGGGTTGGCCCATGAAGGGGTCAGTGCCAAAGCCAAAGCACCGCCAATCGCTTGGGTCAAGTGGCGGCGAGAAAAACCTGAGGAAGAGCGAACGGTCATGGCGGATTCTTTCAAAACAAAACTGCACTGACTTTAGCGCACTCTCTGCAAAAAAATACCCGGTCAAAACCGGGTATCTGAATGCCATGCGGCCGAAGGGCTGTTGGCATTCAAGCGAACTCGACCAGCGCCTTTTTCATTTTCTTCATGGCCGCCACTTCGATCTGGCGAATGCGCTCAGCGCTGACGCCGTACTCGTCGGCCAGGTCGTGCAGTGTCATGCCGCCTGAGCCGTTGTCGTTGACCTTGAGCCAGCGCTCTTCCACGATGCGACGGCTGCGCGCATCCAGCACGTTCAGGGCTGTGGCCAGGCCATCGCTGGCCATCACGTCCCGCTGGTGCGCTTCGATCATGGCGGTGGGCTCGTGGTTCACATCGGCCAGGTAGGCGATGGGGCCAAAGGCCTGATCGCCATCGTCCGACGGGGCCGGGTCCAGCAAGACATCGCCACCGGACATGCGCATCTCCATCTCCCGCACTTCTTCGCGCTTGACGTTCAGGCTGTGCGCCATCGAGTCCACCTGGTCCGGGGTCAAGGTGTCTCGGTGGGTACCTTCGTCGGCATCCGACTTGTAGCCCTGCTTCATCGAGCGCAGGTTGAAGAACAACTTGCGCTGAGCCTTGGTGGTGGCCACCTTGACCATGCGCCAGTTTTTGAGGATGTATTCGTGGATTTCGGCCTTGATCCAGTGCAGCGCGTAGCTGACCAGACGCACGCCTTGTTCGGGGTCAAAACGCTTGACCGCCTTCATCAGGCCCACGTTGCCCTCCTGGATCAGGTCGCCGTGGGGCAGGCCGTAACCCAGGTATTGGCGTGACACCGACACCACCAAACGCAGGTGCGAGAGCACCAGCTTGCGGGCGGCTTCCAGGTCGTCGTTGGCTTTGAGTTGACGAGCGGCCTCTTGCTCCTCTTCGAGGGTGAGCAGGGGCATGCGGTTGACCGCGGAAATGTAAGCGTCCAGGTGACCGAGCGAGGGCACGACCGCCCAAGGGTTGCTCAGCGCGATGGCTGTGGCGGGCGAACCAGTTTGAATGTTCATACCAGAACTCCTTTCAGAATATCCTGATATTAGCACTCTCACGGGGTGAGTGCTAAATCCGGCCTGATGGCGTACGGCGATCAGGGTTATCCCTGATTCTGATGGTTTGGGTGGTACTGTCAGTGAGCGAGTGCACACCGAGGCCTGGAACCAACCCGTGTCAACGCCGCTACCGAGGCCATGACCAGCCGGCTGTCAGCTCAGCAAGGCCTGCGCAAACTCGCGCGCATTGAAGGTTTCCAGGTCTTCCAGCTTCTCGCCTACCCCAATGAAATACACAGGGATCGGCTTTTCGCGGGCAATGGCGCAGAGCACCCCGCCCTTGGCGGTGCCGTCGAGTTTGGTCACGATCAGGCCCGTCAGTCCCAGCGTCTCGTCAAAGGCGCGCACCTGGGCCAGGGCGTTTTGCCCGGTGTTGCCATCGATCACCAGCAACACCTCGTGGGGGGCGGTGGCTTCGGCCTTTTGCACCACGCGCTTGATCTTTTTCAATTCTTCCATCAGGTGCGTCTGAGTGGGCAGGCGGCCTGCCGTGTCCACCAGTACCACGTCGCGGCCTCGGGCCCTGCCAGCACTCACCGCGTCAAAGCTCACGGCAGCCGGGTCGCCGCCTTGTTGACTCACGATTTCCACCGTGTTGCGGGTGGCCCAAACAGCCAGTTGTTCCTTGGCCGCGGCTCGGAAGGTGTCGGCGGCGGCCAGCAGCACACTCAAGCCCTCGTCGGCCAAGTGCTTGGTCAGTTTGCCGATCGAAGTGGTTTTGCCCGCGCCGTTCACCCCCGCCACCATGATCACCGTGGGCTGGTGGTCGCCAATGCTCAGGGGTTTTTGCAAGGGCAGCAGCAGGTCGGTGATGGCGTCGGCCAGCAAGGTTTTGACCTGCGAGGGGTCGGTGGCTTTGGTCTCTTTCACACGGCGCTTGAGATCTTGCAGCAAATGCTCGGTGGCTTTGACACCGGTATCGGCCACCAACAAAGCCGTTTCGAGTTCTTCGTAGAGTTCGTCGTCGATCCGGGTGCCCGTGAAGACGGAGGTGATATTGGCGCCGGTTTTGCGCAAACCAGCTTTGAGGCGGTCCAGCCAGCCCTGGCGGGCGACGGGGGCTACAGCGGCATCGGATTCAGCGGCTGAAATGACCGAAGGATTGGGCGTAGTCGGTGCCGCAGCAGCAGGTGCGGGGGACGATGGGACCTCGGAAAGAGGGGATTTTTTTTTGAAGAAACTGAACATGGTGTGGTTTTCAAGGATCATGCATTCTATGAAACCGAACTTTCTCTTGGGACTTTCCTTGGCGACCGCTGTGCTGGCCAGCAGCTTGAGCGTCAATGCGCAGGCCCCGTCAAGCCTGACCAACACCACCGCACCGTCTGGGCCAACTGCGCAGGCTCAGGTCCACACCTTCACCTTGGCCAATGGCATGACCTTGTGGGTCAAGCCCGACCGCCGCGCCCCCACGGCTGTGCACATGGTGTGGCTGCGCGTGGGCTCGATGGACGAGGTGGACGGCACCAGCGGCGTTGCGCATGTGCTGGAACACATGCTGTTCAAGGGCACGCCCACACTGGCACCGGGCGAGTTCTCGCGCCGCGTGGCGGCCTTGGGGGGACGTGAAAACGCCTTCACCGCCAAGGATTACACCGGTTATTTCCAACAAATCCCTTCGTCTCAACTCGAAGCTGTGATGCGCCTGGAGTCTGACCGCTTTGCCAACAACCAGTGGCCCGATGCGGAATTTGCGAAAGAGCTGGAGGTCGTGAAGGAAGAGCGCCGCCTGCGCACCGAGGACAACCCCCGCGCCCAGTTGCACGAAATGCTTTCGGCCACCGCACTGACTGCCTCGCCTTACCGCCGCCCCATTGTGGGCTGGATGAGCGACTTGGAGGCCATGACGGCGCAAGACGCCCGAGACTTTTACCGACAGTGGTACAGCCCGACCAACGCGGTCGTCGTGGTGGCGGGTGATGTGGACCCGATGCAAGTCAAGGCACTGGCCGAGAAATACTATGGCGTGATTCCTGCCCGCGCAGTGCCAGCGCGCAAACCCCGCGAAGAGCCCGCGCAGCAAGGCCTGCGCCGTATAGAGTTCAAAGCCCCAGCCGAGCAATCCTATGTCGCGCTGGCCTTCAAGGTGCCGCGACTGGCCAGCCTGGCGGTCACGCCTGAGCACGAAGACGCGTTGGCCTTGACCGTGTTGGCCGCCGTGCTCGATGGTTACAGCGGTGCTCGACTGGATCGCGCCCTGACGCAGGGTGAAAACCGCCTGGCCGACAGCGTGGGGGCCTACAACGGCCTCATGGGCCGCGGACCGCAATTCTTCTACCTTGAAGGCGTGCCTGCCAAAGGCCAAACGCCGCAGGCGCTGGAAGCGGCCTTGCGAGCCCAGATCCAGCGTGTAGCGACTGAAGGCGTGAACGAGGCCGAATTGCAGCGCGTCAAAACTCAATGGGTGGCCAGTGAAATCTACAAACTCGACTCGGTCTTCAACCAGGCCCGAGAACTGGGCGTGGCCTGGACACTGGGTTTGCCACCGGACTATGGGGCGCAGTTGATCGCCCGGCTGCGGCAAGTCACAGCGGCACAGGTGCAGGCTGTGGCGCAAAAGTACTTTGGTGATGACAGCCTCACCGTGGCCACCTTGAGGCCCCAGCCTTTGTCGGGCCAGCCCCGGGCGCGTCGCGCCCTTCCCGGTGCCCGCCACTGAAGCGCGTTCATCTCATGAAAGTCCCTTACCCCATGTCCTTGATTCCTTTCTTGACCATGACCGCCCAGCTTGGGCGGCGTGGCGCCCTGACGGTGGCCTTTTGGGCAGCAACCGGCTTGGCGCATGCCTCTTTGCCCATTCAGCACTGGACCCAGCCCAGCGGCGCACGTGTTTATCTGGTGGAGAGCCACGTGATCCCCATGGTCGATGTACAGATCGACATCGACGCGGGCAGCCGCCGTGACCCGGCGGCGCTGGCGGGCCTGGCCTCCATCATGGCAGGGCAAATGGCCAATGGCACCCGCGCCGAGCCTCAAGCCCAAGGCCCCTACCCCCATGCGATGGACGAAAACCAGATCGGTGAAGCCTGGGCCGACCTGGGTGCCAGCTTGGGGATCAGCGCAGGCGGTGACCGCATGAGCTTTGGTCTGCGCAGCCTGACTTACTCCGACTTGCTGGACAAAGCCGTGGCCCTGGCCGCTCGGCAAATGGCGCACCCTGCTTTTCCTGAGGCCATGTGGCTGCGTGACCGTGAACGGATCAGCGCCTCCATCCGCGAATCCTTGACCAAGCCCGGCACGGTGGTACAGCAGCGTTTTGCCCAGGCCGTTTACGGCACGCACCCCTATGGCCAACGCGCCACGCCCGAGAGTTTGTCGCGCATCGGTGTGCAAGACCTGAAAAACCTGCATGCCCAGTCTCTGCGGGCTTGCCGCGCCACGGTGAGTGTGGTGGGGGCTTTGACCCGGGCGCAGGCCGATGCCTTGGTGCAGCGCCTGCTGGCGCAGTGGCCCCGCGAATCAGGCTGCCCTAGCCTGCCGCCCGTGCCCGAAGTGGCCCCTTTGACGGCGGCCCAAAGTCTGAACCTGCCTTTTGACTCGGCCCAGGCCCATGTGCTGATTGGCCAACCCGGCTACAAGCGCAATGACCCGGACTTCTTTGCCCTGCTGGTGGGCAACCATATTTTGGGTGGAGGCGGTTTTGTCTCGCGCCTGACCGAGCAAGTGCGCGAAAAACGGGGCCTGAGCTACAGCGTTTACAGCGGCTTTTCTCCGGGCTTGCATGCCGGGGCCTTTGTGGTGGGCCTGCAAACGCGCCCTGACCAGGCGGCACAAGCCGTGAGCGTGGCCCGCCAAGTGGTGCAGGACTTTGTGCAACAAGGCCCGACCGAGGCTGAGCTGAATGCGGCCAAATCCAACCTGGTGGGCGGCTTTGCGCTGCGCATCGACAGCAACCGCAAGCTGCTCGATAACGTGGCCAACATCGCCTGGAACCGTTTGCCGCTGGACTACCTGAACACCTGGACCGCACAGATTGAGCGCGTGAGCGTCTCTGATGTTCGCCGCGCCATGGCGCGCGTGCTAAAGCCCGAGCGCATGGTCACGGTGGTGGTGGGCGCACAGCCCTGAGCGGGCCCTGACCCGACGCGTTGAGTCCTCTCACTGACGAAGTGCCATCTTGACCGCAGCCCTTTACACTTGCGGCTTATGCCTTCATCTCTTTCCAGTCGTGCATCCAGTGGCAGCGCTCAGCGCCACGCCGCCGCCAACAAGACCCATCACACGGCACCCAAAGGTCAGCCGTCGCATGAGATCCGCATCATTGGCGGTCAGTGGCGGCGCACCCGCTTGAAGGTGCTGGACAAGACGGGCTTGCGGCCCACGCCCGATCGGGTGCGCGAAACCCTGTTCAACTGGCTGGGCCAGGACCTCACGGGTTGGTGCTGCGTGGACGCGTTTGCGGGCACGGGCGTGCTGGGGCTGGAGGCCGCTTCGCGCGGCGCGGCCCATGTGCTGGTGGTCGAGCAAGACGCCGTGTTGGTGCGTGATTTGCAAGACAACGTCACGCGCTTGAAAGCGGACATGGTGAGCGTGCAGCGTGGTGATGCTGTCACCAGTTTGGCCCGTTTGCCTGCGGGCAGCGTGGATCTGGTGTTCATTGACCCGCCATTTGACGGTCCTTGGTTTGAGCCTGCGCTCAAAGCGGCGGTCCGTGCCGTGCCCGTGGGCGGCTGGATTTATCTGGAAGCCCCTGTGGCCTGGACCGCTGAAGCATTGGGGGCCTTGGGGCTGCAGTGCGAACGCCACCTCAAAGCGGGCGCGGTGCATGCCCATTTGTTGCAACGGACCGCATAATTTGCAGGCCAAGCCCCATCAGGCCCGCCCCATTTTTCGAGAACCACGCCATGAGCAAATCTGCCAACGCCGCTGTGACCGCTGTTTATTCGGGCACCTTTGATCCCCTGACCCTGGGTCATGAAGACGCGATCCGCCGCGCCTCGAAGATGTTTGACCAGGTCATCATCGCCGTGGCCTTGGCGCACCACAAAAAAACATTGTTCAGTCTGGATGAGCGCGTGGCTCTGGCACAAGCAGCATTGGCCGATTGCCCGAACGTGAAGGCCCTGCCTTTTGATGGCTTGATCGTGGAGTTTGTTCGTTCGCAAAACGCCCAAGTCATCGTGCGAGGCCTGCGCTCGCTGACCGACTATGACTACGAAACTCAAATGTCGGGCATGAACCGCCACCTGGCGCCTGAAATCGACACGGTTTTTCTGCACACCAGCGCCCACGTGCAGCACATCAGCAGCACCTTGGTGCGCGAAATCGCCAAGCTCGGCGGTGATGTGTCGGGCCTGGTGTCTGCTCCCGTGCTCAACGCCTTGCAGGGCAAAGTGGCGACCAAGCACTGAGGCTCAAACCTCTGCGCCTTCCACCAAAAAGCGCACCCGCTTTTGCCCCTGCCACTCGTCGGCGTCCAGCCTGTAAGCAAGTTTCACCTTGGAGGGCAGCGGCTCGGTGCGGCCGAACCAGATGCCGTCCACCGGCTGGCCTTGGTGCTTCATCTTGAGTGACAGGTGTTTCTCGCCCACCAGGCGTTGCGACACGATCTCGATCTCCTCGCAAAATACCGGCGGCGCAAAGCCCTGACCCCAGACCTCGTGGTGCAGCATGTCCACCAAATCGACCCGGCGGTATTCGGCGGGCAGCGGCCCATCGGTTTCCAGGCGGCGTTGCAGCGTGGCGGCGTCCAGCCATTCCATGGCCACCTGGTTCAGGGTTTCTTCAAACACATCGAGGTGCTCTTCGGCAATGGTGCAGCCCGCCGCCATGGCGTGACCGCCAAAGCGCAGCAACACGCCCGGGGCGCGTTTGGCCACCAGGTCGAGCGCGTCGCGCAAATGAAAACCTGCAATTGAGCGGCCTGAGCCCTTGAGTTCGTGTTCTTTGCCCGGCGCACTGCTGGCCGCGAACACAAAGGTGGGGCGGTGCAGTTTGTCCTTGATGCGCGAGGCCACGATGCCCACCACGCCCTCGTGAAAGTCGGGGTCGAACACGCAAATGGCAGGCGGCGGCTCATCGCCTTCGTCAAACAGAGATTCGGCCATCTCCATGGCCATCTCGCGCATATCGCCCTCGATCACGCGGCGTTCGCGGTTGATCGTGTCCAGCTGCTTGGCCAACTCGTCGGCGCGACCCGCGTCATCGGTCAGCAAGCACTCGATGCCCAATGTCATGTCGGCTAGGCGGCCTGCGGCGTTGATGCGTGGCCCCAAGGCAAAACCAAAGTCAAAGGTGGTGGCCTTGGCGGTCTCGCGGCTGGCGGCCCGCATGAGCGCGGACATGCCGGGGGGCAATGCGCCCGCCCGCACCCGGCGCAGGCCTTGCGCCACCAAGCGGCGGTTGTTGGGGTCGAGCTTGACCACGTCAGCCACAGTGCCCAAAGCCACCAGGGGCAGCAGGGCGTCCAGGCGCGGTTGTGGACGTGCCCCCACGCTCCCCACTTCGTGTGGTTCGCTGCCCCCCGAGGGGGTGCTCGCCAGCTTGGGGCGGCCCGGCGCTGGCTCGGCGGCGTCAAACACGCCGCGCTGGCGCAGTTCGGCGCGCAGGGCCAGCAGCACGTAAAACATCACGCCTACACCGGCGATGGACTTGCTGGTGAAGCTGCAGCCAGGCTGGTTGGGGTTGACGATGACTTCAGCCGTGGGCAGTTCGCTGCCCGGCAAATGGTGGTCGGTGACCAGCACTTGAAGGCCCAAGGCTTGCGCCGCTTGCACGCCGGCAACGCTGGCGATGCCGTTGTCCACAGTGATCAAGACATCCGCGCCTTGTTGGTGCACCCGCTCGGCAATCGGGGGTGTCAGGCCATAGCCGTCGACCACCCGGTCGGGCACCAGGTAGCTCACATTGCGAGCGCCCAGCATGCGCAGGCCGCGCACGCCCACGGCGCAGGCGGTCGCACCGTCGCAGTCGTAATCGGCCACGATGCACAAGCGCTTGTTTTGCGCCATGGCGTCGGCCAGCAACTTGGCGGCCTCCTGGGTGCCCAGCATGCTGGCCGGTGGCAGCAGCAGGTTCAGCGCGTCGTCGAGTTCGTCTTTGGACAGCACGCCGCGCGCCGCATACAGGCGGGCCAGCAGGGGGTGTATGCCCGCTTGTTCCAGCGCCCAGGCGCTTCGGGGAGGCACATCTCGGGTGAGCAAATTCATGGCGCGATCAGCTTGTGATGAGGGCTTGAAGAGCCGCTGCAGGGGAGGGTTTGTTGAACAGTCGGGCGATTTTTTGGTGCCAAGCGGCAGGTGCGGCTGTGTAGGTGTGGGCCGCGTGCTCGCTGCACAGGCTGAGCGTCGCTTGGCCGGTGGCCTTGAAGTGCGCCAGCATATCGGCCAGCGCCGTGGCGTCGAGTTGCTGCCAGGCTTGCCGCCAAGTCTGCACATCGCCGCGCAAGGCACTTTGGCGCAAGCCATCGGACACGGACAGCGTTGGCACCGAAGCTGGCGTGTTGGCAGGCAAGCTGCCCGCGCCATGCAACCAAAAAGCGTTGACAGTGATTTGCCTGCGCGCATCGCGGGCATCGTTCACGGGGTGGTTGTACAGCAGCATTTGCATCTCGCTTTGCAAGCGCTGCAGCGGGCGAGCTGCCGGGCTGTCGGGCATCCAGGCTTTGACGTTTTCACCAATCACACGGTCCAGCGAGGCGCAGGCCAAGTCGGCCAGCATTGCGCCTTGGGCCTGCCACATCAAGGCGCTATGCCATGTCACTTGCAGGCCGTCTTCCTGCAAGAAGGGCTGCATGGCCTGCAGCAGTTGCTGCGATTCTTCGTCGGACAAATTCAGGTGCGCCGGGTCGGCCATGACCACCTGGTCCATGCCCACTTGCCAATGGCAGGGCGTCATCCAGGCCTGTCCATGGTCGCTGGGCTGGCCTTGTTGCGCCTGGTGCCATGCGGCCCAGGGCAGGGCTTGGGCATTGCTGGGCCAACCCAAGGCCTGGGCCTGCAGGCGTTCGTGTGGCAAGTGCAAAGGGGTGGGTTCGGTATCTTGCAAGACCTGCTGGCGCTGCAAAAGGCCCAGCAGGGTCTGCAGATTCGGCAGTGGCAGGCCCGTCCAGGCCTCGGGTCCGCTCAAGTGGTGACTGGCCGCGTAGGGAATGATCAGGTGCATGGTCGCTGATTGTCGCAGTTGCCCTGGTCGCACTGCACAATACGGGCTTATGTCTTTTTTCAAAAACATCCCTTACGAGCTGGTGCTGGGTTGGCGCTACACCCGGGCTGGCCGCGCCACCCGCAGAAATGGCTTCATTTCCTTCATCTCTGGGGTGTCCATGATGGGCATTGGCCTGGGCGTGGCGGCGCTCATCATCGTGCTGAGCGTGATGAACGGCTTTCAAAAAGAGGTGCGTGACCGCATGCTGGGGGTCGTCTCGCACATCGAGGTCTATGCCGCCGACGGTGCGGCTGTGGTCGATTTGCCGGTGTTGTTGGCCCGCCTGAAGGCGCACCCCCAGGTGCTGGGCGCCGCGCCCTTCATCACCGCACAGGCATTGTTGGCGCGGGGTGAGGACATGAAGGGCGTGCTGGTGCGCGGCATCGATCCAGCGCTGGAGCCCGAGGTCAGCGATTTGTCGAACGATACGCAAGCCGGGGTGCTGCAGCGTCTGCTGCCGGGAGAGTTCAACCTGGTGCTGGGCCGCGATCTGGCCAATAACCTCTATTTGCAAAGCGGAGACCTGGTGACCCTGGTGTCTCCCTCTGGGCAGGTCACGCCTGCGGGCGTGGTGCCGCGCATGAAACAAATGGGCGTGGTGGGCCTGTTTTCGTCGGGGCATTACGAATACGACTCGGCGCTGGCGCTGATGCACGTCGAGGACGCGGCCCGCATGTTCCGCCTCGAAGGCCCCAGCGGCATTCGACTGAAGCTGCGTGACTTGCACCTGGCGCGTGAAGTGGCGCGCGACCTGCAGCTGGAACTGGGCCCCCAGTTTTTTGTGCGCGACTGGACGCAGCAAAACAAGACCTGGTTTGCCGCTGTGCAGGTCGAAAAACGCATGATGTTCATCATCCTCACCCTGATCGTGGCGGTAGCGGCTTTCAATCTGGTGAGCACCTTGGTGATGACGGTGACCGACAAGCGCGCCGACATCGCGATCTTGCGCACTTTGGGCGCCAGCCCGCGCAGCATCATGGGTATTTTTGTGGTGCAGGGGGCCACGGTGGGCGTGATCGGCACCATGAGTGGTTTGGGCTTGGGCCTGCTGGTGGCCTTCAACATTGACGTGATCGTGCCTGCGCTGGAGAGCCTGTTCAACGCCAGCTTTTTGCCGCGCGACATCTACCTGATCAGCCGCATGCCCAGTGAGCCTTTGGCGAGCGACATCCTGCCCGTGGCCATCATTTCATTGGTGTTGGCTTTTGTGGCCACGCTTTACCCCAGCTGGCGCGCCAGCCAGGTCAACCCGGCGGAGGCACTGCGTTATGAATAACACGGAAAACGTCGGCACAGTGCTGCAGGCCAAGGGCCTGACCAAGCGCTTCACCGAAGGGCGACTGGACGTGACCGTTTTGCAGGGCGTCGATCTGCAGGTGCAAGCCGGGGAGACCTTGGCCATCGTGGGCGCTTCGGGTTCAGGCAAAAGCACCTTGCTGCATTTGCTCGGCGGCCTCGATGCCCCCACGCAAGGCTCGGTGCAACTCAAGGGCCAGTTGTTGTCCAGCTTGAGCGCCGCTGAGCAAGGCCAGTGGCGCAACCGCTACCTGGGTTTTGTTTACCAGTTTCACCATCTGCTGCCCGAATTCACCGCGCTGGAAAACGTGGCCATGCCGCTGTGGATTCGCCGCCAAGACCGCGCAGAAGCCGCGACCTTGGCCACCCAGTGGCTGCAACGTGTGGGCTTGGGCGAGCGATTGCACCACCGACCTGCCGAGTTGTCGGGCGGCGAGCGCCAGCGGGTGGCGCTGGCTCGCGCCCTGGTGAATGGCCCGGCCTGTGTGCTGGCCGACGAGCCCACCGGCAACCTGGACCGCGAAACGGCCGATGGCGTGTTTGCGCTGATGCTGCAACTGGCCCGCGAGCGCGGCACCGCCTTTGTGGTGGTTACGCATGACCAGGCTTTGGCCGCACGTTGTGACCGGCAATTGCACCTGGTCAAGGGCGTGCTGCAAGCGCCTGTTTGATCCGGCACCGCGGCATGTGGATCGACACCCATTGCCACTTGGACGCGGCCGAGTTTGACGCCGACCGCGATGCGGTGCGCCAGGCGGCTCGCCAAGCGGGCGTGACGCGCTGTGTGATTCCATCGGTGCAGCGTGCGCACTGGCGCGATGTGGCGCAACTGGCCGAGCGGCATGGTGATGCCTACGCCTTGGGCATCCACCCCTTGTATGTGCCGCAGGCCCAAGAGTCTGATGTGCTGGCGCTGGACCAGGCCTTGCATGAGCGCGCAGGTGACCCGAGGCTGGTGGCGGTGGGCGAGATCGGGCTGGACTTTTTTGTGCCCGAATTGTGCTCCCCCGACATGCGCGAGCGCCAATGGTTTTTTTATACCGCACAACTGAAGCTGGCCCAGCAACACGGCCTGCCCGTGATCTTGCATGTGCGCCGATCGGCTGACCTCTTGCTCAAAGGCCTGCGTCAGTGCCCGGTGGTCTCGGGCATCGCCCATGCTTTCAACGGCAGCCAACAACAGGCCCAGGCCTTTGTGGACATGGGTTTTGCGCTGGGCTTTGGGGGTACGCTGACCTATGAACGTTCTTTGCAGTTGCGCCGCCTGGCCTGCGAGCTGCCCCTGAGCGCTCTGGTGCTGGAGACCGATGCGCCCGACATCCCGCCGCAGTGGATTTACAAAACCGCTGAGCAACGCGCGCTGGGCGCAGCACAGGGGCGCAACAGCCCCACCGAGTTGCCGCGCATGGCGCAAGTGTTGGCCCATTTACGAGGTCTGCCCATGCCCGATCTGGCCGCGGCCACCTTGTCCAATGCCTACCGCGTGCTGCCCAAGCTAGTCCCTCTGTAACATCGTCCCCCATGACCCGAAAAAAATCTTCTGATCCTGTTCTCGAATTGCCTGAGGTGAATTTTTCCGAAGATGGCGATATCCGTTATCTGCACTTGGGCACCGATTGGATACAGGGCTCGATGTTTCTGGATCGACCCTATGACATTGAGCTGGAGTATGTGCAGCGCATGTTCGGCTGGCTGCTGTTTTTCCCACTTGTCGAAGTCAAGGGTGCTCACGCCATGCAGCTGGGTTTGGGTGCGGGCACCATCACCAAGTTTTGCCACAAAAAGCTCAAGATGACGTGCACCGCCATCGAGCTCAATCCCGGCGTGTTGCATGCGTGCCGCGGTTGGTTTCGCTTGCCGCCGGACGATGAGCGCCTGCGTGTGGTGTTGGCCGATGCCGCGCAAGAAATTCAAAAGGATGAATGGCGCGGCACGGTCGATGCCTTGCAAGTGGATTTGTACGATGAAGAGGCCGCCGCTCCGGTTTTGGATTCTCCCGACTTTTACCGCCAATGCCGCGAGCTCTTGACCGAGCAAGGTTGCATGACGGTGAACCTGTTTGGTCGATCTTCCAGCTATGCCCAAAGTGTGGAAAAAATCTGTGCCGCGTTTGGTGAAAAAGCGGTTTGGGCCTTCAAGCCCACGCGCGAGGGCAATGCCATTGTGTTGGCGCAGCGCACGGCCAGCCGCCCTTCGCGCGATGCGCTGCAACTGGTGGCCAGTGCCATCGAAGACCAGTGGGGCCTGCCTGCACTGAAATGGCTCAAGGTCTTCAAGCCCCTGACCTTGTGAACGATTTCTCTTAATTTCTGGCTTTTGCAGGATCCGTATCAGGGTTAACCATGGTTTCGTCACCCCGGGGACATAGGTGTAACCCACATCATTGGAGTTGTCAGTTTCACGCAAAATCTGTCTAACTCAAAACAGAGGAGATATCGCGTGAACATCAAGAGTCAAAAAGACTTTTTCTCAGGACTGCTTTACCTGGTGGCCGGTGGTGCCTTCGCATTTGGTGCCACCAACTACAACTTGGGCTCTAGTGCTCGCATGGGTCCGGGCTACTTCCCACTCTTGCTGGGCATCATGCTGGCCATCATCGGGGTCTTCATCATGTTCAAGTCCCTCACGGTGGAAACCCAAGACGGTGAAAAAATTGGCAAATGGGCTTGGAAGCCTTTGTTCTTTATCATCTGCGGCAACGTTTTGTTCGGCATTTTGCTGGGGGGGCTGCCCAGCATCGGCGTGCCTGCCATGGGACTGATCGTGGCCATTTTCGGCACCACCTTGGTGGTCAGCTTTGCTGGAGACACTTTCAAGCTCAAAGAGGTTCTGATTCTGGCCACCATCCTGTCGATCGGCAGTTACGGCGCATTTGTGAAACTGCTGAATCTGCAGTTCCCCGTTTGGCCCACATTCATCACCGGTTGAGGAGAAATAATTCATGGAACTGTTTGACAACCTCGCCCTCGGTTTTGGGGTGGCCTTCACCTTTCAAAACCTGACTTACGCGTTCATTGGCTGTTTGCTGGGCACCTTGATTGGTGTCTTGCCCGGTGTGGGACCCGTGGCCACCATCGCGATGCTCTTGCCCGCCACCTATGCGCTGCCGCCTGTGGCTGCGCTGATCATGCTGGCCGGTATTTATTATGGTGCGCAATACGGCGGCTCCACCACTGCGATTTTGGTCAATTTGCCCGGAGAAGCGTCTTCGGTGGTGACCATGATTGATGGTTACCAAATGGCCCGCAAAGGCCGAGCCGGACCCGCTTTGGCTGCGGCCGGTTTGGGTTCATTCTTTGCCGGTTGCGTGGGCACCTTGATTCTGGCGGCGTTTGCCGCCCCATTGACCGAAGTGGCTTTCAAGTTCGGGCCTGCGGAGTATTTCTCTCTGATGATCTTGGGTTTGATCGGTGCGGTCGTTTTGGCCTCCGGCTCCCTCATCAAGGCTGTGGGCATGATCGTGTTGGGTTTGCTGATGGGCCTGATTGGCACCGACGTGAACTCGGGTGTGGCCCGTTTCAGCTTTGACATCCCTGAGCTGACCGATGGCGTGGGCTTCATCGTGATCGCGATGGGCGTGTTCGGCTACGGCGAGATCATCTCCAACCTGTCCAAGCCCGAAGAAGACCGCGAAGTCTTCACGGCCAAAGTGACCGGCCTGATGCCCACTGCCCAAGACTTCAAGAACATGGTGCCTGCCGTTTTGCGTGGTACGTCTTTGGGTTCTGCTTTGGGCATTTTGCCCGGCGGTGGTGCCCTGCTTGCGGCTTTTGCGGCTTACACCATCGAGAAGAAAACCAAGCTCAGCACTGGCGAAGTGCCTTTTGGGCAAGGCAACATCCGTGGTGTGGCTGCGCCTGAATCGGCCAACAATGCGGCCTCGCAAACTTCCTTCATCCCCTTGCTGACACTGGGTATTCCGCCCAACGCCGTGATGGCCTTGATGGTGGGCGCGATGACGATCCACAACATCCAGCCAGGCCCTCAGGTCATGACCAGCAACCCCGAGTTGTTCTGGGGCCTGATCGCCTCGATGTGGATCGGTAACGCCATGCTCATCATCTTGAACCTCCCTTTGATCGGCATCTGGATCAAGCTGCTGTCGGTGCCCTACCGTTGGCTGTTCCCTGCCATCGTGCTGTTCTGCGCGATTGGCGTGTACTCGACCAACAACAACACTTGGGACATCTGGATGGTGGCGATGTTTGGCGTGGTGGGTTACACCTTCATCAAACTCGGTATGGAGCCAGCGCCTTTGCTCTTGGGCTTTATCCTGGGGCCCATGATGGAAGAAAACCTGCGCCGTGCCATGTTGTTATCGCGTGGCGACTGGAGCGTGTTTGTCACGCGCCCCTTGTCGGCGAGTTTGCTGGCTGTGGCATTGTTGCTGTTGATCATCGTGGCTTTGCCCTCCATCAAGTCCAAACGCCAAGAAGCTTTTGTGGAAGACTGACGCGTTTCTGGATCAGACAGGGGCCTGAGTGCCCTCCCTGCAACGGCCTCTTCGGAGGCCGTTGTCTTTTGGGGCCTAGACGCAGGCACAGACCGTGGTCTTGTCACTTGGGCGCTGCAGCAGCGCATGGCCTCTGAGACAATCATTTTTGGTTTTTTGCGCCTGACTTTGGTATTGGATTTCACCATGAAAAAACGACAACTCCTGCGTGGCCTGTGTGCCGCCACCCTGGCCATGGCCAGCTTGGGCTTGGCCCAGGCTCAGACCTACCCCAGCAAAGCCGTGCGCCTGATCGTGCCCTTTCCAGCCGGAGGCGCGACAGATTTGTTTGCCCGCACCCTGTCGCAAAAAATCAGCGAAAAACTGGGTCAGCCCCTGGTGGTGGAAAATCGTCCCGGCGCTGGTGGCACCTTGGGCTCCGACCTGGCAGCCAAAGCCACACCCGACGGCTACACGCTGCTCTTGTCCACCTCCAGCACCCATTCGATCGGCCCCAACCTGAACCCGCGCATGCCTTATGACGCGGTGCGCGATTTCACGCCCATTGGTCACTTGGGCAATGCGCCCAGCATCATGCTGGTGCCGAACAACTCACCCGCCAAAACCGTCAAGGAATGGATCGACCACGCCAAGAAAAACCCCGGCCGCCTGAACTACGCATCAAGCGGCAACGGCACGATCGTCCAGTTGTCGGCGGAGTTGTTCAAGGCGCAGGCCAATCTATTTGTGGTGCACATTCCCTACAAGGGCACGGCACTGGCCATTCCCGACTTGATTTCAGGCAAAGTGGACGTGCTTTTTGACAGCCTGCCCACCGGCTTGCCGCATGTGCGCGATGGCCGTCTGCGCGCTTTGGGTGTGACCTCACTCAAGGCTACGCCCTTGGCCCCGGGCGTGCCCGCCATTGCCGATGTGCTGCCCGGCTATGAGTCCAATACCTGGTTCGGCTTGTTTGGCCCCAAAGGCTTGCCACCCGAGGTGGTCAGTCGCGTGAACACTGCAGCCAATCAGGTGCTGCAAGATCCTGAGGTGATGGACAAACTGCAGCGCTTTGGCATCGAACCCGTAGGTGGCACGCCTGCGCAGTTCACCACCATGCTGGCCACAGAATCGGCCAAATGGAAAAAGATCATCACCGAGCGCAAGATCACCTTGGACTGACATGCATTTCAATTACCAGTTCCCCTACACCAGCACCCGCTTGCCGCTGTTTGCGCGCAATGTGGTGTCCACCTCGCACCCCTTGGCCGCTCAAGCCGGTTTGCGCATGATGCTCAAGGGCGGCAACGCGGTGGACGCCGCCATCGCTGCAGCCGCCGTGATCACCCTGACCGAACCCGTCAGCTGCGGTTTGGGTTCGGACGCCTTCGCCATTTTGTGGGACGGCAAAGAGCTGCACGGCCTGAACTCGTCTGGCCCCGCGCCCGCGACCTGGACGCCCGAGTACTTTCACCGCAAATACGGCGCCGAGACCAAAACACCGCCCAAGCGCGGCTTTGACTCGGTCACCGTGCCGGGTGCCGTGGCGGGTTGGGTCGCTTTGAGTGACCGCTTTGGCAAGCTGCCCTTTGCCGATTTGATGGAGCCCGCCATCGAGGTGGCCGAGCGCGGTTATTTGATTCCCGTGGTGGTGCAGCAAAAGTGGGCTGCCGCCACGCCCGAACTCCAGTCGCAGCCCGGCTTTGCACAGAGCTTTTTGCCCTGGGGCCGCCCCCCGCAGGTGGGCGAGTTGTTCCAGTTCAAAAACGCGGCGCGGGGCCTCCGGGCCATTGCCACCACCAAGGGTCAGGCGCTGTATGGCGGCGAAATCGCCGAAGCCATTGAAAAGTTTGCCAAGGACAACGGCGGCAGCATCACCGCCAAAGACCTGGCCGACTTCAAACCCGAATGGGTCAAGCCCATGGCGCAAGACTACCGGGGCTACACCTTGCACGAGATCCCGCCCAACGGGCAGGGCATCGCGGCCTTGATTGCTTTGGGCATCTTGTCCCACTTCGACCTGGCCAGCCACAAGGTGGACAGCGCCGATTCGCAGCACTTGCAGATCGAAGCCATGAAGCTGGCCTTTGCCGACACTTACCGCTACGTGGCCGATCCTCGTTACATGGAGTTGCCGCCCGAGCAAATGTTGGACCCAGCCTACCTGGCCAGCCGCGCCAAGCTGATCGACATGAAAAAGGCGCAGGACTTCAAAGCGGGCAATCCGGTCAAGGGCGGCACGATCTACCTCACGGCTGCCGATGAAAACGGCATGATGATCAGCTTCATCCAAAGCAACTACATGGGCTTTGGCTCGGGCGTGGTCGAGCCCACTTATGGCATCAGCCTGCAAAACCGGGGCCACGGTTTCAGCACCGACCTGCAGGGCCAAAACCCCGCCAACCTGGTCCTGCCCGGCAAGCGTCCTTTCCAGACCATCATCCCGGCATTCCTCACCAAAGACGGTCAGCCTGTGATGAGCTACGGCGTGATGGGCGGCAACATGCAGCCCCAAGGCCACATGCAAACCCTGGTGCGCATGCTCGACTACGGCCAGAACCCGCAAGCAGCGTGTGACGCACCGCGCTGGCGCTTCAACACGGGCCTGAACATCAACGTGGAAGCCGCCATGAATGGTCAGACTGTGCAAGAGCTGATCGCACGTGGACACCAGCTCGACATCATCAACGACTCCTACCAAGACTTCGGCGCGGGCCAGTTCATTTGGCGCATGGGCGATCCGGCGGTGCAGGGCTACCAGGTGGCCAGTGACCCGCGTCGCGATGGGCAGGCCGTGGGCTTTTGATGTCGGGCAGCCCGCCATCGCAGCTCACCGCAGGTCTGTTGCTGGCGGCTGCAGGTTCCATCGCGTTCAGCGGCAAAGCCATCATCGTCAAGTTGGCCTACCGGTATGGGGTGGATGCAGTGACCTTGCTCATGCTGCGCATGCTGCTGGCCCTGCCCATGTTCGCGCTGATGGCTTGGTGGGCAGGCCGTGGCAAAGCACCCCTGGAGCGACAGGATTGGCTAGGCGTGCTGGGCTTGGGGTTTTGTGGTTATTACCTGTCGAGCTTTCTGGATTTCTGGGGGCTCGAATACATCAGCGCCTCACTGGAGCGCTTGATCCTGTACCTCAACCCCACCTTGGTGCTGGTGCTGGGTTGGGTTCTTTTCAAAAAGCGTATTTCACAACGACAAGCTGTGGCCATGGCCATCAGCTATTCCGGCGTGTTGCTGGTGTTTGGACACGAGCTGAGTCTGGCGGGGACGGATGCGGCTTTGGGCGCGCTGCTGGTGTTTTTGAGCGCGGTGACCTATGCGGTGTATCTGACCTACAGCGGTCAACTGGTCAAACGTCTGGGCTCTTTGCGCTTGGCAGGCTGGGCCAGCTCGGCCGCTTGCGTTTTTTGCCTGCTGCAATTTGCTTTGCTCAGGCCATTGGACATATCGCAGGTGCACGAGCAGGTGCTTTGGCTGTCGCTGCTCAATGCCGTGCTTTGCACGGCCTTGCCGATCCTGTTGGTCATGATGGCCATTGAACGCATCGGCCCCGGGCTGACGGCGCAAACCGGCATGATCGGCCCCATGTCCACCTTGCTGATGGGGGTGTGGATATTGGGCGAACCTTTTAACGCATGGATCATTGCCGGAACCGTTTTGGTTTTGAGCGGTGTGTTTTGGGTCACGCGGCCAGTGGGTCGCACAACGTAGCGCGGCCAACGCGCCGCACAACATCAACTTCAGGAGATCAACATGGATTTGGGCATTGCAGGCAAATGGGCTTTGGTGGGTGGCGCAAGCAAAGGCTTGGGCTGGGGATGCGCACGGGCCTTGGCATTGGAAGGCGTGAACGTGGTCATGGTGGCCCGTGGTGCCGAGGTGCTGAACAAAGCTGTGGACGACTTGCGTGCCGAGACCGGCGGCAAAGTTCAGCTGATCGCTGTCGCAGTGGACATCACCACCGAAGCCGGGCGCGAAGCCATCTGGAACGTGGCCGGTGGCCCCGGCAAAGACTACGACATCGTCGTCACCAATGCGGGTGGCCCGCCGCCTGGCGACTTCCGCGATTGGAACCGCGAGGCTTGGCTCAAAGCCATCGATGGCAACATGCTCACGCCCATCGAACTCATCAAAGCCACCGTGGACCGCATGGCCGCACGCGGCTTTGGCCGCATCGTCAACATCACCAGCAGCGCCGTGAAGGCCCCCATCGACGTGCTGGGTTTGTCGAACGGCGCGCGCAGCGGCCTCACGGGCTTTGTGGCGGGTGCTTCGCGCAGCGCCATTGCCGCCAAAGGCGTGACCATCAACAACTTGCTGCCCGGCAAATTTGACACCGACCGCATCCGCGCCACGCTGCCCGCCATGGCGCAAAAGCAAGACAAAACGGTGGAAGAGTTGCGCGTGATCCAGCAAGCGCAAATCCCCGCAGGCCGCTATGGCAACCCGCAAGAGTTTGGAGCGATTTGCGCCTTCTTGTGCAGCCAGCATGCGGCTTACATGACGGGCCAAAACGTGTTGGCCGATGGCGGGTCTTACGCAGGGACGTTTTGATCCTGCTCAGTGGGCTGCGCGTAAGCGCTGCAATCGCTGACCGGCGATTGCAGTGGCTTTTTCTTTGGATCATTGATTGAGGATTAGTCAGGTGGTCGTGAGTCCTCTTTAGGCTGCGAGCGGACACTCGGCCGGGGATCTAAAAGCGTCCGCTTCTGGTCGATCGAGGTCGGTCAGACCAAGTCGCACAAACTACTTCAATCAGTCTGAAGAACTTACTTGATTACAGTGTGATTTCAATCCTGCGGTCTAGGCCTCTGTATCTCCAGAGTGGCATGGGTTGGTCGCAATGGCCAATAAATTACGAGGCGGAGCCAACACGCATGCCGTTTCTCAACAACGATGCTGCGCGCCAATGTCGTATGTTGTAGAAGCGTAAATCTGGGTGTCGCAACATGCCCGTCATGTTGCGCCACTTCTTTCGATCGCAAATGAGTGTGATGACATTCCGACCTTCAAAGATCAATCGATCCGCAGAACATGCAGACAATTTAAGTTTGAGTCGCTTGACAAAAGTAACTGTCGTCAAAAAATTTGTCAGCAATCTTTCTTTTCTCAGGGCTTTTTCTGGTCAACGACCTCGAGCAACAATTGCTCATAAAAGCATTGAGCCGCGGCCGAGAGGCTATGGTTTTTCTTTTTCACCAGGTAAATGGGTCGAACGGCTCTTTTGTCCTTGATGCGGACAGCCGCGACATCCTTTCGCATGCACAAAGTCAAGGCAAACTGAGGAACGATGCTCAGGCCGAAGTCTCGCGCCACCAATCCACCCAAAGTGCCAAGTTGGGTGACTTCTAAGCCTGTATCCACAACCCCTGCGATGCCAAGAAATGTTTGTACATGCTGCCAAACACTTCCGGTGCGAATGGTGTGGATAAACGGCTGTTTTTTGAGATCTTTCAAAGCAATGGATTCTTCTCCAGCGAAGGGGTGACTGCTGTGGCAGATCAAGAACATGGGTTCATTGAACAGTATTTTTGAATCCAGTTCTAACGGGTTTCCCGGTTGCGCGTTGATGGCAATATCAGCCTGACCTTGTCTAATGAATTCAATGCATTGGTCCGAAACCACATCGAACAGCCTGAGTTCAATGTTCGGAAAGCGCAACTTGAACACAGCCATTCGCTCTGGCAACCAATTCGAAGCCATCGACGGAGGTGCCGCCAAACTGACTCGCCCTGCTTTCTTTTGCAACCGGTGTTCGATGTCATCCAAGGTAGAGCGCATCTCAGCCGCAATGCGGTTGGCGCCTTGAGAAAAGATTTCTCCCTCTGGTGTTAATGAAACATTCCTCGTGTCTCGGTCAAAAAGTTTGATGCCCAATTGGGCCTCCAAACGGCTGATGGATTGGCTCAGAGCCGAGGGAGAAACATGACAGCGCTCGGCAGCCAAACCGAAGTGCCTCGTTTCTTCAAGGGCTAAAAAAGCATCGATCAATCGACCGGAGAATTTCATTAGATAAACTTTATAAATGTGCAGTTAATTTAATTTTACAAATTAATTGAAGGTCCGCAGAATGGGCCTATGGTTTCAAACCCTTCAGGAATTCGGATGCAAACATTGGCAGTAGGTTGTGGTGCAGGTTTTTCAGGCGATCGTGTCGATGCGGCCGTTCCAGTGGTCAAGACACTCATTGCCAGGGGCGGCCCTTCTGCCTTGATGTTTGAAAATCTGGCCGAGAGAACTCTGGCCCACCAGCATCTCATTCGCCGAGCCAATCCCAGCCTTGGCTACGAACCTTTGCTCGAATTGGAACTTGGCCCCATCCTTGCTGATTGTTTAAAGCACAACATTCCCATCATCGGCAACTTCGGTGCAGCCAATCCGCAGGGTGCCGCCCTATGCATCGTGCAATTGGCCGAAAAACTTGGCTTGCCAAAGCCTCGAATTGCTGTGGTCATGGGCGATGACTTATCCAGCCAGGAGGGTCGTACCCTGGTCCAACAGCATTTGAACAACGCGTTTGACGAGGGTCGGTTTGTTTGCGCAAACGCTTATTTGGGTGCGTTTGAAATAGCGCAAGCACTGAAGCAAGGTGCTCAGATTGTGGTGACAGGCCGCGTAGCCGATCCTTCGTTGTTGCTGGGACCCGCCATTGCACACTATCAGTGGAGCGCCTCAGATTGGGACCAACTGGCCGGTGCCACCATGGCTGGCCATTTGTTGGAGTGCGGGGCGCAAGTCAGTGGGGGGTACTTTGCTGATCCCGGAAAAAAAGATGTTCCCAGTCTTGATGATGTCGGGTTTCCGATCGCGGAAATTTTTGAAGATGGTTCCTGTGTGATCACCAAGGCTGATCACACAGGGGGTTTGGTCGACTGCCGTACCGTCAAAGAGCAGCTCCTGTACGAAGTCCATGACCCTGCCGCATACATCACCCCCGATGTAGTGGCAGACATCACACAAGCCAAAGTAGAGCAACTAGGGCCAGACTGTGTTCGCCTCTCGGGCGTGAAGGGCCATGCTCGCACCGACACCCTCAAAGTGCTGGCCTATTTCGATGGCGGTTGGTTGGGGGAGGGTGAAATTTCATACGCAGGTCCAAACGCAGAAGCAAGGGCGCGGCTGTCGATGGACGTCATGCAAAAGCGCATGGGTCGACACATGCCCCTTCGCTTTGACCTCATTGGTCTGACCAGTATCTTGGGTGATGATGGTGGGAGCATGTTGAACAATACACCGGTGACTCATTCGAGAGATGTGCGTTTGAGGGTTGCAGCCAAACACGAATCATTGGCCAGCATTGAGTTGCTCTTGCAAGAGCTGACCGCACTTTGGACAGGAGGCCCTGCTGGTGGTGGTGGCGTTCGGGTCAGCAAACGCCAAAGACTGTCCAACTTGGCCTGTTTGATTCCGCGCGAAAAAATTCCTGCGACCTTTCATTTTATTTGACGACCAGTCAGCTCTGACCCATGAACACTATTGCGCTTTACGACCTTGCTCACGCTCGCACCGGTGACAAAGGGAACCATGCCAACATCAGCCTGATTGCCTACAAGCATGAAGACTATGCTTGGCTGGTCGATCAGGTCACGCCTGAAAGGGTCGCCGCGCATTTCGGCGCTCGCCGCCCGAGTGAAGTGCGCCGCTATCTTTTGCCCAACATAGATGCCATGAATTTTGTGATGCATGACGTGCTGGATGGGGGGGTCAATGACTCGCTCAACCTCGATATGCATGGCAAATCTTTATCGTTCCATCTGCTGACCCTCTCCATTGAAAAACCTTGAAATCCATCATCAACAACTATCAGGAGACATTATGAAAACACGAATTTTCTTGAAAACCTTTGCGCTTAGCCTGGCTCTGCTGGGATGGTCGAGTGTCAGTTGGTCACAAGCCTACCCCGCTAAACCTGTGAAATTTGTGGTGCCCTTCCCTGCAGGGAGCGCTACTGACCAAGCTGCCAGGCTAATGGCTCAGCAGATGCAGACACTGTTGGGCCAATCGTTCATCGTCGAGAACAAACCGGGTGCAGGTGGCTCGATTGCAGCCATGGATGTCATCCGGTCTGCACCAGACGGCTACAACCTTTTGTTCTCCTCCAATTCAGCCGCAGCCTCCAACGTGGCCTTGCTTAAAAGCATTCCCTACGATCCACTCAAGGACTTCACGCCAATTGCTGCCGTTGGCGAAAACATGCTGGTTTTGATGGTTAAGACAGATCATCCCGCCAAGAATATTCAGGAATTCATCAGCTACGCGGCTCAGCGACCCGGCAAAGTCAACGCGGGCTATGGCTCCTCCAGTTCGCAAGTGAGCATTGCCGTGCTCAACAAACTAGGCAAGATTGACACCATGGGCGTCGCCTATAAAGGCATTCCTTTGGCCATGAACGATGTGATGGCTGGTGTGGTGGATTACACCTTTGTGGATTTGGGCAATTCCATGGCCCAAGCCAAAGGTGGCAAGTTGCGCCCCTTGGGCATCACAGCGCTCAAACGCTCGTCGCTGGTACCCGACTGGCCTTCCTTGGCTGAAAGCATGCCAGGCTTTGACATCACCGCTTGGTTTGCCTTGGTTGGCCCAGCCGGTATGCCCAAAGATGTGGTGGACAAACTGAATGCAAGCATAGGTCAAGCCTTGAAGTCCAAAGAGACACAAGACAAACTTGCTGGCATTGGCATTCAACCCATGATCATGTCACCCGAGCAACTGAAAACATTCATGGGAAGCGAAGTCAGCAAATGGGTTCGCTTGGTCAAAGAAGCCAACATTCAACCTGAGTGACCCCATGAGCGATCCCAAAAACATTCTCATCACCGGCGCCAGTCGAGGCATTGGCCAAGCGATCGCACGCCAGGCAGCGCAGCAGGGCTGGTCCATCGGGTTAAATTACAACCAGAGTCAAACCGAGGCCATGAGCTTGGCTGAAGAACTGCGGCAAATGGGGGCCAAAGTCATTTGTTTACAAGCCGATGTCAGTCAACAATCCCATGTGAAGCGCATGTTCAGTGAGTTCGATGAGGCACTGGGGCCCTTGCATGCGCTCATCAATAATGCCGGCATCCTCGCGAGCATCATGATCACCGATGTGGATGAAACCAACGTCCATCGTCTGTACTCAGCCAACGTGTTCAGTGCCTATTACTGTGCCCGTGAAGCTGTTCTTCGCATGTCGACCGCACATGGCGGCTCCGGTGGCGCTATCGTCAACATGTCGTCTGTCGCATCACGCCTTGGCGGCTTGGCAGGCGGAAGCGCCTATGCGGGCACCAAAGGGGCTCTGGACAGTTTCAACCTGGCTTTGGCCAAAGAAGTGGGCACTCAGGGAATTCGAGTCAATGCGATCCGACCGGGTCTCATCGCCACGGAGATCCACAATGTTCATGGTGGCATTGATCAAATGAAAATCTTGGCGAAGACAGCAGTGCCAATGGGACGTTCAGGTACGCCGGAGGAAGTTGCAAAGGTGGCTATGTGGCTAGCCGGGCCTGAAGCCAGTTATGTGCACGGGAGCATTGTGGATGTCGCGGGTGGACGTTAACTTCTGATGAAGTTTCATCATTCAAGATCTTACCCTGAGCGCAACCAAACCTTGATGAACCTTTAGACAGATACCCCTTCGTTGGTGTTAAGTCCCAACTCGCGGCACGCACATCACAAAAGTCACATGTAGTCCAGCGACGAACTTCTGCTGTGATGTCGGTAGTCGTCGCACCAATAGAAAGCGGATTGTCATCACCTTGAAGCGATCCAGAGCTTTGCAGCTGTCAGTTAGTCACCTGAACCCGGCCAGCGGACGAAACAGTGAGGACTGAGTTCGTGTGACTGCTTCTGGCTGGAAGCCCAGAAGTGACTGCGGTACGCGACCGGCAGCAACCGCTGCAAAAAAGTCGCTAACCTGATGGCTGCCCAAGCTAGCACTGTGAATAAATTTAACAAATTTCTGCTGCGGCTTGACAAAACCTTCGCGGCTTACTGCCGTGAAGACACCCAAATCCCGCTGACGATCAACGCAAAGGCCAGCGCGTGAAACAGCTGGGGCAGCTCACCCAAAAAGGCGGCTGAGAAGATGGCCGCAAAGAGTGGCGTGAGGTTGGCAAAAAAGCCCGCGACCGCAGGGCCTGCCTGCTGGACGCCCAAGCCCCAGCAGCGGTAGGCCAGCACCGCCGGACCCACGGCCACAAAAGCCAGCGCAGCGATCAGAGGCCAGCCCCAGGTGATCTGCGCATCGGTCAGGCTCCATTCCATGCCCGCAAACAGCCCCGACCAGGCCAGCCCGAACACCACCTGTGCGAGCAAAAAGGCGGCCCAGTCCTTGCGGATGGCCTCGGGCTCGTCTTTGCGCGTCAGCATCCAGCTGTACCAAGACCAGCAAGCCGTGGCCAGCAAGATGAACAAATCACCCACCACCAAACGCACGGCCATGAGCTGTGTCCAGTCGCCCCGCGAGAGCACCACCAGCACACCCACAATCGACAACACCGCCCCATAAACTTGGGCCCGCCGCACCGGCGCCTGAAAAAACAGAGCACCAATGCCCAGCATCCAAACGGGGCCACTGGCCGCCACCAGAGTCACATTCAGCGGGGTAGAGGTTTGCAGCGCGAGGTATTGCAGTGCGTTGTAGCAGCCCACGCCGAGCAAACTGAGCAGGGCAAAACGACGCCAGTGGGTCCACAGGCCGCTGCTGCGGCGCAGCACCCAGGCCGCCAGGGGCAGCAAGATCACGAAGGCCACCGCCCATCGTAAAAAGTTGAGGGTGATTGGGGGCACCAAGTCGGTGACCAAGCGTCCGACCACCGCATTGCCTGCCCAGAGCAATGGGGGCACCGTCAGCAGCAGGGCGGTGATGGGTGAGAGTTTTTGAGACATGGGGCACTGTAGCGACATTCGGGTTTTCCCGCTGTCGCCCAACTGTCCCCACCACGGACTCCGGCATGAGATTCGTGGCAAAGTCACGCAAAGTTTGTGTTCAACCCTTCAGGAGAATTTCCCATGAGCCTTGCAGTCCAGATCGACCAAAACGGTGGTCCCGAAGTCATGAAGTTGGTCGATGTTACGGTGGGTGAGCCTGGCCCTGGCGAGATCCGCATCCGCCACAAAGCCATTGGCCTGAACTTCATCGACGTGTACCAGCGCAGCGGCCTGTACACCCTGCCCATGCCGCTCAAGCTGGGCATGGAGGGCTCGGGTGTGGTGGAAGCCGTGGGCGAAGGCGTGACACATCTGAAGGTGGGCGACCGTGCAGCTTATGCCAGCCAGCCACCCGGCAGCTATTGCGAAGTGCGTGTGATGCCCGCCAAGTGCGTGTGCAAGTTGCCCGATGCGATCTCGTTCGAGACCGGTGCGGCCATGATGCTCAAAGGCCTGACGGCGCAATACCTGCTCAAGCGCACGCTGCCCCAAGGTGGCCTCAAAGCCGGTGACTTTGTGCTGTTCCATGCCGCCGCCGGTGGCGTGGGACTGATCGCCTGCCAGTGGGCCAAGGCCCTGGGTCTGCGTCTGATTGGCACCGCGGGCAGCGATGCCAAGTGCGCATTGGCATTGGCCAATGGCGCAGAGTTTTGCATCAACTATTCCACGCAAGACTTCCAGGCCAAGGTGAAAGAAATCACCGGTGGCAAGGGTGTCAAAGTCGTCTATGACTCGGTGGGCAAAGACACTTGGGACAAGTCGCTCGACTGCCTGGCCCCGTTTGGCCTGATGGCCAGTTTTGGCAATGCCTCGGGTGCAGTGCCCCCGTTTGCCCCCGGCATCTTGGGCCCCAAGGGTTCGATCTACGTGACGCGCCAGACCCTGTTCAGCCACATCACCACCCGCGAAAACACGCAGGAAATGGCCGATGATTTGTTCGAAGCGGTGACCAGTGGCAAAGTCAAAATCCACATCGACCAGACCTTCCCCTTGGCGCAAATTCAGGACGCCCACAAGGCCCTGGAAGCGCGTAAGACCACAGGCTGCACCATCATCACCTTGTGAGATGTGGCATCGGTGCTTCTGCACCGAATGCTGGGGTCCTTGAATGAAAAAAACCGCTGACTTTGAAGGCCAGCGGTTTTTTTGTGCGCGCTTGGAGGGTCAAGCGGCCAGTTTGGCCTTGGGCGCAATCGTTTCGAGCGCGCCGCGCAAAGTCTGCAAGGTGCGCGGTACTTCGTGCCATTTGTCCAAGCCAAACAAGCCCAGACGGAAGGTGCGGAAGTCGGCGGGTTCGTCACACTGCAGCGGCACACCTGCGGCAGTTTGCAGTCCCAGCGCCAGGAACTTCTTGCTGCTCTGGATGTCCGGGTCGGTGGTGTAGCTCACCACCACGCCGGGAGCTTCAAACCCGGGTGCCGCCACGCTGGGGAAGCCGTGCTCCAAGAGCAATGAGCGCACTTGGCGGCCCAGGGCGATTTGTTCTTCACGCACCTTGGCAAAGCCATAGGCTTCGGTCTCCAGCATGGCTTCTTGCAGGCGCAGCAAGGCGTCTGTGGGCAAGGTGGTGTGGTACATGTGGCCACCGTTTTCGTAGGTCTCCATCACCTGCAGCCATTTTTTCAGGTCCATCGCAAAGGTGGTGCTGGTGGTGCTGTCAATGGCCTGGCGCGCGCGTTCGCTCATCATCACCATCGCACAGCAGGGCGAGCTGCTCCAGCCCTTTTGGGGTGCGCTGATCAGCAGGTCCACGCCCGTGGCTTGCATGTCCACCCACATTGCGCCCGAGGCGATGCAGTCCAGCACCAGCAAGCCGCCCACCGCGTGCACCGCATCGGCCAGGGCCTTCAGGTAACCGTCGGGCAAGATCATTCCGGCGGCGGTTTCCACATGCGGGGCAAACACCAAGGCGGGTTTTTCGGCGGCAATGGCGGCCGTCACTTCGGCAATCGGTGCAGGGGCCCAAGCGGCTTGCGAGGCTTCGGCCACGCGCCGTGCCTTCAGCACGGTGTGGCTTTTGGGGATCTGGCCCATGTCAAAGATTTGCGTCCAGCGGTAGCTGAACCAGCCGTTACGGATGACCATGACATGCTGGCCTGTCGCGAATTGGCGAGCCACCGACTCCATGCCAAAGGTGCCACTGCCGGGTACGAGCGCCACGGAATGGGCGCCATAAACGTTCTTGAGCATCCGCGAGATGTCGGTCATCACGCCGCCAAAGCGCTTGGACATGTGGTTCAGGGCGCGGTCGGTGTACACCACCGAAAACTCGAGCAGACCATCGGGGTCAATGTGGGGCAGCAGTCCGGGCATGGGGATCTCCGTGTTTTTGAAATCAGGCCGAACAGCTTAACCGAATTCAACGCCCGCGCCGCACGCGCAGGATTTCGTCCAGGATCAACAGCGCAGCACCCACGCTGATGCCGGCATCGGCCACGTTGAAGGCCGGGAAGTGCCAGGTGCCCCAGTAAAAGTCCAGAAAGTCGACCACGTAGCCGTGCAGCAGGCGGTCAATGACATTGCCAATGGCCCCGCCCAAGATGAGTGAAATGGCCAGGCTGAAGAGTTTTTGGCCGGGGTGGGCGCGCAGCATCCAAACAATGAAGATGGCCGCTGCCACGCCAATGCCGGTGAAAAACCAGCGCTGCCAGCCACCCGCACCCGCTAAAAACGAAAAGGCCGCGCCGTGGTTGTGCACCCGCACCAGGTTAAAGAACGAAGTGATCGGCGTGCTGTCGCCCAGCTGAAAAGCGCCCAGCACCAAGACCTTGGTGAATTGATCAAGCAGCAATACCAACAGGGCGATGCCCAGCCAGACCCAGAGGTTGGCGCGGTTGCCGTTTTTGAATTTGCTGGCCATGGGCGTGTCCCTTGTTCTTTTGCGGGCTCAGGCCACGAGACGCGTTTCGCCAGTGCCGTGCAAATTGCTCACGCAGCGGCCGCAAATCGTGGGGTGATCTGCATTGTGTCCCACATCTTCGGCGTAGTGCCAGCAACGTTCGCACTTGGTGGCTTGGCTTGGGGTCACTTGCACGGCCAGTGTGTCGCCGGATTGCAATGTCACTTTGGAGGTGATGAATACGAATTTGATGTCTGCGCCCAAGCTGGCCAGCAAGGCATGGTCTGCAGCAGGCGCTGTCAAGGTGATTTCGGCTTGCAGCGATGCACCAACTTGGCCCGTTGTGCGCAGGTTTTCGATGTCCTTATTGACCAGGTCGCGGATCTCGCGGACGCGACCCCATTTGGCGAGCAGCGCAGCATCGGCCGCGCCGAAGTCGCTGAAGGTTTCCAGGAAGATGGATTCCGAGGTGCCGAACGTGCCCCAGGCTTCTTCGGCGGTGAAGGACAGAAACGGCGCCATCCATCGCAGCATGCCGTGGGTGATGCGCCACAAAGCGGTTTGCGCGCTGCGACGGGCCAGCGACTTGGGGGCCGAGGTGTACAGGCGGTCCTTGAGCACGTCCAGATAAAACGCGCCCAGGTCTTCGGAGCAATAAATCTGCAGCTTGCTGACGACAGGGTGGAATTCGTACACGTCAAAGTGGGCGCGGATGTCGGCTTGCAGTTGCGCAGCGCGTGCCAGCGCAAAGCGGTCGATCTCCAGCAACTGCTCGTCGGGCACCGTGTCTGTTGCTGGGTTGAAATCGCTCACGTTGGCGAGCAAGAAGCGCAAGGTGTTGCGAATGCGGCGGTACGAGTCCACCACACGGGCGAGGATCTTGTCGTCGATATTCAGGTCGCCCGAGTAGTCGGTGCTGGCCACCCAAAGGCGCACGATTTCTGCGCCCAGCTTGCTGGTCACGGTTTGCGGGTCCACCGTGTTGCCCAGCGACTTGCTCATCTTGCGGCCTTGGCCGTCGGTGGCAAAGCCGTGCGTCAACAGGCCCCGGTAAGGCGCGCGGTCGTACAGTGCGCAGCCCAGCAGCAAGGAGCTGTGGAACCAGCCGCGGTGCTGGTCGTGGCCTTCGAGGTACAGGTCGGCCTCAGGGCCTTGGGCATGGAAGGGCGCCACGCCGTAAGCGTCTTTGTGGCTGGTGCGCAGCACATGCTGGAAGGTGGAGCCGGAGTCGAACCAGACTTCCAGAATGTCGGTGCTCTTGGTGTAGCTGGGCGCATCGGATGCGCCCAGAATCTCTTCCACCGTCACGCGGCTCCAGGCTTCGATGCCGCCTTGTTCAACGATGGTTGCCGCCTGGTCCAGGATTTCCATGGTGCGTGGGTGCAGCTCACCGCTGTCCTTGTGCAGGAAGAAGGGCACGGGCACGCCCCAAGAGCGCTGGCGCGAGATGCACCAGTCGGGGCGGTTGGCGATCATGTCGCGCAGGCGGGTCTTGCCGTTTTCGGGGTAGAAGCTGGTCTGGTCGATGGCGTCGAGCGCCAACTGACGCAAGGTCTTGGGCGCCTTGTCTTTTGTGAACACCCCCTCGCCCTCGTCCATGCGCACAAACCATTGGGCAGCGGCGCGGTAGATGACGGGCGTTTTGTGACGCCAGCAGTGCGGGTAGCTGTGGGTGATTTCCACCGTGGCCATCAGCCGGTCGCTTTGGCCCAGCACCTCGATCACGCGGGCGCAGGCTTTCCAGATGTGCTGGCCGCCGAAGAAAGGCAGCTCGGGGGCGTACACGCCGTTGCCTTGCACCGGATTGAGGATGTCGTCGTAGGCCAGGCCGTTGGCGATGCAGGAGTTGAAGTCGTCCACACCGTAGGCGGGGGACGAGTGCACGATGCCGGTGCCGTCGGTTGCGGTCACGTACTCGGCCAGGTACAGGGGTGATTTGCGGCGGTAGCTGTATTTGCCGCCTTCGTCAGCGCTCACGGTGTCGTGCAGCGGGTGGCGGAACACCAAGCCGCGCAGTTTTTCACCGACAGTGGTGGCAATCACAGTGCCCTGCAGCTTGTAGCGCTCCAGACATTTTTCAACCAGGCTGGCCGCCAGCAGCAGCACGCCGCGGGGCGTATCGACCAAGGCGTATTCCAGCTCGGGGTGGGCGTTCAGGGCTTGGTTGGCAGGAATGGTCCAAGCGGTGGTGGTCCAGATGACGGCAAAGGCTTTCTTGCTGCCCTCGCCTGGCAGCTTGGGCAGGTCAAAGGCAGCAGCCAGCGCGGCGGCGTTGTCGGCTTCAAAGGCCACATCGAGCGTGTCGCTCTTTTTGTCGGCGTATTCAATCTCGAATTCGGCCAGCGACGAGCCACAGTCAAAGCACCAGTACACGGGCTTGAGGCCACGGTAGACAAAGCCGCGTTCGATCACGCGTTTGAAGGCGCGGATCTCACCGGCTTCGTTGGCAAAGTCCATGGTGCGGTAGGGGCGCTCCCAGTCGCCCAGCACGCCGAGACGCTTGAAGTCTTCGCGCTGTTGGTCGATTTGCTCGGTGGCAAAAGCACGGCTCTTGGCCTGCATGTCGTCCCGGCTCAGGTTGCGGCCGTGCAGTTTTTCGATCGCGTTTTCGATCGGCAGGCCGTGGCAGTCCCAGCCGGGGATGTATTGCGCATCAAAGCCCGCCAATTGCTTGGACTTGACGATCATGTCTTTCAGCACTTTGTTGAGCGCATGGCCGATGTGCAGCTTGCCGTTGGCGTAAGGCGGGCCGTCGTGCAGCACGAACAGCGGTGCACCCTGGCGGGCAGCGCGCAGTTTTTTGTAGAGGCCGCCTTCGTTCCAGTCTTTGACCCAGCCCGGCTCGCGCTTGGGCAGGTCGCCGCGCATCGGGAACGGGGTGTCCATCATGTTGATGCGGGTGTCGGGGTTCTGGTCTTTGTCGGTCATGGTGCTTCAAGTCGAGAGGGCTTCGACAAGCTCAGCCCGAGCGGCGTGCCGTTCGGAGAGAAAGAGGGCAGGGGTAGGCCATTTTTTCGTTCGCCCTGAGCCTGTCGAGGGCAGCAAACGAGGGCCGAAGCGTCAAATTCGGTCGCGGGTGGTCTGGCGGCTCGTTTCACCGTGGCGGGAGGCAAACCACGCCTGTGCGTCATCGCAGTCTTTGGCAATGCCCTGTGTCAGGGCCTCCAGACCGTCGTATTTGAGCTCGTCGTGTAATTTGTGCAGCAGATCCACACAGATGATTTTACCGTAGCCCCCCTCGGCTCCCAGATGGGCGGGCCAGTCGAAGGAATGGGTCTCCAGCAGCACGCGTCCGCCATTGATGTCATTGGGGTCCAAGGAGGGGCGGATGCCCAGGTTGGCCACGCCGCGCAAGGGCTTGTCCGCCAGGCCATGCACCTGCACCACAAAGATGCCACTCGCAGCGGGCTTCCAGTGTGCAAAGCGCAAATTCAGCGTCCGAAATCCGTCGCCTGCGCCTTGCGCTGTGGCGGCCAATTCCCGCCCAAGCTTGCGCCCGTGCACCACATGGCCGCTGATGCTGTAGGGGCGGCCGAGCAGGGCCTGCACATCCTGCATGCGACCTTGGTTCAGGGCCTCGCGCACGGCCGAGCTGGACACGCGCATGCCGTGCACCTCGTAACTGTTCATGCGGGCCACATCAAAGCCCAGACGCTGACCGGCGGCGTCGAGCATGGCGTAGTCCCCCGCCCTTTTGGCGCCAAAGCGGAAATCGTCGCCCACCAGTACATAGCGCGTGCCCAGACCGCGCATCAGCACCTGCTGGATGAAGTCTTCGGGCGATTGGCTGGCCAGCCGTGCATCAAAAGGCAGGACCACCACTTGGTCCACGCCGCAGCGTGCCAGTTCGGAGAGCTTGTCACGCAGGCTGGCGATGCGGGCCGGGGCCAACTCGGGCTTGTTCAGGGCTTTGGCGAAGTAGTCGCGGGGGTGGGGCTCGAAGGTCATCACGCAGCTGGGCACGCCCCGGTGTGCGGCTTCGCTGCGCAGCAGGGCCAGCATCGCTTGATGGCCGCGGTGCACGCCGTCAAAGTTGCCAATGGTCAGGGCGCAAGCGTGAGCCAAGTCGGGGTGATGGAAGCCTCGGAAAACCTTCATGTCGCTGTTCTTGTGCTGTCGCGCGCTGGGCCAAGCCCCCGCTTTCACGGCGTTGTCAATGTAAGAGGGTATATTGTGACTGAGCCCGATCCTCCAATCAGTGGCCCATGCCCAAGTTGCAGGATCGAGACGGAACTTTTCGTGTCAGTGGTCTTTGAACTGTTGGATGGAGGCGTCTGTGAAGGTTTTGAAACTCTCGGCCCAAGGTTTGCCGCAATCGTGGATCACGCTAGAGCAAGCCGTCACCCATTACGCCGCCGAGGAGGTGCGTTGGGAAGCGGGTCAGCAAGTGGCGGTTTTTCACGGCGGTCACAACGCGCTCACAGGTCAGCAATCCATCATCACGGTCAACAGCATCATTGGCACCCAGGGTGTGCCACGCATCAACCCGTTTGAATTGCGATCGGGCCTGACGAACACCAAATTGTTCGTGCGTGACCGCCATGTGTGCGCCTATTGCGGTGGGCATTTTCACGAGTCGGAACTGACCCGAGAGCACATCGTCCCGCTGGCGCAGCGTGGCCCTGACCACTGGATGAATGTGGTCACGGCCTGCCGCTCGTGCAACCACCGCAAAAGCAACCGCACCCCCGAGCAGGCCCGCATGCCCCTGTTGTATGCCCCTTATGTGCCCAGCCTGTGGGAAGACTTCATTTTGCGCAACCGCCGAATACTGGCGGATCAAATGGCATTCTTGATGGCGCATGTACCCAAGAGTTCGCGGCTCTTGGTTTGAGGCCGAGACATCTGCACTGGCGCGACAGGGCTTGCGCAGGTGATCGATGCGCTGCATCATGATATCCTGAAAACAAAAGACCAAATTTTCAAGTCTTGGTCTGCTCAGGGAGACTGCCATGAATGCACCCACCACTCGCCCGCCACCAGACGGCTTTGTTGCCAGCCCTCAGGCTTTTCGCTGGCGCCAACCGACGCGCCGCCAATGGTTGGCCTGGCTGGCCACCCTGGGGTGTTGGGGGTCCGCGCAGGCCCAGTCGAAAGGTGTTCAGCTGGCCTCGGTTTGGCCTGCGGGTCGCTCGCCACAAGGCTATTGGGTCAGCGAAAAGCTCGATGGCGTGCGTGGCGTTTGGGATGGTCGCGTGCTGCGCTTTCGCAGTGGTCGCTACGTGTCGGCCCCGGGCTGGTTTGTGGCGGCCTTGCCTGCCCAGGCGCTGGACGGCGAGCTGTGGCTGGGGCGTGGCCAGTTTGATCGCTTGTCGGGTGTGGTGCGTCAGGAGGTCCCTGATGACGAGGCCTGGCGCGCCGTGCAGTACCGGGTGTTTGATGCCCCTGGCTACAGCGGCACTTTTGCCGAGCGAATGGCCTGGATCGAGGACCGCATGGCAACCATGCGCGTGCCCTGGCTGGTACCGGTGGCGCAAACGCAGCTGACCGACGCGGCGGCCTTGCAGGCTTTGCTGCAAAGCACGGTGACCCAAGGCGGTGAGGGCCTGATGCTGCACCGTTCCGATGCGCTCTGGCGCGAAGGGCGCAGCGATGCGCTGTTCAAGCTCAAGCCCGAACTGGACGAGGAAGGTCTGGTGGTGGGCCACCAGCCCGGCAAAGGCCGCTTGTTGGGCCTGACCGGGGCCTTGTTGCTGCAAACCCCACAAGGCCAGCGCTTTGCCTTGGGTGCGGGCCTGAGTGATGCCCTGCGCCGAAACCCACCCCCCGTGGGGTCTTGGGTCACTTACCGCTATCCTGAGCGCACGCCATCTGGCTTGCCGCGGTTTGCGTCTTTTGTGCGGGTACGAGAGGCGGAGTGAGCGTGAAAAACGGCCCCTCACGGGCCTTGTTGGTAGGCTGTTCAGTCAGAGGGTTCTGGTATTGAGCCGCCAGGTAGGAAGGCGGCGCGTTTCGAGCTCAGAGGCGCTTCGCTTTGCCACATCGCCCGACCCGCGCCGCCCTCCCACCTGGCTCAGGTTCGCAGAACCTTCACTTCAGGCGAACACGCCTGCGGTTTCCTGCATGCGTGCCGAGACTTCGCCCAGCTGGTGCAGGGTGTCGCCAAAGCTCATGTCCAGCTGCGTCAATTTCTTGAAGTAGTGGCTCACGATGTACTCGTCCGTGACGGCAATGCCGCCGTGCAGCTGCACAGCCTGCTGGCCAATGAAGCGCATGGAAGTGCCCACTTGGTACTTGGCACGCGCCATGGCGCGGCGGCGCTCTTCAGCCGGGGCGTGCAGTTTCAAGCTGGCGTAGTAGCTCATCGAGCGGCCCAGCTCCAGCTGCATCTTCATGTCGGCCACGCGGTGGCGCAAGGCCTGAAAGCTGGCGATGGCCACGCCGAACTGCTTGCGCGTGTTCATGTAGTCCACGGTGATGGCCATTGTTTTGTCCATCACGCCCACGGCTTCGGCGCAGGTGCAGGCGATGCCAATGTCCACCGCCTCTTCCAACGCACTCAGGCCGTTGATGGTGATCAGCTGGGCAGAGGCCTGGTTCATCACCACTTCGGCTGCGCGTGAGCCGTCCTGGGTCAGGTAGCCCTGGGTGCTCACGCCGCTGGCGCTGCGCTCGACCAAAAACAGGGCCAGGTTCCCATTGGCCATGGCCGGAACGATGAAGGCATCGGCCTGGTCGCCTACAGCCACCACACTCTTGGTGCCGCTCACGGTCCAGGCACTGCCAGCGGCGGTGGCCTGAGCGGCGCAGCGCTGGAGTTGGTAACGCGCAGCACGTTCTTGATGCGCCAGCACGACGATGGCTTCGCCTGCGGCGATGCGTGGCAGCCAAGCTGCTTGCAATGCAGCGGGGGCGTGGGTTTGCAGTGTGGCGCTGGCGATCAGGGTTTGGGTCAGTGGCTCCAGCACGATGCCGCGTCCCAACTCTTCCATGGCCACCATGGCCTCGGTCGGGCCCATGCCCATACCGCCGTGTTCTTCGTTCACATACAGGCCCGTCAGGCCCAGCTCGGCCATCTCGGTGTAGGCGGCGCGGTCAAAACCACCGGCGGCCACGATGGCGCGGCGGCGGTCAAAGTCATAGCCCTTGTCCACCCATTTGCGCACTGCATCGCGCAGTTGTTCCTGGTCGTCAGAAAAATCGAAATCCATGTGCTTGTCTCCTTAACCCAGAACTGTCTGGGCGACGATGTTGCGTTGCACTTCGTTGCTGCCGCCGTAGATGGTGGTCTTGCGCATGTTGAAGTAATTGGCGGCCAGGGGCGCATTGGCCAGCGTGCCGCCAGGGAAGTTGCCTTGCCAGCCCGCTTCCATGGCTTCGAAGATGTAGGGCAGGCTGAAGGGGCCTGCGGCTTGCATCATCAGCTCGGTGTAGCGCTGCTGGATTTCGCTGCCCTTGATCTTCAAAAGGCCCGCGATGTCGAGCGAGTTCTTGCCTGACTTTTCGGCCGACAGCACGCGCAGCACCAGCATTTCGAGCGCGACGATGTCGACTTCGAGCTTCGCGATTTCGTCACGGAAGCGCAGGTCGTCGTAAACCCCTTCTGCCTTGGCGATGCGCTTCAAGCGCTCGAGTTCGCGCTTGGCGCGGTTCACATCGGCGATGTTGGTTCGCTCGTGGGCCAACAGGTGCTTGGCGTAGTTCCAGCCCTTGTTTTCTTCGCCGATCAGGTTTTCTGCAGGCACCTCGACGTTGTCAAACCAGACTTCATTCACCTCGCACTCGCCATCCAACAGCTTGATGGGGCGCACGGTGATGCCGGGTGACTTCATGTCGATCAGCAAGAAAGAGATGCCGGTCTGTGGCTTGCCTTCGGTGCTGGTGCGCACCAGGCAGAAGATCCACTCGCCATACTGGCCCAAGGTGGTCCAGGTTTTTTGGCCATTGACGATGTATTTGTCGCCCACGCGCTCGGCGCGGGTTTTGAGGGACGCCAAGTCAGAGCCGGAGCCTGGTTCGCTGTAGCCTTGGCTCCACCAGACTTCGCCACTGGCGATGCCGGGCAAGAAGCGCTGTTGCTGCTCGGCATTGCCGAACGCCATGATCACCGGGGCCACCATCACGGGGCCAAAGGGCACCACACGGGGCGCACCGGCCAAGGCGCATTCTTCTTCAAACAAGTGTTTTTGTACCGCGGTCCAGCCGGGTCCGCCAAATTGAGTTGGCCAGCCGTAACCGAGCCAGCCTTTTTTGCCCAGAATTTTGGACCAGGCCTGCATGTCTTCACGCGTCAGGCGCATCGCGTTGTGCACTTTGCGGGACAACTCGGGGGGCAAGTTTGCCTTGACCCAGCTGCGAACTTCGTCGCGGAAGGCGAGCTCTTCGGAGGTGAATGCCAAATCCATGGGGGTTTTCTTTCAAAATCAAACGACCGTGCTTTTTATCACGCCACTCCCTGGCGCGCTTGTCTTGGGTGCGACAAAAAGCATTTGCCATCGGGCGCGCTGTGATAATTCGCAGCCTCATGAGAAACATCGTCATATTGATTTCCGGCGCGGGCTCCAACATGGCAGCCATCGTGCGCGCTGCACAGCAAGCGCAGTGGGCGCAGCGCCTGAACGTCCGCGTGGCCGCTGTCATCAGCAACAAGGCCGACGCCAGCGGTCTGGTTTGGGCCCAAGACCAGGGCATCGCCACGGCCGTGTTGGATCACAAGGGCTTTGCCAGCCGCGAAGACTTCGACGCCGCCTTGCGCACCAAAATCGACCAGTTCGCGCCCGATTTGCTGGTGCTGGCGGGTTTCATGCGCATCCTCACGCCCGGGTTTGTGGCGCATTACGACGGGCGCTTGCTCAACGTCCACCCGTCTTTGTTGCCCGCTTTTCCGGGTCTGGATACCCACCAGCGCGCCATCGATGCCGGTTGCCAATTTGCCGGGGCCACGGTGCACCAGGTCACGACCGAACTGGACCACGGCCCCATCCTGGCGCAAGCGGTGGTGCCGGTGTTGCCCGGCGACACCGCCGAGACCCTGGCTGCGCGGGTGCTCACCCAAGAGCACCTGATTTACCCGCGCGCCGTGGCGGCGTTTTTCAGTCCCCAATCCGCGTGAAGCGCGGCTGGACCTGACCGTTGAATTCGGCCACTTCGGCAAACATGGCGGCAGGGCGCACCCACAGGCCCTGTTCACCATAAAGGGCTTGGTACAGCGTCATGGGCTGCAGATCTTCGCTGTGGCGCACGGTGCCCAACACGCGGTACTGGCCGCCTTTGTAATGCCGGTAGAGGCCTTTGGGCGTTTCGATCATGGGTGGCAGTGGTTCGGACATGTCTTTCCTGAAGGATGTTGGTCAAAGGGCCGGGGATGGGACAATCCACACCTATGCATCCAAAAGCCCTTTTAGACGCCTGCGCCGATTTGGTCAGGCTGGTTCTCCAATTTGAACACCCCGCCGACGCCGTCGTGTCGCGCTATTTTCGTGAACACCGCGCTTTAGGCCCACGCGAACGGGCTACCCTGGCCGAAACTGCCTTTGCCGTCTTGCGTAAAAAACTGCTGTTCGAGCAGCTGGCCCGTTCGGGTTCCGGCCCCAAAGAACGCAAGCTGGCCATTTTGGGCTTTCATGGCCCGCGCGATTTTCTGGCCTCCGCCCTGAACGACACCGAGAAAAAATGGCTGGCCACCTGCGACGCCATTCCGGCGGATGCCCTGATGGCCCCGCACCGCCACAACCTGCCCGAGTGGATGGCGCAGGCCCTCCAAGCCCAATTGGGCGACGATTTCTGGGCCTTGGCCGAACACCTCCAACAACCCGGCACCTTGGACCTGCGCGTGAACATGCTCAATGCCAAGCGCAGCGACATTCAAAAAGAGCTGGCGCAAGCGGGTATTCCTTCGCAAGTCACGCCGTATTCACCCTGGGGCCTGCGTCTGGAGGGCAAACCCGCTCTCCAAAAAACCGAGGCCTTCAGCCGGGGCGCGATCGAAGTGCAAGACGAAGGCTCGCAGCTGCTGGCCTTGCTGGTGGATGCACACCGGGGCGAGATGGTGGTGGACTTTTGCGCGGGGGCGGGCGGCAAAACGCTGGCGCTGGGCGCGGCCATGCGCAGCACCGGCCGTTTGTATGCCTTTGACGTATCGGGCCACCGCCTGGATGCGCTCAAGCCGCGCATGGCGCGCAGTGGCTTGTCCAATGTGCACCCCGCAGCCATTGCGCATGAGCGCGATGACCGTGTCAAGCGCTTGTCGGGCAAGATTGACCGCGTGTTGGTGGATGCGCCATGCTCGGGCCTGGGCACCTTGCGCCGCAACCCCGACTTGAAGTGGCGTCAAAAGCCTCAAGCTGTGCAGGAGTTGACCGCGAAACAATTGGCCATCTTGCAAAGCGCGTCGCGCATGGTCAAGTCAGGTGGTCGCTTGGTCTATGCCACCTGCAGTGTGCTGCCCGAAGAAAACGAGCTGATCGCGCAAGCTTTCAGTGCAGCCAACCCGGACTTTGTGGTGCTGAACGTGGCCCAGGAGTTGGAGCGGCTCAAGGTGCCCGATGCGGCCAGTCTGTGCTCCCCGACACCGTCTGGCGATTCGACAGCGGATGATCCGGTAGCCGGCACATACTTGCGCTTGTGGCCACACCGCCATGCCACGGACGGTTTTTTCGCCGCCGCCTGGGTTAAAAAGTAATTATTTTTAGCACTTATCTTCCCGGTTCGACCGAAATCACTGTTCTTTTTTGGGCAGCAAACTTAAAATCGAACGATTGCCTGACCTCAGGCCTCAGTAGAAAGACAGACTCATGTTGTTGCCTGATTGGGCTTTTATGGATGCAGTGATTCACTGGATGGGCCATGGCCTGTTCGACTTGGCTTGGTGGCAAATGGTGTTGATCACCTTGGGCCTGACCCACATCACCATCGCCAGCGTCACGATTTACTTGCACCGTCACCAGGCGCACCGTTCGCTGGACCTGCACGCGATTCCCTCACATTTTTTCCGTTTCTGGCTGTGGCTGACCACAGGTCAAGTGACCAAGGAGTGGGCCGCCATCCACCGCAAGCACCACGCCAAGTGCGAGCAAGCCGAAGACCCGCACAGCCCGCATGTGCACGGCATCAAAACCGTGCTGTTCACGGGAGCCGAGTTGTACCGCAAGGAATCCAAGAACCTGGAAACCCTGCAGCGCTTCGGTCACGGCACGCCCGATGACTGGATCGAGCGCAACCTCTACACCCGCTATTCCTGGCAAGGTGTGGGCCTGATGTTGATCATCGATGTGGCGTTGTTCGGCTTCATTGGCCTGACGGTCTGGGCGGTGCAAATGGCCTGGATCCCGATCACAGCCGCCGGCATCATCAACGGCGCAGCCCATTATTGGGGCTACCGCAACTTCGAGGCGCACGACGCCAGCACCAACATCTCGCCTTGGGGCATCCTGATTGGTGGTGAAGAGTTGCACAACAACCACCACACCTACCCCACATCGGCCAAGCTGTCGGTCAAGCCCTACGAGTTCGACATCGGCTGGTTGTACATCCGCACGCTCGAAACGCTGGGTCTGGCCACCGTCAAAAAGACACCCCCTCGTTTGGCTTACGGCGACATTCGCCCCGTGGCCGACGAAAAAACCTTGGAAGCGCTGATTGCCAACCGCTACGAAGTCATGGCCGGTTATGCCCGCAATGTGCGCACCGTGATGCAGCAAGAAGCCAGCAAGCTCAAGCTGGACGCAAGTGTCTTGCAGGCGGCCCAGCGTTGGTTGCACCGCGATGCCGCCAAGGTGCCTGCTGCAGCCCAAGCCCATCTCCAGCAAGCACGCGCCGCCAGCCCGGTACTCGACAAAATGGTGCAAATGCGCGAAGAGCTCAGCCAGATCTGGCTCAACACCTCGCACTCCCGTGAGCAATTGGCCGCTGATTTGCAAGCCTGGTGCCGCCGGGCCGAAGAAAGCGGCATCGCCGCTTTGCGTGACTTCTCGGTCAAATTGCGGGCGGTCCGGCAGACGGCCTAACCCTTTCACGAATTCACCCCAACAGGGCCCAACGGGCCCTGTTTTTTTTGGCTGTCGCCCAACTTGGGCCTGTGATCATCCTCGTGCGATGGATCTGAATTTGCAGTCACAACCCAGGCCTTAGCGCCTCAACGACAAGCCGCATTGGCTCCAATGGCCACGTCGAAACGCCGTTCAATTTACCCAGGGGCCACGGCTTCAATGCAGGTGGTTCATCGCGCTCAATGCATCAAATCCGCTATTTGGATGATTTCCATTTGAGGATTGTTAAAAATTGCAAAAATACAAATACTAATGTACGTGAATAAAAAGAAGCAAAAATTTTTCTTAAACGTGCAAATTGTAATAAAAGCAAATGTTCGATGCCTGCTCATTTGTCATCAAAAAGAGTTGTGAGATGGCGTCAGAAAACCTATTGGCGAAGGGTTGCTCTTTACAAAATTTCAATTTTTTAGAAATAAAAAATTTATCAAATAAAGTCAAAGGTTCTATTTTTATCCACTATAAAAAAATGAAAGATGTATTGCTTGAAAGAACGAATGTGAGGAAATAAACATGAATACCAACAAATCCAAATTCATCAGCTTGTTCTTGGTCTTGTTGATCACAGGGTGTACTTCAACCAAAGTGATCAGCCCAAAAGAAGGTGTCAGGGAGCGTCGAACCGTCGAGTCCATAGAGTCATTGGGAGGTCCCTTCAAACCGTCTGCAGCTGTGAGCAGCACACAAAGTCGCGTTGTTTTGTACCGCGATGCCCAAAGCCCATTGCCAGGTGCCACCAGTGTTTTTCTGGATGGCCGCTACCACGCCTCACTGGAGGCCGGGGCATGGACTGAACTTTGCTACAAGACAGGTCCAACCGAGCTGGGTGCCAGGCAAATGCGGGTGGGCAGCTCTCCCAAAGACTTACCGGACACCATCACGGCCTTGTCCTTGATGCCGGGGCAAACGCATTACCTTCGGGTTCAGCAAAGCGGCGCCCAACCTGTTTTGCAGCCTGTGGCTGCGGCCCAAGCTCTGCAAGAGCTGGTGGGCACCCGCGAGCAGGTGCACACCGTTTCGCGCGTGGCACAAGCTTGCAATGAGGCAACGGCCGCTGCAGCACCTGCCCCGGCTCCCGCTGCGCCCGTCCCCGCACAGACCTACACCTTGCCTGCCGACACCCTGTTTGCCTTTGACCGCTCCGACCGCGACGCCATGACCGACAACGGCACCCGCGCCATTGACTCGCTGCTCGCGCGCTTGGCGCAGGACTTCAGCCGCATCGACCGCCTGCACTTGATCGGCCACGCCGACCCGCTGGGCAGCCCCGAGCGCAATGAGCGCCTGGCCATCGAGCGTGCTCAGACCGTGCGCGAGTACATCGCCACCACCGGCCAGCTTCAAGCGCCCATCACCACCGAAGGCCGAAGCTCCCGCGAGCCCGTGGTGCGCCATTGCGGCAGCGTTGCCAGTGCCCGCGCCATCGCCTGCAACCAACCCAACCGCCGTGTAGCCATCGAAGTTACCGGCGTGCGCCGCTGATGGATCGCCACGTCGCTTCGCTCCTCGCGATGACAACAGACACGTCATTGCGCCCACTGCTCCCGTCATTGCGAGCGCAGCGTGGCAATCCAGATCGCCACGTCACTTCGTTTCTCGCGATGACAACAGACCCGTCATGGCGTCCAGTGTCCCCGTCATTGCGAGCGCAGCGTGGCAATCCAGATCGCCACGTCACTTCGTTCCTCGCGATGACAACAGACCCGTCATTGCGAGCGCAGCGCGGCAATCCCTTCTTCATCTGAAGCCCTTTCCAGTCACACCCAAGGTAAGTCACCATGGCCAAGCAATACAAAGTCCTCGTCAACACCGGCAAAGCAGACAACAACAAAGTCCTCGACATCCAACAAGGCGTGGGTGACCGCGGGCAGCCGGTGCGCATCAAGGCGCAAGCTGGCGCCAAGTACGAGCTGCAAGAGGTGGGCCGCAAAAAGCCCGTGGGCCCGGACTACATCAAAGCCAAGCGGGTGGGCAAGGACCTGCACATCTTGTTTGAGGACGAGCGCCAAGCCAGCCTGATCATCGAGGACTACTACGAGGTGATGCCCGAGGGCTATAACGGCGTGATCGGACAGGCCGAAAACGGCAGCTTCTACGAATACATTCCCGAAGACCCGCGCGTGCCGGGGTTGATCCCCGAGCTGGCCGAGGGTGGGCAGGCGGTCAACGTGGCGCTGGGCGGGGCCGAGATCAACCCTGTGGGAGCGGTCGTGGCGTTTGCTGCGTTTCCGCTGCTGGGCACGCTGGGGCTGCTGGGCGCAGGCGCGGCGGCGGCTTACTATGCCAAC
>JAIYCB010000024.1 GCA_027488215.1 Comamonadaceae bacterium
CAATCGGCTCGTCTCTGTTGCTCTGATCCTCACCTCACGGTGGAGAGGTGTTACCTCCTACGCTGTCCTGTGCAGTCCGGACGTTCCTCCAGTGCCTCCTTTCGGAGATTGCACCAGCGACGGTCTGGCGTGCTTCACCCAGTGATTATCACCTGCGCGCATCCACGGGCACTGCACCTGACCCTGTCATGGGCCAAGCTCTGTTTGTACTGTGCAAGACATCGCCCTGCGGCCCCCTCGCTCACAATGGTTCCAAACCACAACCATCGCTCGGAGTCCCCATGAAAGCCCACAGCATCCTTGACACCATCGGCCACACGCCCCATGTCCGCATCCAGCGACTGTTTGGTGCCAACGCCCATGTATGGATCAAGGCCGAGCGCAGCAACCCCGGCGGCTCGATCAAGGACCGCATTGCACTGGCCATGGTCGAAGACGCTGAAAAATCGGGCGCCTTGAAACCGGGCGGCACCATCGTCGAGCCCACTTCGGGCAACACCGGCATTGGCCTGGCCATGGTGGCCGCCGTCAAGGGTTACAAGCTGGTGCTGGTCATGCCCGACAGCATGAGCATCGAGCGCCGCCGCCTGATGCTGGCGTATGGCGCGAGTTTCGACCTGACGCCCCGCGCCGAAGGCATGAAAGGCGCCATCGCTCGGGCCCAAACCTTGGTGGCCAGCACGCCTGGTGCGTGGATGCCCCAGCAATTTGAAAACCCGGCCAATATTGATGTGCATGTGCGCACCACCGCACAAGAAATCCTGGCCGACTTTCCCGACGGCATCGACGCCCTCATCACCGGCGTGGGCACAGGAGGACACCTGACAGGCGTGGCGCGTGTGCTCAAGGTCAAGTTCCCCCATCTCCAAGTGTTTGCGGTCGAGCCTGCAGCATCGCCCGTCATCTCTGGTGGCGTACCTGCGCCTCACCCCATCCAGGGCATTGGGGCCGGATTCATCCCGAAGAACCTCGACACGGCATTGCTCGACGGCGTGATTCAGGTCGAGGCCGAAGCCGCACGGGAATATGCCCGCCGCTCGGCCCGCGAAGAAGGCATGCTGGTGGGCATTTCATCGGGTGCGACCCTCGCAGCCATCGCACAAAAGCTCAATGAATTGCCCACCGGGGCCACCGTGCTGGGTTTCAACTACGACACGGGCGAGCGCTATTTGTCTGTCGAAGGCTTCTTGCCTCAAGGATAATCACCGCTTCTTGCTTGATAACCACAAGCCAAAGAGGTTGCCATGATCCGAGTTTCAGAACTCAAACTTCCCTTATCGGCCCTGCCGATCGATGAGCGCCGCGCCGCCGATGCGCCGTCCGAAACCGACGAAGACCGTCTGCCCACGCCGCACCCCATCGATGCGCTGCGCCAGTTGGCCGCCCTGGCCCTGGGCATCAGCGCAGTCGACATCGCCACATTGCAAGTCTTCAAGCGCAGCTTTGATGCACGCAAAGCCGATTTGCTGGCGGTCTACATCGTGGATTTGTCCCTGGCCGATGCTCAAACCGAAGCCGTCCTGCTGCACAAGTTCGAGAAAAACCCTCACATTCAGCCCACACCCGACATGGCTTGGCACCGGCCCTGTCAAGCTCCTGCCGGTTTTGGCTCAGAAGCAAGCGAACGCCCGGTGGTTGTAGGCTTTGGGCCATGTGGCATGTTCGCTGCACTGGCGCTGGCGCAAATGGGCTTTAGACCCATCGTGCTGGAGCGCGGCAAGCCGGTGCGTGAACGCACCAAAGACACTTGGGGCCTGTGGCGAAAGAGAGTTCTCAACCCCGAGAGCAATGTGCAGTTTGGCGAAGGCGGCGCAGGCACCTTCAGCGATGGCAAGCTGTACAGTCAGATCAAGGACTCACGCCATCTGGGCCGCAAAGTGATGGACGAATTCGTCAAAGCCGGCGCACCTTCAGACATCCTGTTTGCCGCGCACCCGCACATCGGCACCTTCAAGCTGGTCAAAGTGGTCGAGAACATCCGCGAACAAATCATTGCACTGGGCGGTGAGATCCGCTTCGAGCAACGCGTGAGCGATGTGCTGCTCGCGCCCACCTCTGGCACAAGGCAGCTCAGTGGGCTTCAGGTCCAAGACCTGCGCACCGGCCAACACCACACCCTGCACACCCGCCACGCCGTGCTGGCACTGGGCCACAGTTCTCGCGACACCTTTGTCATGCTGCACCGCCGTGGCGTGGCCATGCAGGCCAAGGCGTTTTCGATTGGCGTTCGGATTGAGCACCCGCAAAGCGTGATCGACCAAGCCCGATGGGGTCGCCACGCAGGCCACCCCTTGCTGGGCGCAGCCGATTACAAATTGGTGCACCATGCGCAAAATGGCCGTGCCGTCTACAGTTTTTGCATGTGCCCCGGTGGCACCGTGGTGGCCGCCACCAGCGAACCCGGTCGCGTCGTCACCAACGGCATGAGCCAGTACTCGCGCAACGAACGCAATGCCAACGCCGGCATGGTGGTGGCCATCGATCCGCCTGACTACCCATTGGACATGGCCGAATGGCAAGCTGCTTTTGGCGACGAAGAAGGCGCCCTTCTGGCACAAGAAGCACTGGCCCTGTCGAATCAAGAGCCCCCTGTGGCGCACCCACTGGCGGGCATCGTTTTGCAGCGCCAGCTTGAAACTCGGGCTTTTGAAGTGGGCGGCGGCAACTACGAAGCACCCGGCCAACTGGTGGGTGACTTTTTAAACGGCCGCCCTTCGACTGCTTGGGGCCGCGTGCAACCCTCGTACAAGCCCGGTGTCAAGTTGGTTGACTTGGCCGACGTGCTGCCCAACTATGCCGTGACCGCCATGCGCGAAGCACTGCCGGAATTTGGGCGCAAGATCAAAGGCTATGACATGCCCGATGCGGTGATGACCGGGGTGGAAACGCGAACCTCTTCGCCACTGCGGATCCCGCGAGGAGAAGACCACCAAAGCGTCAACACCCAAGGCCTTTACCCGGCGGGCGAAGGCGCCAGTTATGCGGGCGGCATTTTGTCGGCCGGGGTGGACGGCATCAAAGTGGCCGAGTCTTTGGCGCGGGCGCTGATGGCCCCAGGCTGAACAATACGATTCACCCTCAGGCTCAACCCATTGCCCCCTGCCGATGCACAAGCTGCAAATGGCACGAACACGCCAGGCTGGCCAGCAGCGGAGGCTGCAAGCTGTGCAGTTTCGGGCCTACTGATTCATCCAATTGAAGCATCAACGCTCCATGCGCCTGAAGCGTCTGAGCGGCGGCCCGTACCTGACCCTCGGAACATGACAAGCCCTGCGCCAGATCCGTCACAGAAATCTCTGCTTGGCAATGCTGGTTCTGTTGCATCATGAGCAGCATGCTGGACATGCGCTGCAAAATCTTGTGGTTTGCTGCGCAAAAAGCCATTTGCGCTATTTGGTGCATCAACTGCTGCGAAGCCTCTGCGGTTTGAATCAACCACGCTGCATAGCGTTGTGGCTGAGCTTGCAGCACCGACCAGCGAATGCGCTGTGCATGACCAGCCTGCAGCACTCTGGTCTGCAGTGGGCTGATGCCACTGCCACCGGAACTCCAGCAAGCGTTGCAACCAAGCAGGGCCATACCCACAGAAGATACTGGTTGCGCGGCGGGCCAAAACAAACCAATCAGACCCGACTCAAGAAAATTCACATAGCCCTCGTCGTCGACCTCGCCCCAGGTCGGCCAAGGGCCAGGCGTCACAACCACTCGCTCCAGGTGCTCGGCGGCTGCGGGCGTGGCTTGAAGCAAACGGCTCAGCAGATGGTTGGTAGATGGCAGCATCGAATTCAGGCGCACCCTCTTTGCTTTTTTGGTGGGAAAAGCGCGCTCGCTTTCCCCAAGTACTGAGGGAAGAGAACGTTTGATCATTTTATGTTCCTTATCGAACAGTAAAACTGCCATTGGTCACGTTCAATTGCGATATCAACAAATATACTGATTGATTGTCCATTCCCATATGGCCTTACTTTTTTCAGCCCTTGCCCTGCCAAGACAGGCCCCTCACATTGCTTAGGCGCTTCTCGTGAGCCTGACCCACAACGAACTCTTCAAGCAACTGCCCTTAGAGGTGCAAACCTTGCTACTGGCAACTTGCGAGCCTGTCATCCTCAAAGCTGGACAACTGCTGGGACACCTCGACACTCAGGCCCGGGTTTACTTCCTCATCGGCGCGACTGTCGCTCTGGTGGTGCAAGAGCCAGGTCATAAAAGTCTGGCGATGGGCTTGCTGGGCGCAGACGATGTCGCAGGTCTGGGTCACGTGGTTCAAGAGGTGCAGACAGCAACGCCCACCACATTGAAGATGCGTGTTCAGACCGGTGGTTTGGCCTGGGCCATTCCAGCGGATGTCTTGCGCGAACTCGCACTGAAACGCCCGATCTTGCTGCTTTTGATTTCGCGTCAACTCTGGCAACTGGTCAAGCACGTGGCCACTGTGGTTGCCTGCATCCAAACCCTGGACGTGCGTGCCCGTCTGGCCGCATGGTTGGTGCTCTCAGCCCAAAAAGCAGGCAAGACAGAACTGCACCTGACGCATGAACACCTGGCACGCATGCTGGGCGTCAGGCGCGTGAGCATCACCTTGGCCGCAGGTGAACTGCGCGATCAAGGCCTGTTGTCCTACAGCAGGGGACAATTACGCATCTTGGACTTGCCGGGCTTGATCCAGGCCAGCGAGAGGATCTGAACAGGCCTGTCGCAAGTTCGGACGGCGGATTCAACCGGTCGATGCAACACACTGACCGCCCCATATGCGCAAGGCGTGCTGCGAATGAAAGAGCGGCGCAGGATTTACACCGAAACCATTTGATTGCGGATGGCGTAACGCGTGAGGTCGGCCACTTTGTGCAGGCCCACCTTGCGCATGATGTTTCGGCGATGGACCTCCACTGTACTGGGCGCGATCTGCAGATTACGAGCGATTTCCTTGGACGAGAAACCATCGGCAATCAGACGCAGCACCTGCTCTTCGCGTCCGCCCAAAGTGCCGCGGACCAAGCCGTCACCTGCGCGGAACTTGCGCACCGATGCCATCATCTCGCTGGCCGCCGTTTGGCACAAATACACCCTGCCTGCAGCGGCAGCTCGTATGGCAGCGATCAATTCATCGATGCTGCTGGTGGTCGCCACATAGCCCTTTGCCCCTGCGTCCAGAATTTCGATGATCGCGTGGCGGTCTGAATCCCCCGAAAAAACCACCATGTTCGGGCTGCTATGGCCAGCATTTAACTTGTGAATCAAGGCCAAATCTTGCTGATTGTTGGCATGCATGCCGATCAGGACCACATGCGGTGCAACCTCATGGCAGAGGGATTGTGTTTTTTCATCGGTCTCGGCCATGCCAACCACCTGGATATCAGGATGAGTGCGCAACACCGCCGCAATGCCTTCAGATACGACCTTGTGTTTGGAAGACAACAAAACGCGAATCGACATATCAAAGCTCCTTGCATGCAGTCAACAATCCCCAAACGTTTGCAGCCATGCCAGCCCAGCGTCACGTCGGATCCAGGGACATCGACTCAAAGCACGAATTGCAGGACCAGTTTAGAAGGAATCACGCACCATCTCTGTTCGATCCAACACACAAGACACCATTCAGAGACTGCACGCAGTCACTGGATTGCCTTTGGCAAAAACGGCGTTTGCACCTGACCCAACGCAGGCTGCACTGCTTCCATGCGCTCGGCAATGATCAGGGCTTCTTTCAGATGCTCGTGGGCATTGAAGCTGTGATGTTTGGACAGCTTGGCGTGGTGCAAAGCCGCCTTGAAGGCTCCCGACTGGTGGTGTCGAGAGGCTTCCTTATTGCGCTGGTAAGCGTGCAACAACTCCTCCGATGCATGGCGAAAATGATCGCTCACATGCTCCGCGTAGGCCGTTTCAATGAGTTTGTTTTCGTCGTTCATGAGGTCTCCTGCAAGGGGGGTGTGAAAGATGTTCCGAATCGGATGGTTTCCGGGTTTTGCGGGTTTGGGTGCATCACGCCAAGCCGTTTTCTTGCATATAGCGTTGCAGCGACATGCGCCCTGGACAATTGAGCTTTTGGTAAATGTGGTGCAGGTGCAGCTTCGCGGTGCCCTCACTGATGAAGAGTTTGCTGGCGATCTTCTTGTTGGGCCAGCCTTCGGTGACCATGCGGGCGACCATCATTTCGCGCGGGGTGAGCAGGCTCGAAGCCTTGGCGTTTTTCTTTTGCTGCTCGAGCAGCAAGGACATGGTCTTCATGGTGAGGTCACGGTCCAACCACTTGTCGCCATGGTGCACCGCCTGGATACAACGAACCAAAACCTGTTTGGACTTGTCTTTGGACACCAGACCAGGAACACCCAAGTCGATGACTCGCATGACCTCGCCAATGGGCGCGCCTGTGAACACCACAGGCTTGGTTGGCAACTGGTGGTGCTGAATTTCTTCGATCAAGGACAAGCCGCTGCGCTGGGTGAGCGACAAATCCATCACCAAAATGTCAGGCTGGTATTTGCGCACCGCCGCCAGGGCGTCGTTGCCATTGCTCACGCAAGCCTTGACCGAAAACTCGGGCGATTGCTGAAAGTCATGCGCCAAGCCATCCAACATCACAGGATGGGGATCTGCTAAAACCAGTTCAATGCTCATGCGATGTGCTCTTTCTGTATTGAAAACACCTGCCCCTCACCCCATCACGGGCGGCTCGAGAGACATGAAGAATTCCTTTGCTCCACGATAGGACGGCATCGAATCGAACGAAATCCCCGGAAACAGTGAAGCCCTTACTGCCAAACCAGTAGACGAGCTGCAGCGGCATTGCACACAAGCGAACCGCAATAGAGGCACCTTCAAGATCGCTTTTTCCGTCCATGTGGTTTTGCTCTGTGCACCGCCAAATCTTCACAGGCCCGCCGAAAATCCAGCAAGGTTTTTTGCGCTCGACCCAAGACCGTTTGGGCAGGGTAGCCTCCTGCTCCCAACTGCCCAAAGGGCCAACCTGTGAGCAGCGCCAAACCATCGCCCACCTCATCGGCCATGTGAATATGAAAGCGCCCTTGCGCCACCGCCTGCACCACGCGCTCGTGCAGCATCAGGTGGCGGCGGTTGCGAGCAGGCATCAAAACGCCTTGCTGGCCATCGAGCCCAAGTAACTCGCAGCTTCGGAAATAGCCCTCGATCTTTTCGTTGATGCCGCCCACAGGCAACAACTCGCCGTGCTGGTTGACCGCGCCCGTCACGGCAATGCCCTGACGCAAAGGCAGACCTGACAAACTGGAGAGCAAAGCAAATAACTCGGCGCAAGAGGCTGAGTCACCTTCGACCCCACCATACTCTTGCTCAAAAACCACCGCAGCATTCATCGACAGGGGTGCGATGTGTGCAAACAAGGCGGCCAGATAGCTGTGCAAAATCAAAACCCCCTTGTCGTGGATGGGGCCGGACATCTCCACCTCACGTTCGATATTAAGCAAACCTTCGTCCCCTGCAAAAGAACGCGCTGTCACGCGCACAGGCACGCCAAAGGCGTGGTCCCCCAAGTCCATCACCGTCAAACCGTTGACCTGCGCGACCAACTCCCCTCTGACCACCAGCAAGCGCTCGCCATCGGTAATCGTTTCCTGGATGCGCTCTTGCGGGCAGGCCAGGCGCTCTTGCCGCGCGGCTTGCGCGGCCTGGACGTCCACCGCCTCCACGCGCGCAGCCCCGCGGCTGTGAGCCACGGCATGGCTTTCGATCACCAGGGTTTCAGATTGTCCGAACAAGGCGCTTTGGCGCGTCTGGTCGCCCGCCAGGCGGTGGCTGTCTTCAATGATGAGCGCCACCGCTGCCGCAGAAAAATGCAGCAAACCCAAGCGCTCGCAGGTATGGGCTACAAACACCGCGCTTGCCTGCACGGTCTGTGGCGTGGCTTTGAAGCTCTCGGCAAAGTCCACCTTGCAACGAAAACGACGAGCAAATTCTGGGTCAATTTCCTGCACCGCGTAATACGCATCCACCGATGCAATCAGCACCAGCTTCACATCCACGTCAACCGCCTCGGGTGTGAGCGACACAGCGGCCATGGGCTGGTGCGCCATACCCGGCTCCTCGATCTGCAAACGTCCGCTGCGCAAAAAGCGGCCCAACTTTTCCCACACAGGCGGGTCGGTCATCAAGTCATGCAAGTGCAACATCAAAAAACCACCGTGCGCACGCAGCAAACTGCCCGCGCGGATCTGGTCAAAATCGGTCACCAGGTCGTTGCCATCGGACTCGTACTCGATGCTGCCAAACAGATTCCGGTACAGAGGGTTGTCCTCTACGATCACCGGAGCCCCAGTGCAGGCATGGTTGTCCACCGCCACATTGACGCGAAACAGTGTCAGCCAGGCCTGCAGCGCATCCTGGCGCACCGCCTCTTCCTCACCTGGCTCAAACAAAGCCAAGTTGTCCAGCACGCACTGCAAAGCCTGCTGACCATAAACCGCCAGCTTGTCGGCCGCCTCAGGGGGCAGGTTCATTTGATGGCGTACCCGCGCCAATCCCTGGTCAAGCAAAGGCTTGAGGGTCTGCCTGCGCAAAGCCGTCAGACTCTCGGCCATCACCCGCTCCAGCGCCCGAGTCTTGTCCAGATAGCGACCGATTTCTGTGCGCAAAGCCTCCTCGGCAGCGTCCATCTCGACACGTTTTTCTCGGCTCAGCAAAAGTGCTTGGCCCGCTGTGACTGGTTCACCCTGAGCGTCTTTAAGGGTGAAAACCATGTGTCCCTGATCTCGCATCAACGCAAAGTGCTTATCCTCGGCATACGCGCTGAGCGTGGCATAAGCGGCATCCACTTCGACCTTGCCCGCCTGCTCAATGCGTTGGCGCTCGGCCAGAAAATCGTCTTGCTGCAACCGCTTGGGCAACTCAGTCTGCAAGTCCTTGACCCACTGCGCCATCTGCTGGCGCAAGACCCGGCCCTGACCTGCAGGCACGCGCAAGGCCAGCGGGTGATCGGCCTCGTCAAAATTGTTCAGGTAGCACAAGTCGGGGGGCACAGGCCGGCTGGCCGCTTGCTCGCGCATCATCTGGCTGAGCAGTGTCCTGCGGCCGCTGCCCACCTCGCCCAGCACAAACAAGTTGTAGTCGCGCTGGCCCATTTGCATGCCAAAACGGGCCGCCGTCTCGGCACGCGCCTGCCCAATCCAGGGCAGAGGCGAACCCACCAGGTTCGAGGTATCCCCAAAGCCCAAAGACAAAGGGTCTACCGTCAGGCGCAAATCTGCGGCTGCCAACTCAACACAATTCATGGGGCTATGTACTCTTGGCAAAACCCCAGCCTAGGGTCTGCTGCATCAAAAATCTGTGTGCAGGCGCACACCCGTGCATCTTTCTTCCACCACAGCACCAAACAAACCATGTCGTTGTGCCATGCTGTGTGCTCCCTCACTGACGCCCGAAGACTGGACCGCTAAATTGGCCGATCACCCATTTTTTCAATCTGAATGAAAGGCCACACCATGTCAGACACTCCCAGCCCCTCCGAAACCATCGCCGCCTTGGGCACTGACCTCACTCAAAGCATGCACCAAGCGGTGGCACAAACCAAACCCGTGCTCAGCCAAATGGCCCATCAGGTCAATGAGCGTCTGCACGACCTCGCGCACCACAGCCAGGAAGCTGCACTGGAGGCCAGACACAAAATCGAAGACCAGGCGAAAAAAGTCACGACCACGGCAGAGCACTGCATCCAACAAGCTCCCTTCAAGTCTGTGGCCGTGGCAGCCGGTGCAGGTTTACTCACGGGCGTGATCGCCAGTTGGCTGATGCGCGAACGTCCCCATTGAACGCGTAGGCCCAGCCCGCCAGTCATGGCTCAAGGGGAATCGCCCGTTTTGCATCGACAATCAGAACATGCAAGAAGATGACCATACCTCTGAGCCAAAACCATCAGAACCTGCGCCAGGGCGGCTGACCCCGACCGCTCGGGCAACGCAACCGCGCAACCCCCTGCATGGCCTCACCCTCGAATCGATCGTCACCCAGCTGGCCGACTTCTATGGCTGGGACGAACTGGGCCAGCGCATCCCGATTCGCTGCTTCACGCACGATCCCAGTGTCAACTCAAGCTTGAAGTTTTTGCGCAAAACCCCGTGGGCGCGAGACAAAGTGGAAGGCCTCTACCTGTTCATGTTGCGAGAGCAAAAGCGCCAGGGCTGCTGAAGTTCAACCGCCATTCAGGGGCGCGGCCAACATCGTGCCTCGGCATTTTTTAGACCCGCAGCGGCAGGCATAGCGGGCCTTCAAGGCATCGGTCATGGGCTCGTCACTCACCAGCCCGTAATCAAAGGTCAACTCCTCTCCCTTGAACACCTGCCTGCGCGTCACGATGAAGATGCGACCTCGATCCTCGTCGGGCACGCAATTAGGGCGGCACGAGTGGTTGATCCACTTGGATGCGTTACCGCCATGCAGCGCGTCGATCACCCGACCATCGTCCAGGTGAAAGTAAAAAGTGTGGTCGGGGTTGGCCACATCGTGCGGGTGGCGGGCAATGGCTTCGGTCATGCTGATGATCTCGCCCACGTACTCGATGACCCGCTCGCCTGCGGCAATGTGGCGCGTGGCGAACACGCCTTTGCCGTGCACGCGAGAGGTCAATACTTCGAAGTCACTCAACAGTCACGCTCTTGGCTAAGTTACGTGGTTTATCCACATCCGTCCCCCGCGCACACGCCGTGTGATAGCTGAGCAACTGCAGCGGCACCACATGCAAGATGGGCGAGAGCACGCCATAGTGCTCAGGCATGCGGATCACGTTCACACCCTCGCTGCTTTCGATTTTCGTGCCGCCGTCGGCCAACACATAGAGCACACCGCCACGGGCACGGACTTCTTGCATATTGCTTTTGAGCTTTTCAAGCAGCTGGTCGTTGGGCGCCACGGTGACCACCGGCATGGCACTGGTCACCAGGGCCAGCGGGCCGTGTTTCAGCTCGCCCGCCGCATAGGCTTCGGCGTGGATGTAGGTGATCTCTTTGAGTTTGAGTGCGCCTTCCAATGCAATCGGGTAGTGCGTGCCCCGGCCCAAGAACAACGCGTTTTCTTTGCTGGCAAATTCTTGTGACCAGGCGATGATTTGCGGCTCCAGCGCCAGCACAGCTTGCAGCGCGGCGGGCAGGTGGCGCATGGCCTTGATGTGCGCGGCTTCTTCGTCATCGCTCAGACGCCCTTTGGTCTGTGCCAGCGCCAAAGTCAGTAAGAACAAGCCCGCGAGCTGGGTGGTGAAGGCCTTGGTGGAGGCCACGCCGATCTCTGCGCCAGCCCGCGTGACATAGGCATGTTTGCATTCGCGCACCATGGCGCTGGTGGCCACGTTGCAAATGGTGAGCGTGTGGTTCATGCCCAGGCTTTGTGCGTGGCGCAGCGCGGCCAGGGTGTCGGCGGTCTCGCCGCTTTGGGTGATGGTGACGATCAGCATTTTGGGGTCAGGCACCGATTCGCGGTAGCGGTATTCGCTGGCGATCTCGACCTGGCAGGGCAGCTTGGCAATCGCCTCGATCCAGTACTTGGCCACGCAGCCGCTGTAGTAGCTGGTGCCGCAGGCCAGGATCAGCACGTTGTCAATCGCCTTGAAGGTGGAGTACGCACCATCACCAAACAGCTCGGGCGTGATGCCTTCCACGCCTTCGAGCGTGTCGGCAATGGCGCGCGGCTGCTCGAAAATTTCCTTTTGCATGTAGTGGCGGTACGGCCCCAGCTCTGCCGCGCCGCTGTGGGCGTGCACGGTTTTCACGGCGCGGGTCACGGCCTTGTGCTCGCGGTCCACCACCCAGTATTTGCCCAGTTGGATGTCGACCACGTCGCCTTCTTCGAGGTACACGATTTGATCGGTCACGCCGGCCAATGCCATCGCATCGCTGGCCAAAAATGTTTCGCCATCGCCCACGCCCAAAATGAGGGGTGAGCCTGCACGTGCACCGATCACGCGTTGCGGCTCGTCTTTGTGGAAAACGGCAATCGCGTACGCGCCATGCAGTTGGCGGATGGCGGTTTTGACGGCTTCAAAAATGTCGCCGTCGTACACGCTGTCCACCAAGTGGGCGATGACTTCGGTGTCGGTCTGGCTCAAGAACACATAGCCCTTGGCCTGCAGCGCGGCACGCAGCTCTTCGTGGTTTTCGATGATGCCGTTGTGCACCAAAGCCACGCGCCCCGGTCTGACCGAGGTGCTTCCCGAATTTGTGCTCGGGTTGGCGTCGGCGGGACCGTGGCTGAAGTGCGGGTGCGCGTTGTGAACCGCAGGCGCACCGTGCGTGGCCCAGCGGGTGTGAGCGATGCCGGTGCCGCCTTCGATGTGGTCGGCGGAGACCTGGTCCATGAGTTCGGCCACACGCGAGGTGCTGCGGGCGCGCTGCAAACCGCCCTTGCCGCCCAGACTGGCCGCGTGCACGGCCACGCCGCAGGAGTCATAACCCCGGTATTCGAGCCGTTGCAGGCCTTGCACCAAGATGGGAACGATGTTGCGGGAAGAAACGGCGCCGACGATGCCACACATGTTGAAGCTCCTGAATGGGGTGTTTTCACAAAATTGGTGGGATGTTAGGCTTGCCAGCTTGAAATTTCAGATCAAAATCGCTGCACACATGCTGTAAATATTTCCATTTATCCAACAATTAAAATTTAATTTCAATAAAATATGATTTATGGAATTAAATTCACTAGACGCCATCGACCTCCAACTGCTGGACGCCCTGCAACGCAATGCCAGCATCAGCAATGTGGCACTGGCCGAGCGGGTAAACGTCTCGCCCCCCACCTGCCTGCGCCGCGTCAAACGACTGACCGAGGGCGGCTGGATCGAGCGCCAGGTGGCGGTGCTGAGCAGCGACAAACTGGCCGCCAGCTTGGGCCACGGCCTAAGCGCCTTGATCGAGGTATCGCTGGACCGCCAAGGCAACGAACACCTAGACGCTTTTGAAGCCCGCGCCGTGGCGCATGACGCGGTACAGCAGTGTTGGCGGGTATCGCCTGGCCCCGACTTCATGCTGGTGGTGCAGGCCCGCGACATGCCGCACTATTTAGCGATCAGCCAAACCCTGTTCACCCAAGACGCCAATGTGCGCAACGTGAAAGCGTTTTTTGCGACCAAACGCGCCAAGTTCACAACGGCTTGGCCAGTGCTGCCTTAAACGTTACAGGTGAACAGCACAGGTGTGAAAGAATGCTCGAGCGAGCCGGGCGTGCACATCTTCGGCAAGCCCATCACAAGGAAAACTGGCATGTATGTGATCATCATCACGGGCGCATCTGAAGGCATTGGGGCCGAAATGGCCACCCAGCTGGCCCGTACTAAAGGTGCCTCCGTGGCGCTGGTGCTGGCAGCCCGCCAGGCGGCCAAATTGGAAGCGGTGGCCGCTGCCTGTCGCCTACACGGGGCGCAGCTGCTGTGCGTGCCCACCGACGTCAGCGTGCGCACAGACTGCGAAGCCCTGATCGCACAGGCCGTGCAGCAGTTTGGCCGGATCGACACGCTGATCAACAACGCCGGTATTTCTGCTCACGCCCTGCTACAAGATGTGGATGCAGCCCATTTGGCTTGGTACGAAGAACTCATGCGGGTCAACCTCTGGGGCACCATTTGGTGCACGCATGCGGCCCTGCCGCACCTCAAAGCTTCAAGAGGCCGCATCGTGGCGGTATCGTCCTTGGCGGGTTTGGTGGGCGTACCCGGTCGCACGGCTTACTGCACCAGCAAATTTGCGATGAATGGCTTCATGGAGGCGCTGCGCACCGAATTGCTGAGCGATGGGGTGTCGGTGACGATTGCCTACCCCGGTGTGGTGGCGACCAACATCCGCCGCCATGGGTTCAATGCCCTGGGCCAGCCTGCAGGCTCCAGCGGTCTCAGCGAAGACAAGGCCATGCCCGTCGACATGTGCGCGCAAAAAATCCTGCAAGGCACCGAGCGACGCCAACGCGATGTGCTCATGAGCCCCATCGCGCATCTGGGTCGCTGGCTCAAGTTACTCGCCCCAAGTCGTGTGGACCGCATGGCCTGGGCTGCCCTGAAAAAATCCGATACACCGCGCTGAACAGAACGCTGCACGTGCCCCCTCAGGCTTTAGGCTGCTTCTTGGGCCGCTTCCAGTTCGCGATGCTGACCTGCTTGCCGCGTGCCACGCTCAAGGCCCCAGGTTCTGTGCTCTTGGTGATGGTGGAGCCGCCGCCCACGGTGCCACCTGCTCCGATGGTGACCGGGGCCACCAAGACACAGTTGCTGCCAATGTGCACATCGGCCTCGATCACGGTGCGGTGCTTGTTGGCCCCGTCGTAATTGGCGGTGATGCTGCCCGCACCATAGTTCACCCGCTCGCCAACGGTGGCGTCGCCCAAATAAGCCAGGTGGTTGGCTTTGGCGCCTTTAGCCAAGCTGGAGTTTTTCACTTCCACAAAGTTGCCGATATGCACTTCAGCACCCAGCTGTGCGCCGGGTCGCAGGCGGGCAAACGGGCCGATCAAGGCGCCCCCACCCACCGACACACCCAGCTTTTCGCCGTCGATGTGCGTGAAGGGGTGGATGACCGCACCGGCCTCGATGCTGCAGTTGGCGATCACACAGTTCGCGCCGATCCGCACGCCCTCGCCCAAAGACACTCGTCCTTCAAAAATGCAGTTCACGTCGATCTCGACGTCTTGCGCGCAATCGAGCTGACCGCGCAGGTCAAAGCGGGCAGGGTCCTTCAGGCGCACGCCTTGCTCCATCAACCGATATGCCTGGCGCAGTTGGTGGGTGCGCTCCAGCTCGGCCAGTTGCACCGGGCTGTTCACGCCCGCCACCTGCACCGGGTCGTTGATGGTATGGGCCACCACCAGCACGCCATCGGCCACGGCCAGCTTGACCACGTCGGTCAGGTAGTACTCGTTTTGGGCGTTGCGGTTGTCGATGCGCCCCAGCCAGGCTTTGAGCAGGCGGGCGGGCACGGCCATGATGCCGCTGTACACCTCGTTGATCTGGCGCTGCGCGTCGGTCGCGTCCTTTTGCTCCACGATGGCCTGCACCGCGTCACCTTGGCGCACGATGCGGCCATAGCCTGTGGGGTCGGGCAGTCGAATGGTCAACAGTGCCAGTTTGTCGCCGCCGCACTGCGCGATGAGGGCCTGCAAGGTGTCGGCCTCGGTCAGCGGCACATCGCCCGACAAGACCACCACCACCCCATCGTCAGGCAGCGCGGGCACGGCCTGCTGCACGGCGTGACCGGTGCCCAGCTGCGGCTCTTGACGCACACACTGAACGGCCAACACCTGGCCCGGGGCCAGCACCAACGGTTCGACTTGCTCGGCACCGTGGCCGGTGATAACCACCGCCGAGCGGGCCTGCAGTTGCGCCGCTGTGTTCAGCACATGTTGCACCAGCGGCACGCCCGCCAGGCGCTGCAACACCTTGGGCAAGCGGCTTTTCATGCGGGTGCCTTTGCCGGCGGCCATGATGACGACGTCGATAGGGAAAATGGGGGCTGTCATGGGGTGCACACTTTCTGGGTTGGCCACAGGCTGATAGCGGTCATCGCTCATGGTTAAATTATCGCTGCCCCACATCGGGCCTATGATTCGCCAAAATAGGCATTTCCATCATGTGTCAAATTCGATTTCTTTTTTTGTACGCCGCCTTGGCTGGCAGTTTTTTTCTCTCGGGCTGTGGCGGCGGTGAATCTGCCCGTTCTGTAGGCTCGGTCGTCCTGTGTGAGCTGCCGCTCAAACATGCAGATGGGTCGAGTGGCGGCTACAGCATCAGTACAGTAGCCCAGGCGGTCCCTAGACAATTCAATGCCTGCACTATTCAACAGCCTCAATTAGTCAGTGTGGGCCTGTGCATTGACCATCGGCAAATGGGCGAGTTGAGTGCCCAAATGATCTTGCCCAACCAAACCATTTTGGATCTGGATCTACAGAGCGCAACTCAAGGCTCGACATGCTTGATCAGCGGTCGAATGTTCAGTCTGTCGCTGCCCACCAACCGTTTGCAGGCTTTCAGCGGCCTCAGAGGAGATTGGACAGTGAGGGTGCGTGATAACAATACGGTTTCCAACACCCCCATGGGTTACTTGGTTGGCTGGTCGATGCAAGCCGAAGGCCTGCAATGATCCGCCCCATCCTGGCCGTTGCTGCGCTTGTCCTGCTGCAAGGCTGCAGCGCCATCAAGCTCGGTTACCAACAACTGCCTACCCTGTCCTATTGGTGGCTCGACAGCACGGTTTCGTTCAGCAACAACCAAACACCTGCGGTCAAGGATGCCATTGACAAGCTGTACCAATGGCACCGCCAAGAAGAACTGCCCGGCTATGCTGCTCTGCTGCAACGCACTGCCGAGCTGAGCACAGGCCAGGTGCAACCTGGTCAGCTTTGCCGCGTGGTGGAGGAGGTGCAAACCCGGCTCGACACCCTGATGCGTCAAGCGGTGGTGCAGGCCGCACCTGTGGCTATGGCATTGGGCCCTCGCCAACTCAGCCACCTGGCGCGTCACTGGGAGCGTCAGAATGAAGAGTGGGAAAAGGAATGGCTGCTAGGGGATGCAGAAGCCCGCATGGAACGTCGCCTGGACAAGGCACTGAGCCGCTACAACTCTTTTTATGGTGAGTTGAACACGGCCCAAATCGCCCTGATCAAGACCCAATTGACGCAGTCCCCCTGGACAGCCGAATGGGGTCGGCGTGATCGCCAGCGCCGCCAGCAGGATTTGCTGTCGACATTGCAACGCATCACGCAAAGCAACATGACGCAGGCGCAGGCCGAAGCGCAATTGTGGGGGGTGTGGCAGCGATGGCTACAACCGCCTGATGCAGGGCAACGCGCCGTGGTGCAAAGCCTATCTCAACGCGCCTGCGACAACTTGGCACAACTTCACAACACCGCGACAGCCGAGCAACGCGTGCGTGTGGCAAGGCGCTTGCGCGCCTATGAGAGAGACATCCTGGAACTCACCCGACCCTGAGCGCTGACCCTGAAAAAACGGCCTGAGGGATGAAGCCCACAAACATACGGCCACTTCATAAGAGCGGGTTTGGTCTGCTGAGGTGTTGCAGACCTCAACTCTGAAGGGCTTGCCACATCTCCATGTCGCGCTCGGCAGTCCAGATGCGAGGGTTCTTGATGCCGCTGGCTTCATCGTAGGCGCGGGTGACGTCAAAAGGCAGGCAGTGCTCGTAAATGAACACATGGCCAAAGACAGGGTCCATGCTCTTGCGGGTATGGGCCATGGCGGCTTTGAGGTCCATCTTGGCGGCCACGGCTTCTTTGCCTGCCTCATACAGGGTCTCGACCCAGCGCTTGGTGTAGTCCAGCGCCTTGTTGACGTTGGCATTGCCCTTCATCGCTTCGCCGCGCCCAGGCACGATGAACTCGGCCTTCAGGGCGCGCAGGGCTTCGAGCGTGGCGGGCCACTCTTCGAGCTGGGCGTCACCGGTGTAGACACCCGCTTCGTATTCGACCAGGTCACCCGAGAACAGCACTTTTTCTTCTTCCACCCAAGCGATGGTGTCGCCACGGGTATGGCCAGGGCCAGGATGCCAGATTTGCACCACCACACCACCCAGGTTGATGCTGAGTTTGCCGGGTACTTCGCCCTTTGTCGGGTTACCGCCGCCCACCACCATGGTGGGCCAGGTCAGGCCGGGGATGCTGTCTGCCCCACGGAACAGGCGAGGGAAGCGCTCCATCTCGCTTTTCATGTCTTGCGCGCCGCGCTCCTTGATCAGGTCCAGAGTGCCTTCGCTGGCGATGATTTCGGTCGCGCCTTCGGCCGCATAGGCATAAGCGCCCAATACACGCACCGCGTGGTAGTGGGTGAGCAGCACGTATTTGATGGGCAGATCGCTGACAGTGCGGATTTTCTTGATCAAGTCTTGCGCCATGGCCGGGGTGGCCGTGGCGTCGCTCACCATGATGAAACGGTCACCGATGATCACGCCTGAGTTGGGGTCACCCTCGGCGGTGTAGGCCCAGCAGTGCTGGCTGAGTCGCTCGAAAGTGATCTTTTTCTCGGTCAGGTCGGCTTGGCTTGCGAAGGCTTTGACAGGGGCCTTGGTAGGTGCTTTGGACATGGAAATTTCTCCGGTCAATGAATGACTTGATTTTACCTAAACGAAATGCATTACGGATTGTTAAATTCAGCAACGGGCGCTGAGCTCGCTTTCAGGAAACCAGTAAGGCTCGGATGGGTGCGGGCAAACCCAATACAGGCCAAGTATCTGAACCCACCCATTGCCCTTCACAAACAGGAGGCATCTGTTCACACCCTTGCATCTGAACGGGGTGAAGGTACAAATCACGGTGCGTCAGCACATGTTTCCAGGAAGCGATGTAACGCGGCTCACCACCCTGCGGCCACGCAGCCAGCAAATCCGATTCAGACTCAAACACCGGCAAACTGAACAAGCCTGCCCAAATGCCTTTGTCCGGTCGCTTTTGCAACCATACTTGTCCTTGCGCGTTGACCGCCCAAAGCAACCACAAGGTTGCGCTGCTGCGTTTGAGTTTGCGCGTCTTGACGGGATAGGCCAGCGGCTCGCCTCGCGCTCTGGCCTGACACAATGCACTCACAGGACAAGTCTCGCACTGCGCCTTGCGCGGCAAACAAACTGTGGCGCCCAAATCCATGAGTGACTGGGTGTAACGTGGCATGTCAGCGGCCTGCGCGGGCAAGAGGTCCTGCGCCAAGGTCCACAAGGCCTTTTCGTTTTTGGCTGCGGCAAGATCCTCGCCGTAGCCCAGCACACGGGTCAACACGCGCTTGACATTACCGTCCAAAATGGCGACCCGTTCCTGAAAGCAAAACGCCGCAATGGCAGCGGCAGTCGATCGACCAATGCCGGGCAAGGTTTGCAGGTCTTCGGCACTGCGCGGAAAGGACCCGCCAAAACGCGCCATCACCTCTTGCGCGCACTTGTGCAGGTTGCGAGCACGGCTGTAATAACCCAGACCGCTCCAAAGTGCCAGCACATCGTCTTGTGGCGCGGACGCGAGTGAAGCGACATCGGGAAAGCGCCTTAAAAACCTATGAAAGTAATCGAGCACTGTCGTCACCTGCGTTTGCTGCAGCATGATCTCGGACAGCCAGACACGGTAAGGATCTTGGGTGTTTTGCCAAGGCAGGCTCTGGCGGCCATGCTGGCGCTGCCAGTCCACCATAAGGTGGGCGAAACCATCAGGCAATGAAATCAAGCTTTCTGGCATGTGGGACAGTAAAAAGTGGTGCGCTGGCCCTGCAGCATGGACTTGATCGGCGTGCCGCACACACGACATGGCTCACCCGTACGACCGTACACCGCCGCTTCCAACTGAAAGTAACCAGTGCGGCCTTCTGCGTTGACAAAATCCTTGAGTGAACTGCCTCCCTGCTCCACCGCACGGGTCAGTACCTGAACAATGGCTGCGTGCAGCCGAACGATCCGGGGTTTGGACAAACGCGCCGCTTGGGTTGTGGGGCGAATGCCCGCCATGAACAAGGCTTCAGAAGCATAAATATTGCCCACCCCAACCACCACATTCCCGGCCAGCAGCACTTGCTTGATGGCCGACTGACGCTTTTTCAGGGCGACGGCAAAAGCCACTACATCGAAATGGCCGCTCAAAGGCTCCACGCCCAGCCGCCCCAGCAACTTTTGAGCAGCTGGCGAGTCTTCGGAAGGCGCCCAGACCACCGCCCCAAATCGTCGCGGGTCGTGCAGCCGCAGCACGCCCAGGTCCGTCACCAGGTCCATGTGGTCGTGGGGCCCAGCTTCAGGCTGTGTGGCCGCAAAATTCAGGCTACCCGACATGCCCAAATGCACAAGCAGCAGGCCTTGGTCCAGGTCCAGCAAAAGGTATTTTCCGCGCCGTCGCACCCCCCAAATGTGTCTTCCGACCAAGCTGGCAGCAGGCACCCCCAGGGGCCAGCGCAAGGGCTTGCCAAGGTGCAAAGCCAAAATTTGAGCCGATGCGATGCGGTCTGCGAAACTGCGGCGGGTCACTTCAACTTCGGGGAGTTCGGGCATAGACTCTTGGGCAAAAAGGGGCTTGGGCAGCGCGGTTCGCGCAAGCAGGTGGCTGGATTATGATGAAGACATGAAATTCTGGTTTCGACTTGCCCTCATTTCCACGTGTGTCTGGAGCGCTTGGGCGCAACCTGCCAAGCCGCTACCAAGCACCGCGACGCCTATTGAGGGTAAAGCCACCCCTCCTCAATCCGCGCTCGACGCGACTTTGTTTTACCAATTGCTGTTGGGCGAGTTGAATGTGCGAAGCGGCTCGCCGGGCAGTGGGTTCTCCTTCATTCTCGATGCTGCTCGCAAAACCCGCGATCCAGCGTTGTTTCAACGCGCCGTTGATCTGGCTTTGCAATCGCGCTCGGGCGATTCGGCCTTACAAGCTGCACAGGCTTGGAAGAGAGCCATCCCCGATGCCACCGATGCGAACCGATACATTTTGCAAATTTTGCTGGCACTCAACAGGGTGGAAGAAGCAGGCCAAGCTCTGAGCGTCTCAATACGTGAGCTGCCTGCGGCCGAACAAAATGCCGCCATTGCCTCGGTGCCCCGCATCTTTGGCCGAGTGCAAGACAAGAAAATGGCTGCCGATACGGTCGAAAAAGCCCTTTCTTTGGCCTTGAAACAAAGCAGCACCGAAGCCGCTGCCTGGACTGCCGTGGGGCGTATGCGGCGCGAAGCGGGGCAACTGGCCTTGGCCGTGGAGGCTACTCGCCAGGGGCGCGCTGCTGATGCATCGGCCCCCGGCCCCCTGCTCTTGGCGCTGAGCCTGGTCAGTGCGGCACCGACCGAGATGCAGCCCTTGTTGGCCCAAGCCATGCAAGGGTCGGTACAGCCCGAGTTGCGTCTGGGTTATGCACGTCACCTGATTGGTCAGTCCCAGCAGGCCGAAGCCCTGCTTCAACTCGGCCGTCTTACCGCAGAGCACCCTACTTTTGCTGATGGTTGGTTGGTGCATGGTTTGCTTCTTCAGGAAACTGGCCAGCTGACAGAAGCTGAGCAAAAACTGCGCAAGCATGTGGAACTGGCAAAAGCCAGCCTAGACAAGGAAGCACAAACCGGTTTGTCCGAGTCCTTGATGGCGTTGGCCCAAATGGCGCAGCGCCAAGGTCAGCTGCCTCAAGCCGAGCAATGGCTGGCCCAAGTGCCACCCGACGCAGACCCCATCAAGTTGGCAAGCCGCCGCGCCGACTTGCTCACACAGCAAGGCCGCAAGGAAGAAGCGCGGCAGTTGCTCGCGCAAATCAAAACCACCAATGCTGAGCAGGCCGCTCGCAAAATTCTGGTGCAGTCCATGTGGTTACGTGAGAACAAGCAATTGAACGAGGCCCATACCCTGGTCAAGCAAGGCCTGACCGCACAACCTCAAAACACCGACTTGATGTCCGAACTGGCCATGGTCTGCGAGAAGCTCAAACGTTATGACGAAATGGAAAGCGTGCTGCGCGAGCTGATCAAACTCAAACCCGAAGATCCGCATGCCTTCAACGCCCTGGGTTACTCCCTGGCCGATCGCAACACCCGACTCGATGAAGCCCGCCAATTGATCACGCAGGCTCTGAAGCTGGCACCCAACGACGCTTACATCCAGGACAGCCTGGGCTGGGTGGCGTTTCGCCAGGGTCAATATGCCGAGGCCCTGAAAATCTTGCAAGCTGCCTACAAAGCCCGGCCCGACGCCGAAATTGCCGCCCATCTGGGTGAAGTGCTGTGGGTGATGGGCAAACGCCAAGAAGCCGGGGCAATCTGGCGCGAAGGTTTGCTGCTCAAAGCCGACAACGACACCCTGGTCGACACCATGAAGCGCTTCGACTTCAAGCCATGAATCCCTGCATACGCCCCCCCAAAATCGACCTTCAGGGACGACGACGGGTGTTGGGTATAGGCATGGCTCTCAGCCTTTTCGCAACCGGCTGCGCCACCCCCCGCATGGTCCCTTTGGACGATAAGGCGTATTGGTCAGGGCGAATGGCCATTCAGGTACTCAAGAATCCACCGGAATCGCTCAGCGCCGGTTTCGAACTCCAAGGCTCAGCCTTGGCAGGCGAAATGGTCTTGCTCAGCCCCATCGGCACCACCCTGGCCCGCCTGGAATGGACACCCCAAGGCGCACGCCTGGCCCAAGGCCAGCAACAAATGGAGAGTCCGAGCCTGCAAAGGTTGGGGGCTCGCCTGACAGGCACGGAACTGCCCATAGCGGCTTTGTTCGAGTGGCTGGCGGGCCGACCTGCTGAGGCACCCGGCTGGCAAGTCGACTTGTCGGCACACACCCAAGGCCGCATCAGTGCAGAGCGGCGTGAACCCACACCGGGTGCGCTGCTGCGCATCGCACTGGACCGCTGAGCGTGCCTTTCCTTCAGGCATGTCAAGCCTCGCGATAATCCACCCATGAAATCACTGCACGATGTGCCTGCCCCGGCCAAACTGAATCTGTTTTTGCATATCACTGGCCGTCGCCCAGATGGGTACCACGAACTGCAATCGGTTTTCATGCTGATCGACTGGTGCGACACACTGCATTTTGAAAAGCGACCCAACGGTGCCATCAGCCGCGAAGACCTCACGATCGCCCTGCCTGCCCAAGATCTGATCACCCGCGCCGCACAACTGCTGCAGTCCCACACCGGCTGCACTGAGGGGGCCCATATTGCGGTGGAAAAACGAATTCCGGCGCAAGCGGGCATGGGTGGCGGCTCCTCCGATGCGGCCACCTGCTTGCTGGCGCTCAACCGCTTGTGGGGACTGAACCTGACACTTTCCACATTGGAAAAATTGGGACTGCAATTAGGCGCTGATGTCCCTTTTTTCTTGCGCGGTCATAACGCCTGGGTCGAAGGCGTGGGTGAAAAAATCACCCCCATTGAATTGCCCGCCGCCCATTTTTGGGTGGTCAAGCCCCCTCAGGGTGTAGCAACCTCTCAAATTTTTGCCCACCCGGACCTCAAACGGGACACAAACACTGCTACAATGTCGGTCTTTGCTGTAGAGACTTATGACTTCGGTCACAATGATCTGCAACCCGTCGCGCAAGCTTTGTGCCCCGGTATTGAGCAAGCCCTTCAGCTTCTCTCCCAAGCCGGCATGCAAGCCAAAATGACGGGTTCCGGCAGTGCCGTGTTTGCCCATTGCTTGGACATCCGCACGAAAGTCTCGGTCCCTGACCTCTTTCTGGCCCGGCTTTGCAGCAATTTGGAAGCTCACCCTTTACAAGGCTGGGCATCCAGCGATAGTTAATCGGTCGGTCGCTGTTTCAGCGGTCAACCCGTGTAGGGGAGTCGCCAAGCTGGTTAAGGCACCGGATTTTGATTCCGGCATGCAAAGGTTCGAATCCTTTCTCCCCTGCCAAATACGTTCATTCGTACAGGCCCTTTTATCTGATCGCTGGAATGCACATGCAGCCTGCTTCACTCCCCCCCGATTTCATGCTGTTCACCGGCAATGCCAACCCCATTTTGGCTGCCGAAATCGCCAAACACCTGGGCACACAGCTCGGCGCGGTCGATGTGGGCCGTTTTTCTGATGGTGAAGTCACCGTCGAACTCAAGCAAAACGTCCGGGCCCGCGAGGTGTTCGTGGTGCAATCGACTTGCGCGCCCACCAACGAAAACCTGATGGAATTGCTGATCATGGTGGATGCACTCAAACGTGCATCGGCCGGTCGCATCAGCGCGGTGATTCCCTACTTCGGCTATGCCCGGCAAGACCGCCGCCCCCGCTCCACCCGGGTGCCGATCTCGGCCAAAGTCGTGGCGAACATGCTTCAAGCCGTGGGTGTGGATCGCGTCCTCACCATGGACCTTCACGCCGACCAGATCCAAGGCTTCTTCGACATCCCGGTCGACAACATTTACGCCTCGCCCGTATTGCTCGGTGACCTGCGCCAGCAAAACTACGACGACCTCATCGTCGTATCGCCTGACGTCGGTGGTGTGGTGCGTGCGCGGGCCTTGGCCAAGCAACTGAACTGCGATCTGGCCATCATCGACAAGCGCCGCCCCAAAGCCAACGTGTCTGAAGTCATGCACGTCATTGGCGAGATTGAAGGCCGCAACTGCGTGATCATGGACGACATGATCGACACCGCGGGCACACTGGTCAAAGCTGCCGAAGTGCTCAAAGAACGCGGTGCCAAAAAAGTCTACGCCTATTGCACGCACCCGATCTTCTCGGGTCCGGCCATCGACCGCATCGCCAAGGGTGAAGCTCTCGACGAAGTCGTCGTCACCAACACCATCCCGCTGACGGCCGAAGCCGCAGCGTGTGCCAAGATTCGCCAACTCTCCGTGGCTCCGCTGATCGCTGAAACGATCAACCGGATTGCGCATGGCGAGTCGGTGATGAGCCTGTTTTCCGATCAAACCTGATCGGAAAGAGGCCTTTAGCGGCCAGCCGTCCTTGTGGACTGGTTGGCTTTTTTGAGTCAGGGTCGCACTGGTCGCGGTGGACCCCAAAAGGAGAAATGTATGAAATTCGTCGCTTTTGAGCGCGCTAAGCAGGGCACGGGTGCGAGCCGCCGTCTCCGCAATTCCGGTCGCACACCGGGCATCGTTTACGGTTCCACATCGGCCCCACAACTGATCGAACTGGACCACAACGCTTTGTGGCACGCTCTGAAAAGAGAAGCTTTCCACGCTTCGATTCTGGACATGGAACTCAATGGTCAGTCCAGCAAGGTTTTGCTGCGCGACTACCAGATGCACCCCTACAAGCAGTTGGTGCAACACATCGACTTCCAGCGCGTCGACGCCAACACCACCCTGCACATGAAAGTGCCATTGCATTTCAGCGGTGAAGAAGAGTCCGAAGCCGTCAAGACGGACAAGTGCACGGTCAACCACGTGGCCACCGAAATCGAAGTGGCTTGCTTGCCCGCCAACCTGCCCGAATTCATCGCGGTGGATCTGAAAGGTTTGACCTTGGGCAAATCGCTGCACCTCGACGACATCACCTTGCCTGCTGGCTGCAAAGCCATCACGCATGGCAAGAAAAACCCGGTCCTTGTGTCCGTGGTGGCTCCTGTCGAAGAAGTGGTGGCAGCACCCGTGGCTGCTGCACCTGCAGATGCCAAAGGCAAGGGCAAAGGCAAGAAGTAATCTTCTCGCATGGGCTGTCAAGCCCTGCTCTTTCAAGGCCCGCGCAAGCGGGCCTTTTGCTTGGCGCCCACGTTATGCAACTGCTCAGTCGGCACCAAGGATAATCACGCACCATGATCAAACTGCTAGTCGGCCTGGGCAATCCGGGCAACGAATACGAAGACACCCGCCACAACGCCGGATTCTGGTGGATCGATGCTGTGGCCCGAGAACTCAAAGTGTCGCTGGTGCCCGAGCGCAGCTATCACGGCCTGATGGCCCGTACCACCGTCAACGGCCAGACCGTTTGGTTGCTTGAGCCTCAGACCTACATGAACCTGTCTGGCAAATCGGTCAGCGCTTTGGCGAAATTTTTCAAAATTCAGTCGCAAGAGATTCTGGTGGCGCACGACGAACTCGACATCCCGCCCGGTGAAGCCAAGCTCAAGCTGGGCGGCAGCCACGCGGGGCACAACGGTCTGCGCGACATCCATGCCCAACTGGGGACAGCCGACTATTGGCGGCTGCGCATTGGCGTGGGCCACCCGGGAGACAAGGCCGAAGTGGTCAGTTGGGTCTTGAAGAAACCCATGCTGGAGCACCGCAAAGCCATTGACGACAGCATTCACCGGGCGGTGCTGGCCTTGCCGCTGTTGCTGGCTGGGGACATGGAAAAAGCCATGGTCAAGATCCACACCAGCAAGCCACCGCGGCCCAAACCGCCCAAGCCGCCTCAAGCAACAATCACCGAACAGAACAAGCCTGAGTGAACCGCTGGGACTGGATGGCCATGCTTCGCTCGCCATGACGTATTAACGATAGCAGTGCTTGGGTCACGATGGACCCAAGACTCACTGTCCCTGCAGCCTGCGGTATTTGGCCCAGAGCGACTCCTGAGTTTCAACGTGCTGCGGGTTGACGGGAATGCAAGCCACCGGACAGACCTGGACACACTGCGGCTCGTCGAAATGGCCCACGCATTCGGTGCACTTGGACGGGTCGATTTCGTAGATTTCTTCGCCCAGATAAATCGCCTCGTTCGGGCACTCAGGCTCGCACACATCGCAGTTGATGCATTCGTCGGTGATCATCAGTGCCATGGCTGGGGCTCCGCAAAGGTCTGCTTCGAGGTCATACGCTGATTATCGGTGACAGGCCTGAGCCCGAAAAACCACAGGGCTGTTGCAGGGCTCAGGGACCCGCATCCCCAATGTCCCCTAGCGTTGCACGGTCCAAACGGCATGCGCCTAAAATGGGCTGCATGATGAACGCCGACTTGCACTGCCACTCCGTCATCTCCGACGGCACCCTCACCCCAGAAGCACTGGCCGAACGCGCCAAAACAAATGGCGTGGAACTGTGGGCGCTGACCGACCATGATGAAGTGGGTGGGCAAGACCGCGCCCTGGCTGCAGCCCGCGCGCAAGGTCTGCCCTACCTCACGGGGACCGAAATTTCGGTGACCTTTGCGCACCAGACAGTGCACATTGTGGGCCTGGGTTTTGACGCACACAACAGCGGCTTGGTCGAAGGCCTGCGCCGCACCCGAGGCGGGCGCAGCGAACGTGCGCAGGAAATGTCAGATGGTTTGGCCAAAGTCGGTATCCGCAATGCCTATGAAGGTGCCCTGCAGTATGTGGGCAACCCGGAGCTGATTTCACGCACCCACTTTGCCAGGCACCTGGTCGAAACCGGGGTGTGCAGCGACACCTCCGAGGTGTTTCGCAAATACTTGACCGAGGGCAAGCCCGGCTACGTGCCGCACCGCTGGGCACGCCTGCAGGAAGCCGTGCAATGGATCACCGATGCCGGTGGCATCGCCATCATCGCCCACCCGGCACGCTATGGCTTCACGCCCAATGAAGAATATGCCCTGTTCAGCGAATTCAAGGCCCACGGCGGTCGCGGGGTTGAAGTCGTCACCGGCAGCCACTCGTCCCCCGAGGCTGTTCGTTATGCGGAAACCGCGCTCGAATTCAAATTGGCGGCCTCTCGCGGCAGTGACTTTCACAGCCCTGATGAAAGCCGCATAGACCTGGGCACCCTGCCCTATTTGCCTGGCCAACTGACACCGGTTTGGGAGCTGCTGGCCGATCGCATTCAGTGATTCCGCACACCGCCCACACACTGCACGGCATTGGATTTGCCGTTCTGGCCACCGCATGTTTTGCTACGCTGGACACCACCACCCGGCATGTCAGCGCGGGCCTCTCGGTGCTGGTGGCACTGTGGTTCCGTTACGCCATACAGGCCGTCATCACCACCATCGTGGTCTGGCCAGGCCGTGGGCGCGACATCTTGCGCACCCAGCACCCGCGCTTTCAACTGGCGCGTGGCTTGCTGCTTTTTACCTGCAGCATCCTTGCCTTCTTGAGCCTGAAATACATGCCTGTGGGCGAATTCACCGCCATCTCGATGCTGTCTCCCTTGGTCATCACCTTGCTTGCAGCCTGGATGCTGAAAGAGAAAATCCGCCCTCTGCGCTGGGTGCTGGTGCTGGGTGGCTTCGTCGGCACCATGATCATCATCCGACCTAGCAGCCAGCACTTCGACTGGACCGTGCTGCTGCCCTTGATCCTGGTGGGCACGAACTCTGGCTTTCAGCTGCTGACCAGCAAAATGGCCAAAACCGAAGACGCCATCACCACCCACTTTTATACGGGCTGGATCGGCACTGCCTTCGCCACCCTCCTCCTGCCTTTTGTCTGGGAAATGCCCCGCGACTGGACGGTTTGGTTGCAACTGTTTTTGATGGGTTTGCTGGCCTCGATCGGGCACTTTTTGCTGATCCTGGCTTACAGCCGCGCTCCGGCCGCCACCCTCACGCCCTACATGTACAGCCAGATTGCTTTTGCCGTGCTGGGCGGTTGGGTGGTGTTTAACCACCTGCCCGACCAATGGACTTTTGTGGGCATGGGACTGGTTGCGCTGTGCGGGGCTTTGGGGGCCTGGCTCACAGTGCGCGAGAACCGCATCACCATCCAGCCACGAGAATCGTAAAGACGCCCCTTCAATTGCAGGGTGTTCACCCCATTAACGCCCCATCTGCCCCAACACCGAGCATTGACCACCGAAAGCCATGGCCCAGTTTTTCAGCGTACACCCCGACAACCCGCAAGCACGATTGCTCAAACAAGCCGTGCAATTGCTCAACCAGGGCAGCGTGTTGGCCGTTCCTACCGATTCCAGCTATGCGCTGGTCTGCCACCTGGATGACAAAAACGCAGCCGATCAATTGCGCCGCATCCGGGGCGTCGACGACAAGCACCACCTGACGCTGCTTTGCCGCGACCTGAGCGAGTTGGCCAACTACGCGCGGGTGGACAACCGGCAGTTTCGCGCCGTCAAGCAAGCCACACCCGGGCCTTTCACCTTCATTCTGGAGGCGACCAAGGAAGTGCCACGCCGCGTGAGCCACCCACAACGCAAAACCATCGGGCTGCGCGTGCCCGATCACAAAGTATTACAGGAGTTACTGAGCTTGCACGGTGCGCCGCTGTTGGCAGCCACGCTCATCATGCCGGGCGAAGCGCTGCCCTTGAATGATGCACAAGAGATCCGCGAACGGCTGGAGCACCAAGTGGGCGCGGTCATCGATGCAGGGGCCTGCTCTATGGAGCCCACCACCGTGATCGACATGAGCGGTGAGTCGTCCGAAGTACTGCGGCGCGGACAAGGTGACCCGGCGCTGCTGGGCTTTTGACTGGGCAGCAGCGACACCGCTTAAAAAAACAAAACCCTGCCGCAGCCAATGAGCCACGGCAGGGTCCAACCCAAACCAGCAGAAAGACTTACTTCAAGTCACCTGCCAAGCTCGCCAGTGTGTCTGGAGAGATATCGATGTGCGATGGGTAATGGGTATGGTCGCAACCGAGCTTCACGCCGGCACCGGCCTTGACGGCGGCGCACATGACGGGTGTCAGCTCGAAGCGCACAAAGTGCACAGCCGAGGTTTTTTCATCGGTCTCGCGGTCCAGGTCTTCATCAGCAATCGCATACACGCGGCCATGGCCTTCCACCTCAACAAACATGCGGTCCTCCACACCGATCAGCTTGGCCAACTCTCGCTTGCGCTCGTTGATATCGACATACTCGATCATCATGGTGGCTTTCCAGTTACTACCGTCCGGCACCAGAGGCGCGTAAGCCTCGATCTCTTGCAGGATGCCCTCTTCTTCGAAGACTTTTTCGATGCGCAGCATTTCCTGGATCTGGTAGCGGATGGTGGTTTCGCTCTCAAACTGCATGTTGATGTGCTCACCCAGCTGCACACTGCGCAGCTTGCGGTGGGCGATTACCTCAGGCTTGTGGACCTTGCGCCACTTGGTGTAGGCCTCCAAAGACATCAGGGTCTCGGGTGTGATTTTTCCAGTCAGTTGCATGGCAGTGTTCCTTATTTGAGACCGTAGGCTTTGCGCACCAGGGTCAAGGGGTGATTCAATTCTGGGGCTCCCAAGCCATTGACCTCAAAGCCCTGGGCAATGTGGTGACCACCCAGCGGGCAGTCGGAGCTGATGAAGTCGGGCTTGGAGCCATCTTTCATGGTGGCCATGGCCTTGAAGACGGGCTTGCCGATCTTCATTGCCATCTCGTGGGAGCCTTTTTTGACGCCGTAAGTGCCGGCGTGGCCCGAGCAACGCTCGATGGTGTTGATTTCGGTGTCCGGGATCATCTTGAGCATTTCCTCGGTCTTGCGGCCGATGTTCTGCACCCGGCCATGGCAGGGGATCTGGTAGCTCACATTGCCCAGCTTTTGCGGGAACTCGGTCTTGAGCAAGCCATCGCGCTTGCGGGCCATGAAGTACTCGAACGGATCCCACATCGCGTCCTTGACCAACTGGGTGTCGGCGCAATCGGGGAACATCAGCGGAATTTCTTGCTTGAACATCAGCGCACAACTGGGCACCGCCGCCATGATGGCAAAGCCGTCTTTGGCGTACTTGGCCAGCACCGGAATGTTGGCTTCCTTGGAGTCCTTGACCGAGTCCAAATCACCCAACTCCAGCTTGGGCATGCCGCAGCATTTTTCTTTCTCGACCAGCACATACGGGATGTCGTTGTGGTCGAGGATCTTCAGCAAGTCATGGCCAATACCCGGCTCGTTGTAGTTGATGTAGCAGGTCGAATAAATGGCCACCTTGCCCGGTGTCTTCTCGCCATCCACCACCTTGGACGCCTTGGCATCCGGGGCGCTGGAGCGGAACTTTTTCGTGGCAAACTCAGGCAACCAAGCGTTTTTGTCGACGCCCGCCACACTCTCCATGATGCTGCGTGCCGCTTCGGTCTTGTTGATGGCATTGACCGCCTGCACCACGATAGGGATGCCTGCAAACGAGCCGTGTGTGTCGGTCGAGGCGAGGAACTTTTCAGCCGCGCCCACTTCGCCTTTTTTGAACTTGATGGCCTTGGCGCGCAGCATGGTGTGCGGGAAGTCCAGGTTCCACTCGTGGGGTGGCGTGTAGGGGCACTTGGTCATGTAGCACAGGTCGCACATGAAGCACTGGTCCACCACTTTCCAGTAATCCTTCTTGTCCACGCCGTCGACTTCCATTGTGCTGGACTCGTCCACCAGGTCGAACAAAGTGGGGAAAGAGTTGCACAAACTCACGCAGCGGCGGCAGCCATGGCAGATATCAAAGATGCGCTCCAGCTCGTCGAAGCACTTTTCTTCGTTGTAGAAGTCGGGGCTCTCCCAGCCAAGGGCGTGTCGTGTGGGGGCTTCGAGGTTGCCTTCTTTGGCCATAGGGTGCTCCTTTGAATTTTTATCGGGTTTTTCTGAAGACTCTGTACAGCCAGAGCCCTGAGAAAAACCCGCTGCCCCTTGCGGTGCAGCGGGTCAACGGACAGGGAGGAATCAATCCACCAGTTCGTTCAAGGCTTTCTGGTAACGGTTGGCGTGTGAACGCTCAGCCTTAGCCAGGGTCTCAAACCAGTCGGCGATTTCGTCAAAACCCTCTTCGCGAGCGGTCTTGGCCATGCCGGGGTACATGTCGGTGTACTCGTGGGTTTCGCCAGCCACAGCCGAAGCCAGGTTTTGACGTGTGGAGCCGATGGGCAGACCTGTCGCGGGGTCACCGGATTGCTCCAGGAACTCCAGGTGACCGTGGGCGTGACCGGTTTCACCTTCAGCGGTGGAACGGAAAAGTGCTGCCACGTCGTTCTGACCTTCAACGTCGGCTTTGTTCGCGAAGTACAAATAGCGACGGTTGGCCTGGGATTCGCCAGCAAAGGCGTCTTTCAGGCATTGTTCCGTGCGCGAGCCTTTGAGTGCTGCCATGGATATCTCCTTGTGGATTTCGATTCAATTGCCCTGGCAGGATCGCCAGAGACGACATAGGTTAACCCTGTACTGCCCAGTCTGCCCAATAGATTGATGCAATGGCATTGATTGACCAACGCTATTGGATGTCTTGTTTGATAAATATCAGCTAATTGCCAAAAGCCTCGTCTTTTTGCGAGGTCGCTCACTGACCTTCAACCCGAAAAACGGGTCTGAAGTCAAAGCAGGCAGGCCTGAATGGCTGGGTAAAATCAGGTCTTTTGGGTCGCCAGGCCCCCGAACGGCATCTGCTGAGCTGCCGTTTTCTTTTTGAAAAGTCCGCCATGAGCAACGCCCCCGATACCCCCATCGAACAACCCGGCTTGAACAGCTTGTCCAAATCGTTCGAACCCGCTGCCCTGGAAGCCCATTGGGGCCCCGAGTGGGAAAAACGCGGCTACGGCGTGGCCGGTTACCGTGGCACCCAGACCGCCAAAGACGGCGCACCGGCTTTTGCCATTCAGTTGCCCCCGCCCAACGTGACGGGCACCCTGCACATGGGCCATGCCTTCAACCAGACCATCATGGACTCGTTGACCCGCTACCACCGCATGATGGGCTTCAACACGGCATGGATTCCGGGCACCGACCACGCCGGCATTGCCACCCAGATCGTGGTAGAGCGCCAGCTGCAGGCCAAAGGCATCAGCCGCCACGACATGGGCCCCACACCTGCAGAAGCCCGCAAGAACTTTGTGAGCAAAGTCTGGGAGTGGAAAGAAGAGTCCGGCAGCACCATCACCAGCCAGATGCGCCGCATGGGCGACAGCGTGGACTGGAGCCGCGAATACTTCACGATGGACCCCAAGCTGTCCCTGGCCGTGACCGAAACCTTTGTGCAGCTGTACGAGCAAGGCCTGATCTACCGTGGCAAGCGCCTGGTGAACTGGGACCCGGTCTTGCAAAGTGCGGTCAGTGACCTGGAAGTGGAAAGCACCGAGTCAGAAGGCAAGATGCACTACATCCTGTACCCCTTTTCGGATGGACCGCAACTGATCGACGGTGTCATGAGCCAAGGCATGACGATTGCCACCACCCGCCCTGAAACCATGATGGCCGACGGTGCGCTGGCCGTGCACCCCGAGGACGAGCGCTATGTGCATCTGCTGGGGAAAATGGTCGATCTGCCCCTGTGCAACCGTAAGATTCCGATCATTGCCGACGACTTTGTCGACCGGGCTTTTGGTTCGGGCTGCGTGAAGATCACAGGAGCGCATGACTTCAACGACTACGCCTGTGCACAACGCCATGGCCTGCCCCTGATCACCATTTTCACGCTGGACGCTAAGGTTAACCACAACGGCCCTGTGCACTACCAAGGCATGGACCGTTTTGAGGCCCGCAAAGCCATGTTGGCCGATCTGGAAAAACAAGGTCTGCTGATCGAAGTCAAAGCGCACAAACTCATGCTGCCGATTTGCGCCCGCACGGGCCAGGTGGTGGAACCCATGCTGACTGACCAGTGGTTCGTTGCCATGAACAAGGTCAGCGAACAAGATCCCACAGGCAAGAGCATCGCGCAAAAAGCCATTGATGTGGTGCAGTCCGGCGAGGTCAGCTTTGTGCCTGAGAACTGGGTGAACACCTACAACCAGTGGATGAACAACATCCAGGACTGGTGCATCTCGCGCCAGCTGTGGTGGGGCCATCAGATTCCGGCTTGGTACGACGAAGACGGCAAGGTGTATGTCGCACGCAATGAGGCCGAGGCGCAAGCCAAGGCTCCGGGCAAGATGCTCAAGCGTGACGAAGACGTGTTGGACACTTGGTACTCGAGCGCACTGGTGCCCTTCAGCACCATGGGCTGGCCCAACAACGAGACGAGCACCAAGAACGCAGCTGGCGAGCGTGCAGGGCTCGGACGCAGCGACATTGCGAGCGAAGCGAGTGGGAGCAAGGCCGAGCCCGGCACGCTCGCCAGCGGCACCAACGGAAACGCCAACACCAACAACAGCCAAAGTGATTACGACCTCTACCTCCCCAGCAGCGTGCTGGTGACCGGCTACGACATCATCTTCTTCTGGGTCGCCCGAATGATCATGATGACCACGCACTTCACCGGACGCGTGCCCTTCAAACACGTCTACATCCACGGCCTGGTGCTCGACGCCCAAGGCAAGAAGATGAGCAAATCCGAAGGCAACGTGCTGGACCCCGTCGATCTGATCGACGGCATCACGCTCGAGCCCCTGCTCGACAAACGCACCCAAGGCCTGCGCAAGCCCGAGACCGCGCCCAAGGTGCGCAAGCAAACCGAAAAAGAATTCCCCGAAGGCATCCCAGCCTATGGCGCAGACGCACTGCGCTTCACCTTTGCGGCGTTGGCGTCGTTGGGCCGCAGCATCAACTTTGACTCCAAGCGCTGCGAGGGTTACCGCAACTTCTGCAACAAGCTGTGGAACGCCACCCGCTTCGTGCTGATGAACTGCGAAGGCCAGGACTGCGGCTTGAAAAAACACACCAAAGCCGAATGCCAACCCGGTGGGCCGGCGCACGGCTACATGGACTTCAGCCAAGCCGACCGCTGGATCAGCTCGCAACTGCAGCGCGTCGAAGCCGAGGTGGCCAAAGGATTTGCCGAGTACCGCTTGGACAACGTGGCCAACACGATCTACGACTTTGTGTGGAACGAGTTTTGCGACTGGTACCTCGAAATTGCCAAGGTGCAAATCAATACGGGCAACCAGGCGCAGCAACGCGCCACGCGCCGTACCTTGATCCGCACACTTGAAACCATCATGCGCCTGGCGCACCCGATCATCCCATTCATCACCGAAGAGCTTTGGCAAAAAGTGTCGGTGGTCGCGGGTCTTCCGGGTGAGTCGGTCAGCATTGCAGCCTACCCTGTGAGCCAACCCGATCGCATCGACACAGCCGCCGAAGCCCATGTGGCCAAGCTCAAGACGCTGGTGGACGCCTGCCGCAACTTGCGCGGCGAGATGAACGTCTCGCCCGCCACCCGCATGCCCCTGTATGTGCTGGGCGATACCGCCTTCATGCAAAGCGTTGCACCGGTGTTGCAATCGCTGGCCAAGCTGAGCGAGGTCAAAGTGTTTGACACCGAAGCCGATTGGGTCGCTGCCGCACAAGCTGCGCCCGTGGCCGTGGTGGGTGAAGCACGCTTGTGCTTGTTCATCGAAGTAGATGTCGCCGCCGAAAAGGTGCGCCTGACCAAGGAAGCAGCCCGCTTGGAGGGTGAAATCGCCAAAGCCAACGGCAAGCTCAGCAATGAAGCTTTTGTGGCCAAAGCCCCGCCGGCTGTGATTGAGCAAGAGAAAAAACGTGTCGCTGACTTCACTGCCACACTGGACAAAATCCGCCAACAACTGCAACGCCTGGGCTGAGCCCCGAGGAATCAACCATGAGCCACAACGTCATTCGAAAAGCTGTCTTCCCCGTCGCCGGTTTGGGCACGCGATTTTTACCGGCCACCAAGGCCGCACCCAAAGAAATGCTGCCCGTGGTGGACAAACCGTTGATCCAGTACGCGGTCGAGGAAGCTTATGCCGCCGGTGTGCGCCACATGATCTTTGTCACAGGCCGCAGCAAGCGTGCCATCGAAGACCATTTCGACACCGCCTACGAACTCGAAAACGAACTCGAAGCCGCGCACAAAGACGAGTTGCTGGCGCTGGTGCGCTCGGTGCAACCCGACGACATGGTCTGCGCCTATGTGCGCCAAAACCGCATGCTGGGCCTGGGGCATGCCGTGCTTTGCGCTGAACCTTTGGTCGGCAATGAACCCTTTGCGGTGCTGCTGGCTGACGATTTGATGGTCAACCAGGGCCCCACCATCCTGTCCCAGATGGTCGACGCTTACACCAAACAAGGCCGCTCTGTTTTGGCCGTCCAAGAAGTGCCACTCGACCAGGTCAAGCGCTACGGCATCGTCGCCGGTGAATCGGCCGGCAAACAGCTCATCCGCGTCGAGCAAATTGTGGAAAAACCCAGCTCCGACCAAGCGCCCTCACGCATGGGCGTGGCGGGTCGATATATTTTGACGCCGGGCATTTTTGACGAAATCCGCAACCAGCCCACAGGCGTGGGCGGCGAGATTCAATTGACCGATGCCATTGCACGCCTGATGCGACGTGAGGCGGTCTATGCCTTCCAATACCAAGGCAAGCGCTACGACTGCGGCAGCAAGGAAGGCTTTTTAGAAGCCACGGTGGAGCTGGCCTTGCAACACCCGCAAGTGGGCGCTTCATTTCGCGACTATCTCAAAGGTTTGAGCCTCTGATCGCGTTCAGCGTCGTTTGAGCGCAAACACAAACGCTGTTTCGGTTTTTTCCTGCAACAACAAATCATTGCCCGTCTGGCGGGCAAAGGCTTCGAAGTCTCGCCAAGCCCCCGGGTCGGTGGCGGTCACTTTGAGCACCTGACCGCTGGTCATCTCGTTCAGGGCCTTCTTGGCCTTCAAGATCGGCAAGGGGCAATTCAGGCCAGTGGTGTCAATTTCTTTGTCGATGTGCATCATGTGCCCTGGTTTTGTTCTTGGCTTTGCGCGGCACGCTCTTCCCAGGTCATGAACTTCGGCTCAATCCCGATGGTGCGCAGCCAATCGCCCAAAGCATAGCCGGTACCTGCGGGCCAGCAAATCAGGTCCTTGAAATCAAACATCTTGTACTCGGCCAACTCGGGCGACAAACGCACCTCGCCTTCGGCCACCGCATGGTAGGCAATGATCACCTGGTTCATGCGCTGGAAGTCGTACACGCCGATCAGCTTGAGGGCTGACACCTTGAGGTTGGTTTCTTCGGCGATCTCTCGCTTGATGCCGTCTTCGGGCATTTCACCCGCCTCCATGAAACCGGTGATCAGCGCAAAACGACGTCCCGGCCAGGCCGCATTGCGGGCCAGCAAAATCTGATCGCCCACCTGCACAATGCCCGCCAACACCGGTGTGGGGTTGTTCCAGTGGGTGAAGTCACAAGCGGTACAACGCAGACGCATCGTCTCGCCCCCGTCTTCCATTTGCGAGAGCCAAGCCAGAGGACTGGCACACATCGGACAAAAACGGTACTCAGCCATAAGTCAAGCCTTGTCAAATTCAGCCGCTCAGGCCGGGAATACGCCTGTGGACAAATAACGGTCACCGCGATCGCACACGATGAACACGATGGTGGCGTTTTGCGCGGTCTTGGCCACCTGCTGCGCCACCCAGCAAGCACCTGCTGCGGAGATGCCCGCAAAAATGCCTTCGCTGCGTGCCATTTGACGGCAGGTTTCCTCTGCATCGTTTTGACTCACATACACCAGCTCATCTACATGGCTGGGGTCGTAAATCTTGGGCAGGTATTCCTGGGGCCACTTGCGGATGCCGGGAATGCGCGAACCTTCGCTGGGCTGGGCACCGATGATGCGGATGGCAGGGTTCTTTTCCTTCAAGTAGCGCGAGACGCCCGTGATGGTGCCGGTGGTGCCCATGGCGCTGACAAAGTGGGTCACCTTGCCCCCGGTTTGCTCCCAGATCTCGGGGCCGGTGGTTTCGTAATGGATGCGCGGATTGTCGGCATTGGCAAACTGGTCCAGGATGCGGCCCTTGCCCTGCGCGGCCATGTTGTCGGCCAGGTCGCGCGCGTACTCCATGCCGCCGCTCTTGGGGGTCAGGATCAACTCGGCCCCAAATGCCTTCATGGTCTGCGCACGTTCAATGGACAAGTCCTCGGGCATGATCAAAACCATGCGGTAGCCCTTGATGGCGGCAGCCATGGCCAGCGCAATGCCGGTGTTGCCCGATGTGGCCTCAATCAAGGTGTCACCCGGCTTGATCTCGCCGCGCTCTTCGGCCCGGCGAATCATCGACAAGGCGGGGCGGTCTTTGACGGAGCCCGCCGGGTTGTTGCCCTCGAGCTTGCCCAGAATCACATTGCCACGCGCGGCCGAATCGGCTGCCCCCAGGCGTTGCAAAGCCACCAAAGGTGTTTTGCCGATCGCATCTTCAATGGTTGGATAAATCATCCCAATAATGTGCCATAATTTGGGTCTTCACAAATACCGCCCGGGTGGTGAAATTGGTAGACTCAGGGGACTCAAAATCCCCCGCCGCAAGGCGTGCCGGTTCGAGTCCGGCCCCGGGCACCAAAGCTAAGCCGCAAGTTCCAGTAACTTGCGGCTTTTTTCTTGGGCGGTTCACCCATTCAAGGCGGATTCACTCGATCCCCGCACTCCAACGGTCGTTCCAGTTGCGCTCGATTTGCCTGCGGTCGCGTTTGGTGGGGCGGCCTTGTTCAATGCTGAGCGCTGGCTCGCGTGCCAAGCGGTGCTGCTCAGCGGCTTTTTGCCGGGCTTCGATGCTCTCTGGCGTTTCTTCGTAAAGCATCTGGGCCACAGGCGCCGGGCCACGCACGCTGCTCACGCCCAAGACCCTTACCGTGCGCTCAACCGCTCCTTGACGCAGACGCACCGTGTCGCCCGCTTTGACTTCGCGCGAGGCCTTGGCGTCCTGGCCGTTGATCTCCACGCGGTTCTTGCCGATTTCTTCGCTGGCAATGCTGCGGGTTTTGAAAAACCGGGCAGCCCAAAGCCATTTGTCGATGCGCAAGGAATTCATCGCGGAGGTTCCGAAAAAAATCAGATCAACTGGCCCTGCGGGCTCAAGCCATCGCGCACATGCGGATACCGCAGCTTGAGCCGCAACTCCTGCTTCATGCGTGTGTTGTCCAGTCGCCGGGACTCGCTCATGAAACTCAGCAGCATCAGGGGCAGCGCAGTGTTGGCGTCACCGCGTGAAATGCGGGGCGGCTTAGACAAACCATAGAGGCTGGCAGCCAGGTCAAAGTAGTCGCCCATTTTCAGGTCAGTGTCGTCCGTGACGTTGACCACACGCTGGGGCTTGCCGCGCCACAGCGCTGCCGCACAAGCACGCGCCAGATCGTTGGCATGAATGTGGTTGGTGTACACATCGTCTTTGGCCGCCAAAACAGGCGTACCCTTGAGCAATCGCTCGCGGGGCGTGCCGCCTTCGCGGTCGGGGGCGTAAATGCCGGGAATGCGCAAAATGCTCACGCGCACACCGCTGCGCCCCAAAAATCGCATCAAGCTTTCAGCATCCACACGGCGGTGGGCGCGGGGGGTGTGCGGATTCACGGTCCTGGTTTCGTCCACCCACTGCCCGGCGCAGTCGCCATACACGCCGGTGGTGGAGCCATAGACCAAGGCTTGCGGCAGCGTGCGCAACCGCAAAGCACGCCCCAAAACCAGGCTGCGCGGGTCGCGATCTGATGCGCCCTGACGCTCGGTGGGTGGGGGTGCCAGGTGAATCACGCGGTGGGCAATGCCCGCCAAGCGCTGGATGCTGGCAGGATCGTCCAGATTGCCCAGCAAGGGCGTGATGCCGCAAGCACGCAGCAAGCGCACCCGCTCGGGTGAGGAAGTCAGCGCCATCAAGCGCACACGTGGGCTTTGAGGGGCACCCAACTGGCCTGCCGTGCGCAGCCCCACATCGCCACAGCCCACGATCAAAATACGCTGGCGTCGAAAGCGGGCGGGCAAGGCGCCCAAAGGGGTCTGGTTTGAAGGCAAAATCAGGGGTTCCGGGTTGATGACATGCCCTCAAGGATACCCAAAAGATGAGCTTTCAAATTTCTGTGCAGCCCAGTAGCCGCAGCTTTACCGCCGATGACAACGAAACCCTGCTGGCCGCCGGCATCCGTCAGGGCATCGGCCTGCCCTATGGCTGCAAGGACGGCGCTTGTGGTTCGTGCAAATGCAAAAAAATCTCGGGCACCGTGGTGCATGGCCTGCACCAGCCTAAAGCCCTGAGCGACGCCGAAGAAGCCCAGGGCTTCGTGTTGACTTGCTGCGCCGTCGCCCAAAGCGATGTGGTGCTCGAATCCAAGCAAGTCACGGCTGAAGGCAGCTTGCCGGTCAAGAAAATGCCGGTGCGCGTGGTGAGCCTGGAAAAGAAATCACACGACGTGATCGTGCTGAAACTCCAACTGCCTGCCAACGACGTGATGAAGTTCCACGCCGGTCAGTACATCGAATTTCTGCTGCGCGACGGCTCTCGCCGCAGTTACAGCATGGCCAATGCACCGCACACCCTGGAGGTGGCCCCGCCCACGGTGGAGCTGCACATCCGCCACATGCCCGGCGGCAAGTTCACCGACCCGGTGTTCACCACCATGAAAGAAAAAGACATCCTGCGCGCCGAAGGCCCGTATGGCAGCTTCTACCTGCGTGAAGACAGCATCAAGCCCATGGTGCTGCTGGCTTCGGGCACCGGTTTTGCTCCCATCAAGGCGCTGATCGAGCACATGCAGCACCGCGGCATCACCCGCCCTGCCACGTTGTATTGGGGCGGCCGCCGCCCTGCCGACCTTTACATGGCCGACTGGGTTGAGGCCCGTCTGGCCGAGATGCCCAACCTGAAATATGTGCCGGTGATCTCGAACGCCGAAACCGAGGACCGCTGGACAGGCCGCACGGGATTTGTGCACCAAGCGGTCTTGCAGGACTTCCCGGATCTGTCGGGCCATCAGGTCTATGCCTGCGGCGCACCCATCGTGGTGGACTCGGCCAAGCGCGACTACGTGGCGCAAGGCAGACTGCCTGATGAAGAGTTTTTCGCGGACTCATTCACCTCCGAGGCTGACAAAGCCAAAGCCTGAACCCTCTCTTTTTGGAGCCCCTCATGCCGCTGATCACTCGCCGCCAATTCACTGCCGCCTCACTTGCCCTCTCGGCCCCTGCCTGGGCGCAAGGCAAAACGATCCGCATCATCGTGCCCTATGCAGCCGGCGGGCCGATTGATGTCACGGCGCGGGCCTTGGCCGAACGCGTGAAAGACAGCCTGGGCACCGTGATCGTTGAAAACCGCCCCGGCGCAGGCGGCAATCTGGGCGCTGACCTGGTGGCCAAAGCCGCACCCGACGGTCTGACGATCGGCATCGCGGCCGTCGCCACACACGCCATCAACCCTTGGCTGTTTTCCAAAATGCCCTTCGACGCGAGCCGCGACTTTGCACCCATCACTCAAATGCTGCGTGTACCCAATGTGTTGGTCATGAACGCCGAAACCGCGCAGCGCCTGAAGATCAACACCCTGGCTGACTTGGTGGCGTACGCCAAAGCCAACCCCGCCAAGTTGAACTTTGGCTCGGGCGGCAACGGCAGTGCGGGCCATCTGGCGGGCGAGATGTTCAAGCGCGCGGCGGGCATTTTTGCGGTACACATTCCGTACAACGGCGGCAACCCCGCGCAACTGGCCTTGCTGTCGGGGCAGGTGGACTTCAACTTCGACAACCTGGCCACCGCAGCCGCCAACATCAAGGCGGGCCGCCTCAAAGCTTTGGCCGTGACGACTTCGCAGCGCAGCGCAGCCCTGCCCGAGATCCCGAGCATGACCGAAACGCTGAAAGATTTCGAGATCGACACCTGGTGGGGTCTGGTGGCCCCTGCGGCCACCCCACGCGATGTGGTGGAGCGCCTGAACAAGGCTTTTGTCGCTGCACTGCAAGCCCCCGAGACCAAAACGCGCTTTGCGCAGTTGATGGCCGAGCCAGTAGGCAACACGCCCGATCAGTTTGCCGCGTTCATGAAAAAGGAATTGGCGCGCTACGAAACCGTGGTCAAGGCCAGTGGTGCAAAGGTGGACTGAAACTACTCACCCAAATAGGCTGCACGCACCTTGGGGTCTTCCAGCATGTCCTTGCCCACACCGGTCATGGTGATGAGGCCGGAGTCCATCACATAACCACGATCGGCAATCGCCAGCGCACGGCTGGCGTTTTGCTCCACCAGCAGCACCGTCACGCCTTGGGCGTACACGTCACGCACCACTTCAAAGATCTTGTCGACCATGATGGGCGACAAGCCCATGGAGGGTTCGTCCAACAGCAAGACCTTGGGACGGCTCATCAGGGCGCGGCCCATGGCCAGCATCTGCTGCTCGCCGCCGGACATGGTCCCGGCCAGCTGGTCTTTGCGTTCACGCAGACGGGGGAAGATGGTGAACATTTTCTCGATGTCGTCTGCAATGCCCGAGGTGTCCGAGCGAATGTACGCGCCCATCTGCAGGTTTTCGGTGATGGTCATGCGGGTGAAAACGCCACGGCCTTCCGGCACCATGGCCAGGCCTTGTTTGACCAGGTCCCAGGGGCCTTGGCCCTGGATGCTTTTACCCAAGTACTCGATGTCGCCCGCTTGCAATGGCAAAGTTCCGGTGATGGCTTTCATGGTGGTGGTTTTGCCCGCACCATTGGAGCCGATCAAGGACACCAACTCGCCCTCACGAACCTCCAGACTCACGCCTTTGACGGCCTGAATACCACCGTAGCCCACCTGCAGGTCTTTGACTTTCAAAAGAACATTGACCATCTCAGTGCCCTCCCGTGCCCAGATAGGCTTCAATCACTTTTTCATTCTTTTGCACATCGGCAGGCGTGCCTTCGGCAATCTGCTTGCCGTAATCGAGCACGGTGACGCGGTCACACAAGCCCATGACCAGCTTCACATCGTGCTCGATCAGCAAGATGGTGCGGTTGTCCTTGCGGATCTGGTCGATCAATTCGCGAAGTTGAATCTTCTCGGTCGCATTCATGCCAGCGGCGGGTTCGTCCAGCGCAATCAGTTGGGGGTCAGTCGCCAAAGCACGGGCGATTTCCAAGCGTCGCTGATCGCCGTACGACAAGGTGCGGGCTTTGTAGTCAGCATATTTGCCAATGCCCACATAGTCGAGCAATTCTTGAGCCCGCCCAGCAATGGCGGCCTCTTCGGCCTTGAAGCTGGGAGTGCGGAAAATCGCGCCCAACAAACCCGAATGGGTCCGTACATGGCGACCCACCATCACGTTTTCGAGGGCCGTCATTTCGGCGAACAAACGGATGTTCTGAAATGTGCGGGCAATGCCCGCCTTGGCCACTTCGTGGACTGCCGTGGGCTGGTAGGGCTTGCCTGCCAGCTCAAAAGTGCCGCTGTCAGGCGTGTACAAGCCGGTGATCACGTTGAAGAACGTGGTCTTGCCCGCGCCGTTGGGGCCGATCAGGCCATAGACCTGACCGCGCTGGATCGTGATGCCCACATCGGACAACGCCTGCAGGCCACCGAAACGTTTGGAAATGCCCGAAACATGGAGGACGATGTCCTTGTTCGTTGTTGTATTCATGGACTGCCCCTTCATTTTGTCGTGAGCGATTTGCCATGCTCAGGAGAAGGCCACAGCCCGCGAGGCCGCATCAACATGATCACGATCATGGCCAGGGCCACCAGCAACTGGCGCAAGATGGCTGCGTCCAGGCGACCACCTGTCATTTCCTGCAACGGGCCAGCCACATAGCGCAGCACCTCTGGCAGGGCAGACAACAAAATAGCCCCAAGAATCACGCCTGGCAGATAACCCAGGCCGCCCAAGACCACCATGGCCACGATCATCACCGACTCCATCAAGCTGAAGGACTCTGGCGAGATGAAGCCCTGAAAACCTGCAAACATGGCCCCCGATACGCCACCAAACGTAGCCCCCATGCCAAAGGCCAGCAGCTTGAGGTTGCGGGTGTTCAGACCCATGGCCTTGGCTGCAACTTCATCTTCACGAATCGCCATCCAGGCGCGGCCAATGCGCGACACCTCCAGGCGGTGAGAGATCAGGACCGCCATCAGCACCAGGCTCAGAAACAGGTAGTAGTAAAGCGAAACCGAGGCAATTTCATAATCGCCAATCATCAGCTTTTGACCCAGGTTCACACCAAAGATCGAGATGGGGTCGATCTGCGACAGGCCTTTGGGGCCGTTGGTGATGTTGACCGGGTGGTCCAGGTTGTTCAAAAACACGCGGATGATTTCACCAAAACCCAGTGTGACGATGGCCAAATAGTCACCGCGCAACTTGAGCGTCGGCGCCCCCAGCAACATGCCAAACAACCCGGCCAACGCTGCAGCCAAAGGCAAAATCAGCCAAATGGACATGTGCAAGCCACCGGGGAAGGTGCTGGCCAAGGTGGTAAAGGTGCTGATCAGGTGCGGCGAGGACAGCAGGCCGTACATATAGGCGCCCACTGCGAAAAAGGCCACATAACCCAAATCGAGCAAGCCCGCATAGCCCACCACAATGTTCAAGCCAATGGCCAACAAAATATAGAGCAAGGCCATGTCGGCGATGCGCACCCAAGCGTTGCCAAAACTCTGCAGTACCAGTGGCAAGATCAACAGGCCCACACCGATCAAGGTGAATTGAAGCGTCTTGTTCATTTTCATGCTCACCTCCATCAAGCGCGATCGGCCACACGCTCACCCATGATGCCCGAGGGGCGCAGGGTCAAAACGATGATCAAGACAATGAACGCAAAAATGTCGGTGTAGTGGCTGCCCAGCACACCACCTGTCAGGTAACCGATGTAGCCCGAACCAATGGCTTCAATCAGGCCCAACAAGATGCCGCCGATGACCGCTCCAGCCAAGTTACCAATGCCGCCAAACACGGCAGCGGTGAAGGCTTTGAGGCCAGGCAAGAAGCCCATGGCATGTTGTGCTGTGCCATAGTTGGACGCGTACATCACGCCAGCAATGGCCGCCAGAACCGCACCGATCACGAAGGTGGCCGAAATCACCATATCGGGCTTGACCCCCATCAAGGCGGCCACACGAGGGTTCTCGGATGTGGCACGCATGGCCCGACCCAGACGGGTGTAATTGACCAGCCACATCAAGACGGCCAAAGACACCGCCGTGACACCCAAAATCATGATCTGTGTGGGCGTGATCACCGCCCCACCCAGGTTGATGGGCGTGCTCGACAGCAGCGTGGGATAAGCCTTGTAGTTGGGCTTCCAGATGATCATGGCCAGGGTCTGCAACAAAATACTGACCCCAATCGCCGTGATCAGGGGCGCCAACTTAGGGCTGTTGCGCAAGGGGCGATAGGCCACTTTCTCAATAGTGAAATTGAGTAGCGCTGCCACGACACAAGCGATCAAGGTGGCCAAAATCAAAATCACCCAACCTGGGGAGCCGGGCATGGCGTCTTGCATCATTCCGATGGCAGACCAGCTCGTCAAAGCACCCACCATCAGCACTTCTCCGTGCGCAAAGTTGATGAGGTTGATGATGCCGTACACCATGGTGTAGCCCAAGGCCACCAAGGCGTACATGCTGCCCATGACCAGGCCGTTGATGACCTGCTGCAGAAAGACGTCCATTGATTTCTCCGTGTTTTGAACTGCGCTTAACAGCTCTTAGCGTCGGTTGTTGTTTTTTTCGATCGGGCGGCTCCTTGTGGGTGCACCTGATCACCAGCAAAAACCCCGCCAGATTCATATGACGCCGGGCGGGGTGGCGGGATTGTAGTGAAAGAAAGTGTCGCGTCAGGATGGATGACGGTCAGGAATTACCCTGTGGACGCATTTTTCTTTCTCAACTCTTCCAGTTTGTCAGCGATTTTGATTTCCAGACCCCTGCGCACGGGTCGATAAAAACCGGGATCGGGCATACCCTCGGGCAAATAACGCTCACCCGCCGCGAAACCATCTTCTTCGTCATGGGCATAGCGATAGCCTTTGCCGTAGTCCAGCTGTTTCATGAGCTGAGTGGGCGCATTGCGCAAATGCATGGGCACCGGACGGGTGCCGTCTTTCTTGACCCAGGCTTTGGCCTCGTTGAAAGCTTTGTAGGCGGCATTCGATTTGGGGGCCACCGCCAGGTACAGCACGCACTGCGCCAGCGTCAACTCGCCCTCGGGGCTGCCCAGTCGCTCGTAGACATCGGCCGCGTCCAGCGCCATGCGCAGCGCTCGCGGATCGGCCAAGCCAATGTCTTCGCTGGCCATGCGAATCAATCGCCTGGCCATGTAGCGCGGGTCCGCACCGCCGTCGAGCATGCGCACGAACCAATACAGGGCGGCATCCGGGTCCGAGCCACGCACCGATTTGTGCAACGCGCTGATGGTGTCGTAAAACTGCTCGCCACCTTTGTCATAGCGGCGCATGCGTTCGCCCAGCACCCGCATCAACCAAGCGTCGGTCACCGGGTCAATGTGTTCCTGCTGGGCCGCCATGGCCAGAGTTTCCAGTGTGTTGAGCAATCGCCTGGCGTCGCCATCGGCATAGGCCAGCAATCGGGCCAGAGCCTCAGGCTCGATGGCCGGAATGGCCTGGATGGCCTGCGCCCGCACAACGATGTGTTGCAGGTCGTCCTCGGTCAATGACTGCAGCACGTAAACCGCTGCCCGAGACAGCAGGGCCGAGTTCACCTCAAAAGAAGGGTTCTCGGTGGTGGCCCCAATGAAAGTGAACAGCCCGCTTTCGACATGGGGCAAAAAAGCATCTTGCTGGCTTTTGTTGAAGCGGTGCACCTCGTCCACGAACATGATGGTGCGTTGCGGATGCAAGCCCGTGCGGGCAATTTCGGCCTTTTCCACGGCTTCGCGGATGTCCTTGATGCCGCCCAGCACCGCACTGATGCTCAAAAATTGTGCTTCAAACGCATCCGCCATCAATCGGGCGATGGTGGTTTTGCCCACGCCAGGCGGCCCCCACAAAATACAGCTGTGCGGCTGACCTGACTCGAACGCCAAGCGCAAGGCCATGCCCTCGCCCAACAAATGCTGCTGGCCAATCACCTCACCCAAGTGGCGCGGGCGCAAGCGCTCGGCCAAGGGGGCATGGGGCGTCAAACCGGGAGCTTTCATCGTCGCCCAGGCGCATCAAGGGCGGATGACGTCCACACCCGCAGGCGCCTTGAACACAAAGGTGCTGGAAGCCAAAACCGGATTGACTTCGAAGCCCATGAAAGTCAGCAAGGAGCGTTGGCCCAAGCTGTCTTGCACGTCCAGCACCGCCAGCTCGGGGCCAGCGGCGCTGGCACGCAAACCCACCATGACGGAGCGGATCGGGCCATCACGTTGCACTGGCGTCGCGCGCACCCACTGCAAGCCATCCTGGCTCGGCTCGGGGGTGAACTGGAAATCGGCTTTGAGGGCCTGCAAATCAGTTCCTGCAGTCAACAATGCGGCCGGAGTGGCCCCCAGCGCCTGAGACTGTGGGCGCGCCGTGACCTGGTTCAGGTCCACATCGTGCAGCCACAAGGTCTGACCGTCGGCCACCAGCGTTTGTACAAAGGGCTTGCGATAGTCAAAGCGGAACTTGCCAGGCCTTTGAAATTCAAATCGGCCACTCGATGTCTTGGCCCGTGCCACCTGCCCCGCCCTGGTGGGCGAAGTGACGACCTGTGTGAAGTCAGCGCGACCACTGCGCGCTTGTTTCATGAACTGGGCCAGAAGGTCCACGCTGTCGGCCTGCGCCGTCAGGGCCAAGGCCCACACCACACCGGCCAACAAAGCCTTGCCTCCCAAGCCCAACGCAGCGCGACGCTGCACAACATTGTTTTTCATTCGGTTCACTCTGCCCGTGCGGGCACCAAAATTTCGCGCTGGCCACTGCCGCTCATGGCGCTGACCAGGCCTGCTTTTTCCATATCTTCCACCAGGCGGGCGGCGCGGTTGTAACCAATCTTGAGGTGGCGCTGCACCAGCGAGATGCTGGCCTTGCGGTTCTTCAGCACCACTTCCACGGCTTGGTCGTACATCGGGTCTTTTTCGCCGTCGTCACCCTCGCCCAACATGCCGCCATCATCGTCCGCGGTACCTCCTTCGAGCACGCCTTCGATGTAATCGGGCTCACCCTGGCTTTTAAGGTAACTCACCACACGGTGCACTTCCTCGTCACTCACAAAAGCGCCATGCACCCGGATCGGGAAACCCGTGCCCGAAGGCATGTACAGCATGTCGCCCATGCCCAGCAGGGCTTCGGCCCCCATCTGGTCCAAGATGGTGCGGCTGTCGATCTTGCTGGACACCTGAAACGCGATGCGGGTCGGAATGTTGGCCTTGATGAGGCCAGTGATCACGTCCACGCTGGGGCGTTGGGTCGCCAAAATCAAATGGATACCGGCTGCGCGGGCCTTTTGGGCCAAGCGGGCGATCAGTTCTTCGATCTTCTTGCCCACCACCATCATCAGGTCGGCCAACTCATCGATCACCACCACGATGTGCGGCAAGCGCTTGAGCGGCTCGGGGTCATCGGGCGTGAGGCTGAAGGGGTTGTAGATGAACTCTTCACGGGCGGTGGCTTCATCGATTTTCTGGTTGAAACCCGCCAAATTGCGCACGCCCATCTTGCTCATGAGCTTGTAGCGCTTTTCCATCTCGGCCACGCACCAGTTCAGACCATTCGCTGCTTGGCGCATGTCGGTCACCACCGGGGCCAGCAAGTGCGGTATGCCTTCATAGACCGACATCTCCAGCATCTTGGGGTCGATCATCAGCAAGCGCACATCGCGGGCCTCGGCCTTGTAGAGCAGCGAGAGGATCATGGCGTTGATGCCCACCGACTTGCCCGAGCCCGTGGTGCCCGCCACCAAAACGTGCGGCATCTTGGCCAGATCGGCCACCACTGGGTTGCCGATGATGTCTTTGCCCAAGCCCATGGTCAGCATGGACTTGGCTTCGTTGTAGACCTGCGAGCCCAGAATTTCGCTGAGCTTGATCGACTGGCGCTTGGCGTTGGGCAACTCCAGCGCCATGAATTTCTTGCCAGGAATCGTCTCGATGACGCGGATCGACACCAGGCTGAGCGAGCGCGCCAGGTCTTTGGCCAGGTTCACCACCTGCGAGCCCTTGACTCCCGTGTCCGGCTCAATCTCGTAGCGCGTGATCACCGGCCCGGGTGCAGCAGCCACCACGCGCACCTTGACACCAAAATCAGAGAGTTTTTTCTCGATCAGGCGGCTGGTCATCTCCAAGGTCTCGGGTGAGACGGTTTCTTGCCGGATGGACAGGCTGTCGAGCAAATCCACCTGAGGCAGCTTGCTGTCGGGCAGTTCATTGAACAGGGGTTTCTGTCGTTCCTTGACCACGCGCTCACTGCGCGGCACCTCCATCACGGGCGGCTCAATCACCATTGGCGCGGCCTTAGCCACCGGGATGGGGACGGCAGGCAAGTCCAGTTGCCCCTCTGGCGAGACACCGGCGGGCGGGCTCAAATCCCACTCGGGCTCGATGGCCTGGGGCGAAAGGGCTTGTTGGCGCTCGCGCAAAGCCTGCTGGCCCAAGGCCATGTCTTCTTCGATCTCGCGCTTTTCATGCCGCGAACGGATCAAGGCATCGAGCTGAGCACCGATTTTTTCGGCCAACTGACCCCATGAAAACCGAAACACCATGGCGACACCCACCAAGGCCAACACAATGCCCAAAAGGGCCGAGCCGTTGAAGCTCAGACCGCGGACAGCGGCCGCGCCCACCAAATAACCCAGCACCCCGCCACTGTGCCCAGGCAAGCCGGTTTCGAACCGGTACAAACGCGTCCACTCCAAGCCGCAGCTGGCCAACAGCAGCACCGTCAAGCCGAGCCAAAACACCCATAAACTGCGCTGCCACGAGGACGTCTTGGTGTCGTGCGGGTCAACGCCCCGCAACCAACGGGCCAAGGCCACCAGCCAGACACGAAGTCCTGCTGCCACACACCACCAAGCAGAAAAGCCCACCACGAAAAAAGCCAGATCCGCGACCCAGGCCCCCCAACGCCCCGCCCCGTTGCGCACGGCCTCGCCGCTGCCCGAAGTGGACCATGCCGGATCTTGCGGGTGATAAGTCCACAAGGCCACCGTCAAAAACAGGAGCAGCCCAGCACCCAGGAGCAAGAGGATTTCCTGGGCAAAACGTGACCAAAAAGTCGCTGGCGCAGCGGGGGCAGCGGCAGGGCCATCACGGGTCAGGGTGTTCAGTGAATAGGTCATAAATGAAGTCTCAAGCTTACCCGATCAAGGCCCGATCGGGCGCATGGGCTTGCACCCTCACGCGAGGTGCCCTGCCCCACGACCCGCATAGCCTTGATGTCCGATGTGTTTGAGGGTTTCTTACAATGAGGGGTTGTGGAATTTTCCGCACTTCTTTGTCTTTTTACCGGATGGCCCCTGACATGTCGACCCCTACCCAACACGCGCACGTTCTGATTCTCGGCTCTGGCCCCGCCGGTTACACCGCCGCGGTTTACGCCGCCCGTGCCAACCTCAAACCCGTCTTGATCACCGGCATGGCCCAGGGCGGTCAACTCATGACCACCACCGAAGTGGACAACTGGCCTGCCGACGTTCACGGCGTGCAAGGCCCGGATTTGATGCAACGCTTTCAGGAACATGCCGAGCGTTTCAACACCCAAATCATCTTTGACCACATCCACACCGTCAAGCTCGAGCAGCGCCCCTTCACCCTGATCGGCGACAGCGGCACCTACACCTGCGACAGCCTGATCATCGCCACCGGCGCCTCGGCCAAGTACCTGGGCCTGCCGTCGGAGACAGCCTTCATGGGCCGCGGCGTGAGCGGCTGCGCCACCTGCGACGGCTTCTTCTACCGCGATCAGATTTGCTGCGTGGTGGGCGGCGGCAACACCGCTGTTGAGGAAGCCCTGTACCTGTCCAACATCGCCAGCAAGGTCTATTTGGTCCACCGCCGCGACAAGTTCAAGGCCGAGCCCATCCTGGTCGACAAACTCATGGACAAGGTTGCCGCAGGCAAGATCGAGCTGAAAACTTTCCAGACGCTGGAAGAAGTGCTGGGTGACGCCTCGGGCGTGACCGGCGTTCGCCTGAAAAGCACCAAAGACGGCAGCCTGCACGATGTCGAGCTCAAGGGCTGCTTCATCGCCATCGGCCATGCCCCCAACACCGAGATCTTCCAGGGCCAATTGGAACTGGAAAACGGCTACATCGTCACCCAAAGCGGCCTCAAAGGCTTTGCCACCCAGACTTCGGTGCCCGGCGTGTTCGCTGCTGGCGACGTGCAAGACCACGTTTACCGCCAGGCCATCACCAGCGCCGGCACCGGTTGCATGGCTGCCCTGGACGCACAACGCTTCCTGGAACAAAACCAAGCCTGATTTCTGGTTATAATCCAAGGCTTTGCTGAACCTGCCCCGACTATTCGCCGGGAACTACAGTTCAGCGATCTGGGATACCGCCACCCATCTTGGCGAGGTGAGGCTGGAGCGCCAGGCCCCATGCAAATCTGCATGAGACCCATCGGCACCGGCTGTTTTGAAAAGTATCGGAGTGTCCACATGGCACGCGTTTGCGACGTAACTGGCAAAGGCCCAATGACCGGGAACAACGTTTCCCACGCCAACAACAAAACCAAGCGCCGGTTCCTGCCGAACCTGCAATACCGTCGTTTCTGGGTTGAAACAGAAAACCGTTGGGTGCGTCTGCGCGTCTCCAGCGCTGCTCTGCGCCTGATCGACAAAAACGGCATCGATGCCGTGCTCGCAGACCTGCGTGCACGCGGTCAAGCC
>JAIYCB010000044.1 GCA_027488215.1 Comamonadaceae bacterium
ATGAACAAAAGAATGGGAAGATATTGAGAGAGGTTCATTTGGGGACTTGCGGTATCACCGATGAACACCCCAAGTTTTGCAGCTTGGGTTGTTCTGTTTATCTGGTGCCGTCGGCGAGACTCGAACTCGCACAGCTTTCGCCACTACCCCCTCAAGATAGCGTGTCTACCAATTTCACCACGACGGCAGGATACTTGTGCCCAGTGAGCAAGAGGAACATCTTACGATGCATTTGGCTCTCTGAACAGTCTCAAATTTTACTCTCAAAACACCTTCATTTCCTTTGTAAAACACGGAAATTTGTGCAGAGCAGCAAAGCTTTGCTGAAGCTTACTTGGCAGGGGCTGGCGGCACGCTGTTATCCGTCTTTGCGGCAGGCTCATTGCCAGGAATTTGCGCTGCAGGACTCACATTGGCAGGTGAAACCGGGGCAGTGACCGCAACACCCTCAAGAACGCTGCCCGAAGAGGCAGGACGAACGTTGCTGAAATAAGCCAATAACAAAGTACAGACAAAAAACACGGCAGCCAAAACGGCTGTGGTCCGGGACAGGAAATTGGCACCTCCGGTTGCTCCGAACAAGCTGCCCGAACCACCGCTGCCAAAGGCTGCGCCCATGTCAGCGCCTTTGCCGTGTTGGATCAAGATCAAACCAATCATGGCCAAAGCCGACAGCATCTGAACCACCAAAATCAAAGTTAACATCATGCTCATCAGAGTTCTCCGAAAAAATTACAAACAAAGATAGAAAGCTCAGCGAGAAGCGGCTTTCAAGATGGATAAATAGTCAGGTGCGTCGAGAGAGGCACCGCCAATCAAACCGCCATCGACATCGGGCTGCGCCAACAAGTCTGCTGCGTTGGCTGCATTCATGCTGCCACCATACAAAATAGAGATGCGTGTGGCTTGTGCGCTGGCCGCTTGCAACTGAGAACGCAGTACAGCATGCACCTGCTGGGCTTGTTCGGGTGTGGCCGTCAGGCCGGTGCCAATGGCCCAAACGGGTTCATAGGCCACCACAATTTCACTGATGCAATGGCCGTTGGCATGGATCACGGCGGCCAACTGTCGCTTGACCACGGCCTCGGTTTGACCCGCTTCACGCTCGGCCAAGCTCTCACCCAAACACACAATTGGGGTGATACCTGCCGCCAATGCACGTTGCGCCTTGGCCGCCACAGTCACATCAGACTCTGCATGGTACTGGCGACGTTCAGAATGACCGACGATCACAAAACGCGCCGAAAAATCACGCAACATCTCAGCGGATACTTCACCTGTGTAGGGCCCCGAGGCATGGGCGGACACATCTTGTCCACCCAAGTCAACGGACGAACCCGTCAACAACTGTTGCATTTGCGCCAAATACGGTGCTGGCACACAAAGCGCCGACCGACATGACACGGCACTCATGCCATCCAAAAGAGGGGCCACCAAAGATGCATTGGCAGCCAGGCTGCCGTTCATCTTCCAGTTTCCGACCATCAATTTGATGGAATGGCTCATCACCAAGTCACCACCAACTTGCCGACATGTTGATTGCTCTCCATCAAGCCATGCGCCTGCGCTGCACCCGATGTCAAGTCACCCGAAGCATCCATCGCCCCAAAGACCGTGTGAATCACGGGCTTGATGGCGCCCGACTCGATCCATGGCCAAACGGTTTTCAGCAAAGACTGGGCAATCGCCGCCTTGAAAGCCACAGGACGCGGACGCAAGGTAGAGCCCGTGATGGTCAAGCGCCGACGCAGTACCAAACCCGCATTGAATTCGCTCTTGATGCCGCCTTGGACCGCGATGATGACCAATCGACCCTCTTCGGCCAAGATCTCAACCTCACGCGCCACGTAGTCACCCGCAACCATGTCCAAAATCACATTCACACCCGCACCGCCGGTGAGGCGTTTGACCTCGGCCACAAAGTCGGTGGTCTTGTAATTGATGGCATGGTCCGCACCCAAAGCCAGGCAAGCCTGGCATTTGGCATCAGACCCCGCGGTAACGATCACCGTGACACCTGCCGCTTTGGCCATTTGAATGGCGGTCACGCCAATGCCGCTGGTGCCGCCTTGGATCAACAAAGTCTCGCCCGCTTGCAAGCGACCACGGTCAAAGACATTGCTCCACACCGTGAAGAAGGTTTCAGGAAGTGAAGCAGCTTCGGTATCGGTCAGACCTTTAGGAACTGGCAAACACTGTACGACTGGGGCAACGCACAATTGCGCATAACCGCCGCCGGCCACCAAAGCGCACACGCGGTCACCCACCGCCACGCCAGCTGCGGCCATGGCCACAGCATCACCCGACACCACCACGCCTGCCACTTCAAGCCCCGGGATATCCGAGGCACCTGGAGGCACTGGGTAGTTGCCGGTACGTTGCAGCACATCGGGGCGGTTGATACCGCTGGCCGAGACGCGGATGAGCAACTCCCCTGCCCCAGCCACGGGATCGGGACGGGAGCCGGGTACCAGCACTGATGCAGCGCCGTAGCTTTGGATTTCAATGACGTTCATGGCAGGTTCAGCGTTATGCGTTATGCGTTTAGCGTGGAGGATGTATTGCGTTGGGGTTTAAAGCATATCGCTCAACGCTCAACCCTCAACGCACAAAGATCAGCCCTGAGCAGGACGATCCAACAAAGCCTTCATCGACAACTTGATGCGGCCTTTTTCGTCGGTTTCCATGACCTTGACCTTGACGATCTGGCCTTCGCTCAGGTAGTCGGTGACCTTCTCAACGCGCTCGTGGGCGATCTGGCTGATGTGCAGCAGACCGTCTTTGCCAGGCAACAAGTTGATCAATGCACCGAAGTCCAAAATCTTGGTCACCGGGCCTTCGTAGACCTTGCCGATTTCGACTTCAGCGGTGATCTGCTCGATGCGCTTCTTCGCAATGTCGGCCTTCTCGCCGTCGGTGGCGGCGATGGTGATCGTGCCGTCTTCTTCGATGTTGATCTGGCAACCAGTTTCTTCGGTCAGGGCACGGATGGTCGCGCCGCCCTTGCCGATCACGTCACGGATTTTCTCGGGGTTGATCTTCATGGTGAAGAGCTTGGGCGCGAAATCCGACACTTCGGTGTTGGCCGTGCTCATCGCCTCTTGCATCTTGCCCAGAATGTGCATCCGCGCTTCTTTGGCTTGGGCCAATGCCACTTGCATGATCTCTTTGGTGATGCCCTGGATCTTGATGTCCATCTGCAAAGCGGTGATGCCGTTGGTGGTACCCGCCACTTTGAAGTCCATGTCACCCAGGTGGTCTTCGTCACCCAGGATGTCGGTCAGCACCGCAAAGCGGTTGTCTTCCTTGATCAGGCCCATGGCGATACCGGCCACATGCGCCTTCATGGGCACACCGGCATCCATCATCGACAGGCAGCCGCCGCAAACCGAAGCCATGGACGACGAGCCATTCGATTCGGTGATCTCGGACACCACACGCACGGTGTAGGGAAACTCTTCTTTGGTCGGCAGCACAGCGGCCAAAGCCCGCTTGGCCAAACGGCCGTGGCCGATTTCGCGGCGCTTGGTCGAGCCCATGCGGCCCACTTCGCCGGTGGCAAAGGGAGGCATGTTGTAGTGGAACATGAAGCGGTCTTCGAACTCGCCGGCCAGCGCGTCGATGCGCTGTGCGTCACGCTCAGTACCCAAGGTGGTGATCACCAAAGCCTGGGTTTCGCCACGTGTGAACAGGGCCGAACCATGGGTGCGTGGCAGCACGCTGTTGCGGATTTCGATGGGGCGCACAGTGCGAGTGTCGCGGCCGTCGATACGGGGCTCTCCGGCCAGAATCTGGCTGCGCACAATGCGCGCTTCGATTTCGAACAACAGGTTGTCGAGCTTGACGGGGTCAAACGCCACGCCCTCTTCTGTCAAGGCGACTTTGACCGAAGCGTAGGCTTCACGGCATGCGTGCGTGCGGGCTTGCTTGTTACGGATTTGGTAAGCAGCGCGCAGTTTTTCTTCGGCAAGCGAAGCCAGCTTGGCTTCGAAAGCGGTGTCGCGGGCAGGCGCTTGCCAGTCCCAAACCGGCTTGCCGGCTTCCCGTACCAGATCGTGAATCGCATTGATCGCAATCGCCGATTGCTCGTGGCCATACACAACGCCACCCAACATGACTTCTTCGGACAGTTGCAGAGCTTCAGATTCGACCATCAGCACAGCGGCTTCGGTACCCGCCACCACCAGGTCCATCACGCTGTCTTTGCGCTGGGTCTGGCCGGGGTTCAGGACGTATTCGCCGTTGATGTAACCCACGCGAGCGGCACCGATGGGGCCGTTGAACGGGATGCCCGAGATGGACAAAGCGGCAGACACGGCGATCATCGAAGCGATATCAGCGTCTACTTCAGGGTTCAAGGACACGGTGTGGACGACCACGTGCACGTCGTTGTAGAAACCTTCGGGGAACAGAGGACGGATCGGACGGTCGATCAGACGGCTGGTCAGGGTCTCGTGCTCGCTGGGCTTGGCTTCACGCTTGAAGAAGCTGCCGGGAATCTTGCCTGCGGCGTAAGTCTTTTCGATGTAATCGACGGTGAGGGGGAAGAAATCTTGACCCGCCTTGGCGATCTTGGAACCCACGACGGTGGCGAGCACCACAGTGCCTTCCATGTCGAGCAGCACAGCGCCACCAGCTTGGCGGGCGACTTCGCCGGTTTCCATCTTGACCGTGTGCTGGCCCCATTGGAATGTTTTGGTGACTTTATTGAAAATGGACATGTTCAGAACTCCTGAAAACAAAAGCGCATGAGGCTGCACTGTGGGCCCGGAAGATGACGCTCTGAACTCGATGCCATTCCACAAAACCTTGCAAAACTTTGCACAAAAGCCTTGTGGAATGACACAGCGCGAGATCGCCCTGACAAATTCCGAAGAAAAAAAGAATAAAGCGCCTGAGCTAGTGAACTAACTCAGGCGCTTTTCATCTGGAGAGACAATTACTTACGCAGGCCAAGCTTGGCGATCAGCGCAACATAACGGTCAGCATCACGGGACTTGAGGTAGTCCAGCAATTTGCGGCGACGGCTGACCATGCGCAGCAAACCCCGGCGACCGTGATGGTCTTTGGCGTGTGTTTTGAAGTGAGGTGTCAGCTCGTTGATGCGGGCTGTCAGCAAAGCCACTTGGACTTCTGGGGAACCAGTGTCGTTGGCAGCGCGTGCGTTGGCCTTGACGACCTCGGCCTTGATTGATGATGCAATCATGGTGTTTTCCTTGTTGTTTCGCCGGGTTCATCGCTGAATTTCGGCGGGTTAATGACTTGCGCCAGCAGCCGGAAAAGCCAATGGCGTGCGCTTTGCAGATCGCAAAACTTGAGGATTATAGCGCGAAACACTGCTGCAACTGACCACCCCAAACCGCCAAGCAAGTACACCAAAGTTCCAAAGTTCTGGGCATAAAAGGACTTCAAAGCACCCGAATCAAGCCTCCAACACCATGTTGGGGCATTCAGGGCCTTCGCACGCGTTCATGCTTGATGCTGGCGTCCATCGAGCCAACCAGCAGGTGCATCTCTTGCGCCAAGATTTTGAGCACGTCATCCAAGGTGACAAGGCCCATCAATTCGTCGTTGGGACCGACCACAGGCACACGCCGAACGCCATGCTCGCGCATGTTGCGCATCAGCACGGGCAACGGATCGCCCTCGTTGGCCGTGACCAGGCGTGAGCTCATCACGTCCTCCAGACACAAAGGCTCCGGGTCCAGACCCATGGCCACCACCGACATCACGATGTCGCGGTCGGTGATCAGCCCGCGCACCTGGCGGCTGCCGTTGGTGTCCTCGACCACCACGAGGCAGCCCACATGGTCCTCGCGCATGAGTTGCGCAGCCGCCGTCACACTGGTGTTCTGATAAGCGACCGAGACCTTGCGCTTGCAGATGCCTCCCGCTGTCAATTGTTGGTCCATCATGGCTCCTGGTCTCATGTTCGAAAAGCTCAGGTAGCCCGCCCCAGGCAGGCCCCATCCCAAGGCATTGACCACAGCCGTGGTCAATGCCTGAGCCTGCGCCTGAAATCAGGCGATCTTCAGAACGTGGCTCTGACCGTTGTGCTTTTTGGGCAAGGTCAGTTGAAGCACACCGTTTTCGTATTTGGCCAACGCAGCGTCCTGATCCACGCTTTCATCGAGCGTGAACGTGCGCGAGACGCTGCCGTAATAACGCTCGCAGCGGATGAGCTTGGCACCCTCTTTCTGCTCTTTTTCCTTTCGCACCTCAGCGCTCACCGACACCAAATTGCCATCCACCGACACCTTGATGTCATCCTTGTTGACGCCTGGTATCTCAGCCTTGACAAAAAAATTCTTGTCGTCCTCCGACAAGTCCAGACGCATCTGCGGTTCACCCTCCATCAGGCGGTAGACAGGGCGCAAGGCAAATCCTTTGAAAAAGTCGTCGCTGAACGGGTCACGCAGCTCACTGAAGGGGTTGAATCGTGCAAGATTGCTCATGGGGTTCTCCATTGTCAAAAAATGCTCGCGGCCTTGCCGCTGTTTGAAAGGCGGGCCATTCCGTGCTCACCCACAGGGCGGGTCACCATGACCCGCCCCACGGCCAATGTCGCCGCTCGGCCTTGCATGGTCAGTTATTCAATGCACACAACCCAGGCCTTCAAAAGTTAACCGACAAGCTTTGCAACAAAGTTTGCGCCGTCGCAATGAATCAATTGACCGAAAGGCGCAGCATGAACGTCTGTTCAACCAGAACGCAGATTGCACATCATGAGCCGACTCCCCCCAGCGGGCAGCCGCATGTCGCCGAAATCGGTCTGGGCATTGGCCTATGCACTGGTCGCCACTTTGTTGCTGTTGTGGGTACAAGGCCTGCTGCAAGGCAGCGCCTCCACCGAAACCGTGCCCTACAGCCAGTTTGAGCAAGCGCTGGCAGATGGCCGTATCACTGAAGTGGCCATCTCGGACCAGACCCTTATCGGCCTGCTCAAAGAGCCCATTGGCCACAAGACGCGCTGGCAAGCCGTGCGGGTGGAGCCCGATTTGGCAGAACGTATGCAGGCCTACCAAGTGCCCTACAGTCGGGTCATTGAGAACACCTGGCTGCGCGATGCGCTGTCATGGGTTTTGCCCTCTCTGGTATTTTTCGGGTTGTGGTTTTTCCTGATACGCCGCACGATGGGCCAGCAAGGCGCAGGCAGCTTTCTGAACATCGGAAAAAGCCGCGCCAAGGTCTATGCGATGCGCGACACTGGCGTGAACTTTGCTGATGTGGCCGGGGTGGACGAGGCCAAGCAGGAGCTGATGGAGGTGGTTGACTTTTTGAAACACCCTGCAGACTATGGCCGCCTGGGTGCCCACACCCCCAAAGGCGTGCTGCTGGTCGGTCCGCCCGGCACCGGCAAAACCCTTTTGGCCAAAGCCGTGGCGGGTGAGGCAGGCGTGCCTTTTTTCTCGATGCCTGGCAGTGAATTTGTCGAACTCTTTGTCGGCGTCGGCGCTGCGCGGGTGCGCGATTTGTTCGAGCAAGCACGTCGATCGGCCCCGGCCATCATCTTCATCGACGAACTGGACGCGCTTGGCCGCGCACGCGGGGCGTTTGCGGGCCTCGGCGGGCACGATGAAAAAGAACAAACCCTCAACCAATTGTTAGCAGAAATGGACGGCTTTGACACCGGCTCCGGCGTGATCATTCTGGCGGCCACCAACCGCCCCGAGATCCTTGACCCCGCCCTGTTGCGTGCAGGCCGCTTTGACCGTCAAGTGTTGGTGGACAAGCCTGACAAAAAAGGCCGCGTCGATATCCTGCAAGTGCATGTGCGCAAAGTGTCTCTGGACCCGCTGCTGTCGCTTCCCGAAGTGGCGGCCATCACCCCGGGCTTCACAGGGGCCGACCTGGCCAACCTGGTCAACGAAGCGGCGATTGTGGCCACACGCCGCCACGCAGGCAGCGTGAGTCTGCCCGACTTCACAGCAGCGGTCGAACGCATCGTAGCCGGCCTGGAAAAGCGCAACCGCGTGCTCAACCCCCAAGAGCGGCTGGCCGTGGCGCACCACGAAATGGGCCATGTGCTGGTGGCTCTGGCCCTGCCTGACGGCGACACAGTACACAAAGTGTCCATCGTGGCACGCGGTATCGGCTCACTCGGCTACACTATCCAGCGCCCCACCGAAGACCGCTACCTGATGACGCAAGCCGAGTTGGAGCGCAAGATCTGCGTGCTCTTGGGCGGGAGAGCCGCCGAAAAACTCATGCTCGGCCACCTCTCGACCGGCGCGGCCGATGATCTGGCCAAAGCCTCCCAAATCGCCCGTGAAATGGTCATGCGCTACGGCATGGACGAAGCCCTGGGCTGCGTCAGCCACGACATTCATCGCGGCACACCGCTCGGGCTGAGTGAGCCGTTTTTGACGCCTCCCGCCGAGCCGATTTCAGAGGCCACTCAGCAGAGGATTGATACCGCCATTGCCTCGCTACTTTCGCACAACCTGCAACGTGCCACGCATATTTTGCACACCAATCGCAGCGTGCTCGAGCGTTGCTCGATTGAACTGCTGAAACTCGAAACCCTGGACACCCAGGCCTTGAAAGATCTGACAGGTGATTTGATCCCCGAACCGGTGTAAGCACCGGCAAAGTCCCGGCACCTTGCCCGATCGTGGGGTTCGTCCGTCACCCCATGGCCCGTGACTCGGGCAGCACCTGTCCGAGCAGCGCCGTGTCATTAGCATGACGGCTGGTCGCAAATTCTTGCAAATCATTACTACAAAACAATAGCTCTCCGCCAAAATGGCATGCAAATGAGAAAACACTCCAACATTCGCACTGTTTTGAGCAGCACCCTGGTCTGTCTTGGCTTGTGTGCCATATTGCCGGTCCAAGCCCAAATTTGCACTCGCGAATACGCTCCAGTCTGCGGCCAAATGGCCGGCAAAACGCCGCAAACCTTCCCCAACCGATGCACACTTGACCATTCCCAAGCTCGCCATATCGCCGATGGAGAATGCACGCTTGCTCAATTGTCCTCATCGTTGCCCATGCCTGGCAGCGACGGCGACGCCCATGGCTGCAAAGCCTCTGCCGGTTACGCATGGAACGCCGAACTCGCCAGCTGCATCCGTCCCTGGATGAGCAGCGCCATCACCCTCGAAGTTGCTGCACAACGTCACAAATGCATGGGCCGGATAGAGATGCATTGCTTGATGGTGCGCGAACTCCAACCGGATCAGAAAAAAACCCCATGGACACCCCTGCTGGTCGAAATCGAGGGCTATGAACATCAAGCGGGCAGACGCCAAATCCTGCGGGTGCGCAAGGACCGACATGAAGATGTGCCCGCCGACGCCCCCAGCATCACCTACAAATTGATCAAATATCTGTCCTGACTCAACAGACTGGGATATCGAATCCGCCCAAGGTGTCTTTTGAAATGTGACATCGGGATTGACCGACTGCCCGCACAATGGTGACTGAAAATTCACCGCAATGGACACTACGATGAACGTCATGAACCAACAGAACCCCTTCCCCGCAGCCCAAAATTGCGACCCTGCTGAGCTGGGCTGGATGCAAGGCACGCCGCCTGCGGCCGACAAGGTGATCCGGTTTGCGGATGGCAGTGGTTATCGGTTTCCGCAGCTGCGCTGGAGCTTTGCGAATCAACGGCAGTTGGTGCCCACCGTCACGGTGTCGCGGGGGCTGGCGGCTTGCGCGCCCATGCCCGTTGCGGCGCGGGCTTTGCCCGACATCCGCTACACACCGCTGGACGGTGGTGCCCCTTGCAGCTGGGCTGACATGATGGACGCGACCTACACCGATGCGCTGTTGGTGATGCACAAGGGGCAGGTGGTGTTTGAACATTTTGGTGGAGTGATGGGGCCTTTGCGCCAGCACATTGCCATGTCGGTGAGCAAGTCGTTCATGGGCTTGCTGGCCGCGTGTCTGGTGGCCGAGGGCGCGCTCGACGAGGCGCAGCGGGTGGCGCATAACGTGCCCGAGCTGGCTGGCAGTGGTTTTGGCCAGGCCACGGTGCGCCAGGTCATGGACATGACCACGGGGATTGACTACACCGAAAACTATGCCGACCCGCAAGCCGAAATCTGGAACCACATGCGCGCTGGCGGGGTGTTGCCCTGCCCGCCTGGCTACAACGGACCCGGCAGTTTTGACGCTTATTTGCCAACCGTGCGTCCGCTGGGCGAGCATGGCCAGCAATTCACCTACCGCACTGCCAACACCGATGTGCTGGGCTGGATCGTGCGCCGCGTGACGGGGCAAAACACCGAGCAGATGCTGTCCGAGCGCATCTGGCAACCCATGGGGGCCGAGCTCGATGCCTTTTACTCCGTTGACCCTCTGGGCACCGCTTTTGCGGGGGGTGGACTGAACACCGGCCTGCGCGATCTGGCGCGTTTTGGCGAATTGGTGCGCAACCACGGTCGTGTCAATGGGCGTCAAGTTTTGCCGGAGGCGGCGGTGGCCGACACTTTGGCCGGTGCAGATCCGGCACGTTTTGCGGCCAACGGCCCCGCCACCCTGAAGGGCTGGAGCTACCGCAACATGTGGTGGGTGTCGCACAACGCGCATGGGGCGGTGATGGCGCGGGGCGTGCATGGGCAAAACATCTACATCGACCCCAAGGCCGAGATGGTGATCGCGCGCTATGCCTCGCATCCCGTAGCGGCCAACATCGCCAACGACGTGCACACCCTGCCCGCCTACCATGCGATGGCGCTGGCTTTGCTGGCTTGAGGGGCCCAAAGGGCCGCCTTGAAGCCCGATAAAATCCCTCTCTTATGACAAACCAACTCGACAAAAAATCCCAAGCCTGGTCCGCGCTCTTTTCTGAACCCATGAGCGAGTTGGTCAAGCGCTACACCGCCAGCGTGTTCTTCGACAAGCGCCTGTGGCAAGCCGACATCACCGGCAGCCTGGCCCACGCCGAGATGCTGGCCGCACAAAACATCATCGGCGCGAGCGACCTGGCCGACATCCAGCGCGGCATGGCGCAGATCACCCAAGAGATCGAATCCGGCGCGTTTGAGTGGAAGCTCGACCTCGAAGACGTGCACCTGAACATCGAAGCACGCCTGACCCAGTTGGTGGGTGACGCGGGCAAGCGCCTGCACACCGGCCGCAGCCGCAACGACCAGGTGGCCACCGACGTGCGCCTGTGGTTGCGCAGCGAGATGGACCTGATCATCGACTTGTTAGCCGACCTGCAAAGATCGCTGGTCGATGTGGCCGAGCAAAACGTCGAAGTCATCCTGCCGGGCTTTACCCACTTGCAAGTGGCCCAGCCCGTGAGCTTTGCGCACCACCTGCTGGCCTATGTGGAGATGTTCAGCCGCGACGCCGAGCGTATGAGCGACGTGCGCCGCCGCACCAACCGCCTGCCGTTGGGCAGCGCCGCTTTGGCGGGCACCACCTACCCGCTGGACCGCGAACGCGTGGCCCGCACACTGGGCATGGTCGACGAACACGGCATCCCACAAGTCTGTCACAACAGCCTGGACGGCGTGAGCGACCGCGACTTCGCCATCGAATTCACCGCCGCAGCCAGCCTGTGCATGGTGCACATCAGCCGCTTCAGTGAAGAGTTGATTTTGTGGATGAGCCAGAACTTCGGTTTTGTGCGCATCGCCGACCGTTTCACCACCGGCTCGAGCATCATGCCGCAGAAGAAAAACCCCGACGTGCCCGAGCTGGCTCGCGGCAAAACCGGTCGTGTGGTCGGCCACCTGATGGGCCTGATCACCCTGATGAAGGGCCAGCCCTTGGCCTACAACAAAGACAACCAGGAAGACAAAGAGCCGCTGTTTGACACGGTGGACACGCTCAAAGACACGCTGCGCATCTTCAGCGAAATGGTGGGCGGCCAGGTCAACCCGGCTACGGGCCAAAAAGAAGGCGGCATCACGGTGAATGCCGCCGCCATGGAAGCCGCCGTGAAAAAGGGCTACGCCACCGCGACCGACTTGGCCGACTACCTGGTGAAAAAAGGCCTGCCCTTCCGCGATGCCCACGAAGTGGTGGCCCACGCCGTCAAGACCGCCCAAGGCCTGGGCGTGGATTTGTCAGAGCTGCCGCTGGAAACCCTGCAAAAGTTCGACAGCCGCATCGAAGCCGATGTGTTTGGACCGCTGAGCCTGCAAGGGTCCCTTAACGCCCGCAACACCCTGGGCGGCACAGCGCCTGCGCAGGTTCGCCTGCAAATTACACGGCACCGGGCTCGCTTGGGCTGAGCCTGCTCGTCGGCATGGGGCACTGCCAGCCTCATGCGGACTATTTCTTTTGCACCGGATTGGCCAACAGCAAGTGGGCCGGATAGGCCCGCATGAACTCGCGGGCTTTGTCGATGGGGGCGCTGAGCCAGGCGCCGTAGGCGCCTTCGTTCAGGATGGCGGGCATCCGTTTTTCGTTGCTGTTTTGGCCATAGCGGTTCATCAAGGCGTGGCTGTTGGCGTTCACCGTGAGCAGGGTGAAGCTGGTGATTTCTTCACCGTCTTTGGCCCAACTTTCCCACAAACCCGCCACCCCCATGGGCTGGCCGTCCACCCGTGCTATGCGGGTGGGCACGGCTTTGCGGCTGCGCCAGTCGTCTTCGAAAAACGCCTGCATCGGGATGATGCAGCGCTGGCCTTTCAGCCAAATCTCGCGCGTGGCCGTGGCAGTGCTCATGGTTTCATATCGGGTCACGGCCAACTTGGTGGACCGCAGCTTGGCGTCAGACGCCGACTTGACCCAGGTGGGCACCAGGCCGAATTGGCCCTCGGCCAGCTCCAGCCCCGCTTCAGCCTCCAGCGTCTTGCGGATGAAAAAACCCGGCTGGCGTGGCCAGGCCTCTTTGCCCAGCAGGGCATCGGGCGGGACGATGCCAAAGGCCTCGGCATACTGGTCGGGGCTTTTCAGGCATTCGTATTGGGTGCTCATGCGGTCCATGCTAACCGACCTGATACGCTCAGCGCTCGATGACAAGACTTGCCCGCCCATGCTGATCCGCTTCAACAAGCCCTATGGCGTGCTCAGCCAGTTCACCCCAGAAGGGCGCTGGCGCGGCCTCAAGGACCACATCGACCTGCCCGGTGTTTACGTGGCAGGCCGACTGGATGCCGACAGCGAAGGTTTGCTTCTGCTGACGGACGATGGCCAGCTGCAGGCGCGCATCGCCGACCCGCGCTTCAAAATGGAAAAGACTTATCTGGTGCAGGTGGAGGGCGTGGTGAGCGACCAGGCGCTCAAAGCCCTGACCCAGGGCGTGATGCTTAACGACGGCCCCACCCTGCCCGCCCGCGCCAGCGCGGTGCAGCCGCCCGCTGACCTGTGGCCACGCAATCCGCCGATTCGCGAGCGCCAGAACATCCCCACCTCTTGGCTGGAGTTGGTGATTCGAGAAGGCCGCAACCGCCAGGTGCGCCGCATGACCGCCGCCGTGGGTTTGCCCACGCTGCGCCTGATCCGCACCGCTGTGGGGCCTTACAACCTGGACGATTTGCCCACCGGAACTTGGCAGTCCATCTGAGTCCGAGGCATTGATTTGCGCCAACGCGACGCAGGTGCCCGGCGTCTTCCTGCACAATCGCGCATCTTTCAACCCCCAAGGGAACCCCCATGTCTGAATTGCTGAACAAACTCGAATGGCGCTATGCCTGCAAAAAAATGGACCCGACCAAGGTCGTGCCGCAAGACAAGGTGGACCGCATCGTCGAAGCTGCCCGCTTGGCCCCCACCTCCAGCGGACTGCAGCCTTTCGAAATCATCGTCGTGACCAACAATGCCGTGCGCGAGCAGATCAAGCCCAAAGCCTGGGGCCAGGGTCAGATCACGGACGGCTCGCACCTTTTGGTATTTGCCGCTTGGGACAACTACACGGCCGAACGCATCAACATGATGTTTGACATGACCAACGCGCAGCGCGGCGGCACCAACGAAGGCTGGGAAAACTACCGCCAGATGTTGCTCAAAAACTACCCTGCCCGCACGCCCGAGGTGAACTACGAACACGCGGCTCGCCAGGCCTACATCGGTTTGGGCGCAGCCTTGATCGCTGCCGCTTTTGAAGAAGTGGACGCCACGCCCATGGAAGGCTTTGACCCCAAAGCCGTAGACGAAATTTTGGGCCTGCGCGCGCGCGGCCTGCGCAGCGTGGTCATCGTGCCCCTGGGCTACCGCGCCAGTGAAGGCGACTGGTTGGCGAACCTGAAAAAGGTGCGCCGACCCACCGCCCAGTTCGTGACCGAAGTCAAATGATGTCCAGGCCCGCTGACAACGGGCAGTCTTGATCCCCCCAGAAAGCCGCAGATTCTGCGGCTTTGTGCTTTAACATCAATGGTTTCCCAAGTCGGGATGTCTACCCAAGGAAACACCATGGCCAAAGGCGAACAACGCAGCAACAAAATGGCCAAGAAGCCAAAGAAAGACACGTCGCCCCCGAAGACGTTCACATCTGACCGCCCCATCGCCCCGACCACCTTGGTAGCGCCTCGCGGCAAAGTCAAAGACAAGTAATTTTTCGGCCAAGCGCCCTGCTCGCCTGGCCTGCCCTGCATGATTCTGATCCACGAAGACGAGCACCTGCTGGTGCTGGAAAAACCCAGCGGCTTGCTGTCGGTGCCTGGTCGCGGCCCGGAAAAGCAGGACTGCCTGTCCAAACGGGTCCAAGACCGTTACACCGAAGCCCTGATCGTGCACCGCCTGGACCAGGACACTTCGGGCCTCTTGCTCATGGCAAGGGGCATTGAAGCGCAGCGTCGCCTGAGCAAGTTGTTTGAAACCCGCCAGGTCAAAAAACGCTACGTGGCGGTGGTGGCGGGTCAGCCTTTGCAATCCCAAGCGGCCGTGGTGCCCGACGAAGAAGGCTGGCGCACCATCGACGGCCCCATCCTGCTCGACTGGGAACGCCGACCGTTGCACATCATCCACCCCGATGGCAAAGCCAGTCGCAGCCGCTGGCGTGCGCTGCAAACCAGCGACAGGGCCAGCCTGATTGAGCTCGAACCCGTCACGGGCCGAACCCACCAGCTGCGCGTACACCTTCAAAGCATTGGCCACCCAATGCTGGGCGACTCGCTGTATGCACCGCCCGACATCAAGGCGCTGAGCCCCCGCTTGCTGCTGCATGCCCAAGAACTGGCTTTTGTGCACCCTTTTACCGAGCAAGCCTTGGCATTCAAGGCGCCGGTGCAATGGTCGGCCACATTGCCATTCATCGCACCCCTGCCCTGAGCGATCAGGCCTTGTCTGCACCCTTCATGCGGGCCGATACCAAGCCACACAGAACCACCAAGCCCATGCCTGTGAAAGCCAGCGCGTCGGGTATGTGGTCAAACAGCCACCAGCCCATCAGCGTGGAAAAACCTACCCCGGTGTAGAGGAAAGGCGAGACCACTGAAGCCGGGGCTTTGGAAAAGGCCACGATCAACAAGTATTGGCCCAGTGTGGCTGCCAGGCCCACTAAGAGCAGCAGTGCCCATTCCTGCCCGCTTTGTGGTGTGACCCAAGCGTTGAGCACCAGCAGCGTGCTCACAGCCCAACCCACCCAGCCAGTGTACAACTGCATCACGGCCGGGTCTTCGGTGCGTGTCATGTGGCTGGTCACGGCCTGAAACACGGCGTAAGTCAGCACTACCGTGAGCGCCATCCAGCCGACCGAGCTGTCGACCTGCCCACCCGGTCGGATGACCAGCATGGCCCCGATCAGACCGCCCACCACCATGAGCCAGCGCAGCAGCGAGACTTGCTCCTTCATGACAAAACGGGCCAGCGCCGTGAGCATCAAGGGTGTGAGCATCACGGTGGCGGTGAACTCGGCCACCGGCATCCGCTGCAAACAATAAAAGGCCAGCAGGCTGCATGAGACCATGAGCAAGCCGCGCAGCAACTGCCAGCGCAGGCTGTGCGTGCGCCACATGGTGCGGCCCCGCACCGGGGCGAGTACCAAAGCGGTGCCCACCGCCTGCACCGCGTAGCGAAACCACAGCACCATCACGGGTGTAACGCTGATCATGACCCATTTGCTGAGGGCATCGCTGAAGCTCAAGCTGGCCATGGCCAGCATGGCAAAGAGGACACCAGGGCCCAACCAGACCGCACGGCCCAGTGTTTCATTGGCATTTGTGCTTTTATGCAAGCTAGACCCCCAGATCACAAAACTTATTCTTACATGCCAGTGTCGGCATACCCAGTCACCTGCGCAAAACGGCAGCCGGGTCATGTCATCGGAATGGTCATCAGAACAAGGACCAGCAAAGCAATCGCCCGATAAAATAGCAACTTTGTACTGAGTCTGACTGTCCATGTTGTTTTCCCCTTTTGAGCCAAGGCGCTGTTCCCAGAAGTGGCATCTCCGCCACCTGGCCACGTTGGTCTTGTCCATCACTTCGATCGTGTGGGCATCAGCAGTGCCGGCACAAAGCTCTTCGGCTGCCGAAGAATCCATCAAAAAAGCCATTCAGAGCGGACAACTCGAACAAGCCCGTCAACTGGTACAAAAAGAACGCAAGAACGCGCCCCAGGCGGTGCAATGGCGTTTCATGGAGGGGGTGATCCAGGCCCAGCAGGGTCAAATCGACAAGGCCATCGACACCTTCAAACAAATCACCCAAACACATCCTGAACACTCAGAGGCCTACAACAATCTGGGCGTGCTGTATGCGTCCAAAGGCCAACTGGAGACTTCAAAGGCTTTTTTGGAAAAAGCCCTGCAAACCCACCCCAGCTACGCAGCAGCCCATCGCAACCTGTCTGATGTGCACAGCCAATTGGCCAAACAAACCTATGCCAAGGCCCTGCAGGTCGACCCCAAAGCCAAGGCCAGCGCGCCTCAATTGACCTTGCTGGGCAGCATGGGGGCCGAGCAACGTAGTCTAGAACCGGCTCAAAATGTGGCCTCACTGACACGGCCTGCCGCATCGACTCCCAACCCAACGCCAAGCTCCACAAGCGCAGCGACACCGGCTTCAGGACCGGCTTCAACACCGGCATCCGCGACTGCAAACACAACTGCCAAATCGACCAGCAACACGCCCGCTGTGGCGCCAACTGCGAGCGCTTCGGCAACCCCCACCGTCCCCGTGGCTCAAGCTAAACCCAGCCCGCCCGTCGCGGTGTCAGCGCCAGCTTCAGCGCCTACACCTCCCAAAACAACAGCCCCAAGGGTCGAAACCCGACAGGCTGACCGGGCTGCCATCGAAAAAGCTTTGCAGGACTGGGCCAAAGCCTGGAGCGAGAAGAACATGGCGCGCTATTACGCCGCCTATGCCAACAACTTCGTACCCGCCAACCGGGTCAGCCGAGCACAATGGGAAAGTGACCGCCGTGCCCGTATCGTGTCCAAAAAATCAATTTCGGTGGAAGTCAAGGAGATACAAATCTCCTTCGATGGCGAGAGCGCAACGGCTCGCTTCCAGCAAATGTACCGCTCGGACAATTTGAAGGGAAACAGTCGCAAGACCCTGGACATGGTGCGTCAAGGTAACCGCTGGCTGATCGTTCGAGAGTCGGTGAATTGAGACATCAAAGCGGCTTGCCGCCATCCGAGCATCAAGGCCAGCATTGGACCAGACCATTTGCAGTCTCCTTGTCCAAGCCCCGGTCGTGGCGACTTAAATGGCTAGGCTGGATAGGCGTGATGATGATCTTGATGGCCTGGCTCTGGTGGTGGACTGACACCGGAGAGTCTCGCATCAGAAACACCTGGAATCAAGTGAGCCTCGGGATGGGCTTGCCTTCATCGACAGCTCTGCAGTGGCGTCTGGCATTCGACCCGCTGGCTGAGGGTTCACAGTTGCCCAACGCACCAGATCCCGAGCAATGGGTGAGGCAAATTTACGCCCAATTGGGCGAAGGCGAAAGGGCCCAGGCCCTGGCCACAGCCAGCGTGCTGGCCGAACGGTTTCCCAACTTCCAGCTTGGGCAGCTGCTTTACGCTGATTTGCTCAACATCAGCTCCGCCAACCCCGTGAACTGGCCTGCTGCGGACGACGCCAACGCGCCCTCTTCGCGCAAACGCCTGGACGAGCTGATCCTGGAAGCCAAACGCCGACTGCAGCACGACAGTGTGCAAAGCCTGCAGGGGAAAATTCCATCTGCCCTGGCCTACCTCAGTCCCAAACAAACCTATGTGGCTGCCGTCGACGCCTCCAAATCTCGTCTGTACTGGTTTGAAAACCGCAGTGGTCAAGATGGGCGTTTGCAGTTGCACCTGGTCAAGCAAAGCTATATCTCGCTGGGCATCAACGGGGTTGGCAAGGACAAGGAAGGCGATGGCAAAACGCCTTTGGGTGTTTACTTCATTCTGCGCAATTTGCCAGGCGATGCGCTGCCCGATTTGTTTGGGGCGGGGGCCTTGACGCTGAACTACCCCAATGCGATAGACCTGATGCGGAAAAAAACAGGCTCCGGTATCTGGCTGCATGGCACGCCCAGTGCCCAATACGCCAGAGCGCCCGAATCCACAGACGGCTGTGTTGTGCTTTCCAACCCTGAAATGGGGCAATTGCTGCAAATGCCCGAGCTGCGCATGACACCCGTGATCATTGCAGAGCGGCTTGAATGGGTGAATGCAGAACAAGCCGGGCAGACATTTTCCGCGTTCAAACCCACGCTGGACTTGTGGCTCAGCGCACGCAATGGCCGCGACCCAGAGGTTCTGAAAGTCCACTACAGCCAGCGTTATGAACAAGACAATATGGGCCTTGCGCAAGTTTGGCCTCGACTGGCCCAAACCACATTGGGTTATGGTCAAAACCAAGCACTCGAGTTGGTGTCCGTTCTGCAATGGAAAGACCAGGACAACACCATGGTCGTGACCATGAAAGACCCCAATCAAAGCCATACCAATGGCGCAGCCTATTTGCGCACCTATTGGCAAAAAGAAGACGGCCAATGGCGGCTGGTGTTTCAAGGGCCCACCTGATTGACCACGGGCACGCAAACATCAACGAATCCCCAACCCGAGCAGCACCTATCGTGACCAGCATGAGCAAGGAAATCCCGTTTTTCAATGCCCGCATCACCCCAGATGGTGGAAGTTTCGATGCTTGGAAATCACAGAGCTTGCTCGACTCCCTGGAGCAAGGTGGCCTGCAATGGCCAAGCTCCTGCCGATCGGGTACTTGCCGAACCTGCATCGGCCAACTGGTCTCGGGTCTGGTGCAGTACGAAATGGAGTGGCCAGGTTTGACGCCTGAGGAAAAAGCCACAGGTTGCGTGCTGCCCTGCGTTGCACGGCCCTTGAGCGACGTGGTACTGCAAGACCCATTGACCTGATCCAACTGGCAGCGCGAAGAAGCCATCCGGACTTGAACCAGGCTCCAGCTTCTTCGCATTCATGACCCGCCCCAGGATGTCCTGGAACCTGGTTCGCAAGAAGGTTGAATACTCAGGCCTCGTCCAGGCCCAACTCCTGAATTTTCCGGGTGATGGTGTTGCGGCCAATGCCCAGTTTGTGTGCCGCCTCAATGCGACGGCCTCGCGTGGTGGCCAATGCGGCCTGAATCAGGCTGGTTTCAAAGCGACGGGTGAGTGCGTCCCAAACATCGGTACGTCCCGCATTGAGCAATGCCAACGCCTCCTGCTCAAGACCGGGTTCCCAGGCTGAGCCCCCTTTGTTCACCCCATTGGCATCATGCAGTGTCATCGAGGTCTGCCCCTGCAAGAGCCTCTCTGGCCCGACAAGGTGAGCAGCATCTGCAACACCCGCGGAGAGTTGCTCGGGCAAGCCCTCCACTGAGGTCACAGCCAATGCCGTGAAAGCGCCAGAAGCTGAAGCGGCAGCCGCCAGAACTTCGGGCGGCAGATCCTTGACTTCAATCAACTGCGTCGGTGCCATCACCGTGAGCCAGTGGCAGATGTTTTCAAGTTGCCGGACATTTCCAGGGAAATGGAACTGGCTCAGGCATTCCAGTGCGGCATCGGCCATGCGCTTGGGTTCAACGCCCAACTGCTGAGCACTGCGCTGCAAGAAGTAACGCGCCAACACTGGCACGTCTTCACGCCGCTCGCGCAAAGCGGGCAGGCGCAGGCGGATCACATTCAGACGGTGGTACAGGTCTTCACGGAAAACACCTTCCTTGACGCGCTGCTCCAGGTCCTGGTGCGTGGCGGCGATCACACGCACATTGGCCTTGACGGCGCTGTGTCCGCCCACACGGTAAAAGTTGCCATCCGACAGCACCCGTAACAAACGGGTTTGCAAATCGAAGGGCATGTCGCCAATCTCGTCCAGAAACAGCGTACCACCATCGGCTTGCTCAAAACGCCCCCGGCGAGAGGCTTGCGCGCCCGTGAAGGCACCGCGCTCATGACCGAACAATTCGCTTTCAAGCAGGTCTTTGGGAATGGCCGCTGTGTTGATGGCCACAAAGGGCTGGTTGGCACGCGGCGAGTGTTTGTGCAAAGCGTGTGCCACCAGCTCCTTGCCCGAGCCCGACTCGCCCGTGATCAGCACCGTCACATGGCTTTGCGCCAGCCGACCAATGCCACGGAAAACGTCCTGCATGGCGGGGGCCTGACCCAGCATCTCGGGCGCATCGGCCATTGTTTCTTCGGCTACGCCCTCGCGCTGACTCTCTCCCACAGCCCTGCGAATCAGCTCCACCGCCTTGGGTAAATCAAAGGGCTTGGGCAAGTACTCAAAAGCCCCGCTGGAAAACGCCGAGACAGCGCTGTCCAGATCAGAGAACGCAGTCATGATGATGACCGGCAAGCCTGGCATGCGCTGCTTGATGGCAGCGAGCAAATCCAGGCCTGAGCCACCGGGCATGCGGATGTCGCTGACCAGCACCTGTGGGCCATCGCTCTCGCCCTCGGCCTCCAGCGCCTTCAGAACTTCCCGTGGGTTGGTGAAGCTGCGGGTGGGCAATCCTTCGCGCAGCAGTGCTTTTTCAAGCACAAAGCGGATGGATTGGTCATCGTCTACGATCCAGATCGGCTTCATCAACGTGGCGCTTTCTGTGGGCACACTTGTGTGCATTAAGGCAAGGGAATCAAAATCTTGAAATCCGTACGACCGGGCTCGCTGTCGCATTCGATCATGCCGTGGTGTTGTTGCACAAAGGTTTGCGCCAATGTCAGCCCCAGGCCCGAGCCGCCTTCGCGCCCCGAAATCAACGGGAAGAAAATGCGGTCCTTGATCGAGTCTGGAACACCAGGCCCGTTGTCAATCACATGCAATTCCAATGCCAGGCGATATCGCTGCTTGCCAAACGTGACTTGCCTCAAGATCCGGCTCTTGAGCGTGATCTGCGCATCGCCTTGAAGGATGCGTTCTTGCAAGGCCTGCGCGGCGTTGTGTGAGATGTTGAGCACCGCCTGGATGAGTTGTTCGCGGTCGCCACGGAACTCGGGGATCGAGATGTCGTAGTCGCGCACCACCTTCAGGCCCCGGGGAAACTCGGCCAGAATCAGGGTTCGCACGCGCTCGCACACCTCGTGGATGTTCACATCACCCACAACATGCGGCCTGCGGTGCGGAGCCAACAGGCGGTCCACCAGGGTCTGCAGTCGATCGGCCTCATGAATGATGACTTGTGTGTACTCCGTCAATTCCTTGTCATTGAGCTCCATCTCGAGCAACTGGGCAGAGCCGCGAATGCCGCCCAGCGGATTTTTGATCTCGTGGGCCAGGTTGCGAATCAGCTCTTTATTGGCCTGAGCCTGGTCAAGCAGCCGCTCTTCACGATCTTGGCGGGTTTGCTGCTCTAAGGGCAGCAGCTCAACGATGACCTCGTCAGGCAAGTCAGTCAGGGCCACAATCACATGCACAGGCAAGGGCTCATCGTGGTGGATGCGGCGCAGCTGGGCTTCGTAGCGAAGCGCAGCAAACTCGTTGGACTGCGCCCCGGACAAAGCCATGATCAGGGGCTGCGGATCGACAAAATAGTCGGGCAAATACGCGTCATTCAGGGTGCGCCGGGACAAGCCCAGTGCATCTTCGAGGGCAGCATTGACAAAGCGCACACGTCCTTGGCCCTGAATCACGGCCACCGGCGTGGCCAACAGGTCAAAGGCCTGGAATCGATTGGTTTTGTTCATGGTGTGCGGCGGCTGGTCTGCACTGTGCGTCGCGCCAGCTCGCGTTGCAGGCTGTCAATGTCGCGTTCAGTGCGTTCGATGGCTGCCTTCATCTCGGCCACGCGGTCCAGGTACTTTTGGTGGTTGCGGGATTCATTGGCCCACTTTTCGGGAACCCCCTGGTTATAGCTTTGCACCAACTGCGCGAGTTGCGCACGTGCCTTGTCCAATTCCTGCGTCAGGATGGTGCGCGCTTGCGCATCGCGCTCGCTTTGCTGCACATCGGGAGTGCGGGGCTGAAGAGTCAAGGCAGCGTCAGAAACACCGAGATCAGGCGTGCTACGACCCACCTGATGAGCAGCCACTGGGTTGGCGTTGGTGGTCGGGCGCGTACCGTTGATCACAGTGATGGCCTGAGGGGCCAGGGTTTCACACAATCGAGGCTCACGCGGGGCATTGGTGTATTCCTGGCCGCAGCGGTAAACGGCTTGCTGAGCCTGTGTGGTCAGGCCAGCGGACATCAAAAGCAAAAAAAGGACGGCCAAAGCCGTCCTTTCTAGGCATTGCACAGGAGGGTGTGCAATGGTGTCCATGGTGCTTACAGCGAGTAGTACATGTCGTATTCGACAGGCGAAACTTCCACACGGCTGCGGTTGACTTCCTGCATCTTCAACTCGATGTAGGCGTCGATCCACGCGTCTGTGAACACACCACCCTTGGTCAGGAAAGCGCGGTCAGCGTTGAGCGCGTCCAGAGCCTGGTCCAAGCTGGAGCAAACGGTAGGCACCAACTTGTCTTCTTCTGGAGGCAGGTGGTAGAGGTCTTTGGTCGCGGCTTCGCCGGGATGGATCTTGTTCTCGATACCGTCCAAGCCAGCCATCAACAGGGCTGCGAAGCCCAGGTAGGGGTTGCACAATGGATCGGGGAAACGGGCTTCCACGCGGCGGGCCTTGTCGCTGGCGACGTTGGGGATGCGGATCGAAGCGGAGCGGTTCTTGGCCGAGTAAGCCAACTTGACCGGGGCTTCGTAGTGAGGAACCAAACGCTTGTAACTGTTGGTACCGGGGTTGGTGATGGCGTTCAGGGCGCGGGCGTGCTTGATGATGCCGCCGATGTAGTACAGGGCGAATTCAGACAAGCCAGCGTAGCCATTGCCTGCGAACAGGTTCTTGCCGTCTTTCCAGATGGACTGGTGAACGTGCATGCCAGAACCGTTGTCGCCAGCGTAGGGCTTGGGCATGAAGGTGGCGGTTTTGCCGTAAGCGTTGGCCACGTTGTGGATCACGTACTTTTGCAGCAGTGTCCAGTCAGCGCGCTCGACCAGTGTGGAGAACTTGGTGCCGATTTCGCACTGACCTGCGCCAGCCACTTCGTGGTGATGCACTTCGACCGGAATGCCCACGGATTCGAGGATGAGCGCCATTTCGCTGCGCATGTCGTGTGTGCTGTCGACTGGAGGGACGGGGAAGTAGCCGCCCTTGACGCGGTTGCGGTGGCCTTTGTTGCCTCCGTCGATCTTAGCGCCGCTGTTCCAGGGCGCCTCTGCCTCGTCGATCGCATAGAAAGTGTTGTTGGGCTCGGTGCTCCAACGCACTTCGTCAAACAGGAAAAACTCTGGCTCAGGGCCGAAGTAAGCAGTGTCGCCCAGACCCGATTGCTTGAGGTAAGTCTCGGCGCGCTTGGCGATCGAACGTGGGTCACGCTCATAGGCCTTACCGTCGGTGGGCTCGATCACGTCGCAGATCAAGACCAGGGTGACTTCTTCGAAAAATGGATCGATGATGGCGCTGTTGGCATCGGGGATCAACAGCATGTCGGAGGCTTCGATGCCCTTCCAGCCAGCAATCGAAGAGCCGTCAAAAGCTTGGCCATCTTCGAACTTGCTTTCATCAAACTGGGACACGGGCACGGTGATGTGCTGCCACTTGCCACGGGTATCGGTGAAGCGGAAATCAACGAACTTGACTTCGTTGTCTTTCACCATGTTCATCACATCTGCGACGGTCTTGGCCATCAAATTCTCCTGAAGGAAAAGGGTTTAAATAGTTGACGCACAACTCTTGCAGTTTCTGTGCCAACCGGCCCAGTCCACTGAAGCTGAACAACCGCAAATTGTGCCTTGTGCCAAAGCAATTGCGCAGTTCAGGACGGAAAAAAAGCACCGCCTTGGGCACAGTCAGTCGCTGAAGTGGTCACAAATAGCCCATGGCTTGCACACCACATCCTGAAACACGTGGAAAACATGTTTCAAGACGCATTTAATTAGTGCATTATTGCACTTTTATGGTGCATTTACATTCAACGCACCAATTCAGGGCCGTACTCCAAGCTGAACGCCTTGAGGCCCTGACGCAATGCCAAGTAGGCCTGATCGGCCTGAACAGGCTCTCCCTTAACACCCAACTCAATGTGGCGCCCCCATTGCGGGTGGTCCACACTGGGCAGGCTGAACACCTTCACGTCCGGGTGCGCGGCTTCGATGGATTCCATCAACGGCGTCAGAGTGGCTTCCATCGCACCCAGCACAATCACCGACTTTTCGACGTAAGCGTTTTGCCTGAAGTGAACGCTGTAGTGCGTGTCCAGAACCGACTCGATCATGGGCCAAGCCATGACCGGAAAGCCAGGCACAAAGTGCACCACACCGCCGCCTGGGCCGACACAGCTAAAGCCAGGAATTTTGTTGTAAGGGTTGGGAATGATGGTTGCGCCTTGGGGAAATGTGCCCATGCTCAGGCGGTGCAAGTTGTCTGCTCGCTCGGGTTCGTAGGCCAGGCCCTGCTCTTTGGCCGTGTCTTGAATGCGCTCCTGAATCAGGCGCTTGGCTTCGGGATGCAGCGCCAGTGGAACCCCCAGGGCCTTGGCTGCGCATTGGCGCGTATGGTCATCTGGCGTGGCCCCAATGCCGCCACAACAAAACACCACATCCGCCGATGCAAAAGCCCGCTGCAAGGTGGTGGTGATGCGCTCGGGCGCGTCACCCACATACTCGGCCCAAGCCAGGCTCAGGCCACGGGTGGTCATGCATTCAATGACTTTGGGCATGTGCTTGTCCTGGCGCTTGCCGGACATGATTTCGTCGCCAATGATGATGAGGCCAAAGGTGGGGGTCATGGGAGAACTCTTGGAGTTGGGTTGAAAAACAGCCCCGCATCAGGGCTTGAGACGCGGCACGACGTCGGTGATGCCATCTTTCGGGTCTTGTGCGTCGCCGCCCAAGCGGGCGACGGCATGCGGCGAAGTGCCCATCGCAGCTGGCGTTGCGGGCAAAACAGGGTCCACGGACATGGGCTGGGACTCGTCCCGCAGGGCCTGCAGGGCGGCCAGGCCGAAATGGGCAAACCACAACGATGAAAAGGCGAACACCAGGGTGTAAATCCAGATGGCCACGGGCACCAAAATCACAAAGGCCGCGGCAAACAAAGCCCCCGAGGCCCACACGAGGCTGGGCGCTGCGCCCATGAGGCCCGTCACCACGCCGATGCCCAAAAAGCTCATGCGGTGGCGGGCCATGAGGGTGTGGCGCTCGTCGGGGCTGGCAAATTCGGCCAGCACGTCAAAGGCCATGACGCGGTAGGTCAGCCATCCCCAAATCAATGCGGGCAGCACCAGGGCCAGGGGCGGCACCAGCCACATGGGCAAGGTCAGCACCAAGGCCCCGAGCGCCAGCACCAGCGAGAAAAAGGTCCACCATAAACTCAGCAGCAAGCTGCCCCCGTGCTTGCGCTGCAAACCCGCAAAACGCCGCTCGGCCACCATGCGGGTGAGGCTCGGGGTCATCATGAACGACACGGCCAGCAAGGAGGCCACGACCACCAAGGGCGTGAAAGCAAAAATCACGATCAAGGGAGCCACCACGGTTTTGAGGCTGCCCAAGCCCACGCCTTCGAACCAACGCCAGATGGTGTCCAGCCAGTCGCTGGCATCCAGCCAGCCCCGCACAAAGGTGACGGCCGCGTCCCAGTAGAAATACCCCAGCAGCCCCGACAAGGCCACGATCAACACCAAGGGCAACACCGACAGACCGATCACCCGGGGGTACAGGCAATACAGCGCCGCGCGCCAAAAGGAGTCGATCAAGAGTTTCATGGCGGAAAGCTTAACCCAAGCCAACCCTTCAAGCCCGCCCGAACAGACGCAGCAGGCCCAGCCACTGCTGCGCCCAAAAGCCCTGCCCGTAGTCGCGCCCTTTTTCAACTTGGTCGCGAATGCCTGTTGGGTCGTAGCGCAACGAGAAATCAGCGGTGCCAAACAGCATGTCCCACCAGGGCAGCAGCACGCCGTAATTGCAGCCACCCAAACGTCGCTGGCCTTCACGCTCGGTCTCGTGGCCGATACCGATGCTGTGGTGGCGGCGGTGAAAGCGCGGGCTGATCCAAAACCGCTCGCCGATGCGACCATACCAAATGCGCAAGTTGGCGTGCTGGAGGTTTTCACTCAACTGACCCAATGCTACCAAGGCCACAAACTGTCCTGGCCCTATCCCAATCAGTACCGCCACCACCGACAGCGCCAAACTGGTCAGCACATCGTCGATCAAATGGTTGCGGCTGTCTGACCACATGGTCATCTGGCGCTGTGAATGGTGCAGGCTGTGCAAGGCCCACCAGCGTGGCAACTGGTGCTGACCTCGGTGCAGCCAATAATTGACAAAGTCAAACACCAGTAAGTAGATCAAAAAGCTGACCCAAGCCACATCGCTCACACCTGGCCACACCTGATCGATGTGCCAAGTCGGAACACCCATGCCGCGCAAGCTGCCCCAAACTTGCTCAAAAAGCCAATCAAACGAAAAAAACATGGCCAGCTTGAACAGGCCCAAGCGCTGAATCAGGGTGTAAAGCACGTCTACCCACACGGCACGGGGGTCGTGCAAGGGCTCTGCTGGCCAGCGCCGTTGCATGGGGCCCAGCACCGTGATCAGCACAACAATTTGCAGCAGGCCCACCACCAGCCAGCCTGTCCCCTCGTAAGCTTTTTCAAGCAAATGCCCCAGGCCCAAGGCAAACACCAGAGGCTGCACCACCGCCTCAAACAACCCTTGCTGAACATCCGAAAAAATGTCGATCAAGCTGTCCATGGCGTTTCAGGGTCGGGACACGGGCTGGGGGGAGGGCTGCGTCAACTGCAGAGGCTGTTGGCGCACCCAATCGCGGTATTGGGGGTGATCACGCAAGGTGGCAAAGCACAGGCCACGGGCTTTGAGGCCCACAATCAAGGGCTCCAGCACGGCCGGCGCCCACGGGTCCTGGCGCGACCAGATGCCCAAATGGGCCATCAGGATGTCGCCCGAACGGATGTTTTTCAAGGCTTTTTGCAACAGGTGGTCATTGCTGTAACGGTCGCTGGGCAACTCATCCCCCAAAAAGCCCGCATCCGCCCAACCGACATGCGCGAAACCACATTGCCGAGCTGTTTGCAGCAGCCGGGCCGAGGTTTTGCCGCCGGGTGCGCGGAACAGCGGCAGAGGCTCCTGCCCGGTGAGGGCATGCAAACGGCTGGCAGCCCTGCGCAGGCTGTCACAGTAGTGTTGTGCACTCCATTGCAGATTTTGTCCGACCTGCTGACCCGCACTGGGGCGAATACGAAAACGCACTTCGCCTGGCCCATCCAGGTCGGCGCGCCAATAGGCGTGCTCCCAAGTGTGCGAAGCAAAGGCATGCCCTTCGGCCCCCCGCGCACGCCACCAGGCAGCCCAATGATCGCCCAAAGATCCGTCACCTTCCTGGGTTTTCTCATTCGCGGCAAAAAAAGTCACGCGCACCTTTTGACGCTGCAACACTTGGGCGATGAGCGGTGCGGTACCCATGTGGCCGGTGTCAAAAGTCAGGTAAACCGGTCGCGTGCAAGCTTCAGGTTCGGCCGAAGATTGCGCCAGAACCGCAGCTGGGCCCATGGCCAGGGCGCACAAGGCCCGCCAGCCGCAAGCGCCCCACGTGGGTGGGTTGAACTCAGTTGCGCGGTGCATGATCCAAGGTCCAGACCCCGTGGGGCGACTTGCCCACCGGTACTTGCCGGAGCAGTTTGCGTGAGGCGATGTCGATCACACTCAATTTGCGCGACCAGCGAGAGGTCACCAGAATCAAACGGCCATCTGCCGTGATGTCCATGCAGTCTGGACCTGAGGGGCCAGGCAATTGGGCGACCACTCTCCAGTCGATGAAGTCAATCTGGCTGATGGAGTTGGACACGCGGTTACTCACAAACACATGGCGTTTGTCACCCAGCGCCCGAAAGGCATGCGCCCCTTTGCCGGTGGGGATCTTCTTGAACAACCTGGGCTTGGGGCCTGTGATGTCGTAGACCTCCACGCCATCACCACCGGTCAGGCCCACCATCAAGTACTTGTCATCGGGCGTGCCGTAGACATCGGCTGGCACCGAACCCACAGGGGTGCGCGTGGTCAGTGTTTGGCTTTTCAGGTCGATCGAGACGATCTCATCGCTGTCCTGCATCGATGCCCAAACGGTCTGACTTCGGCTGTCGATCCACAAATGGCTGGGGGTTTTGCTGGTGGCAATGCGTTTGGACAAATGCGCGTTTTGGCCGTCCCAACGGTAAATGTCAACATGGTTCAAACGGTTGGCTGCCGTCACAAACCACTTCATGTCCGGCGAAAATCGCAAATGGTAGGGATCCAGAATGCCCGTCACCGTACGCTGCACTTGCGCGGTGCGAGGGTCGATGAAGGTCAAGGAATCGCTCATGGCGTTGGCCACAATGAGGGATTTTTCATCCGGCGTCAAATACAAGTGGTGCGGTTCTTTGCCGGTGGGGATTCGTTTTTTTTCGGTCCAGGTGGTTGGATCGATCACACTCACGTTGCCATCGAGCGAATTCAGGACAAAAACGGGTGCAGGCAAGTTGGCCAGCACATTGCTGGCCAAGTTCACCCCAAAAAACAAGACCAAAATTCTGGAAAATGCACAAAAACGAATCACTTGGGGGCTTTCTAAATCGCGCTCAAGTGTAATCGGGTCACCCTCAGGATTTCAGATGCACTCTCCCTGCCTCCAAAAAATAAACATCCATGGCATCGGGCTGGAAACCCTGACCATCCCCAGCCCGGATGTTTTCAAGCGACCCACCCTCGTTTTTTTACACGAAGGCTTGGGCAGCGTGCGCATGTGGCGCGACTGGCCGACACGCCTGTGCGCGCAACTCGGTTGCGCGGGCCTGGTGTATTCGCGCCAGGGCTACGGCCAATCCGACCCCGTGCCCGATGTGCGCGGCCCCTCCGGCCTGATGCATGGGCAAAGGTGCGGACGCTTGCTGCCGGACTACATGCACAGAGAGGCCTTGGAGGTCCTGCCAGCCCTGCTGCTGGCCTTGGGCATTGAGCGGCCCGTGCTGCTCGGTCACTCGGACGGCGGCACCATCGCCTTGCTCCACGCCAGCCGTTTCGATGTCAGCGGTTGCATCGTCATGGCACCCCACGTCATGGTGGAGCCCGTTTCGCTTCAAGCGATTGCCCAAGCCCGTCAGGCCTTTGAGCAAGGCGCATTGCGCGAGCGGCTGACCCCGTACCACGCCGATGTGGACTGCGCCTTCTGGCAATGGAACGAGGTGTGGTTGAGCTCTGCATTTGCCAGCTTTGACATCCGCGCAGACTTGGCCGGCATACAGGCCCCACTGCTGGCCATACAGGGCGTGGACGACCCCTATGGCTCCCTGGCCCAGATCCAGGACATTGCCCATGCCGTGCCGCATACCCAGCTGCTCCAACTGCCCGCTTGCGGCCATTCCCCACACCGCGACCAAGCCGAGGCGGTGTCACACGCGGTGGCTGATTTTCTGGCCAAGCTGCCAACCTTCGGATCTGAAGGCCGACCATAAAGGCCGCCACGAAAAGCGATGCTCAGGGCTTGAGCGCTGCCAAATCCGATGGTGTCAAAAAGCGCCACTGACCGGGAGCCAGATCGCCCAACACCAAACCACCGATTTGGGAGCGGTGCAAGGCCTCCACCCTGTTGCCCACGGCCGCCACCATGCGCTTGACCTGGTGGTATTTGCCCTCGGTCAGGGTGAGCTTCAGGTGCAAATCGCCCACCGCCTCACACGCCGCTGCTTTGACGGGTTTGGGGTCATCGTCCAGCACCACCCCGATCAACAACTTTTGCACCATCTCAGCTGTGATGGGGTGTTTGGTACTCACTTCGTAAACCTTGGGCACATGGTGTTTGGGCGAACTCATCTTGTGGATGAACTGGCCGTCATCGGTCAGCAGCAACAAGCCAGTGGTGTCTTGGTCGAGACGGCCCACGGCTTGCACGCCTTGCACCGCCGCTTTTTGCGGGCGCTGGCGCAAAGGCGCGGGCAGCAAGGTATAGATGCTCGGCCAGGTCGAGGGTTTTTGAGAGCACTCGGTGCCTGCAGGCTTGTGCAGCAGCACGTAGGCCTTGTCCAGGTAGGGCCAAGTCGTGCCTTGCACCGTGAATTGCAGACCCTCCAGGTCAAAAAATTCACCCGCGTCAGTGACGGTTTCGCCCTGGACTTGGACATGGCCTTGCTGGACCAGGCCTGCGCACACGCGGCGGGTGCCAAAGCCCTGGCTGAACAAGATGTCTTCCAGACGCATGGGTTTGAGAGGTTTGGCTTTCATGGGGCATGATTGTCGCCTCGAAACAGACCCTTGACGCTTGCAGGAGACATGGCCCATGAGTGCTGCCCTTGAAACGCTCGACCGCATGAAGACCGCCCTGGCCCAGAGCCAAAACGGCCAATTGCCACAAAGCGAGATGATCCGCCTTTGGCGCTCAGAGTCGGCGTCTTTGGCGCTGCCCGCTCGCTTTGACGAGGTGTTGCACCCTTTGCTGGACCGCATCGAGGCCAGCGTTTTGTTCAGCGAAGAAAGCTGCTCGTTCAGCCAAAAGGATTTGCTCGCCAGCCTGCAGATGTGGGCTGACAAAGCACGCCTTCGGCTGTCCAGCCAGAGCCCCAGCCAGCCCTAAATCGCAGGAGCGAGTTCCTGATCTGGTGCTGTGTTCAGCGCCAGCCAGCGCTCGATGTGGCCCGCATCATGCACCAGACGCAAGGCATCAAACGCTTGCTGCGCCTCGGGGTAGACCCGGCGCATGTAGTTGAGCCACTGCTTGAGCCGACCCGCCCGGTGCCGCGTGGCCACACGGGCGCTCACGCCCATCCAAAACACCCGCATCAAAGCCACCAAAGTGGACCAGGCCACCGCCTGACCCGGTGGGCGTGTTTGCCCTGTGGCCAGCTGGTGCGCAATGGCCACGGCCAGACCCGGATCGGAGACCATGCCGCGCCCGATCATGAGGCGGTCACAGCCCGTCACCTCGCGGCAGCGCAGCGCGTCGGCCACCGTCCAAATTTCGCCATTGGCCACCATGGGCAAACGCACATGCTGGCGCAAGTCCGCAATGCGATCCCAATAAGCGGGCGGGCGGTAACCGTGCGCCTTGGTGCGGGCGTGCACCACCAACTCGCTGGCCCCGGCCGCCTCGATGGCCTGGGCGCAGTCCTCGGCGCGGCTGTCGTCGTTGTAGCCCAAGCGCATCTTGGCCGAGACCGGGATGTGCGCGGGCACCGCGCGGCGCACCGCCGCCACGATTTGCCCCACCAACTCGGGCTCGTCCAGCAGCACGGCACCGCCGCGGTGCTGGTTCACGGTTTTGGCGGGGCACCCAAAGTTCAAATCAATGCCGTAGGGCCCGAGCTCAGCCAAAGCGGCCGCATTGTCGGCAAGGCACACCGGGTCCGAACCCAGCAGCTGGACCTTGACCGGCACGCCCGCTTGGGTACGGCTGCGGTTAAGCAACTCAGGCGCCACCCGAATGAAGGCGCGGCGCGGCAAGACCGTGTTGGTCACGCGGATGAATTCGGACACACACTCGTGCACCCCGCCCACGCGCGTGAGCACATCGCGCAAGGTGTGGTCGAGCAGCCCCTCCATGGGGGCCAGCATGATGTGCATGGTGGGCCTGAAAAACGGGGTTGGTGGCTCAGCCGAGCTTGCGCTTGAGGCGCACTTCTTCGACCTTCACGCCGCCCAAGGGCACGGTGCGTGCGGTGTTCATTTCCCGCTTGAAGCCCGCCAGTTCGTGAAACCGCAGGGTGCGCTCGTGCAACAGCGGCAACCAGACCGTCACGTCGGTGCAGTCTTCCTCCAGCAGGCCTTCGCGGGCAGCGTCCCACAAGGCCAGGCCAATGCCCTGGCCGATGCGGTCTGGGGCTGCATAGATGGCCCAGATTTCGCCCGTGGTGTTTTTGGACTTGGGATCACGCGAGCGGTCAAAGCCCACAAAGCCCACAACCTCACGGCCATCCACAGCCACCATGACTTGCGGCTCGCCGTATTCGATCGCCTCTTTCCAAAACGACACGCGTTTGGGCATGGGCGTGGCATCCCAATGGGCATCGGGCACCTGGCCTGCATACGCTGCACGGCAGGCGCTCACATGCAAAGCGGCCACGACAGGTGCGTCGTGGAGAGTGGCAAATCGGACTTGGATATCGGACATGGCGTAAACAAATGAGAAAAAAAACAACGCACCCAGCCCACAGGGCTTTCGGTGCAAAACCCAGCATTGTCGCCGCTTCGGTTATCTTCAAGGCATGACGACTTCTTTAGGCGGTCAAAATTTCACCGCGCCAAGGCTTTCGGTCCCCCGCAGCCTCGCCTCACCCAACACCCTGCGCCAGACTTTCTCCAGCTTGTTCAAAGCCCTGGTTTGGGCCGCTATCGCCCTCTGCGCAGGGCCTGTGAGCGCGCAAAAATCGCCCCGTTTTGCCGACGACATGGCCGAACGCACACGCGCCTGCACCGCTTGTCATGGTGAGCAAGGCCGCGCCGGACCCGACGGTTACTACCCCCGATTGGCAGGTAAACCGGCGGGCTACCTGCACAACCAGCTGCGCAACTTCGCACAAGGCCGCCGCCATTACGACCTGATGGCCCGCTTGGTGGACCCTTTGACCGACGCCTATTTGGGCGAGATGGCCCAGTACTTTGCCAACTTGCAGCTGCCCTACCCTGCCCCCACCGCGAACAATGCCATCACGCCCGAGCGCCTGGCCAAAGGGCAGCAATTGGTCACGCAAGGCGACGCTGCTCGTGGCCTGCCCGCTTGCACCCAGTGCCACGGCGTCCGCTTGACGGGCGTTCAGCCCAATGTGCCGGGGCTCTTGGGTTTGCCGCTGGACTATTTGAACGCGCAGCTGGGCGCCTGGCAAACTGCGCAGCGCCGCGCCCATGCGCCTGACTGCATGGCCGAAATCGTCAAGCGCATGCCCGCACAGGACCTGATAGCCGTCTCGAGCTGGCTCGCCCGCCAGCCGCTGCCTGGCGACACCCGGCCTGCCGAACGCCCCCAAGCGGGCCCAGCTTTGCCCGATGCCTTGCGCTGCGGCAGTGCACCCGAGTTGTCGGCCACCGCCGCCAAACCCCTGAACGGGGGCAAGCCATGAAACGCCCTTGGCAAGGCATGCACCCGGTCCAACGCCTGGGCTGGGTCACGCTGATCAGCTTGGCGGTGTTGGCCATGGGGGTGGTGTGGGACAACTGGGGCGACCTGGTGCTGCCCACCCCCACCACAGCCACCGAGGCAACTCAAACCCCAGAGGCCAGCGCTACCCAAATCGAACAAGGCCGCTACTTGGCCCTGGCGGGTAACTGCATGGCCTGCCACACCACGCGGGGCGGCGCGCCTTTCGCGGGTGGACGCCGAATCGACACCCCCTTTGGCGGCGTGTACAGCAGCAACCTCACACCCGACCCCGAGACTGGTTTGGGGGGATGGACGGCCCAAGACTTCTGGCAAGCCATGCACCGGGGCCGCTCCAAAAACGGGCGCTTGCTGGCCCCGGCTTTCCCCTACAACCACACCAGCGTCATCACCCGCAGTGACAGCGACGCGGTCTTTGCGTGGCTGAACACCCTGGCCCCGGTGGTGCAGCACCAGCCAGCCCACACCCTGGTCTGGCCTGTGGGCACCCAGCCAGCGCTGGCTGTTTGGCGCAGCCTGTTTTTTGAGCCCAGCCCTTTTCAGGCCGACAAAACGCAAAGCGCCGAATGGAACCGGGGTGCTTATCTGGTGCAAGGCCTGGGCCATTGCGCCGCTTGCCACAGCCCGCGCAACGCTTTGGGCGCCAGCGGCTCCATCAGCGATTTGTCCGGCGGCCTGATGCCCGTGGTGAACTGGTACGCCCCCGACTTGACGAGCGATGCAGAATCGGGCCTGGCCAGCAGCCCCTTGCCCGAAATCGTTCGCTTGCTGCGCACCGGGGCTGCAGACAAAGCGCAAACCAACGGTCCCATGGGCGAGGTGGTGCAGCACAGCCTGCAGCACTTGAATGCAGCCGACCTGCAGGCCATGGCGGTGTACCTGCAGTCACGCGCCCAAAGCACACCCCAGACTGCCCCTGCCCAGGCTGAACCCGCCCGCATCAGCCTGCAAGTGGCCACCTTGGGTGGGAAAGTCTATGAAAACCAGTGCCTGCAATGCCACGGCGAACAAGGCGCGGGCGTGAAAACCGCCTCGGGCGAGGTGGCCTACCCTGCCCTGGCTGGCAACCGCGCTGTGCTGCTGAAGGACCCCACCAACCTTGTGCAACTGGTGCTTTACGGCGGCTATGGCCCTGCGACCGAAGGCCATCCCCGCCCCTTTGGCATGCCACCTGCCGTGCTGGAACTGGACGACCGAGACATCGCCGCCGTGCTCACTCACCTGCGCACCCAATGGGGGAACCAGGCCAGCGAAGTCACGGCCTTTCAAGTCAACCGCATCCGAGCAGCGCAAGGTCAATGACAGCCCATCCGCACGGGGCGCTCAGTTGAGCATCCCCCATTTAACGCAGCAACTCCACGCGCCAGACCCCCTCATTGATCAACTTGGCATAGGGCCCTGGAATGTCGGCGCGCCACTGGCCCTGACGCACGGCGCTGGTGTATTGGCAAATGATTTGCTGCTGTGCATCCACGATTTTCCAGCCCACCTGCCGACCATCGGGCAAAGTCGATTCGGCACCAATGCTGCTGCTCGACAGGTTGCAGCCCACATGAAATGCCTGACCCATGTCCTGCGCTTCGTGTGGTGGAAAATCCTGCCCCTGCATGAAACCAAACACCGGGTCGTGCGACAGCAGGCTCTGGCGCACTGTGGGCCAAATGTGCATGCGCAGAAAATGCTGGTCCACCACCCGCTGGCCCAGATACTGGCCATGCCCCACAAAATCCACCATCTGCTGACGCAGGTTTTTGAACACTCCGCCACAACCGCCCCACATGCCCGCCAACAGCAGTTCGGTGTGGGAAAAATAATCGCGCATCAAATGAAAAAATCGGTCACTCTGCAACCAGGCCTCAATGGCCGCCACCTCACGCTTTGAAATCAGCGAGTCGGCATCGCGGATCAAAAAACGGTCAACGCTGTCATCTTCCAGCACCAAAAAACGCCACATCAAAGCACTCAATTGCTGTCGGTCGACATCAGCCACATCCAGCACCTGCGCCCCCATGGCCCGCAAAGACGCCCGCACCCCGACCGGAACCGTGTCGTCCACATAAAAGCGAGTCGTCCAGTGGGGCAACAATTGCCGTGCCACCATGACGTTCAATTTGGCGGTCTCACAATAACGCGGGTTGTCACCGAACAGGCTGAAGGCGATCACCTGCCGGCGCGCATCCGCGTTGGGCACGGGCAAATTGGCCGGCAGGGCTTGTGCTGCTTGTGATCGGGTTTTCTGGTCTTTGAGCAACAGGCTGTGCAGCCCATGCTGCCGCACCTCGGCCATGCGGCCCAGATGCCCGCAGGCCTCGGTCAGACCATCCCACAAGTTCTCGTCTTGCGGGGCCAACTTGCAGGCTTGCAGGTAAATGTCATGCGCTTTTTCCCGGTCTCCCAAGCGCAAATGACAAAGGGCCGCGTCGCCCAGAATTTGGGGATGCCCAGGCATGATCAGTCGGGCCTGCTCGTTGATCGCCAGTGCGGCTGCAAAGTCCCCTTGCGCAGACAACTGCACAAAGCGTTGACCCAACTCGGACAAACGTTGGTTCAGCGCCTGAACTTGTGCGGCGGTTTGGGGCTGTGCTTGGCGGTGATTATTTTTTCCCATGCCTTAAAAAACCCAAAAATTATCCCAAGAATTCCTGAGCATACCCAACCGAACGCGCCCCTCGACACAAACCCGACCATACGACCTGGCTGTCATCTTCGCTACTTTTGGCCCGCCTGCAGCTTTGCGCATTCAAGGCCAAACCCCTAACATCCTCAACATGCAACTCCATCTTTACATCCTCACAGGCGCCTCCCGGGGCATGGGCTTGGCCATTGCTGAACAATTGCTGAAAGCGGGCAACAGTCTGTTGTGCATCTCACGCCATACCAACCCCAACCTGGCCAACTTCGCACAACAAGAAGGCGTACCGCTCATCCAGTGGACGCACGACCTGGCCGATGGCGTGGGTGCCAGCGAACGCCTCAAGACCTGGCTACAAACCTTGAACCCCAGCCAACTTGCCAGCGTGAGCCTGATCAACAATGCGGGCGTCATCCCACCCATCCTGCAGCTCGGCCAATCGCGCCCTGCCGATCTGGCCCAAGCCCTGCGCGTGGGATTGGAAGCGCCCATGGCTTTGTGTGCGGCTTTTCTGGGGACCACCTCCCATTGGTCCATCCCGCGAAAAGTGCTCAATATTTCTTCCGGTCTGGGCCGTTACCCCATGGCCTCGCAAGCTGGCTATTGCGCAGCCAAGGCCGGCATGGACCATTTCACCCGCTGCATGGCGCTCGACGAAGCCCTGCAAACACATGGGGCCAAAGTCTGCTCGCTGGCCCCTGGGGTGATTGACACCGACATGCAGGTGCAGTTGCGCGGTGCATCGGGCGAATCGTTTCCTGACCAGTCCAAGTTCTTGCAACTCAAGGCAAATGGGCAGCTCAGCTCGCCTGCACAAGCGGCCACGCAAGTGCTCCGCTACTTGGCAAGACCTGACTTTGGTGACAAGCCCGTGGCCGACGTGCGTGACTGATCACCTTGTCAGCGCGAATGACTGCCGCCTGAATACGCCCAAAGCCGTGTCAGGTCACTGTAGCCATTGGCCCCGAAACTGCCCAGGCCAACCCCTGTATTTGTCATTTTTTCAACTGTGGAGTTATCCCTATGAGCCGTGAAGTTGTTGTTGTCAGCGGTGTGCGCACCGCCATTGGTACCTTTGGCGGCAGCCTCAAGGACATCCCGCCCACCGAGCTGGCCGCACTGGTCGTGCGCGAGTCGCTGTCCCGCGCTGGCGTCGAAGGCAAGGACGTTGGCCATGTGGTGTTCGGCCATGTGGTCAACACCGAGCCCAAAGACATGTACCTGTCGCGCGTGGCGGCCATCAATGGCGGCTGCGCAGAAGTCACCCCTGCCTACAACGTGAACCGACTGTGCGGCTCGGGACTGCAGGCCATCGTGAACGCCAGCCAGTCCATCTTGCTGGGCGACTGCGACATCGCCATTGGTGGCGGCGCCGAAAACATGAGCCGTGCGCCGTACGCCAGCCTGGCCAGTCGTTGGGGCATCCGCATGGGCGACGCCAAAATGGTCGATATGTTGATCGGCGCACTGCACGACCCCTTCCATACCATCCACATGGGCGTGACCGCCGAAAATGTGGCCGCCAAATACGGCATCACCCGCGAGATGCAGGACGCTCTGGCCCTGGAAAGCCACAACCGCGCCGAGCGCGCTACCGCTGCGGGCTACTTCAAAGACCAGATCATGCCGGTCATGCTCAAGAGCAAAAAAGGCGAGGTCGCCTACACCACCGACGAGCACTTCCGCCCTGGCTGCAAGCTCGAGGACATGGCCAAGCTCAAGCCCGTGTTCGTCAAAGAAAACGGCACCGTGACTGCGGGCAACGCCTCGGGCATCAACGACGCCGCCGCCGCTGTGGTGTTGATGGAAGCCAATGCCGCCAAGGCCCATGGAGCCAAACCCATGGCCCGTCTGGTGGGTTATGCCCACACGGGCCTCGACCCCAAGATCATGGGCGTGGGCCCGATCTCGGCCACGCAAGCCGTCCTCAAGAAAACCGGCTTGAGCGTGAATGACCTGGACGTGATCGAAGCCAACGAAGCCTTTGCCGCCCAAGCCTGCGCTGTGACCCGCGAACTGGGTCTGGACCCGGCCAAGGTCAACCCCAATGGCTCTGGCATCTCACTGGGTCACCCCATTGGCGCCACAGGTGCATTGATCACCGTCAAGGCCCTGCATGAACTGCAGCGCGTGAATGGCCGTTATGCACTGGTGACCATGTGCATCGGCGGCGGACAGGGCATTGCGGCGATTTTTGAGTGCATGTGATCCTGGCAGTTTGTCACTCCGAATCGATCCAGGGTACAAACCTTCCACTGCCATGAATGCCCGCATTCGCAGGCGTGTCAAAAGTTCATGTGAGATGAATCACCGACCGCCCTGTTTCGCCACAGCCGCAGTGACCACCACCTCGATCAAATAGTCCGGGTTGGCCAGCGCCGCCTGCACGGTGGCACGCGGTGGCGCACTGCCTGCCATCACCCATGCGTCCCATACCTCGTTCATGGCGGCGATGTCGCTGATGTCTTTCAGGTAAATCTGGGTGCGCAAGATGCGGGTTTTGTCGCTGCCCGCCTCCTGCAAGCGATGCTCGATCTGGCGCAGCACATCGACCGTCTGGCTGCGGATGTCGGTGGCCTCACACTCAGGCACCATCCCCGCCAGATACACCACGCCATTGAAAATGGCCGCCTCACTGTAGCGTGCGGCGACATGCAAACGCTGAATATCTTGGCTCATGTTTTTTTCTTTCCCAGTTGGGACTCGGTGCCCGCCAACAAGCGGTGGATGTTTTCGCGGTGCCGCCAGACCAACAAAATCGCCATGGCGGACAGGCTCAAGATCTCGGGCGCGGACGCTTGCCAGGCCACCCCGTCGCCGAACAGGTAAAAAGCAGGCGCAAACACCGCCGCTACCATCGAGGCCAGCGAAACGTAGCGCGAGAAAAACAACACGATGGCAAAGCTGAACACCACAGCAAGCGCCAAGCTGCCATTAACGCCTACCACCACACCCACCGCCGTCGCCACGCCTTTGCCGCCGACAAAACCAAAAAACACCGGGTACAGGTGCCCCAAAAAAGCTGCGAGACCCGCCAAAGCAGCCAAGCCCGCCCCTGCGCCGTGTTCGGGACCATACGCCAGCACCAATGCCACAGGTAACCAGCCTTTGAATGCGTCCAGCAGCAAGGTCAGGATGGCCGCCTTTTTGCTGCCCGAGCGCAGCACATTGGTGGCCCCCGGGTTTTTGCTGCCGTAGCTGCGCGGGTCATTCAGACCCATCAGGCGGCTGACGATCACCGCAAAGCTCAGCGAACCCATCAAGTAACTGGCCTGCACCACGGCCACTGGAATCAACAGATCCATCGAAAACTCCCTTGTTCTTGTACGGGCGTCATTCTGCCAGCGCGCAGTTCACGGCTTTTGCCCCGAGCAGTTGCACACACACCTGCGGTTCAATGCCCACCAAGTAACCTCGCCTGCCCCCATTGATGCAAATGCGCGGCAAGCTCAAGATGCTCTCTTCGATGAATACGGGCATGGCCCGGCGCGTGGCAAAGGGTGAGGTACCACCCACCAAATAGCCACTGTGCCGGTTGGCCACTTCGGGTGCGCAAGGCTCGACCGATTTCAAGCCGATCTGTCGGGCCAGGTTTTTGGTGGACACCTTGCGGTTGCCATGCATCAGCACCACCAGTGGTTTGGCGTCCTGGTCTTGCATGATCAGGGTTTTGACGACAACAAACGGGTCCATGCCCAACACCTGCGCGCTGTGCTGCGCGCCGCCATGCTCCAGGTAGTCGTAGGGGTGCTCAGTGAACATCACCCCGTGCTGGCGCAAAAGCGCTGTGGCCGGGGTTTCGCTGACTTTGTCTTTTTTGGCCATGGGCCTGCATCACAAAGCCGGGTCGCGCATTTCCCAGCGAATGGCGTCAATCGCTTTGAGCACTTCGGGCGAGAGCTGGGTGCTCCAGGCCGCCAGGTCTTCATTCAGTTGCGCCAGCGAAGTCACACCGATGATGGTGCTGGCCACGCTCCAGCGGTGGTAGCAAAACGCCAGCGCCATCTGGGTGGGCGTCATGCCATGGTCGCGTGCCAACTGGTTGTAACGGCGAGCTGCCGCCAAGGCCTCAGGGCGGCCCCAGCGCTGCTTTCGCATCGAGTCATATCGGGCAATGCGGCCACCATCGGGCACCAGAGGACCCGTCAGATCGTCGTGATCGTATTTGCCCGTCAGCAAGCCAAAGCCCAGAGGGGAATATGCCAGCATGGACACCTTGAGGCGGTAGCAGGTTTCGTCCAGACCGTTGTCATAGGTGCGGCTGACCAGGCAGTAGGGGTTTTGCACCGTGGCCACGCGGGGCAGGCCATGTTGCTCGGCCAAGCGCACAAACTCGTGCACACCATAGGGGGTTTCATTCGACAAGCCGATGTGGCGCACCTTGCCGGCTTTGACCAGCTTGGACAACGCTTCGAGCTGCTCGTGGATCGAGGTCACCGACTTGTCTTTCGCCGGGTCGAAATAGGTCATACCAAACACCGGCACATGGCGCTCGGGCCAATGGATCTGGTAGAGGTCAATCACATCGGTTTGCAGGCGACGCAGGCTGGCATCGCAGGCGTTCAGGATGTCTTGCCCCGTCATGCCCGAGCCTTCACGGATCCAGGGCATGCCACGCGAAGGGCCCGCCACTTTGGTAGCCAACACCAGTTTTTGACGGACACCGGGATTTTTGGCAATCCAGTTGCCTATGAACTTCTCGGTGGCACCGCAGGTTTCTGCCGAAGCGGGCACGGCATACATCTCAGCGGTGTCGATGAAGTTGATGCCCGCTTCGAGCGAGCGGGCCAGGATGGCGTGCGAATCGGCCTCATTGACCTGCTGGCCAAAAGTCATGGTACCCAGGCAAATGGGGGTCACTTGCAAGTCGGATTGACCGAGTTGTACGAGTTTCATGGTGTGTTCTGAGTTGAATTCAAGCGCGTTGATGTTCCACGAGTTGAGAAACAAGGCGATGGGTTGATTTTGTCACGCGTCAGCGTGCATTGGTCTTCAGCGCTGTCGCGCGTGCTTCTTCCTGCAGCCGCATCACCCGCCGCTGCACTTTGCCGGTGGTGGTCATGGGCAGTTGGTCGATGAACTCAATCTCTTTGGGGTATTCGTAAGGCGCCAGCAAACCCTTCACATGGGCCTGCAGTTCGCGGCGCACCTCGTTGTCAAAACTGGCCTGGCCCGCTCCGCTGGGCCTGCGGGTCAGCCAATCAGGCGACAGCACCACATAGGCCTTGACCACAGCACCCCGGTCGGCGTCGGGCTTGGGCACCACGGCGGCGTTTTGTACGGCCGGGTGTTTGACCAGGCAGTTTTCGATCTCGCCGGGCCCGATGCGGTAACCCGCCGCCTTGAACATGTCGTCGGTACGGCCTTGGTACCAAAGGTAGCCGTCCTCGTCCGCCACGGCCATGTCGCCCGTGCGGCACCAGTCGCCGCTGTATTTGGCCTTTGTGGCCTTGTCGTTGTTCCAGTAGCCCAAAAAGAACACCGGGTCGGGATGACCGTGCACATCGAAGCGGTTCACTGCCACTTCGCCGGGTGTGCCTGGCGGGCAAAGCTGACCCGCCTCGTCGATGACCGCCACCTGGTGGCCAGGGTAGCCCTTGCCCATGCTGCCGGGCTTGGCGGGCCACAAGCGAGCGCAGTTGCCCACCACGTAATTGATCTCGGTCTGGCCAAACATCTCGTTGACCGTCACGCCCATCTGCTGCTGGACATAGGCAAACACCGCATCACCCACCGCCTCGCCTGCGCTCATCATGGCTTGGAGCTTGAGGCGGTAGCGGCCCTTCACCTCGGGCACAGCCTTCATCATGGCTTTGAGCGCGGTGGGGAACAAAAAGGTGTGCGTGACCGCGTGGCTTTGCAGTATCTCGAAAGCCGCTTCGGGGGAAAACCGCCCATTGAAAGCCACGATGGGGCGTCCAAAGTACAGACTGGGCAGCAAAGCGTCCATCAACCCGCCCGTCCAGGCCCAGTCGGCCGGTGACCAAAACACCGCTTTGGACGGGCGACTGGCATTTGCCGGGTCAAAGCCAAACCAGTTTTGGCTGCACACAAACCCCGTCAGGTTGCCAATCAGCGCCCGGTGCGGGATGAGCGCGCCCTTCGGGTTGCCGGTGGTGCCACTGGTGTAGATCAGCACCGCCGAGTCTTCGGCCAGGGTGCTGACGGCTTTGAAGGATGCAGCCTGGCTGGCCACGGCTTGCGCGTAATCCAGATCAGCCAGCGCCCCGACACCCCCCACACCGATCAGGGTTTGCAAGCCGGGGCAATCGGGCCTGGCCTGCTGCAAGGCCTGGACCGTAGATTCGTCGCACACGGCCACGCGGGCTTGGCTGTCGTTGATGCGAAAAGACAGCGCCTCGGGACCAAACAACATGGACAGCGGCATGGCCACCGCGCCCATTTGCAGCACCGCCATGTAGGCCACGGCTGTTTCAAAACGCTGGGGCAGCACTATCGCCACCCGATCACCGCGTTGCACGCCCTGCGCCTGCAAGACCCGGCTCAGGCGGTTGGCCGCAGTTTGCAACTGGCCAAAAGTCCAACTGCGCCCCAAGCCCTGACCCGCCACATGCTCGCGGATGGCGACTCGCCTGGCCGTGGCAGGCTGCGCCGCCCACTGCCCGCAGCATGCCTGCGCCATGTTGAAGCGCTTGGGAACTTTCCAGCCAAAGCCCTGGTGGATGGCCGCATAGCGGTCCGGGGTGATGGGGCCCCGGCGGTCCTGGTTGCGACTGACGCTCATCGTGTGTCTCCTTATGATCGAAAGTATGTACCAAGTTTTACGCGAATCACAAAGCCATTGGGTGCCGCTGCGCGGCTGCCGCTACCACGTCCGCCAATGGGGCCAGGCCCTGCCGGGCGCCGCCCCCCTCGTTTTGGCCCACGGCTGGATGGACGTGGCCGCTTCGTACCAGTTCATGGTCGACGCCTTCAGCGAGGCTTTTGTCAGCCAGCGACCCATCATCGCCATGGACTGGCGCGGCTACGGCCTGACCGAAACCCCGCCCACCGACAGCTATTGGTTCCCCGATTACCTGGCCGATCTGGACGCCCTGCTCGACGCGCTCTACCCCGGTCAAGCCATTGACCTGGTCGGCCACAGCATGGGCGGCAACGTGGTCATGATGTACGCGGGCAGCCGCCCCGAGCGCATCCGCCGTCTGGTCAACCTCGAAGGCTTTGGCATGGCCACCACCCAGCCAGCCCAGGCCCCTACCCGCATGGCCCAGTGGCTCGACGAGCTCAAAGCGCAACGCGCGGGCGACAACACGCTCAAGGCTTACCCGGACGCCGCAGGCGTGGCGGCCCGCCTGATGAAGACGAACGGGCGCCTCGGCCAAGACAAAGCCGATTGGCTGGCCCAGCATTGGGCACAAGCGGGCACCGATGGCCAATGGCGCATCCTGGGTGACTCGGCGCACAAGGTCATCAACCCTTATTTGTTCCACCTGGAAGAAGCCTTGGCGATGTACCGCCGCATCAGCGCCCCCGTGCTGGTGGTGGAAGCCTCCGACGACTCGCTCAGCCAGTGGTGGAAAGGCAAATACACCTTGGCCGAGTTTCACGAACGCCTGAAGTCCGTGCCGCAACTTGAGCAAGCCAAAGTCCAGGACGCTGGGCACATGCTGCACCACGATCAACCCGAAACTCTGGCTCGTCTGATTGAAAAATTCTGTCAATGAAAAGACCTAGAATCCATTCGAATTTAGTTTGATGTAAACCCAAAATGCAGGCTACGCACATTTCCCGTTTTTTTCTGATGGCATGTTTGTCGGCTTGCGCGTCTTTGGCACAAGCACAAACCAGCAACCGCTATTGCCCAGACTTTTTGTCCGTCAAAGGGGCGCCAGAACCTGCTCACCGGGGTGAGTTCACGTTTTCTCCTTACACCCACCACTGGAACCACAGCGCAGAGCACAAACCAGTGGTCTTGGTGGCGATTGACGAGCAACTGCCCGGCGACCGTTTGTGCGGTGTCAGCTTTTTCAGCAACTCTTTTGGCCAGCCTTCGTTGTATGTTTACGCGGGTCTGCAGTACAACAAGCTGTTGGGCGCTCCTGAACTTTTCGCCAAAGTCACGGCTGGCCTGATGTACGGCTACGTGGCCCCTTACGAGGACAAGGTGCCCCTCAATCACAAGGGGTTCAATCCGGCCATCATTCCCTCCTTGGGCTACAAGTTAACGCAGCATGACTCGGTTCAAGTCAAATTTCTGGGCAGCGCCGGCCTGATGTTCTCTTATGGGCGGCAGTTTTAAGCCCTAGCGGGGGCGTGCGTCACACCAAGTCATGAGAAAATGCTCGGTTTACTGAACCGGACACTTTCCCCATGGACGCAGAACGCATCAACCAAATCGGCGCATCCCTCACAGACCTGACCGCTCGTACCCACGAGTTACGGGGGTATCTTTGACTACGATGCCAAATCTGAACGGCTGAGAACCGTCAACGCATCCCTCGAAGATCCCTCGGTCTGGAACGACCCGAAAAAAGCCCAGGAACTGGGCAAAGAGAAAAAAGCCCTCGACGGCGTGGTGGTGACCATCACCAATCTGACCAGTGAGTTGGCCGACAACCTTGAGCTCTTCGACATGAGCAAGGAAGAAGGCGACGATGCAGGACTGCAAACCATCGAAGGCGAAGCCGCCAAACTGGCCAAGCTGGTGGAAGACCTCGAATTTCGCCGCATGTTCCGCCACGAGGCCGACCCGCTCAACTGCTTTGTTGACATTCAGGCGGGTGCTGGTGGTACAGAAGCCTGTGACTGGGCCAGCATGTTGCTGCGCCAGTACATCAAGTACGCCGAACGCAAGGGCTTCAAGGCCACTGTGGAAGACGAAACCCCGGGCGACACCGCTGGCATCAAGGGCGCGACCATCAAGATCGAAGGCGAATACGCGTTTGGCTTGCTGCGCACCGAAACTGGCGTGCACCGTTTGGTGCGCAAGAGCCCATTTGACTCGTCGGGCGGCCGTCACACGTCTTTTGCCTCGCTGTTTGTGTACCCCGAGATCGACGACTCGATCGAGATCAACATCAACCCGTCTGACGTGCGCACCGACACTTTCCGCGCCAGCGGCGCGGGCGGCCAGCACATCAACAAAACCGATTCGGCCGTGCGCCTGACGCACATCCCCACGGGCATTGTGGTGCAGTGTCAGGATGGACGCAGCCAGCACAGCAACCGCGATGTGGCTTGGCAACGCCTGCGCTCGCGCCTGTACGACCATGAAATGCGCAAGCGCATGGAAGAACAGCAAAAGCTCGAAGACACCAAGACCGATGTGGGCTGGGGTCACCAGATCCGCAGCTATGTGCTGGACAACAGCCGCATCAAGGATTTGCGCACCAACGTTGAAATTTCGGCCACCCAAAAGGTGCTCGATGGCGACTTGGATGCGTTCATCGAAGCCTCACTCAAACAAGGCCTCTGACCACCATGCAAGGGTCCAAGAGTGCCAAAACGCCTCCCAACTCGCCACTGCGAGCGCAGCGTGGCAGTCCAGTTTCCTGGATCGCCTCGCCACGCTCGCGATGACGAGACAACGACCAAGACAGGACACATGTGATGCGTGAAGGACAACCCACTGCGATTCACCGTGAGGCTTATGCCGCCCCGGCTTTCTGGATCGACACCATCGATCTGACGTTCGACCTTGATCCGTCGAAAACCCGCGTGCTCAATAAGATGCGCCTGCGCCGCAACCCTGACGTGGTGGCCCAACCGCTGCGTTTGGACGGAGAAGACCTGAACTTGGCGCGTGTGCTGGTCAACGGCGCAGGTACCTCGTTCAAGATGGACGGCAATCAGCTGGTGCTGGAAAACCTGTCAGAAGGCCCTGAACCCTTCGATCTGGAAATCTTTACCACCTGCAACCCGGAGAAGAACACCCAGCTGATGGGCCTGTACGTCAGCAACAATTCCTTCTTCACCCAATGCGAGGCCGAGGGTTTCCGTCGCATCACTTATTTCCTGGACCGTCCGGACGTGATGGCCAGCTACACCGTTACCCTGCGCGCCGACAAGGCCAAATACCCGGTGCTGCTCTCCAACGGCAACTTGGTTGAGCAAGGTGCGCTGGAAGATGGGCGTCACTTTGCCAGGTGGGTCGATCCTCACAAAAAGCCCTGCTACTTGTTCGCCCTGGTGGCAGGTCAGCTGGTCGCTCGTGAGCAGCGCATCACGAGCCGTAACGGCAAAGAGCATTTGCTGCAGGTGTTCGTGCGCCCAGGTGACCTGGACAAGACCGAACACGCGATGAACTCGCTCATGGCCAGCGTGGCGTGGGATGAAGCGCGCTTTGGACTGCCGCTGGACCTGGAGCGCTTCATGATCGTCGCCACCAGCGACTTCAACATGGGCGCGATGGAAAACAAGGGCCTGAACATCTTCAACACCAAATACGTGTTGGCCAACCCCGCCACCGCCACCGACATGGATTTCGGCAACATCGAATCGGTGGTGGGCCACGAGTACTTCCACAACTGGACTGGCAACCGCATCACCTGCCGCGATTGGTTCCAGCTCTCGCTCAAAGAGGGCCTCACGGTTTTCCGTGACCAGGAGTTCAGCCAAGACATGGCGGGTGATGCCAGCGCCCGCGCTGTCAAACGCATCGAAGACGTGCGCGTACTGCGCACGGTGCAGTTTGCTGAAGATGCCGGTCCCATGGCCCACCCGGTGCGCCCTGACAGCTATGTCGAGATCAACAACTTCTACACCGTCACCATCTACGAAAAAGGCTCCGAAGTCGTTCGCATGATGCAGACGCTGACGAGCCGCGAAGGCTTTGCCAAGGGCATGAAGCTCTACTTTGAGCGCCACGACGGCCAAGCTGTGACCTGCGACGACTTTGCCCAAGCCATTGCCGATGCCAACCCTGGATCGGCTCTGGCAAACAACCTGCCGGCTTTCAAACACTGGTACAGCCAGGCAGGCACACCACGCCTGCAGGCAGCCGGAAACTACAACGCCTCGGAGTGCAGCTACACGCTCACCCTCAGCCAAAGCTGCCCTGCCACGCCCGACCAGGCGCACAAGGCACCGTTCGTGATTCCCGTCACCCTGGGCCTGCTCAGCCGCGATGGCCAGGCCCTACCCCTACAGCTGGCCGGCACAGCCGACAGCGTGACACAGCAAACACTGGTGCTGACCGAAGCAACCGCCAGCTTCACCTTTGTCAACATCGACAGCGAGCCCGTGCCCTCCCTGCTGCGGGGGTTCAGCGCTCCGGTGGTGCTCGAAGACGGCCTGAATGCCGACGACTTGCTGATTTTGCTGGCCCATGACAGTGACCCATTCAACCAATGGGAAGCTGGCCAGCGGCTGATGTTACAGAGCGCCTTGAATGCAATACAGCAAAACAAGGACTTGACCGGCTTACCCGTCCTGTCCGAGGCCTTGGTGGCAGCACTGCGCAACGTGCTGCGCCACCCCCAACTGGACGCCGCATTCAAGGATCTGGCGCTCACACTGCCGTCTGAAAACTACATCGCCGATCAGCTGGATCTGGTGGACCCGCAGCGGGTACACGCACTGCGCGAAAACATGCGCCTGCAACTGGCCACCGCCCTGCAAGCGGACTGGCAATGGGCATGGGATGCCCACAAGCACAACGGCGCCTACTCGCCAGACGCCAAATCGAGTGGCCGCCGAGCGCTGGCGGGTCTGGCCATGACCATGCTGTGCGTGGCCGCCTTGCACAATGGTGACGCCGTCACGCCTGGCCGTGTTTACCAGCAGTTCAAGGACGCTGGCAACATGACTGACCGCTACAACGCCTTGTCGGCACTGGTCGTGAGCGGCCATGCCTTGGCACAAGACGCGCTGGACCTGTTCCACAAAATGTTCCAGCACGAAGCACTGGTGATTGACAAGTGGTTTGCACTGCAAGCCAGTGCGCCTGACCGCGCAGGCGACATCCTGCCGCGCGTGCGCCAACTGATGCAGCATCCCGACTTCAGCCTGCGCAACCCCAACCGCGCTCGCAGCTTGATCTTCAGCTACTGCAGCGCCAACCCGGCAGGCTTTCACCGCGCCGACGCGGCAGGCTATGTGTACTGGAGCGAACAGGTGCTGGCGCTCGACGCCATCAACCCGCAGGTTGCCGCCCGTCTGGCCCGCGCCATGGACCGCTGGAGTCGCCTGGCCGAGCCCTACCGGAGCGCAGCCCGCGTGGCGATCGAACGCGTGGCTGCCAAGGCAGACCTCAGCAATGATGTGCGCGAAGTGATCAACCGTGCCCTGAGCAGCACCTGACCCCAAGGAACACCCATGAGCAGCAAAATCTCCCTGTCCCGCTACTTGGTGGAACAGCAACGCGACAAAGGCCACATCCCGGCTGACCTGCGCTTACTGCTCGAAGTGGTGGCCCGCGCCTGCAAAAGCATCAGCCATGCTGTTAACAAAGGCGCCTTGGGCGGTGTGCTGGGCAGTGCCGACAGCGAAAACGTGCAAGGCGAAGTGCAAAAAAAGCTCGACATCATCGCCAACGAAGTACTGCTCGAAGCCAACGAATGGGGCGGTCACCTCGCAGCCATGGCGTCTGAAGAGATGGACAGCATCTACCTGGTGCCCAACCGCTACCCGCAGGGCGAATACCTGCTGCTGTTTGATCCTTTGGATGGTTCGTCGAACATCGACGTCAATGTCAGCATCGGCACCATCTTCAGCGTGCTCAAAAAGCCCGAAGGCAGCCAGGGTGTGACCGAGCAGGACTTCCTGCAGCCCGGTAAGAACCAAGTGGCGGCAGGTTATTGCGTCTATGGACCACAAACCACGCTGGTGCTCACCGTGGGCGATGGGGTGGTCATGTTCACACTCGACCGCGAGCAAGGCTCTTTCGTGCTCACCCAAGAAAACGTGCAAGTGCCTGTCGACACCAAAGAGTTCGCCATCAACATGAGCAATATGCGCCACTGGGACGAACCCGTGCGTCGCTACATCGACGAATGCCTTCAAGGAAAGGAAGGCCCGCGAGGCAAAGACTTCAACATGCGCTGGATCGCTTCCATGGTGGCCGACGTGCACCGCATCCTGACCCGAGGTGGCGTTTTCATGTACCCCTGGGACAAGCGCGAACCGCACAAAGCTGGAAAACTGCGCCTGATGTACGAAGCCAATCCCATGAGTTGGCTGATCGAACAAGCCGGCGGTGCATCGACCAACGGCAAGCAGCGCATTCTGGACCTGCAACCTGGCCAGCTGCATGAGCGCGTGAGTGTGGTGCTGGGCTCCAAGAACGAAGTCGAGCGGGTGACTCTTTACCACCACAAAGTCTGACGCATGCATGTCAAGGTGCCAGGACAGCACCACAGTCTTGTCAGGCTGGTAACTCGCCAATAATTTGTGGCTACCCCCGCCCTCAATTAGCCCTAAAAAAACAAACCTTGAGGCCTGGGCGTCTTGGCTAGTTATGCGCGCCCTGTCACGCGCGCGCTCGATCCCGAAGATAACATTTCGAGTCGATTCAACGCACCCAAGGCTTGCACGGCCTTGCGGGTAGCGCCTGGAACGTTGCTGCCGCTCGATCGAAGGTAGTGCAAGGCCATGGCCAAGGCGTTTTCTGCCTCTTGGTGCATAGCCAATGTGAAGTGGTCCTGGTGCAATGAGGCGTTGAGATGGCGCGTTTTCTGAGGTGTCAATCGGGCTGCAGTGGTCATCATTTCATGCTCCTGTGGATGGACGCTGGATTGCATGAATTAAATTTATCATCTAAAAAGTAATTTTTAATACTTTGATGATATTCAATTGAAACAAATTGCAAAATCAAATTGATCCTGATTCAGCACCCCACACCCAGCAGGTCATGCGCAAGAACATCTCCTATGACCCTGACTCAGTCGTCAACCGGAGGCACAACGTCGCCCCCCGCCAGCGCCGGGGCCACAGGCTCGGTTACCACCAAACGCAGGGTTTCACGAAGCATTTTTTTCTCAGGCAAACTCAAGGCACGCGCAAGTCGTTGGCGCATGCGCAGCAAGAGCTGTCGGTCCACTTCTTGCGGAACACCCCGACTGATCTGTAACGCGTCACGCAAATCTTCGCGCAGGTCTTCGGGTTCATCAGCCCACCAAGCGGTGATCACCTCGTGCATCGATTTGCGCAGCTCCTCCACTTCTTCCACGGCAAGGCCCATGCCAATCGGAAGTTTGCCTTGGAGCATGTCAGCCAGTGCTTGCGAGTTCACCACCACGCGGCGATCGGCCTGGGCCAGCAATCGGGCCCAACCAGGATCAGTTCGCACCATTTGCGGCATATTCCGAGCCGAATCGTCGGCCAGGAGGTGCACACTCAAGCCGCGGAGTTGAGCCTCATCGATGGTGGTCACAAACCGCTCATCGTCACTGGCCACCAACACGTGGTCACAGGCATGGTGCTCAGCCAGTTGCTTGAGGTCATGGCCCAGTGAACGCAGCAGGGACGCACCGCCATCGGCGTCATGCGCCTGAACCAAGCGCATGATCTGGTCGTCGATGACCAAGCCGTCCGATCGGTCGCTGTACCAGTAGATTCGGCGCAAGTCCACGTCCAGCGCAGCCTGTGAGAGGGCCTGCGATAACAAACTGAGCAAGCCTTGGCGATTGACCGATTCGCCGGAGGCGCCCATGGCACCTTGCTGGGCCAGCCAAATCAAGAACCGGCCATCGATCAAGGCCATGCAGGTACCGCTGCGGTGTTCGCCAAACCGGCGCTCGGAACGTGAGTCGTTTGAAAAATAGTCGCGCTTCATGATATGACCTCTATCCATAAATGTAAAAAATAAAGCTGCGCAATAAGGCGGCGTGGGCTATTTTACGACTTCACCATGAGCCCACTTGCACCAAGTCGAGGCCAATGTTGCAGTCTGGCCTGCAACAGGGCGGCTGGACTTGTCGGTTATAAATACTGCCTGTGTCTAAAAATCCTTTCTTTGATCCACGAGAAGTCCCGGTTTGGCAAATCGACCACGACATGCCGGCTGTACCGACTGCTTTTTTGCAGCCCGACGCCCTGAAGGCCCGGTTTGCGCAGCCGCCTGTATGGCAGCCGGAAGTGGTACGGGAAAACTTCACATCAGAACGCCCACCCGCCCAGGCGGCGGTGCTGGTTCCTATCGTGATGCGCGGGCCGCAAGCGTCGATGCCCACGGTGCTGCTGACGCGCCGCGCTGCGCACATGAAGACCCACTCGGGTCAGATCGCGTTTCCTGGTGGCAAGGTGGACCCTGAAGACGCCAACATACAGGCGACTGCTTTGCGCGAGGCCGAGGAAGAAGTCGGTTTGGCAGGCCGGCACGTACAGGTCATTGGCGAATTGCCCATTTACATCACGGGCACCTCGTTCTGGGTGACACCGGTGATTGGACTGGTATCACCCGATTTCGAGCTACGCCCCAATCCCGATGAGGTAGATGATGTATTTGAAGTCCCGCTGTCTTTTTTGATGAACCCGGCCAACCACCGCCGTCATGCCATGGACTGGCAAGGTTCACGCCGACAGTGGTTCTCCATGCCCTATCAAGAGCAGCGAACCTCGGCCCAGGGACATGTGGAGGCGGTAGAGCATTTCATCTGGGGAGCGACAGCCGGGATGCTGCGCAACTTTTACCGTTTCCTGATGGCTTCGCCATCGACGTGAGAATGCCATGAGTTTTTTTGCCATCCTGCTGGCCTTGGTGCTGGAGCAAGTTCGACCCCTCAAGACCGACAACCAGGTCTTTGCCACTGTCAAGCGCTGGACAGTCTGGGTGGTGCGCACCTTCGACGCAGGCACCCGCCATCAAGCCTGGGTGACTTGGGGCATCATCGTCCTTGCACCCGCCTTGCTGGCAGTGCTTCTGCATTGGCTGATGGATTGGATTGTGGGTTGGTGGGTGTCTGTCTTTTGGAACGTGGCCTTGCTCTACGTCACATTGGGTTTTCGTCAGTTCAGCCACCATTTCACAGGCATCCGTGAAGCTCTGGAAAATGGCGACGAAGACAAGGCCCGCGAATTGCTGGCCCAATGGCAACAGGTGCAGGTGGGTCAAATACCACGCAGCGAAATCGTGCGGCACGTGATTGAGTACTCTGTGATTGCTGCACACCGCCATGTGTTTGGTGTGTTTTTCTGGTACGCCGCCTTGTCCATCATCGGCCTCGGGCCAGTGGGCGCGGTGATTTACCGCCTGACCGAATTCACGCAGCGTCGCTGGCAAGAACCCTCCGCCGATGGCTCTTTGCCCAGTGAGGTGTTGCGCTCAGTCTCGACAAGAGCGTGGCAGGCTATGGACTGGCTGCCCTCGCACATGACGGCGTTGGGTTTTGCCATTGTCGGCAGCTTTGAAGATGCCATGGACGGCTGGCGGCACCATGCACAAAACTTCCCACAAGACAACGACGGTGTGATCCTGGCGGCAACGGCCGGAGCCATCAACATCCGTCTGGGAGGTGCGGCTTTGCAACCTGTTGCCGAGGGGCCCACAACGCCCGATCATCAGGACAGCAGCAGCACCCCAGGACGCATTGCCAGCGTGGCGCACTTTGCCCAAGTGGTGGGCCTGGTCTGGCGCACGGTGATCATGTGGCTGGTGCTGATAGCCTTGCTAACCATGGCCAATCTGGTGGGCTAAAAAAGCCACAGGGGCCGTTGCGCATCGCCATGCCACTCACCAGGGCTGCTGGCTCAATTCATCAAACAACTGTGCGTAAATGCGGTGACGCCGCACACTGATGGTGCCGGAGTGCTCATCGGTTTCCACCTGGGCCAGTACGGCGCAACCGGGTTCGTGCAAATGGGTGCAGTTGTAGAACTTACAGCCCCCCAAATGCTGGCGCAAATCGGGCATGCAGTCGGCCAGGCGGGTGGGCTCGATGTGGTGCAGACCAAACTCCTGAAAGCCGGGTGAATCGATCAAGGCCGTGCGTGCAGCGCCCTTTTCAGCCCCATTTTCAGCACCCGTTTCAGTTGATGCATCGAGCGCAGGCACCCAGTACCAGCGCGTGCTGGTGGTGGTGTGCTTACCCGAGTTGAGCGCCAGCGAAATTTCGCCGGTTTCCACCTGTGCATCGGGTACCAGGCGGTTGATCAGCGTGCTTTTGCCACTCCCGGACGGACCCAGGACCAGCGTGGTGTGCCCACGCAAATGGGCGCACAAAGCTTGCACACCGTCATCGGCTACGGGGCTGCGCGGGTTCAGACTGATGGGCATCACGCTGTAGCCCATGGCACGGTAAGGGGCCAAACGCTCCCAAGCCTGGGCAAAAGGCTCGGCCAGATCGCTTTTGTTGAGCGCGATGATGGGCGTGATGTGTTCGGCTTCGGCCGCCACCAAGGCCCGAGACAACTGGCTTTCTGAATACTCAGGGTCAGCCGCGATCAGGATCAGCACGCGGTCCAGATTGGCGGCAAAGGATTTGGTGCGGATTTCGTCCTGACGGTAAAACAGGTTGCGGCGCTCCTGCAGCTTTTCGATGCTGCCCTCATCGCCTGCGATCTGCCACAGCACTTGGTCGCCCACCACCACCTGGTTTTTCTTGCCCCTCGGGTGGCAAATCAGGCGTCGTCCTTCGGGGGTTTCCACCAGGCAATGGCGACCATACGTGGCCACCACCAAACCGGGCTCCAGATCGTTCGCCATAGACACAGCCGGGCGAGCTTTGGATTTACTCATCAAAATTCATACCGGTAACAAGGCATCGGTTTGGGTCGCCGCCTCAAAGTCCACTCGGCTCAAGCCGCGCACATCGTGCGTATTCCAGCGCACCACGCAACGCCGGTAGGTCAGCACCACTTCCGGGTGGTGGTTGAGTTTTTCAGACAACCAGCCCAAGCTGTTGACGAACAGCAAAGCGTGAACGTGCTGCTCGAAAGAGAAGGTTTTTTCAATCGCGACGTTTTCACCATCGCCCGTCAGACCCCAGCCGAGAAGCTGGCTCAGCGCCATGATCACCTCAGTGGGTTTGAGGGCGCGAACTTCTGGCGTGCTCATGCGGTTTTCATCCTCAGCAAACGCTCGCTGGCCGGGGGGTGCGAGTAATAGAACTTCACATACCAAGGGTCGGGCGTGAGTGTGGAAGCGTTATCTTGATACAGCTTGAGCAGGGCCGAAGACAAGTCTTTGCCCGGGGTTTGCGACACGGCATAGGCATCGGCCTCAAACTCTTGCTGACGCGAGCGCCACGACGACACGGGCGCAAAAAACAGTGTGAAAACGGGCGTGACCAGCATGAACAAGACCAGCGCCAGCGCGTCGTTGCTGCCCGTCAAATTGGGCATCACGCCCAAGCCCGTGTAAAACCAGACCTGCTGTGCCAGCCAGCCCAACAGCGCCAGACCCGCCAGCGTCATGGCAAAGCTGGTCGCCATCATTTTGACGATGTGCTTGTGCTTGAAATGACCCAACTCATGGGCCAGCACCGCTTCCATTTCGGCCGGGCTCAGTTGCTTGAGCAAGGTGTCAAAAAAGACCACCCGCTTGCTGGCCCCAAAGCCTGTGAAAAACGCATTGGAATGCGCCGAGCGGCGGCTGCCGTCCATCACAAAAAAGCCTTTGGCGGTGAAGCCTGCGCGTTTCATCAGGCCCTGCACGCGGGCTTTGAGCGACTCGTCTTCGAGGGGCGTGAATTTGTTGAACAGCGGCATGATCACATTCGGGGCAATTGCCATCAAAAACAATTGCCAGGCCACCAACACGCCCCAGGCCCACAGCCACCACCACTGGCCCCCGGCCTGCATGAGCCACAGCACCACCCACAAAAGCGGCAGGCCTAAAACCAAACCCAGAGCCATTCCTTTGGCCATGTCGGCGAGCCACAGGGCCGGCGTGATCTTGTTGAAGCCAAAGCGTTGCTCCACACCAAAGGTTTGCATCAGCGACAAAGGCAGCCCGATGAGACCGCCGACAAGAGTGAAGCCCAGCACCAGCGCGATTTGCTGCGACATGCCTGGACCCATCCAAGCCAGCAACACCTGGTTGAGCACATCAAGCCCGCCCAGCAGCGTCCAACCTAGCAAAACTGCTGCATCCAGTGCGATGTCGATTTGCGACAGCTTCGCTTTGGCCAAAGTGTAGTCAGCGGCTTTTTCATGGTCGGTCAAAGACACGGTTTCGGCATAAGCCACAGGCACGGCGCTGCGGTGGCGGGCCACATGCCGCACCTGGCGGGCATTCAGCCAGAATTTGAGCGACACATGCGCCACCAGGGCCACCACCAGTGTCAGGGTCAAGGTCAGGGATGCATTCATCCCGCCATTGTAGAAGCCGTACCCTGAATGCCGAGAGCTACGCCGCGATTCAAGCCCGCAGCAGAGGGGCTCGTGGCATCGGCGACAATCGATGCATGGCTCACGTGAACACCACCCTCCCCGCCCCGGAAACTCCAGAGTTGCCCAAATCCGATCAGAACCTGGTCTGGATCGATTGTGAAATGACGGGGCTGGACCCCGAAAAAGAACGCTTGCTGGAGATCGCCGTGATCGTCACCGGTCCGCACCTCACGCCTCGGATAGAAGGACCCGTACTGGTCATTCACCAAAGCGATGAATTGCTCAACCAGATGGACAAGTGGAACAAAGGCACCCATGGCAAAAGCGGGCTGATCGACAAGGTCAAGGCATCCACCACCAACGAGGCCGATGCCGAAGAACAAATCCTGGCCTTTCTGAAAAAGTACCTGCCCAAGAACAGTTCGCCGCTGTGCGGCAACACCATCAGTCAGGACCGGCGTTTTCTGGTCAAGTTCATGCCCAAGCTGGAAGCTTTTTTCCACTACCGCAATTTGGACGTGAGTACCCTCAAGGAACTGTCACGCCGCTGGAAGCCTGAGGTCTACGCCAACTTCAAAAAACAGCAAAAGCACACTGCCTTGGCCGACGTGCACGAATCCATCGACGAATTGGCGCATTACCGTGAGCATTTCATCCGTTTGTGATTTTTCAGGGAAAACCCTAGCGGATATGCCTGATCCATGCCATAATTGCCTTCCCGCTGCACAAGGGTGCAGCGTTTCATACATCTCCCTTCATGCCTTGACCCAAAGATAGGGTCACTCAAAGCGGCCAGGCATCACGCCCAGCGCCTCTCGCGAGCACCGTTTGATGGTTGATGTCCTTTCAACCTTGCGGTGCCTGCGGCCTCAGCAATTCATTGCGGCCGTTGATCCGTGCGAGTTTTTACACACATGACTGACACTTTGAACACAGTGCAGGACGACTTGTCGCCTGCCGAAACCGATGCCGTGACCGACGTGCCCAATGGCTTCATCGAATTGGGCCTGGCCCCTGAGTTGGTTCGCGCCGTGGCCGATCTGGGCTACACACAGCCGACCGCCGTGCAATTGCGCGCCATTCCTCTGGCACTGCCCACTGCGGGTAACTCTAAAGACGGCCAATCCAATGGCTACAGCGACCTGATGGTGTCCAGCCAAACCGGCAGCGGCAAAACCGCCGCGTTCTTGCTGCCTGTGCTGCACACGCTGATCCAGCAAATGGCCGAACAAGAAGCCGCTGAACGCGCCGAATTTGAACAAGCCTGCGCCGACGCTGCCGCCAGGGGTGAGCCCACCCCCAAGCGTGCCAAGCGCAAAGACCCCACCAACCCACGCAACTTCAAGGCCCCCAGCCCCGGCGCTCTGATCCTGTGCCCAACCCGTGAGCTGGCTCAGCAGGTGGCGCAAGACGCCATCGAGTTGGTCAAGCACACACGCGGCCTGCGCGTCGCCAACGTGGTCGGCGGCATGCCTTACCAGTTGCAAATTGCCAAGCTTCAAAATGCCAACCTGGTTGTCGCAACACCCGGACGCTTGCTCGACCTGCAGCGCTCCATGCAAATCAAGCTGGACAAGGTGCAGTTTCTGGTGGTGGACGAAGCCGACCGCATGCTCGACCTGGGCTTCTCGGACGACCTGGCCGACATCAACGAGATGACCAGCCAGCGTCGCCAGACCATGATGTTCAGCGCCACGTTTGCGCCGCGCATTCAACAATTGGCCATGCGCGTGATGCACGACGGCGGTTCTTCGGTCCAGAAAATCCAGATCGACAACCCCCAAGAAAAGCACAACAACATCAAGCAGGTGCTGTTCTGGGCCGACAACGCCCAACACAAGCGGCAGATGCTCGACCACTGGCTGCGCGATGCTTCGATCGACCAGGCCATCGTGTTCTCCAGCACCCAAATTGAATGCGACGGTTTGGCCGCTGATTTGCAGCAAGACGGCTTCTCCGCTGTAGCCCTGCACGGTGCCCTGAGCCAAGGCATGCGCAACCGCCGCCTGATGGCGCTGCGCAACGGCCAAGTCCAGATTTTGGTGGCCACCGACGTGGCCGCGCGCGGCATCGACGTGCCCACCATCACCCACGTCTTCAACTTCGGCTTGCCGATGAAGGCCGAGGACTACACCCACCGCATTGGCCGCACAGGCCGCGCCGGCCGCGATGGCCTGGCTGTGACCTTTGCCGAAATGCGCGACCGCCGCAAAATCGGTGACATCGAGGCCTACACACGTCAGCCTTTCAAGGCCGAAGTCATTCCGGGTATGGAGCCCAAAATGCGCATGCCCGAAGCCCGCAAGCCCATGGGCCGTGGCGGTGACCGTTTCGGCGGCGAGCGCAACTATGCCAATGCGGGCGGTGGTTTCCGGGGTGGTCGCCCAGCGGGTGGCCGCGACTTTGGCGGCCACCGTGACCGCGATGGCGGCGGTTTTGACAACCGCGCCCCACGTGGCCACTTCCGCGACGAGCAGCCCCGTTTTGAGCAGCGCAGTGAAGCCCGCTTTGATGCCCGCAAGGATGGCGGTCGTTTCGAGGCCCCCCGTGGTGACCATCGTAGCAGTGACCGCTTTGAGCAGCGCGGCGCACCTGCTCACCCTTGGGACCGTGGCGACAGCCGCCCAGCACCACGTCAAGACCCTCGACAAGGTGGCCGCTGGGAAGACCGTGGCGGTGACAACCGCAACGCCGCTCGCCCAGCACCACGCGGCGCAGCCGGTGACAAGTTCGCACGTGGCCCCAAGCAGTTTGGCACCAACAACTTCAAGCCGCATACCGCTGGCGAAGGCCCTGCCGGCAAACGGGGTGGCACCCGTGTGCTGAAAATCACACGCGGTTAAGAGCCAAGAGCCTTCGCAGCCCTGCAGCATCCAAGGCCTTGCCCTCACCGGCAAGGCCTTTTTTCATGGACCTGTGCCTTGTAATCCTGTAACTTGTGATCGTTTACCTTGCGAACAGACGTAAAAAAACCGCCTCGGGCGAACCCAGGCGGTTTTTTATACCTTCGAAAAAGGCTTTACGCGGCGGCTGCAGGAGCAGCTTTGCGCTGGGGCAACTTTTCCTTGATACGTGCCGACTTGCCGCTGCGGTCACGCAGGTAGTACAGCTTGGCGCGGCGAACATCACCACGACGCTTGACTTCGATGCTCGCGATCACGGGGCTGTAGGTTTGGAATGTACGTTCCACGCCTTCGCCACTGGAGATCTTGCGCACAGTGAAGCCACTGTTCAAGCCACGGTTACGCTTGGCGATGACAACACCTTCATAGGCTTGGATACGCTTGCGCGCACCTTCCACCACATTGACGCTGACGATCACGGTGTCGCCGGGGGCAAATTCAGGAATCACTTTACCCAAACGGGCCATTTCTTCCTGCTCAAGAGTTTGAATCAAATTCATTTTTTGAACTCCGTCCGATCATGCCTCGCTGCACAAGGGGCGTTCTGTGCTGTAAAGGCCATGCATGTGCATGACTGAGCCAGATCGCGGCGGGTAGAGGATCGAAAAGCTCTTGATTATAGCTTTTTCGACGCCGCCCCGGTTTTGGCTTCGGATGAACCATCTGCAAGTTGGCGTAAAAAGATCTCGTCCTCCCGGCTCAGCCTGCCTGACAGACGGGCTTGCGCCAACAATTCGGGGCGCAGCGACGCAGTCAGGCGCAAGCTTTGCTCACGCCGCCATCGGGCAATTTGGGCGTGATGCCCAGACATCAACTCAGTCGGCACAGCATGGCCATGCCACACCTCGGGGCGAGTGTAGTGAGGGCTGTCCAGCAAACCATCCAGGGCGGCGTTGAAACTGTCCAACTGGTGGCTGCCCTCATCATTGAGCACCCCGGGCTGCAAGCGGGCCACGGCATCGAGCATCGCCATGGCGGCGATTTCACCACCTGAGAGCACAAAGTCACCCAAACTGATTTGCCGATCGACATATTGATCGATGAAACGCTGATCAACGCCTTCATAACGCCCACACAACAACACGGCGCCGGCGCTGGCCGACCATTGCGCAACGGCAGCGTGATTCAGCGTCTGACCAATGGGTGAAAACAAGACCAAAGGTGCCGGATTCGTTTCTTGGCGCGCGGCACGAATGGCCGTGAGGCATTTGAACAAGGGCTCGGCCAGCATGACCATGCCAGGACCACCGCCAAATGAACGGTCATCGACACGACGGTAATTGCCTTCAGCGTGGTCACGCGGATTCCAGAAATGCACCTCCACCAAGCCACTTTCAAATGCGCGGCGGGTGATGCCGCTGTTCAACAGCGGGGCAAACAACTCTGGAAACAGGGTGATGATGTCAAAGCGCATGGGGATGGCCCTCCACCGCCGGGGCGGCTCAGTAGTCGGGCTGCCAGTCGACCGTGATGCGCTTGCCAGGCAAATCTACACCGTCGACGAAAGCGGCTACAAACGGGATCATGCGCTCGACCGGTTTTCCGCCTTCAATCTCGGCTGCGGCCTCAATGACCAGCACCGTTTGCGGGCCCGTCGACATGAGATCACGCACTTGACCCAGATCCACGCCCTCTCGGTTGAGAACTTGCAAACCGATCAAATCGACCCAGTAGTACTCCCCCTCGGCAGCCGCGGGAAAGCTGGCCCGAGAAACAAAAATCCGGCCGCCGCGCAAGGATTCAGATGCGTTGCGGTCATCAATGCCTTGTCCACGGGCCACCACGGAGTCGGAATGGTCTTTCACTTCCAGGATGTTGAGCTGCAAGGGCTCAGTCCATGCCTGTTGCGCAGAGGCCGCCGGTATGCCGCGCTGAGGCTTCACAGGCCGATCAGGCGGTAACAGGAACCAGCTTTTGGCAGAAAAAAGCGCCTCGGGGGAGGCGCTGTGGGGCAAGACCTTGAACCAGCCTTTGATACCCCAAGCATCGGTGATGCGCCCAATTTCGATGGCATCGGCCGGCAGCGCGGCCGTTTCCAAAGGCGGACGCATGACCCGTGCGAACCAATCAGGCGGCGGCTTTGCCAGCTTGACGGATCAGACGTTCCACGGTGGGGGAAGCCTGTGCGCCAACGCTTTTCCAGTAAGTCAGGCGGTCTTGTGCGATACGCAGGCCCTCTTCGCCACCTTTGGCTGTGGGGTTGTAGAAACCGATGCGCTCGAGGAAGCGACCATCGCGACGCACGCGCTTGTCGGCGACGACGATGTTGTAGAAAGGACGAGCTTTGGAGCCGCCGCGGTTCAAACGAATAACAACCATGATTTATCCTTGGGTGGTTGGGTATCTTGGGAACAATTGCCAAGACGCCCGGTATCCTTCAGCGTTTGAGACACGCAACTGGCCACCCGGCCAGTGACACACTGAAAAGCCCACTATTATACAACGGGAGCCTTGCCTTGCCTCTGATCCGCCCAAGCCGCGACGAAGATGTCGCAGCCATCACGGCCATTTACCGCCACCACGTGCTCACCGGAACGGGCACCTTCGAGATCGACCCGCCCACCGAGGCCGGCATGACCAGTCGCCGCGCCGATGTGCTGTCCAAGGGCCTGCCTTACTTGGTCGTCGAAGACGCAGGCCAGGTGATCGGTTTTGCCTATTGCAACTGGTTCAAGCCGCGCCCTGCTTACCGATTTTCTGCAGAAGACTCGATTTACATGGCACCTAGTGCTCACCGCAAAGGCCTGGGGCGAGCCCTTTTGGCCGAGCTGTGCGTCCGGGCCGAACGCGCAGGTGTACGTAAATTTCTGGCCGTCATTGGCGATTCGGCCAATGCAGGATCGATTGGCGTCCATACTTCTGTAGGTTTCAGCCACGTCGGCGTCCTCAAATCCTGCGGCTGGAAATTCGATCGCTGGCTGGATGTGGTGATGATGGAAAAGCCTTTGGGTGCAGGAGACAGCACAGCTCCGCAATAATTCGCACATGAAAAACAAAACATTGGCGACTTGGCTGGCTTTTTGGGGCGGCCCATTGGGACTTCACCGGTTTTATCTTCACGGCTTCAAAGACATGCTGGCTTGGGTATTGCCGATACCAACCGCACTGGGGTTTTATGGTTTGGAACGGGTCAAGCAATTTGGGCAAGACGACACGCTGAGCTGGATGTTGATCCCTTTGCTGGGCTTTACGATCGCTGGTTGCGCCATGAATGCGATTTTTTATGGGCTCATGTCCATTGAAAAGTGGAATGCGCGGTTCAATGCTCAGGCCGACGCCTTGAACCCTGCTGGTCGGACCCAATGGGCCACCATCATTGGCATCGTCACGGCCTTGCTCTTGGGCACGACCGTCATGATGTCCAGCCTGGTGTTCAGTTTTCAACGCTATTTTGAATACCAGATCGAAGCGGCACGCCTGATCAGCCAGTGATTTCAGTAATCTATCCCCATTGCTGACCATCGTGACAAGGACTGCAAGATGGTTTGCATGAAAACCCGCAACTGGGTCTGACTGGTCAAGGACTGTCCTCGAACAACAGGTCAATGGGCTGGTCAGCCACACGCGCCCGATCCTCCGGGCTCACACTGGCGGGACACACATCGGACAAGGGCAGCAATACAAAGGCTCGTTCCCGCCAGCGCGGATGCGGCACTTGCAAGCGCGGGCTGTCGATGCGAGACTGACCGTACAAAATCAGGTCCAGGTCCAGTGTACGCGGGGCATTCACATAAGGCCGTTCACGGCCAGCCTCCGATTCGAGCGCCTGCAGGGCCTCTAGCAAAGCGGGAGCGCTCAAAGAAGTGTCCAGTTGCGCCACCGCATTCACGAAGTCAGGGCCCTGGGCCTGATGTGGTGCACTGCGGTACAAGCGCGATCGGGCGATCAATCGCGTACCAGGCAATTTATCCAGCGCTTCAAAGGCTTGCAGCACGGCCTGCCGTGCATCGCCCAAGTTGGCCCCCAAGGCCACCCAGGCGGTCACAGGCTCGCGCACAAGGGTCTGCATGGTGTGCCTGGCGGCTTATTCGGCGCTGCCCGACTCACCCCCGGCACCGGATGGGCGACGGCGGCGGCGGCGTTTTTTGGGTGCGGCTGCATCGCCAGGCTCTCCAACGGACGCAGTAGGAGCGGCCTCATTCGGTGACTGGGCCGCGCCCTCGGGCCGGGGCGCACGGCGCGCACGGGGCTTGAGAGTTTGCAGGGCCTGTTGTTCGGCTTTGGCGGCTTGCACCAGGTCTTCGCGTTCGGCATCGCTGGCCATGCTGAACTCTTGCCACCAATCGGCCAAGCGCACATCGATTTCTTCGATGTCAGCACGCAAGCGCAAAAAGTCAAATCCTGCCCGAAAGCGTGGCTGCTCAACCAGGCCAAACGGCGTGCTGCCCACGCGCTTTTCAAAGCGCGGCTGCATCATCCAGATCTCGCGCATGTCGGCTGCCAGCTTGCCGCGGCCCGACACATCGCCGATACGCGCATCAAACACCTCGTCGATCGCTTCTTGGAGCGCGGGATACGGGTGCTCTTTGCGCGCCAGACGCTTGGCCCAACCCTCGCGAACATCGGCCCACAACACGCAGGCCAACAAGAAACTGGGCGCCACCGGCTTGCCCTCGCCCACACGGCGATCGGTGTCGGACAGTGCCGCTTGCACAAAAGGGGTTTCGACCCGCTCCACCACCACATCGAGCAAAGGGTAAATACCGGACGCCAGGCCCAACTTTTTCAGCTGCTCTATCGAGGCCAACGCATGCCCTGTTTGCAGCAGCTTGAGCATCTCGTCAAACAAACGGCTTTGCGGCACATCGGACAACAAAGTGCTGGCTTGAACCAGCGGTTTGGCGGTTTTGCTCTCGAGCTTGAAGCCCAGCGGGCTGAGTTTGGCGGCAAAGCGAACGGCGCGGATGATGCGCACCGGGTCTTCGCGGTAGCGGGCCACCGGGTCACCAATCATGCGCAGCACGCGTTTTTTCGCATCCTCAATACCGCCGTGATAATCCACCACAGTCTGTGACTCGGGGTCGTAATACATGGCGTTGACGGTGAAATCACGGCGCGTTGCGTCTTCGTCTTGCGGACCCCAGACGTTGTCGCGCAACACACGGCCGCTGGAATCCACAGCATGCTGCATGCCTTCGAGTTGACGCTTGCTGGTGCGTTCATTGCCTTTGACCTGCTCGGCCGCGGCGTTGTCCAAATGCGCCCGAAAAGTCGACACCTCGATCACTTCGTTGTCCCGGCCTCGACCGTACACCACATGCACGATGCGAAAACGACGACCGATGATGAAAGCACGGCGAAAAAGGCCCTTGACCTGATCGGGCGTGGCATCGGTGGCCACATCAAAGTCTTTCGGACGCAAGCCCAACAGCAGATCCCGCACCGCACCGCCCACGATGTAAGCCTCAAATCCGGCTTGCTGCAAGGTGTGCGTCACGTGGATGGCGCGTTCGTCCACCAAGGCGGGGTCGATGCGATGCACCGAAGCGGGCACCTCGGTGCGGCGGCCAAAGTGGGGCTTGTTGCTTTTGGGCGCTTTGCCCATCAGCTTATCGATGAAATTTTTGATCATTCTTGAAACAGTTCGAGGATGCGCCAGCCACGCTCTGTGGCCAGTTGACGCAACCGAGCGTCAGGATTCGTTGCCACCGGATGGTGGGCTTTTTCCAAAAGAGGCAGGTCGTTCATGGAATCTGAGTAAAAACTCATCTCCACATCACGCCATCCCAGACCTCGCGTGGCCAACCATTGCGCGACACGGGTCACTTTGCCTTCGCGAAATGAGGGCGTGCCCTTGATTTCACCGGTGATCCAGCCGCTGTCGTCGCGTTCGAGCTCCACCGCGATCAACTCGCTCACCCCAAAAGCCTGGGCAATCGGACGGGTCACAAACTCATTGGTAGCGGTCACGATCATGACCATGTCGCCCGCATGCTGGTGCGATCGTACCAGCGCCAGGGCCTCGGGCGTGATGCGCGGGCGGATCACTTCGTCCATGTAGCGGGCATGCGCCTGCGCCGCTTCAACTGCACCACGCTCTCGCGCGGCGCGGGTGGCAAATCTCACGTAATCATGGATATCGAGCGTGCCCGCTTGGTAATGGGCATAAAACTCGTCGTTGCGTTGGCTGAACACGGCCGGATCGGTCCAGCCCATTTCTGTGGTGAACACGCCCCAGGTGTGGTCGGAGTCCAGTGGCAGCAAGGTGTGGTCCAGGTCGAACAGCGCGAGTTTCATTCGTTCTCCAGCATGGCGCGCACCAGCGGAATGGTCAGGGCGCGCTGCGTTTGCAAAGCATAGTGGTCCAGGTTGTCCAGCAGTTGCATCAAACTGCCCAGATCCCGGGAAAATCGATTGAGCATGTAGGACATCACCTCGTCGCTCAAAAAAAGGCCCCGCGCATCGGCCGCCTGGCGCAGCACAGCGCGGCGCTCAGGTTCCTGCAAAACCTGCAGGGCATGCACATGTCCCCAGCCCAAGCGGGTGCGCAGGTCATCGCGCAGTTTCAGATCGGCTGGGGGCAAAGCACCTGCGGCCAACACCCAGCGCGGCGAACCGCTGCGGGGCGTCAAGGCGTTGACAAACCATTTGAAGGCCCTGTGCTGTTGCTCGCTGTTGTACAGGTGTACATCGTCCATCAGCACGGCGGTCCAATCGTCGCTGAACTCGGGCGGGTCCATGGTGTGAGCGTCCAGCCAGCCGACCTGTTCACCCTGATCTTGTAGCGCATGATGTACCGCATGCAGCAAATGCGTCTTGCCTGAGCCGTTCTCACCCCAGAGGTAGCTGGGCACCGGAGCGCGGGTGCCGCCTGTCGTCCATAAGCGCAGGTGGCTCACGGCAGCTTCGTTGGGGCCTGCAAAAAAATTATCCAGCGATGGCGTCGAGGCCAAGCCGATGTCCAAAGCCATTTGCTTCATGCCTGATCGGACCCCTTTTCGCCTGCACCTGAGCCGCTTTTGAGGTACAGATCGCTTTGCAGGTATTGCATGCGCAAACGGCGCAGACCCACCAGCAAGACCGCGCTGGCAGGCAAAGCAATCAGAACACCCACAAAGCCGAGCACCTGACCAAAAGCCATCAGAGCCAAAATGACCGCCAGCGGGTGCAAACCGATCCGCTCACCCACCAGGCGGGGGGTGAGCACGAAGCTTTCAATCAATTGTCCCAGGCCGTAGACCACAGCCACCATGATCAGCGCCTGGGCCGATGCAAACTCCAGCAAGCCCGCCAAAAGCGCGAGCACCAAACCCAGACCAAAACCCAAATAGGGCACAAACACCGCCAGTCCAGTGAATACGCCGATGGGCAGAGCCAGGTCCAATCCAAACAAACTCAGGCCCACTGAATAAAACAAGGCCAGCGCCAACATCACCAACAACTGCCCGCGCAGGTACTCACCCAGAACAACGTCACAGTCGTGCATGAAACCGTCAAAACGCTCGCGCAAAGCCGGTGGCACCAACTCGAACACGCTGTTGACGAGCCGAGTCCAGTCGTACAACATGAAAAACAAGGCCACGGGCACCAAAACTGCGTAGCCCGCCAAGGCCAGCGCCACGCTGCCACCCAGTTTGAGTGAGGACATGAGCGGAGCCCACCAGTCTTCACGGTTGGCACTCAGGTAAGTCACCACATGGTTTTTCAGATCGGCCAGATCCAGCGAAACGTTCAGCCCCAGCTGAACAAGCAAGGGATTGATCACATCGGCAAGACGGTCGAGCAGCAAAGGCAATTGCTGTTGTAACAAGGGCCATTCGCGCACCATAATCGGCACCAGCAACAAAAACAAACTCAAAAGGGCCAGCAAAGCCAACACCTCCACCAGCACCACTATCAGGGCACGCGGCAAACGTCCACCGGCAACGCCCTCCAGCCTGATCACCAAGGGATGCAAAACATAGGCCATGACCGCGGCAATGACGAATGGGGCAAGAACGGGCGCCAATAGCCAGAAAACCAGCACGGCTGCTAGGGCCACGCCCAGCCAGGCGGCCAGTCGGGTCATTAAAAAAGGCAGGGGGGCTTGCATGCGGTCTCTTGTGTTGCCAGGGTCGCGCCCGAACGATCAGGGCTAACCCTTAAAATAGACTTTGATTTTAGTCTGCCAGCCCGTTCATCAGCCCCTTCCCCATTCTCACGCCCCAATCGGGCCAAAACCATGACTCAAACCCCTCTTTCCTACAAAGACGCTGGCGTCGACATCGTTGCAGGAGACGCGCTGGTCGAGCGCATCAAACCCCTGGCCAAGAAAACCATGCGGGAAGGCGTATTGGCCGGCATCGGCGGGTTTGGTGCCCTGTTTGAAGTGCCCAAGCGCTACAAGGAGCCCGTTCTGGTGAGCGGTACCGACGGCGTGGGCACCAAACTCAAGCTGGCATTTGAATGGAACATGCACGACACCGTCGGCATCGACCTGGTGGCTATGAGCGTGAACGACGTGCTGGTGCAAGGCGCCGAGCCACTGTTCTTTCTGGACTACTTTGCCTGCGGCAAGCTCGACGTGGACACTGCAGCGGCCGTGGTCGGCGGCATTGCCAAAGGCTGCGAGCTGTCAGGCTGCGCCCTGATCGGCGGCGAAACCGCCGAGATGCCCGGCATGTACCCCGCGGGGGAATACGACTTGGCCGGATTTGCAGTCGGTGCGGTTGAAAAATCGAAAATCCTCACCGGCCAGAACGTGAAAGCGGGCGATGTGGTGCTGGGCCTGGCCTCGAGTGGCGTGCATTCCAACGGCTTTTCGCTGGTGCGCAAGTGCATTGAGCGCGCAGGTGCCAATGCACCTGCAACGCTGGATGGCAAGCCCTTCAAGCAAGCCTTGATGGAGCCCACCCGCCTTTATGTGCTGAACATGCTGGCGGCCTTGGCCAAACACCCGATCAAAGCCTTGGCCCACATCACCGGCGGTGGCTTGCTCGAAAACATTCCTCGCGTACTGCCCGACGGACTGGCCGCTCACCTGCAAAAAGGCAGCTGGCCCCAGACCGAGTTGTTTGCCTGGTTGCAAAAAACAGCGGGCATTGACGACATCGAGATGAACCGCACCTTCAACAACGGCATCGGCATGGTGGTGGTACTGGACGCGGCCGAAGCCGAGGCCTGCGCCGCCACATTACGCGGCTTGGGAGAGGCGGTTTACACCATCGGACATATTGCAAACCAAGGTGATGGTGCGCAGGTGGTGGTGGCCTGAGCTTTCAGACTCTGAGCCTCAAGCAGCCTGCCTGGGCGCGCTGTCAAAGCGCCGAGAGCTCGCTGACCCGGTTGCGAAGGGCCGCCGTGTCGGGTGCGGAAGGCGAGGCCTCCAGATACAGCCTCAAGTCCTGCAAGGCTTCATGAACATGCCCCAACTCGGCATGCACCAAGCCCCGGTCGCGCCGCTCGGACCAAACCTCAGGCAGCAAAATCACCAGCCGGTCCAGCACCTGCAGCATGCGCGGCCAATCTTCCTGTGATCGAAAAATTTCTTTCAAGTTGCGCAACATGCGGGCCAGCATGTCACGAGGCGGGCAGGCTTGCAAATACAAGCCCAATGGGGTTTCACCCTCGTCCAAGTCAGCTGCAGCGGACTGGTCTACTGGTTGCCGGTAGGGGCTCAGACGCTCGGACAAGTCGTCCAGCCCCAAAGATTCACCCGTCAGCGGATCCAGCACCACCAGCCCCCCCTCCAGCGCCACTTTGACCAAAAAATGACCTGGGAAAGAGATGCCATGCGCCTGCAACTCCAAACCACGGGCAATCTCAAGCCAGATCACCGCCAGAGAAATCGGGATGCCCCGGCGTGTGCGCAACACCTCAAAGAGATAACTGTTCTCGGGCGCGTAATAGTCATTGGCATTCACCCCGAAACCCAGATCCTTGTAAAAAACCTGCGTCAGGATCGCAAGGCGAGTCAGATCATCGGCCTCGTCAGGGATGCGCGCCGTGACCCGTTTGAGCAAGCGCTCCACATCGTCCAGAACCTTCTGTACGTCGAGTGTGGGCTCTTCGTCTTGAGCCAAACTGGCGGCAGCCTCCAACAATGGAAAATGCTCATCACTTTGCACCAAGCTGGCAAAGTAGTCCAAAGGCGTCGGGGCAGAAAAATTCAGCGCCATCGGAAATCCTTCAGCGTTTGAGGAAGGCCTTGAGCCGCAAACCCATGGCCCACAACGCCCCGAAATAAAGCAAGGCCGAACCGGTCAAAATCGCCATCATCCAGCCAATGCGCAGCCAGGCCTCTTGGCGCATGGCAACCCAAGGCAAATAATTGGCCGCGAACCAAAGCAAGGCGGTCAACAAACTCGTGGCCAGCAGCACCTGCAAACCAAAGCGCCACCAACCGGGTTGTGGCTTGTAACTGCCCCGGCGCAGCAGCCCCACCAATAACCACAAGGCATTGACCAAAGCGCCCAAGCCAATGGACAGCGCCAGCCCGGCATGAGCCAAATGAGGCACCAGCAGCACGTTGAACACCTGCGTGAGCACCAACACCACCACAGCAATGCGCACCGGGGTGCGGATGTCCTGGCTGGCGTAATAGCCCGGTGCCAACACCTTGATGGCCACCAGGCCCAACAATCCCACACCATAGCCCGTCAGGGCCAAAGTGGTTTGTTGAACATCTCGGTCAGTGAAGGCCCCATAGTGGTAAAGCACCGACACCAGAGGCTGTGAAAAAACCAGCAAAGCCGCCGCACAAGGCAAAGCCAAGAGCAACACCAATCGCAAACCCCAGTCGAGCATTTCGGCATAACGCTCGCCGTCTCCAGTAGCTTTGGCCGCCGCCAACTGGGGCATCAGCACCACACCCAAGGCCACGCCCAAAATGGCCGTCGGGAACTCCATCAGTCGGTCGGCATAAGTCAGCCAACTGACGCTGCCCGGGGTCAGGTGCGAGGCAATTTGGGTGTTGATGAGCAAGGAAATCTGCGCCACACCCACACCCAACAATGCCGGGCCCATCAGTCGCAAAATGTTCAAGGTGGCGGGATTGGTCCAGGCCTTTCTGACAACGGTGGGTCGCAAGCCCAAACGGGGCAGCAAACCCAATCGGGCCAAAGCCGGAATCTGAACTGCCAACTGCAATACACCACCCACCATCACACCCACGGGCAAAGCATAGATGGCCTCCACACCTTGTTTGGCCAACCAAGGCGACAAAAACCAAGTGGCGGCAATCACGCTCACATTCAGCAGCACGGGCGTGGCCGCAGGCACAGCAAAACGCTTCCAGGTGTTCAATATCCCCGCCGACAAGGCCACCATCGACATGAAGGCAATGTAGGGGAACATCCAGCGCGTCATGTTCACCGCCGCGTCGTAGCCCCGGGCATCTTGCTGCAATCCGCTGGCCAAGGCCCACACCAGCCAAGGCGAGGTCAAAACACCCAAGATTGACAAGACCAGCACCGACCAGGCCAGCGCCGTGGCCACGCTGTCGATGGCCTCCCGGGTGGCCGCATCGCCATGCTGAGCTCGACTGGCGGCCAACACCGGTACAAAAGCCTGGCTGAACGCCCCTTCAGCAAACAGACGGCGAAATAAATTCGGAATCCGAAAAGCCACATTGAACGCGTCCGTCAGGGCACTGGCGCCAAACATCGATGCCATAAGCAACTCGCGCACCAAACCCGTGACCCTGGAAGCCAGGGTGAAAATTGACACAACAGAAGCAGATCTAAGAAGACTCACAGTGGTCGAGTGTAGCGGCCCCCTTCTTGCCATCAAAAGACCTGTGCCCAGCCGGATTTGCCGATGGGCTCAGGAAAATGGCAGCCCGCTGGCATGGAGTGTCTGGATCGCACCTGCAGTCTGCTAGAATGCCGGGTTCGCTGGACATCATCCTCAGACACCGAAAGAACATTGATATGGCATCCGCTAAACCCAAAAAGAAAAACCCCCGTCTTGCCTCCGGCCGTAAACGCGTCCGCCAAGACATCAAAATCAACGCTGCGAACTCTTCACTGCGTTCTAAATACCGCACTGCTGTGAAAAACGTCGAAAAAGCCGTTGCAGCAGGCGACAAGACCAAAGCCACCGAGTTGTTTGCCAAAATGCAAACCGTGGTGGACACCATTGCCGACAAGGGCATCTTCCACAAGAACAAGGCTGCTCGTGACAAGAGCCGCTTGAGCGCCAAAGTCAAGACTTTGGCACTTGCCGCAGCCTGATCCGCTCCACCAGATCAACAGCCCGGCGAGGCTCAGTCCTCGCTGCCGTTTGAAACGGGTGCGCTGTCCGCGAACACTGAACCGCTCTGGTGCAAACCTTGGCGGTTTTTTCATGGGCGCTCGTCATCCGCCGGGGCAGGGCATTGGCGGGTTCCTCATGACTCGCTTCGCTCGTAAGAATCGTCACCCACCAACGCCCTACCCCCAGCTGAGCGAACTGGCAATAAAAAACCGCCCCTGGGCGGTCGGTTCTTGGGTATTATTTTTTGGGGGGTGGGTCAGGCAACAAACAAGCTTCGGCCACTTGCAAGCCATTGTCGCGCGCGAAGTTCATCACAAAATCCCAGGCCATGACGTTGTGCTCGCGCAGATCGTGGTTCACGATCACACACTTGACCCCGGCCAACGTGGTGGGAATGCACCAAGGAGAATAACTCAGATGGCTGCCCGGTGTGGCTCCACCGGGGCGAAAGGGGCTCATGACGCCCGCCAGGCGTTCGGCCCAGTCGCTGGGTCGGAAATCCTTGCCGTCCTGGGTGATGCCCTGGATGAAAACTTGTTTGACGTTGTTGGAAACCATCGGATAGAGGTGTAAATCAGTCGGACCCGCAGCGCGGGATCGCCACCCACAGGTTTACACAAGTATTGTATCTTATATAAGACTTGAAGCCACCTGCGAACCCCTTGAAAAAGGCTGAAATGAAATGGCCACTCCCTGCTCTTTCTGCCTCTAAAATTACAGGTCAACGGCTCCTTGTGTTGGGCCGATTTTTATTTCAGGAGTTCAAGAATGTCCGCTTTCATTGAAGCCGCCTCACCGCACACCATGAACACCTATGGCCGACTGCCCATCGCACTCAGCCATGGTCAAGGTTGCCGAGTTTGGGACATCAATGGCAAATCCTACTTGGACGCGCTGGCGGGCATCGCCGTGAACACGCTGGGGCACAACCACCCCGATCTGGTACCTGCACTGCAGGATCAAGTCAGCAAGATGATCCACAGCTGCAACTATTTCCATGTGCCCAACGCCGAGGTTTTGGCGGCCAAACTGGTCGAGCTGTCAGGCATGACCAATGTGTTCTTCTGCTGCACCGGCTTGGAGGCCAATGAAGCGGCCATCAAGTTGGCGCGCAAATACGGTCACGACAAGGGCATCGACAAACCCGAGATCGTGGTTTATGAGAAAGCTTTCCACGGCCGCAGCATCGCCACCCTGAGCGCCACCGCCAACGAGAAGCTTAAAAAAGGTTTCGGCCCCATGCTCGACGGCTTTTTGCGCGTGCCGGTCAACGACATCGAGGCCCTGAAAAAAGCCACCGAAGGCAACCCCAATGTGGTGGCTGTGTTCATGGAAACCATCCAGGGCGAAGGCGGCATCAACCCCATGCGCATCGAATACTTGAAACAAGTGCGCGCACTGTGCGACCAAAAAGACTGGCTGATGATGATTGACGAGGTGCAGTGCGGCATGGGCCGCACGGGCAAGTGGTTTGCACACCAGTGGGCAGGCATCGTGCCCGACGTGATGCCGCTGGCCAAGGGTCTGGGCTCGGGCGTACCGATCGGCGCGGTGGTGGCAGGCCCCAAGGCCGCCCACATCTTCCAGCCCGGTAACCATGGCACCACCTTTGGTGGCAACCCACTGGCCATGCGCGCCGGAGTCGAGACCATCCGCATCATGGAGAAAGACGGCCTGATGGCCAATGCGGCGCGGGTCGGCGACCATCTGCGTACTTGCCTTGAAAAAGCCCTGGCAGGGGTTGAAGGCGTCAAAGAAATCCGGGGCCAGGGCTTGATGTTGGGCGTTGAACTCGACCGCCCCTGCGGCCCCATTTGGAGCCGCGCGGCCCAAGCCGGACTGCTGCTGAGCGTGACCGCCGACAGCGTGATCCGTCTGGTGCCACCACTGATCATGACCGAGGCCGAAGCGGAGGAAGTGGTCGCCATACTGACGCCCTTGATCAAGACCTTTTTGGCAGAGTCGCCATGAGCAACGCCCCATCGCCTGTGCGGCATTACCTTCAATTCACTGACCTGAGTGCCGACGAATACGCGCACGTCTTGACCCGCGCTGCCGAGATCAAACGCAAGTTCAAAGCCTACGAGAAGTACCACCCGCTGGCCGACCGCACGCTGGCGATGATTTTTGAAAAAGCCAGTACCCGCACCCGCGTGAGCTTTGAAGCCGGCATGTACCAGCTCGGCGGCTCGGTGGTGCACCTGACCACCGGCGACAGCCAGCTGGGCCGCTCCGAGCCCATAGAAGACAGCGCCCGCGTCATCAGCCGTATGACCGACATCGTGATGATCCGCACCTTTGGCCAGGACAAGATCGAGCGCTTTGCCTCGCACTCGCGTGTGCCCGTCATCAACGGCCTCACCAACGAGTTCCACCCCTGCCAGATCCTGGCCGACATCTTCACCTTCATCGAGCACCGTGGCTCACTCGGGGCCGGAGGCAACGTCCTCGACTGTCTCCAGGGCAAGGTAGTGGCCTGGGTCGGCGACGGCAACAACATGGCCAACACCTGGCTGCAAGCGGCCGAATTGCTGGGCTTCACGGTACACCTGAGCACCCCCAGCGGCTACGAAGTCGATCAAACCGTCGCGGGCCTGCGCAGCAATGCCAGCTACAAAGTGTTCAAAGATCCACAAGACGCCTGTCGAGGCGCCGACCTGGTCACCACCGATGTGTGGACCAGCATGGGCTACGAGGCCGAAAACGAAGCCCGCAAAAAAGCCTTTGCCGACTGGTGTGTGGACGAAGCCATGATGCAAGCAGCCAAACCCGACGCCCTGTTCATGCACTGCCTGCCCGCCCACCGCGGTGAAGAAGTCAGTGCCGAAGTCATTGACGGCCCGCAATCGGTCGTGTGGGACGAAGCCGAAAACCGAATGCATGTGCAAAAAGCCCTCATGGAGTTTTTGCTCTTGGGCCGCGTGAACGTCTGACATGTCCGCCTGCACCACCTGTGGCGCTTGCTGCGTGAGCTTTCGAGTGGACTTTTCCGTTTACGAATACGAAGACGGCGGCGGCGATGTGCCCGCTGGGCTGGCCTCGCCCATCACTGAGCACACCTGCCGCATGCGCGGCACCGACCACAGCCCACCACGCTGTGCCGCGCTTTATGGCAAAACTGGCGAGAAAGCCATTTGTGGCATTTACGAATGGCGACCTTCGCCCTGCCGTGAGTTTGAAGAAGGCAGCCCTGCCTGCGAGCAAGCCCGCCGCCGCCACGGCCTGACTGCGCTGAACGTCTGAATTTCACGGTTGTTGGAAATAACCGACACCACAGTATTTTGTGGGGTGCTACCTTCGCACACCATGAAAAAACTTTGGGACATTTCCCCGCCTGTTGATGCGCAAAGCCCGGTATTTCCGGGCGACACACCTTACACCCAGCAATGGGCCGCCACGCTGTCGGACACCTGCCCCGTGAACGTGAGCGCCATCACCTTGTCGCCCCATGTGGGGGCGCACGCCGATGCGCCGCTGCACTACGACCCGCAAGGTGCGGCCGTGGGCGCTTTGGACCTGCAGCCCTTTCTGGGCCGTTGCCGCGTCATCCATGCGCTCAACGCCAGCCCACTCATCACCTTGGCGCACTTGCAGGATGCACTGTCCGATCTGCCCCCACGCGTGCTGGTACGCACTTACCGCCAGTTTCCACTCGGGCAGTTCGACACCCATCTCACCGGATTTGACCCCGTCTGCGTCCAGCACTTGGCCGATCTGGGCGTGATGCTGATTGGCACCGACAGCGCCAGCATCGATCCGGCCGAGAGCAAAGCCCTGCCAAGTCACCAAGTGATCCGCCAACGCGGCTTGCGCGTGCTGGAAAACCTCCTGCTCGATGAGGTGCCCGAAGGCGATTACGAGCTGATCGCCCTGCCCCTCAAACTCATGACCGCGGATGCGAGCCCGGTGCGTGCTGTCTTGCGCGAACTTTAAAAACCATTCAGGGACAAACCACCATGATGAACCTCACCCCCAGCCTGCATGACTGTGAATTGCTCGACGCGCAAGACCCGCTGCGCTCAATGCGTGATCAATTTGACTTGCCCGCTGGCGTGATCTACCTCGACGGCAACTCGCTGGGCGTGCTGCCCAAAACCGCGCCAGCCCGCGTAGCCCATGCCGTGACACACGAATGGGGGCAAGATCTGATCAAGAGCTGGAACAGCGCGGGCTGGTTCACCCTGCCCCAGCGCGTGGGCGACAAAATCGCCCGCGTGATTGGGGCTCAGCCGGGTGAAGTGGTGGCCGCCGACAGCACTTCTATCAACCTGTTCAAGGTGCTGGCCGCTGCGCTGCACATCGCCGCCGCAGACCACCCGCACAAAAAGAAGATCGTCAGCGAACGCAGCAACTTCCCCACCGACCTCTACATCGCAGAAGCCTTGTGCAAAGAACGCGGCTTCACACTGCAACTGGTCGAGGCCGACGAGATCGCCGCCGCCCTGCAAGCCGATGTGGCGGTGCTCATGCTCACGCATGTGAACTACCGCACAGGCGCCATGCACGACATGCAGGCCCTCACCGCGCAAGCCCATGCGCACGGCATCCTCACCGTGTGGGACCTGGCGCACAGCGCAGGCGCGGTGCCGGTTGACCTGAACGGCTCAGGCGCCGACTTTGCCGTGGGCTGCGGCTACAAATACTTGAACGGTGGCCCCGGTGCCCCGGCTTTTGTATGGGTGCACCCGCAACACACTGACCGTTTCTGGCAGCCTCTGGCCGGATGGTGGGGCCATGCCGCGCCCTTTGCCTTCACGCCCGACTACCAACCCGCCCAAGGCATCACCCGCTACCAGTGCGGCACCCAACCCATCCTGAGCCTGACCGCGCTCGATTGCGGGCTGGACGCTTTTTTGAGTGCCGAAGCGCAGGGTGGCATGGCTTCGCTGCGCCAAAAGTCATTGGCGCTCACGGGCCTCTTCATGCAGCTGGTGCGCACGCGCTTGCACGGTCACGGCTTTGGCATCGCAACACCTGCGCAAGAAGGCCTGCGCGGCTCGCAAGTGAGTTTGACCCACGCCGAAGGCGCTTACGCCATCGTGCAAGCCTTGATCGCACGCGGCGTGATCGGTGACTTCCGCGCGGGCGATGGCGGCCAACACCCGGACATCTTGCGTTTTGGGTTCACGCCGCTTTACATCGGTTACGCCGATGTATGGCATGCGGCCGAGCACCTGTGCCAAGTCATGCAAAGTGGTGAGTGGCAAGACGCCCGCTTTGCCCAGAAAAACGCCGTGACCTGAAAGGCCCGACATGAGTTCCTGCCCTTTCTCCGCCACCAACACAGCCAGCGCCAGCACAGCGCCCGGCGAGCGCATCGTGCAAGAAGAAAAAGCCCAGCTCGACTTTGACGGGCGCATGAGCTACGGCGACTACCTGCAGCTCGACGCCATCTTGAATGCGCAACAACCGCTCTCGCCCGACCACAACGAGATGCTGTTCATCGTGCAGCACCAAACCAGCGAGTTGTGGATGAAGTTGATGCTGCACGAGCTTCAAGCGGCCATGCACAACATCGCGGCCGATGAACTGCCCGACGCCTTCAAGAAGCTCGCCCGCGTCAGCCGGGTCATGGAGCAACTGGTGCACGCCTGGGATGTGCTGGCCACGATGACACCGCCCGAGTACAGCGCCATCCGCCCTTACCTGGCGCAATCGAGCGGCTTTCAGAGCTGGCAATACCGCTGCATCGAGTTTGCGATGGGCAACAAGAACGCCGCCATGCTGCAGCCCCACGCCCACCGGCCCGATCTTTCGGCCATCGTGCAGGCGACCTACGAAGCTCCGTCGCTGTACGACGAGTGCTTGCGCCTTTTAAAGCGACGTGGCTTGGCTGTGCCCGACAGCCACACCCAACGCGACTGGCGTCAGCCCTACCCAGCCAGCGAAGCCGTTGAAAGCGCCTGGCTGCAGGTCTACCGTGCGCCCCAGCAGCACTGGGATTTGTATCAAATGGGCGAAGAGCTGACCGACCTGGAAGATGCTTTTCGCTTATGGCGTTTTCGTCATGTCACCACGGTGGAACGCGTGATCGGCTTCAAACGCGGCACGGGCGGCACGGGCGGCGTGAGCTATCTGCGCAAGATGCTGGATGTGGTGCTTTTTCCAGAAATCTGGACGCTGCGCACTCAGCTGTGAAGACGCCCTCCCAAGAATGACCCGGCTCTGAACAATGGGGCACCGACAAGTGTATTCATTTGCACTAACATGCCTGCTTCCGTCATTGGGGAGAATCCGTGCAACTGAACATCAACGGCCAAAGCCGCACATCCACCGCCGACCCGCGCATGCCCCTGCTTTGGGTACTTCGCGACGAACTCAACCTCACGGGCACCAAGTTCGGCTGCGGCATCGCCGCTTGCGGAGCCTGCACGGTGCATGTGGGCGGCCAACCCGTCCGTTCGTGCGTGATGCCCGTGTCGGCTGTGGCCAATCAACCCATCAAAACCATCGAGTCCCTGGGCACGGCAGAAAAGCCGCACCCCCTGCAAGCGGCCTGGATCGCTGAGCAAGTCCCGCAATGCGGTTACTGCCAAAGCGGCATGCTGATGGCCGCCGCTGCCCTGCTCGACAAAAACCCCAAGCCCAGCGACGCCGACATCGACGCCGCCATGACCAACCTGTGCCGCTGCGGCACTTATCAGCGCGTGCGCGCCGCCGTCCACCGCGCTGCAGCGCAAATGAAGAATGGCGGTGCCGCATGAAACGCCGCACCTGGTTACTCAGCGCACTCGGCGCGACCGGCGCATTGGTCGTCGGCTGGGGCGTCATGCCCGCACGCTCACGTTTGGGCTCACCCGAACTCATGCTGAAAACCCAAGGCGATGTGGCCTTGAACGGTTGGATCAAGATCGCCGCCGACGGCGCAGTGGTGCTGGCCATGCCCCGCAGCGAAATGGGCCAAGGCGTGCACACGGCGCTGGCCATGCTGGTGGCCGAAGAACTCGATGTGCCCCTGAACCGTGTGCGTCTGGAGCAAGCCGGTGGCGACAGCATTTACGGCAATGTGGCCATGCTGGTGGCCAGCCTGCCCTTTCACCCGCTGGACAGCGAAGGCGAGCACAAGCCCACCAAGATCAAGATGGGTGAATGGCTGGTGGGCAAAGTCGCGCGAGAACTGGGCCTCAACGCCACCGGTGGCTCGTCTTCGATCGCCGACCTGTGGGACCCTATGCGCATGGCCGCTGCCACCGCACGCGCCAGTCTGTTGCAAGCGGCTGCTGCGACATGGAAAGTGCCCGCCAGCGAAATCACCGTGACCCAGGGCGTGATGCAACACGCTTCGGGCAAATCGGCGCATTACGGTCAGATGGTGGCCGCTGCATCGGGCAGCACGCCCTCGGGCATCCAAACCAAACCGCGGGAGAAGTGGCAGCTCATCGGTCAACCCGCCCCTCGCACCGACATCCCCTCCAAAGTCACAGGGCAAGCCACTTTCGGCTTGGACGTGCGTCTGCCCGGCATGCTGTTTGCCGCCGTGCAGATGTGCCCCATGCTGGGCGGCAGCGCTGGGTCCATGGACACGAAAGACGCCTTGGCGTTGAAAGGTGTTTCCAAAGTTTTGCCGCTTGACGCTTGGGGTGGCGGCACGGGGGGTTTGGCCGTGGTGGGACAAACCACCTGGCACGCACGCCAAGGCGTGCAGGCCGTCAAAGTGCAGTGGCAGCCCCCTGCCTCGGGCACATTAGACTCACAGCGCATCCAGGCCAACCTGCTCAAGGCTTTGAACGAAGAGAGCGGCTTCACCTTCCATGAACAAGGCGTGCCCACCCAAGCCGAAAAAGCCGCTACCACCCGCCTCGATGCCCTGTACCAAGCGCCCTACCTGGCCCACGTGACGTTGGAGCCGATGAACTGCACGGCGCAATTCAAAGACGGCAAGGTCGAGATCTGGGTGCCCACGCAAGTGCCGCAAATGGCGCGCGACATGGCCGCCAAAGTAGCCAAGGTGGACAAAGAGAAAGTGACGGTCAACGTCACCCAACTGGGCGGTGGATTCGGTCGTCGCCTGGACGTCGACTTTGTCGGCCAAGCCGTGCAAGTGGCCATGGCCTGCGAAGGCCAGCCGGTACAGCTGAGCTGGTCGCGTGAAGAAGACATGAAGCACGACTTTTACCGACCCATGCACCTGGCCAAGTTCCAGGCTTCACTGGACGACAAAGGCGAAGTCACCAGCCTGCGCATCAAGTCGGCCGGTGACGCCATCACCCCACGCTGGATGGCGCGTGCAGCGCCTCACCTGTCGGGCCCCATCGACATGCCCGACAAAACCACCTCCGAAGGCCTGTTCGATTTGCCCTACGGTTTTGCCAGTCAACACATGAGCCATGTGGCCACGAAGTCCGGCGCGCCCGTAGGCTTTTGGCGCTCGGTCGGCCATTCGCACAACGCCTTCTTTTCGGAAAGCTTCATCGATGAGCTGGCCGCCGCCACCCAACAAGACCCGCTGGCCTTCCGCTTGAAGCTGTTGAAAGAGGCGCCGCGCTACGCCGCTGTGCTGAAGCTGGCGGCCGACAAAGCGGGCTGGGGCACAACACTGCCCGCAGGCCGTGCGCGGGGCATCGCGCTGCACAAATCCTTTGGCTCCATCGTGGCGCAAGTGGCCGAGGTCTCGTTGACCGAAGGCCAGATCCGCGTGCACCGTGTAGTCTGCGCCATCGACTGTGGCACCGTCGTCAACCCCGGCACCGTGGCCCAGCAAATGGAAAGCAGCGTGGTCTTTGCCCTGAGCGCCGCGCTTTTCGGCAAGATCGACATCGTGGGCGGCGTGGTCCAACAAAGCAACTTTGCTGACGCCCCCATGCTCACGCTCAACCAGACCCCGGTGGTGGAAACCCACATCGTGCCCAGCACCCGCCACCCGGCTGGCGTGGGCGAACCTGCCGTACCGCCCTTGGCCCCGGCAGTGGGCAATGCCTTGTTTGCCCTCACAGGCAAGCGACAAAGGGCCTTGCCTTTGGGGGTGTGAGCTCAGCCTCCACGCAGCGTCTTGAGGATTTTTTGGCCGCCACGGCCATTAACTTCCATGCCAAGACGCTGTTGTTCGGCGCGGATCGCCTCGCGAGATTTTTCGCCCAGCATGCCGTCGATGGGGCCGATGTCGTGGCCGCGCATCGTCAGCAGGCCTTGCAGCTCACGCCGCTCGGCACGTGACAGACCCGCGTCGTCGGTGGGCCAAGGCGTGGCGAAGGAGCCACCGCCACGCAGGCGGTCGCTCAAGTGGGCAATCGCCAATCCGTAGCTTTCGGCGGCGTTGTAGCTGTAGAGCGCATCAAAGTTGCGCGTTACCAAAAACGCCGGGCCGTTGGCACCGGCCAAGGTCAGCAAGCCCACGTTGCCTAAACTTTCTGGCAAGGCAGAACCATCGATGCGGCGCACGCCACGGGCAGCCCAGTCGGCCACTGGACGCTTGGTGCGCCTGCCCTCACCCGCCAAAGAGATGCCTGCTGGCAACTTCACCTCGATGCCCCAGGGCAGGCCTCGCTGCCAGCCGGCTCGGGCCAAAAAGTTGGCCGTGGAGCCCAGCGCGTCCACGCTGCTGTCCATGAGGTCGGCGCGGCCGTCACCGTCAAAGTCAACCGCCAGGCGTTCAAAGGTGGTGGGCATGAACTGGGTGTGCCCAAAGGCCCCCGCCCATGAGCCCACAAAACGCTCGGGCGCAATGTGCCCAGCTTGCAAAATGCGCAGCGCAGCAAAAAATTCGCCCCTGAAAAAGCTTTGACGCCGCCCGTGGCACGACAGCGTGCCCAGTGCTTGCACCAACGGGTACTTGCCAAATGTCTGCCCGAAATTGCTCTCCACGCCCCACACCGCCACCACCGTGGCCGGGTCCACGCCAAAACGCTCTTCGGCACGCACCAGCGCCTGGCGGTGCTGCGTCAAACGCGCCGCACCATCGCTCACGCGCTCCTCGTCCACCAGCGCCGACATGTAGTCCCAAATGGCGGTGCGAAATTCGGGCTGAAAGTTCAGCTTTTCGATCACGCTGAAGTCGGCCTGCAAGCCGGCCGTATGACGCGCCCAAGTGGCGTCGCTCACCTTGCCTGTGCGCGCCGCCGGACGCAGTTCGGCCATGCAAGCCGACAAATCGGTGTTTTGCGCCCAAGCTAAAGGGGCGAGCCATGCGCTGGCCAGCACCGCGCTCATGGCAGCAGCTCGAAACAGCGCCTTGGTGCATGGCTTGGATGGACGTGGAGTCATGAGGAAAAGTCCCTGAGAGTTTGTAGGCGTGTGAATGCGCGCCAGCGAATGTTCAGCGGAAAGCAGACGAACGGCAAAGGCCTGGCGTTCACCGGTCCAAGGGTGCCCCGCCACCATACAACCAAGGCACATCCATCAACCGTTCGCCCAAGAGCCGCATCGACAGGTTGCGCCCCAGTGCCACCAAGCCTTCGGCATGGAAGATGCGGCCGTTGCGGATGGCACGCGCTTGCACGCGGGCGTTGCGCGCCCAACGCTGCTCGGCATAGGCCTGCAGCTGCCCAGACACAGATGCGCTGCCAGCGCTCAAGCAATGCGCAAGCGCCTGCGCGTCTTCGATCGCCATGCCCGCGCCTTGGGCCAGATAGGGGCGCATCGGGTGCGCCGCGTCGCCCAGCAAGGCCACGCGGCCTTGCGCCATCTGGCTGGCCTCGCTCAAGGGCGCACGGTCATGCAGCGCCCACTGCCGCCAAGCAGGCACCGATGCCAATCTTTCATGCAAATCACGCCCCACCGCGCCCATCGCCTGAATCAGCGCCTGAGTGTGCCCGACGGCATCCCAGGTTTCGGCCTGCGCTGGTTTCTCGCCCTGCACGATGGCCACCAGATTGAGCCACTGCCCGCTGCGCACAGGGTAATGCACCACATGCAGGCGCGGGCCCATCCAGACGGTGACTTCATCTGAGCGCAAATGCGCGGGCAAATCTTTCTGCGCCACCAGTGCCCGGTAAGCCAAATGCCCGGTGAAGCGGGCTGGTGCATCGCCCAGCAACTGCTGGCGCACAGCGCTCCACACACCGTCGGCACCGATCAGGGCATCGGCATGCACGCTGGGTTCATCGGCAGAATTCACCTCCACACCACCAGCGGTCTCGCGCCAGCCTTGCACCGTCTGGCCCAAACGCACTTGCACGCCTGCGGCCAATGCGGCATCGTGCAGCAGATTTTGCAAGTCGGCGCGGTGGATGGTGGCGTAAGGTGCACCATACAAGGCCTGCGCCCGCTCGCCCAGGGGCAAATTGCCCAGCACTTGCCCCGTCTGAGCATCCCGCGCTTGCAATCGCGTGGGGAAAGCCGCTACCTGTACCAGCGCGTCGCCCAAGCCCCAGACCTGCAAAATGCGCGTCACATTGGGACCGATCTGGATACCCGCGCCCACCTCGCTCAGCTGCTGTGAGCGCTCGAACAACTCCACCGGCACACCCTTTCGGGCACACGCCAAAGCAGCAGCCAGCCCACCGATGCCACCACCGGCGACCACAACTTGATGGAGCCTAGATGGGGCCATGTTGCTTGTCATGCGTCCATTGTGCCCCGGCTGGGGAGGAGGTCTCAGGCGACCATCACCCACCCATCAGCAAAAGCAAGCCCTGCACCACTGAAAATTTCCGGTCATGTGAGACCAGAGCAGCCGCGCCGATGAACAGCGCCGGGCATGGGTCTGGGCTGGCTTTCAAGGTCGGAGTAAACCGCCTCAGCGTCCGTTCAATGGATAAGAGGGATCGTTGTAACCGGGTGTGGACGGATGACCCGGAGCCACCAAGCTGTTGACCAAGGCCTCGTCTTCTGCAGTGATTTCAACGTCCAGCGCCCCGGCGTAATCTTGCCACTGAGCCAGGGTGCGGGGGCCCGCGATGACCGCGCTGACATGGCGGTTGGCCAGCACCCAGGCGGTGGCAAAGTGGGCCAACGACACGCCCTTGCGCTCGCAATGCTGACGCAGGGTTTGCGCAATATGCAACGACTCGGCACGAAACTCGGTCTCCATGATGCGCTTGTCGCCACGGGCGGCTCGGCTGCCTTCTGTAGGCGTCTGTCCTGGCGCATATTTGCCCGTGAGAACCCCACGCGCGATGGGGCTGTAAGGCACCACGCCCAGGCCGTAATGACCACAGGCCTCCAGAATCTCCACCTCGGGCAAACGGTTCAGCAGGTTGTAATAAGGCTGACACACGACGGGGCCAGGCATGTTCATCTGACGGGCCATGTTGACCATCTCGGCAATACGCCAGCCTCTGAAATTGGACACGCCCCAATAGCGGATCTTGCCCTGGCGCAGCAAAGCCTCGATGCCCCGCAGGGGCTCCTCCAGGTTCATGCCGTTGTAGTCGCGGTGCAGGTAATAAATGTCCAAATGGTCAGTGTCCAGGCGACGCAGACTGTCTTCACAGGCGCGCAGCATCCAAGTGCGCGAATAGCCTTGATGGTTGGGCTGGGTCGACATCGGGTTACCGACCTTGCTGGCCAAGACCCAGTGCTGACGTTGCCCTTTGATCACCTGACCGACGATCTCTTCGGATTTTCCCAGCGTGTAAATGTCGGCGGTGTCAATGAAATTGCAGCCCTTTTCTTGCGCATCGGCCACGATGGAGCGCGCATCCTCGAGCGGCGTCTGGTCACCGAACATCATGGTGCCCAAACAAAGGCGGGAAACTTTCAGGGAGCTTTTGCCCAAGGTGGTGAATTTCATGGGTGTCCTTAAGGTGAGCGTTTCGGCATCGAAGGCTAAACCCATTGCACAACCTATGCTGTCACCTGCGCAAAGTCTGCCAAGTCGTGAGGCACCTCAACCAATCCAGGTTTGGATCGATTCCCGCCCCCCAAAAACCAGTCTTGACTGTGCACAAGCCGAATAGCTTCGACAGCACACTGGCGGCTGCATTCACAAAAAACCCAAATCCGTAGGGTAGTCCGGCCGTCCAGCCGATTTTCCAAAATGTTTCAGATTAGGCAGGATCCTTGCAAGCTCACCCTCCTCAACGCCAAACCACCGCCCAAGCGTCGCGGCAAACTGGTCAGTGGATGTACGAGGCAGAAGTCGACCTTGCCCAACATGCCATTGGTCTTGCGGGTCCTTGCTGTCGGTAGCGCTGACCGGTGGAGCCTCCCCATAAAACCGAGCACCTTTAACGGCACCGCCAACCATGAAATGGTGCGAACCCCAGCCATGGTCCGATCCGTTGCCGTTGGATGTGAGGGTGCGCCCAAAATCAGATGCAGTGAAAGTGGTGACCCTGTCAGAGATCCCCAGTTCCACGGTAGCTTTGTAAAAACTAGAAATGGCCTGGTCCACCTCTTGCAAAAGACCGGGTTGACGTGCGACCAAGTTGTCATGCAGGTCAAAGCCCCCCAATGAGACCATGAACACCTGGCGCTTGACCCCCAATCGCTGCCGTGCACCAATCAATCGAGCCACCATGCGCATTTGGCGTGAAAGATTGTTTTCGACAAAAGTCGTGCTCAAGTTGACGTAGGACAAAGCCTCAGAGACTTTGCCTTCGGCAGCCAGGGCCCGCCGCATCACGTTGTTGTATTCGTTTTGCAGCACATGGGTCCTGTTTTGCTGGATCATGTTCAGCAGTGTCGATCTCATGCCCGAGTTGACGCCAAAAAACCAGTCACCCTCCTGAAGGGCACGCACTTTGATGGCTCCACTGGTGCTGCACTGGTACTGGAGGGCATCTTGTCCAGACAGGAACACGCTGTTACCCGTGACTGAAATGCAAGTGAAAAGGGATTGGCTGTTGCTGGGCAAAGCAATATCACCAAGACGACCGCCCCAACCGATGGTGGAGCCTTCTGGCGAAGAGGATTGCCATACCGATTGCTGATCGTTGTGCGAAAAGAGCTTAGGCGGCATGGGATAGGATTGGGTCTCAAACTGTTGGCGCGTTAAAGGCACAACCAGCGGGCCCACATTGAGCTGGACACCAGCCTGCCCACTGTTGAACAGCCCAGCAAGGCCAGTCATGGAGGGGTGAAGGGCATATTGGCGGCCTTCAGGCAAAGCTGGGGTAGGTTTGAGCACCGTATTGGCCAGCGCTGCACGAGAGAGCACGATGCCGCCAGCCGCGGAACCTGCACCGGCCGCCCGTATATCGGCATAGCGGCGATGACTGGCTTCGTCGTAGGTAACCACCGTATTGGCATAGTCGTTTCCGCCATACAGAAAAACGCAAACCAAGGCCTTGTAATCGTCACCATTGAAAGCGGCAGCTTCGCTCATCGCGGCAAGCTGCACCGCCCAAGGCGCGGCCGCACCGGCGGCAGCCATCAGGCTGCTTTTTTGCAAAAACGCTCGACGAGACTGATCGCTGACTGTTTCTGGGGAATTCATCGTGATCTCCACTCAGCGCTGGATGAGGTAATCCGGACTGCTCATGACCAACAACAAGGCCCGCGCGACTTGCTGGCGACGGACATCGTCTGATGCGTACTGAAGGTTGACCTGATCCAAGGCCTGGCTGATCGCTTGGCGTGTGGCATCGGACATTTGACCCGCACACAACAACAAGTTCAGGTGTTGCACCAAAGCATTGCCATTATCCGCAAACCCGATTTCGCTGCTGTAGTCAGGCACGATGTCGGGGCCGTCTGTCGCGGTAGGGTTCATCGGGTTGTGGGGCAGCTCTGGTGCCCTGATCCACATGCCACGGTGCAGGAAAGTCTGCAGATAGTTGATGTAGGAGGACACCGTGCTTTCATTGACAAGCTGAAATTCGGGTGCCGTCGCACCCCGGCTGGCCAGCACCGTTCCGGGAGGAACGTAGCCCGGTCGAAAGAAGTTGAAGACCGAAGGTGCCATGAGGGGGCTTTGCGCCAGCGATTCCTCGGCGGACCAGGTGGGTGCGCCAACTTTCCAGGTACCTCTGAGGGATTTGGCTTGAAAAGTGTGAGCCCATTGAGCAATGCGAACCACCGGTTCACGCAGCTTCCCAAAGTCATTTGAAACGAGACTTTCAGGTCCAACTGCATCCTTGTCGAGCAATATGGCAGTGAAAACTGCTGCCAAATCTCCTCGAACCCCTTGACCATTGTTATTGAACACACTGGCAACCCGTGCCACGTATCCAGGGGCGGGATGACTGGTGACCAGCCGTTGAATCATCTGTCGCGAAAAGAAGGGGCCGACATTGGGATGCTTAAACAGTGTATCAAGCGCTATCCGTAGGCTATTGGGGCCATCCGTGCCTGCCGGAATTCGGACACCCAAAAAACTCTTTTCGGCGTCCGAGTGACTCCTGGAATTGAATTTCATCGCCTTGCGCGTAAAGGCCAGATTGCGCACCCGAAAGTGAGGTGGTACGGGGCTATTGAAAAAACCATCCCCTTCATCCTCACCATAGCCTGTAAAGACTTTGGCCAAGTTGCTGACGTCCTTCAGTGCGTAGGTCTCGATCGGCTGCCCATTGGCTCCTATTTTGGGCGTGCCGTCCAGAGACAGTTCGACCAAGCCGATGGTGAAAAGCTGCATGACCTCGCGAGCAAAATTTTCATCGGGCACTCGACCTGATTGAGGGTCCTCTTTCTGATTGCCCAGGGTGTTTAAGAAAGACCCCATGGCATGGCTGAGTGTGATGTGCTCGAGCAATGTTCGGAAGTTACCGAAGGCATGTTCACACAAAAGGTCCCAATAACGGGCCATGTGGAAGGCGGGCCAGTTCAACTGCAGACCGTTGCCGGACACCACGAAAAACTCAGACAAAGCCAGCGCAATGCGTCGTCTGACCTGGTCCGGCGACGCCATGATTTGGTACCAAACCATGTAATTGGTCAGGTTGTCTTTGAAGAAATATTCGTGCTCATTGATGGCGTCATAGCCTTTGGCCTGGAGCCATTCCCAGCCACCTTGGCTGCTGGGCTTGGACATGGCTTGGGCCAACCAAGGGCCATAGCCCAGCGTTTGAACCGCCTTGATTTCATCGTAGCGGGCGCTGAACTGAGCATGCTGAAGAAATCGGGACGCTTGAACCTGAGAGATCCCACTGGCAGGAAGTACTTCCGGGATAGGCGCTGAGCCACCGCCGCCACAAGCGCTCAGGAATGCCACCAATCCAGAGGGCAGTGCATACCGAAGAACCTGAGATTGATCCGCGGCTTCTGAAGGAGTCAAGCCTGGGACATCCTCAAGCGGCTCGTCCTTATTCTCAGAGCCTTGGAAGGCCAAGGTGTCCGATTGCCCGAGCCCTGAATGGGGCTCGCTTGTCTTGGAATTGCGCATCGAATGCCTGCGAGAGATGGTCAAGTGTGGTTGCAGTGATCAGGCTACAGGCACAAATTGGTAACCGTTGCCAGAGGACTCGATTTTGCCAAACGCTGGAAATGGAAAGTGGAAGCCGCCAGCGGTCATTTTTTCATTGACCAGCATTTCAAAAATTCGGCGACGGCTTAGTCGGGCCATCTCGGGGTTCATATCGAACACCACGGCCCAGTCGGGGTTGCGAGCAAACAAGGACGGCACGTTGGTGATGTCGGCCACATAGGCAAACGATTGGCCTTCAGAGCGCGCCGCGAACAAAGTATGACCGGGGGTGTGGCCAAAAGCAGCCACAGACTGAATGCCAGGGGCCAGGGTGCTGCCGGGCTCGAACTTGACCAATTGGTCCGAAGTCAACCCAGTCAAGGCTCGCCTGACGGCCCCAAAGGCGCCTTGCATCTGTGCTGGTGCTGCCGCGATGCGGGCTTCGTCTGTCCAGAAAGCGTGCTCAGGTGCAGGCACATGCACACGGGCGTTGGGGTAAACCAAGTTGCCGTTTTTGAACCGCAAACCGTTGATGTGGTCGCCATGAAAGTGACTGAGCACCACGTTGTTGATGTCTTCAGGCTTGAAACCCGCAGCAGCCAGATTGCCCAGCAACTTGCCCGTGGTGGGCGGGCCGTTGTCGGCAAAACCGGTGTCAAACAAATAGCGTTGGTTGCCGTTGATCAACAAAAACGGTGTGTAAGGCACATCGATGTAATCGGTGGGCAGGTTTTGCGAGGCCAGCAAAGCCTTGACTTGGTCGAGCGGTACGGCAGGCACAAACTCTTGCCCGAGCGGGCGGCGCACAGCGCCATCGTTCAGGGCAATGACCTCCATGGCCCCCAATTTCATCCGCCGAAAGCCCACCGAGGGCAAGTCGGGTGGGCCGAACTGCGGCGTGTTTTGTGACCAGACGGAAGAAAAGGTCAAGGCGGTGGCACTGGCCAAGCCTGTACCCAGAAAATGGCGGCGGTTGAGCATGAGTTCTCCAAAAAAAGTTCTTCTACCTTACGCTGAACCCGGGCCATCTCCAAAGTCGAGCAGATTGACCATGGTCCGTGCTCGGACATGCATCGGTGGTTCGAAGATGCGCCCCTGACTTTGCCCTGCCCTTTCAAATCCCCGTGAAGACGACTAAAACCACGGCCTGAGAGGCACGCACCCGCTCAAGAATCAGGGGTAACTCGCTTTGATGGCCTTCATCAAGTCAGCAACAAAACGGTTGGCCGCGCTGGAACTCGCGCCAATCCAGCCAAAGCGTTGGGAGGCGGTGGGGCCGGAACCATAGGTGCGCATGCCTCGATCGATAGGCCCCGCCAACAAACCGTGCGCGGCTTCATCGTAGAACCAAAATTCCAGAGGCTGGCCCTCGGCCCTGAGTTGCTCGCCCCATTGAAAAGGCGATAAGCCCTGCGCCGCTGGATTCATGCGAAGACTGCAGCGTTGGGCCGTGCCTGGCGCGGCGCCTTCGGCAGGCTGGTTCACCACACAGGGGTCGGTGCGCAGGTGCATCCAGTCGTCGGCCGTTCTGCCGCCGTAGTTGTCGATTTTGCCGAACACCATTTTGAGGGGCACCCGAATCTGATCAGGCATGCCAATGCCTGCCGACGGCGCCCCTTCAGAAAACACCATCCGGACATGCGCGGGATCGACCACAGCGGCCATGTTCAGCGCGACACTGCCGCCGTTGGACAGCCCATGGATGTACAGGCGTGTGGTGTCAATGCGGGCGTTTTGACGAATCCAGTGGTAAGCCCCAAGGGTGGCTTTGAAGATCATGCGCTGACGTGATTCATTGGTGGCGCCAGTCAAAAACAGCGAGGTACCGCGGTACTGAAAACCGTTCATCTCATAGGCATCAAACAACAAAGTGGCTACCCCTCGCGCGTTCATCCGCCGGACCATTTCCTGCTCGGCCGAGCCGGGTCCATTGCCCCCGTGGGCAATGATCATCAAAGGCGGCTTGTCGGCCAACTTGTCCGCAAACAATCCCGGCATCGACAATTGGACGGATCGATGGCACGGATCAAACTCGGCCAAAGGGCCTTGGACCCGGTGAAATCCAGGTCTGATTTCTACCAATTGAGCCACGCCCGGGGGCGCTGGCCGACAGTCTGATTGGGCATGCACGGAGCTCATCAAGACCAGGGCTGTGATGAAAGTGCAGCCCCTGTGGCCGTGAACGGATAAAGCCATTAAACGTCTCCAAGAAGTGCTTGTGAACCACCCCCTCTACAGGGTGGAAATCGGTCAGAGAATACAACGCCCTTCAAATACACAAACAGATTTCTGTGATGTCAGGAACCTTGCTTGGCTTCAGCAACAGATTGAAAAATTAACCTGATAATAGAAGGAAACAGAGATCACGTCCACTGTTATGACAGCATTGAGCAGTGGTGGATCGGTCACCAATTCAAACCTGTCAGATCAAGCTTGCGGCTGCCTTGAGCGGGCCTTGATCATGACCCTGATCTGTCCAGGTCGCCTTGGCCATCACTCCAATGCGCTTCCGGCCCCGCCCGAACCATCTTACGGGGCTTTTTGATGGGGGTCGGTACATCACTTTTCTGTTCGCACACCCTTGGGCATGCAAAAACACAGGGCGATCCATACCATCAAGCCAACAAGCAGCAGCATGGCCCATTCACTCAAGGTGGGAATCGCCGTTACAGATTCAGACAAAGTCATCAGGGCTGGGCCACCCGGGTCGCTTATGACACCGTCCGCGGTCAAGTCGTCATCACCAACCCCCCCGTCCTGTATGGACAAAGTGACGCTCATTCGATCAGGGGCAAATTGAACCTGACTGCTGGGCAAGAAATACCAATGATCCTGACTGCAAGCTGTACCTGAACATCCGAATCCATCAGGGCTTTTACCGTACTTCATGTAGCCAGCCCCAACAGGGATCGGTGCACTGAAATAGATCGTGGCTGCCGCGACAGAACCCGGTACGCCGTTGACCATCTCAAAGCGAAGCATGCCGACAGGAAATTGAATTCCGGGTGGCGGTGGAGACTGCGGGGAGTTCACTGCACCCTGTACCGGTACAAACTGAGCACTGGATGAGTTCAAGATCCATTGGTTGCTTGATGGCAGAACGACCACAGACCCTTTTGTTGAACCATCTGGCAAATTGACCCAGGAAGCGTTGCAGCTGGCAGCGCCCGTATTTCCGGTGCATGTCCAACTGTACTGACCAGCACCCGATTGAACCGCAGATGCGACGCCAGCCGAACAAAGATTCTGCGTCGGCAGGCTGCTGAAAGATAGACCCATAGAACTGCCGCAGCTGCCTTGAATCAAGGACACCGTCAATGTCATGGTGGTGCTGGCAGCCGCATAGGTGCTGTCAGCAGCTTTGTAGACTGTGATGGTGACGCTGCCAGGAGCGATGCCATTGACATGACCTGATGCGCTGACTGTCGCAATGGCCATGTTGGAACTGCTGTAGGTCAGCGCACCCGATCCGTTGCCACCTGAAACCGTGATGGTCCCTGTGTCCCCCACATTCAGGTTGACAGGACTGAGCGCTGCAGTGATAGATTGGCTGGCCAGGTTGACCGTGAGGGTGTAGGTCTGTGAAGCCTGTGCGTTATAGCCTGCGGAGGCTGCTTGAGTGGCGGTGATGGTGGCGGTACCTGCCCCCATAGGCGTCACAGCCCCAGTGCTGGGGTTGACATTGGCTACCGTTGAGTTGGAGCTGGCGTAGCTGATGGCGCCATAGCTGCCGCCCGAGAGACTGGATGTGGCGGCATTGGTCAGTGATGCGACCATGCTGACAGAGGCTGTACCAGGCGTTGCAAAAGTGAGCACAGGCGTGGGCAGCACCACCGTCACGCTGACGGTGGCCGTGGCCAAGGTGTAAGTGGAGTCGGCCGCCTTGGTGGCGGTGACGGTACAGGTCTGGGCTGTAGGTCCAGCGGTCAACACCCCGGTGCTCGAATCGATCGAACAAGAACCGCTGGTGACAGCGTAAGAGTCAGGCCCGCTTCCCGAACCGCCAGACACTGAAATGGTGGACGTACCGACGGATGTGTAGACCGTGCTCGCTGAAGCTATGGCCGTGATGGATTGGGGAGCCTTAGGCGTCACGGGGTTGGACGCGGAAGAGGCGGCACCTGTTCCCAGACTGTTGGTCGCAGTCGCGGTGCAGGTGTAGGTCTTGCCGTTGGTCAAGCCGGTCACCGTGATGGGCGATGCGCTACCTGTAACTGTGCCTGTTACACCTCCATCGCTAGATGCGCAAGTCATTGCAAACCCAGTGATGACGGCGCCTCCATTGAAGACGGGTGCAGTGAATGTCACAGACGCTTGGGCGTTACCTGCCGTGGCTGTGCCCATGGTCGGCGCATCCGGCACTGTTGCAGCCCGTGTCACGGTGGTTGTATATGTCTGCACAGTGACGCCATCTTGCGCTGTGACCGCTGTGGTGATGGTGTTGCTGCCAATGGCCAGAGGGATCGTGCCACTGGCGCTGCCACTGGACACCATCGTTCCATTGACCCTTGCTGTTGCATTGCTATCTGTCACCGTGGGTGTCACTGTGATCCCGCTTGTGGCGTACGGGACGGAAGCCGTGTAGCTTGTTGTTCCGCTGGTAAATGCAGGTGACAGCGTTCCACTGGACAGACTCAAACTTGCAAGGGTGGCAACACTCGAAGCAGTGACCGTCAACGACGCAGTTGCCGAGGCGGTGTCATAAATGCCACTCGCTGCTTGGTTAGCGGTGATGGTAGTTGTCCCAACACCGTTGATGGTGATGGTCGAGCCGCTGATCGTTGCAACACTGGCATTGCTGGATGAATAGCTGATGGCCCCAGAACTCGCAGAGGTGGGTGGCGTGATGGTGGGCGCACTGCTCCCGTAGACGATGTTCGATGCACTCAACGAGAAACCCGATAGAACAGGGGTGACAAGGTTGACAGTGAAAGTGACCGTGCTGGTCGTCGCAGCGACAGCATTGTTGGCATCTTGAACTGAAAAAACGATGTTGGACGTCGTGAACCTCGCGTTGGGTGTACCGGTGACTGCGCCCGTACTGGCATTCAGAGCAAGGCCGGATGGGAGTGTTCCAGAGCTGATGAAATAGTTCAAAGGTGTGTAGCCGCCTGACCCCGTCAGGGGGGTGAAACTGCTCATGGCCGTTCCGGCAGTCAAGGTTTGTGAGGTCGTCACTGCCGTCGCCGTCGGCCGCGAAACGACCGAGACGCCTTGCAGTACTTGCGTTGCAGCGTTGTAGTTCACGTTTCCAGCCTGGTTGGCATGGATGGTGCAGGTGCCTGAACCAATGAAGCTCACAACACCACTGCTGATGGTGCAAACTGCTGCACTGCCAACACTGATCGTGAACGTCACTGCAAGACCAGATGTCGCGCTTGCCGTTGGCGTGTAAGTATTGCCGCCAACCGATCCCCTGAAAGGAGCAGACGAGGTGAAACTGACGGTCTGAGCACCCTTGGCGACTGAAATGTTTACCGAGCTTGTTGCACCGAATTGTGGGGCTACATTGTTCGCGTCTTTGACCCCGAAAGTCACAGAGGTGGTTGAAGAGGCCGCGGAAGGGGTGCCGCTGACCTGCCCTGTCGAACTGTTCAGTGTCAGACCTGCAGGCAAGGTGCCAGAGCTGATGAAGTAAGTCAGCGGCGCTGTACCACCGGAGCCAGTGATCGGCGTAAAGCTGGTGGCCGTTCCAACGGTCAGATTGCGGGACGTGGAGTCGGGTGATCCAGTGGGTCTGGCAAGCACAGTGAAACTCACCGTTGCCGTTGTAGAGGCAGACAAGTTGAGCGAGTCTCTCACCGCAACGACGACATTGTTGCTGTAGGTGCCAGTAGGTGTGCCGCTGATCACACCCGTGCTGGCATTGAGCGTGATGCCCGAGGGGAGCGTGCCTGCGCTAATGTAGTAGGTGAGCGATCCGTTGCCGCCGGAGCCCGTCAGGGGCGTGATGCCAGTCATTGCACCACTCACTGTCAGATTCTGGGCGGCCACCCCATTGTTTGTTGCCGTGGGTGGAATCACGTAAGTGAAGAGCGAGTTGGCAGCATTCGATCCAACGGTATTTGTGACCACCACACTGGCAGTGCCTGCGGTTCCGGCCGGTGTAACGGCTGTGATGCTGGTCTGGCTGCTGACGATATAACTTTGAGCAGCCACGCCACCAATGGTCACACCCGTTACCACGGTTGTCAGGACACTGTTCTGACCGAAGTCCTTGAACTGACTGCCGGTAATGGTGATCGAGGTACCGCCGTTTGTCGTTCCGGATGTCGGAGAAATGCTGGTGACGGTCGGAACGTTGGGCGTTCGAGCATAGACACCGTAATAATTGACGCCATTCAAGGAGCTGAACGCGGCGTGAGTCGAAGCGCCCAAGGTCGGGCCCACTGTGTATGTGAACACATCCCCTACCGCATATTGCGTGTTGACGGCAATGGTTTTCGATATGCCTGAGCTGCTGACAATCGAATTGAGCGTAACGTTGTTTCCGTAGTTAGTGTTTTGTGTTTTGCAGGCCGCTGTGAGCGTGATGATCAAGGTGTCGCCTGGATACGACAAGTTATCAAAAACGTTACTGCTGCATCCGTAGGAAATATTCAAGGTTGCCGCTTTTACTGTCATGGCAGACAGGGCCGTCAGCCCACAGGCGAACAAGACGCCCAGTATGCAGGTCCGCATCCAGACCAGCATCAGAGCTGGCCATAGCCCATTGCAGAGGGATAAGCGGTTGAGCGTGTTCAATGCATTGGCTTTCACGGCCATCTTTTCAAGGCTTGAAAAGCGCCAGTTCATCAAAGAACTGGTAGCCCACGTTGCGAATGGCTTCGATCACGGCGCCCTCGGCACCGGCCTCGTGCAGCTTTTTGCGCAGTCGCACCATGCGCACCTGGATATTCGCTTTCTGGGCGTCATCCGGAGTCAATCCCATGCAATGCGCAACACGTGTAAAGTCCAGCCGCGCGTCGGGTGATTGCGCAAATGCTTGGAGCAATGTGGCTTCGGTGGCAGTGACACGGACGGTACCTGCAGACCCTGTCAGATCGAGTTTGTGAAGTGTGAGCACAGCATCCGGAAAAATGACGAGATGCTGTGCATTAAAAGCAAGGTTAGGTTAGGAACCTTTCAAATGCTTGCAGCGCATTGAATGGCTCTAAAAGACCATTAATGAAGGCTTATGAAGGATTTAGTAAGAAGAAGAAAGATTTTTATCGGTGCCACACTCCCCACTACTGGAATGAGGCCATCTGCTGCGGCGCGGTCTCAGTGCATAACCTGTACAGGTACCTGTAATTGGTAACCAATATTGCGAATCGCCTCCAGGCAGTGCCCGGGTGCACCCACCTGCGTCATTTTTTTGCGCAAACGGGTGATGCGCACTTCCAGGCGCGTTTTGCCTGCTTCGACGCTGTCTATGCCAAACAACTCGAGCAGCTGCCAGTTCTCCAGCCGACCAGACGGGGCTCGGGCAAAGCTTGTGAGCAATGCTTCTTCTGTGCCACTCAGGCGCACGATGCCAGCAGGCCCCCGCAGTTCGCGTTGATGCAGCGCCAATGGGCCCAGTGCTCCCAGGCCTGTGGTGTGATGCGCCTGGCGGCGCCGAGCAAAACTGCTGATGGCGGCCGATAATTCTTCAAACGGAACGGGCTTGGACAGATACATGTCTGCGCCGCAGTCATAGCTGTCGACTTTGTCCTGCAAGTGTGTCCGTGCCGAAATGATGGCGATACCGACCAGGGGCTGTACTTGACGGATGCGGCGCGACAGGCTGAAACCATCTTCGCCGGGCAGATTGAGATCGATGAGAAACAGATCGGCCGACTCTCCGCGTGCCTTGTCTTCCACCTCTTCAGCACAGCTCAGCGCCAGCACGCGATGCCCCTGTGCTCGCAAAATATCGGCCGTGACTTCGCGCAAGTCGTCATGGTCTTCCACCAGAACGATGCTCAGGCAGGTAGCCATAGTTCAAAACAGATCATGGTGGGTTGAGGTCGGTATCGCAGTTCTGCATGCATGTGTTGCGCCAGATTGTGCGATAAAAACAGACCCAGACCCGTACCCGACTGCCTCAGCGCCATTGCACTGCGGTAGTACTTGCTAAAGAGCTTATCGGCATCTGGCCAGCCGACAGATCCCGGAGCATTGCAGATCTGCAACACCATGCCTGCACGGCCGTCAGCATGGCCCTGTGGGGACAGGCTGATGCGAATGCTTTGATCGGGGTCGCCATACTTCAAAGCGTTTTCCACCAAGTTGTTGACAATGATCTGAACGTACTGGGGGTCGGTATGGACAAAGGCAGGGCCTATGACGTCGACTACAAAGCGACTTGAAGCCTGATGCTCATGCAACCAATGCCCCAACTGCTCGGCCAGATCAATCCGCTTATTGTCCAGTTGGAATGGTTGCTCCACCAATCGGTCAGTTTGTACACAGCGCTCGAGGATGGATTGCATGCTGCGTATGGATCGACCGACAAACCCTTGTGTGCGCTTGTCAGCCGACATCCCTTGCAGGCTCATTTCGATGACAGCCAGCGGTGTTTTCAGCTCATGCATCAGCATGTTGAGCATTTGCGACTGATCCTGACGGCGACGGGTTTCAATGGCCAGCTGCTCGCGCGACAAAAATAGATGGTTGGCCACTTCCTGCCGGATACGTTCTGACCGACGCGCACGCACAATCAGCAAAACGGTCATGAACAGCCCAGAGATCAAGCCGTAGAGCAACACGCCGTAGATCGAAAGCATGGTGCCATCCACCAGTCCCAGGCTGGGTAAGATGCTCAAGGCCAGCGCCAACAAAATGCTCACATAATAGGCAACCAAGGCCCATTTAGGCAGGTGGTAGCTGATGTTTCTATCGGGCTGTTGCGGTGTTGATGGCAGACTCAGTGATACCAGCAACATCACAAGGATTGCTGCTGCATTCAGATGCATGTTCAGGCGCAGTGCATCCCATTTGTAGCCAAGCATCAGCAAGCCCATGGCCACAGCCGATGTCCCTATCAGCATTTGCATGAGTCTGTGCCCCCACCAAGCCAAGGTGTATTCACGCAGGAGTCGGTACTCAAACACCAGCGATGAGCCGGTTGTCAACAGCACCAGCCAGCAGTACATCAGATCCAGTGTTTGAGGCGAAAAGGCTTCCGCGGAAATACTTCGGTGGTAGCCCAGGTAGCTGGCGGTGTAAATCCACAGGATGGTTTGTCTGATGGCAAAAGCCCCATTGACCGGATCTCTGTCACGTAGCCACGCCAGCAGAACCCAGATCAGAAATGACAGGATCACCGCTATCAAGGCGGAATAGATGAGCCACAAGGCGTGTTCGGTTCGCAACATATCACGCGGGGTCAGGGCTTCGACGTGGATCAGTTGCGTGCTGGCAGTGGCAAGGCGCAGCCAGATTTGACGAGAACTGGGCTCAACCGATATGAAAAATGTGTGGTGAAGCGATTCGAATTCGGTGGATTGCCAGGGGCTCAGATCGCCCACTTTTCGATGTCCTGAAAAACTCCCGCGGTCTGCTGGGTCGAACAATGTGATTTCGTCCAGATAGACCGGACGGATTCGCAGCACCAGGGTGTTGGACTGGATGGTGTCAGCCCCGGGTATTTGCAACCTGATCCATTGCACATGGGGACTGAAGCCTTTGCTCAGTACACCTGTATAGGGTTGGTAGTTTTGTTGCTGTGCCTGTTCGAAACTGGCTTGGCCAGTCACGTCGCTCCAGTAGGCCCTCTCCAGAATCCGATCGCTAGCCCATGCCTGACCGGCAAGAAGCCCAAAGATGAAGGCCTTCAGTGCGATCCAAAGCCAAAACCGAAAGACAGTCACCGCTGGCTCCACTGAGTTTCGAGCATCAGCTCGGGGTTGAACGGCCGACCCAAAACTGCATCGTCGAAGGCGCCAAAATCGTCAGCGGCGATCATGCGTTGCAGTATGCCGGCGGTCAGCAGAAGTTCGGATGCGCTCATGGAAATCATGGGGCGTATTCTCAGGGTTTTGTCCAGGAATGCTTACGGGCACAATCCAGATGCGAATTTACAGGATCCGCACCTGGTTCAGGCATGGATACAGCATGAATACACCGTTTTTTGCAGGCGGCAATTGGACCCGACATCCCCCGCTTGAGCTCACCATGCAAAACGGCCCCGGGATCGCCCCGGGGCCGTTTCTTGGTCTCAGCCAATCAACGCTTACGCGGCCACACCCTTGGCGTTTTCCACATATTCTTCAATCTGGTTGAAGTTCATGTACTTGTAGATCGCCGCGCCGTCTTTGTTCACGATGCCCATGGCTTCATGGTATTCGGCGACTGTCGGGATGTGGCCCAGCTTGGACGCGATCGCCGCCAACTCGGCGCTGGCCAGGAACACGTTTGTGTTCTTGCCCAGGCGGTTGGGGAAGTTGCGTGTGCTGGTGGACACCACCGTGGCGCCTTCACGCACTTGGGCTTGGTTGCCCATGCACAGCGAGCAGCCAGGCATTTCGGTGCGGGCACCGGCGGCGCCGAAGTTGGCGTAGTGGCCTTCCTTGATCAGCTCGCTCTCGTCCATCTTGGTCGGTGGGGCCACCCACAGCTTGACCGGGATGTCGCGGCTGCCGCCGAGCAGCTTGGCCGCGGCGCGGAAGTGACCGATGTTGGTCATGCACGAACCGATGAACGCTTCGTCGATCTTGGTGCCCGCCACGTCGGACAAGAACTTGGCGTCGTCCGGGTCGTTGGGGCAGCACAGGATCGGCTCTTTGATCTCGTTCATGTCGATTTCAATGACGTGGGCGTACTCAGCGTTCTTGTCGGCTTCGAGCAGTTCGGGCTTGGCCAACCAGGCTTCGACCTTCTCGATGCGGCGGGCCAAGGTGCGTGCGTCGGCATAACCGTCAGCGATCATGTTCTTCATAAGCACCACGTTGGACTTCAGGTACTCCTCGATCGGCTCCTTGTTGAGCTTGATCGTGCAACCGGCAGCCGAACGCTCGGCAGACGCGTCGGACAACTCAAACGCTTGCTCGACCTTGAGGTTGGGCAGGCCTTCAATTTCCAGGATGCGGCCCGAGAACTCGTTGATCTTGCCGGCCTTGGCCACGGTGAGCAGGCCCTTCTTGATGGCATACAGCGGAATCGCATGCACCAAATCGCGCAGGGTCACGCCAGGCTGCATTTCGCCTTTAAAACGCACAACAATAGACTCGGGCATGTCCAAAGGCATCACACCCGTGGCCGCACCAAAGGCCACCAAACCCGAACCGGCGGGGAAGGAAATGCCGATGGGGAAACGGGTGTGCGAGTCGCCGCCAGTGCCCACTGTGTCGGGCAAAAGCAGGCGGTTGAGCCAGCTGTGGATCACACCGTCACCGGGACGCAGGGACACGCCGCCGCGGTTGCTCATGAACGCAGGCAATTCGCGGTGGGTCTTGACGTCCACGGCCTTGGGGTAAGCCGCGGTGTGGCAAAAGGACTGCATCACCATGTCGGCGCTGAAGCCCAGGCAAGCCAAGTCTTTCAACTCGTCGCGGGTCATCGGACCCGTGGTGTCTTGTGAACCCACGGTGGTCATCTTGGGTTCGCAGTAGGTGCCGGGGCGCACGCCTTGGCCTTCGGGCAAACCAACCGCACGGCCAACCATTTTCTGGGCCAAGGTGAAACCCGCCTTGGTGGCCGCTGCAGGTGCTGGCAGGCGGAAGACGGTGGAAGCGGGCAGACCCAGGAACTCGCGCGCCTTGGCAGTCAGCGAGCGGCCAATGATCAGGTTGATGCGGCCACCGGCGCGCACTTCGTCAAACAGCACATCGCTCTTGAGTTGGAAGGTGGTGACGGTTTGGCCGTCCTTCACGATCTTGCCTTCGTAGGGCAAGACATCGACCACGTCGCCCATGTTCAGGCCGCTGACATCGACTTCGATCGGCAAGGCGCCGGAGTCTTCTTGGGTGTTGAAGAAGATGGGGGCAATCTTGCCGCCCAAAGTCACGCCGCCAAAACGCTTGTTCGGCACGAAGGGGATGTCTTCACCAAAGCCCCAGATGATGCTGTTGGTGGCCGACTTGCGGCTGGAGCCGGTGCCGACCACGTCGCCCACGTAAGACACCAAATGGCCTTTTTTCTTGAGCTCTTCGATCATGGCCATGGGGCCGCGCTTGCCGTCTTCTTCGGGCTTGAAGGGTGCGCCTTCGCGGGTGTTTTTGAGCATCGCGAGGTAGTGCAGCGGGATGTCGGGGCGGCTCCAGGCGTCGGGCGCGGGCGACAGGTCGTCGGTGTTGGTTTCACCTGGCACCTTGAAGACGGTGATGGTGATTTTTTTCTCGACTTCGGGGCGGCTGGTGAACCACTCGGCCTCGGCCCAGCTTTGCATGACTTCTTTGGCCTTGGCGTTGCCCGCCTTGGCTTTTTCGGCGACATCGTTGAAGAAGTCGAACATCAGCAGGGTTTTCTTCAGGCCTTCAGCGGCCACGCCAGCCACTTCTGCGCTGTCGAGCAATTCGATGAGCGGGTGCACGTTGTAGCCACCCACCATGGTGCCCAGCAGCTCGGTGGCCTTGGCTTTGGAGATCAAGCCTACGCTGATTTCGCCGTGCGCTACAGCGGCCAAGAAAGAGGCCTTGACCTTGGCAGCATCGTCCACACCCGGTGGCACGCGGTGGGTCAGCAGGTCCATCAAGAAGGCGTCTTCGCCTGCAGGTGGGTTCTTGATCAGTTCGATCAGTTCGGCCACTTGTTTGGCATCAAGAGGCAGGGGCGGGATGCCCAATGCAGCGCGTTCGGCTGCGTGTTCACGGTACGCTTTCAACATGGTTTTTTCTCCGGTCAGTCAAAGTCAATCGTTGGATCTGCCCATGCCGGTTTTGTCAAACAGGCTGGGCGGCGGGTTGGTTTTCATGCCTTGGCCATAGGCCACTTGCTTGGGGTGCGCACATTCGTCGGCAACTCGAAGGCCCTTTTTCTGGTCCATCAACATGGACTTGTTGGCCAGTTGCAACCAAACGGCACCAGCTTTTTTATCTTCCAGACGCAGAGCGCCGGTACTGGTGCGCACGGGGTACATGCGGTAGCGAAAGCCTTTGCCCTGTACATGGAAATAGCCAGGCGCTGCCGTATCGGCTTCAACACGCACGCTGGCCCCCATCTCACAGGGCATGAGGCCTTGGTGAATTTGCTGGGCAATGGCCAAGTCTTGCGACATCGGATCTGACGCACTTTGGGTCACAGGGGCCGCTTCAGCCAAACCAGAATCCACAGGTGCCAGGGTCGGCGCAGCGGCCGGGGAAGGAGGTGCAGACCCCACGCTGTGCATGGGCTGCACCTCGGTCCATGCAGGCAGCGGCTGCATGGGCGCAAGAGACTGGGCCTCGGCAATGGCGCGGGCTTGCAGGCGTGCCGTGAGATCGGCAGATGCACGGGCTTTGGCCTGCGCGGACGACTGAGAAAGCTGAGCCTTGGCACCTGTCTGCCCCTGGCTTTGCGCCCAGGCAGGCAGCAAAGTGGCAAAGACCAGAACAACAAGGCTATTGCGCATGGACTTCCCTTTGAAGACTGCGGGCATCATGACAGGCTGCGTTCCGGGCTCTTTGGAGCCACGTCAAAAAAAGCCAACATCGGAGCGGGCAAATGGCAGCCCGTCTGGTGGGCACGCTCGATCAGTTGCCAGAAAAAACGGTAACTGGCCCGGTCATGCAATTGACCTGCGTGGCTGATGGGCGCCCAGCTGGCCGCTTGGGCGGCCAAGATGATCTGGCTGGCTTGGTCAATTTGTGCCTCACTGGGCGCCATGGCCTCCAGGATGGGGCGAATCTGGTCAGGGTGGATGCTCCACATGCGTGTGTAACCCAGCTCACGGGCCGCTTTTTGGGCCGCCATGCGCATCGCTTCGGTATTTTTAAATTCAGTGACTACGCAGTGTGACGGCACCTTGCCGTGTGCGTGACAGGCGCTGGCGATCTCGAGCTTGGCGCGTAGCACCAGTGGATGCGTAAATTGCCCTTGGATGCCCATGCCCTCAGCGGGTATCGCGCCAGCATGGGCCGATACAAAATCCATCAGCCCAAAACTGATCGATTGCACGCGAGGGTGCGCCGCGATGTCAAAGGCCCGGTGCACGGCAGCGGGCGATTCGATCAACACATGCACCGGCAACTGGCCAGCTCCGGCGCTGATCAAAGCAGCTTGAGCGCGTTCCACATCGGCCACGCTCTCGACTTTGGGCACCATGATGTGCGTCAAAGCTTGCCCTGCACGGCCCGCGATGTGGCTCATGTCGGCTTCAAAACTGGGGTGGTCCACCGGATGGACCCGCACCGCAATGCGCGCATCGGCGCGAGCGGCTTTTGTGGCCAATGCCAACTCGGTCACCAAGGCTGCGTGTTCGGCTTCGCCACCCACTGGCGCACCGTCTTCACAGTCCAGGGTGACATCGAAAACGCAAGTGCCGAACTCCTGCGTCATCTCGGCCTGCAGCTGCAGGCTCTTGCGCATCCGCGCCTCCACACCGCTGTAATGGTCACACACCGGCAGCTGCACGCTCCCGGCTTGTGCCCCCAGCAAAATGTGGCGCGGATGACTCACTTTGAAGACTTTTCCCTGAATCAGATCAGGTGAGCCACGCCCGCTTGTTCGTCGGTCAACTCTTTCAGAGTCTTGTCGATGCAGCCTTGGCTGAATGCATCGATGTCCAGACCTTCAACCACTTTGTACTGGCCGTTTTCGCAGGTGACGGGGAAACCGAACATGACGTCCTTGGGAATGCCGTACCAGCCTTGCGACGGGATACCCATGGTGACCCACTTGCCGTTGGTGCCCAGGGCCCAGTCGCGCATGTGGTCGATGGCGGCGTTGGCAGCCGACGCGGCAGAGGACAAACCACGGGCTTCGATGATGGCGGCGCCGCGCTTGCCCACGGTGGGCAAGAACACGTTGGCGTTCCACTCTTGGTCGTTGATCATGGCCTTGACCGACTCGCCCTTGATGGTGGCAAAGCGGTAGTCAGCATACATGGTGGGCGAGTGGTTGCCCCAGACGCACAGCTTCTCAATGTCAGCTACGGCCTTGCCGGTCTTTGCAGCGATTTGCGACAAGGCGCGGTTGTGATCCAGGCGCAACATCGCGGTGAAGTTGCCAGGCTTCAGATCGGGTGCGGATTTCATGGCGATGTAGGCGTTGGTGTTGGCGGGGTTGCCCACGACCAGCACTTTGACATCACGCGAAGCGACAGCGTTGAGGGCTTTGCCCTGTGCGGTGAAGATGGCTCCGTTGATGGCCAGCAGCTCAGCGCGCTCCATGCCGGGGCCGCGTGGACGTGAACCGACGAGCAAAGCGTAGTCGGTGTCCTTGAAAGCGGTCATGGGGTCAGAGTGGGCTTCCATGCCCACCAACAACGGGAACGCGCAGTCTTCGAGTTCCATCATCACACCCTTGAGCGCTTTTTGCGGGCCTTCTACAGGCACTTCGAGCAATTGCAGGATAACGGGCTGGTCTTTGCCCAACATTTCGCCAGAGGCGATGCGAAACAACAATGCATAACCGATTTGACCTGCTGCGCCGGTGACGGCAACGCGGACGGGCTTTTTGCTCATGGTGGAAAACTCCGAAGTGTTGAAAACAAACGTTGCGGCCTGTCACCAACATTCATGTCAGCAAGGCCATCCGGGACACCGGACACACGCCCACGGTCTTTGTCCAAAAGCCGCAAGCGCAAGCAAACAGCTTTTGAGTTTACCCGCGAAAACCCTGATTCGTCAATTTGTCTTATGTCTTATATAAGATATGATGACACTTCTGACATGCTCCTGAACTGCATGCCCGGCACGCCCCATGAACCACACCTTACCCCAGACCGAAGCACCAGCTGCTGCCGCTGCAGACTCCCCAGCCACTGCCCCCGCTTTTAGCCCTCTGTATCAACAAATCAAAGGGCTCATCTTGCAAAGCCTGCAGGCCAGCGAGTGGAAACCAGGCGAGTCCATTCCCAGCGAAATGGAATTGGCCTCACGCTACCGGGTCAGTCAAGGAACAGTGCGCAAAGCCATCGACGAGTTGGCCAGCGGGCACCTGCTGATCCGCAAGCAAGGCAAGGGCACATTTGTCGCGACCCATGCCGAGCACCAGGTCCAATACCGTTTTTTGAAGCTGGTACCCGATCAAGGCGACCTGAACACCGAAGGTCCCGCCCAGCGCGAAATCGTCGACTGCAAGCGGTTACGTGCTTCTGCCGAGATCGCCCGAGCATTGGCTTTGCGTTCTGGCGACACCGTGGTGCAAGTTCGAAGAGTTCTTTCGTTTGCAAATATCCCAACCATTCTTGAAGACCTCTGGTTGCCCGGCACTGCTTTCAAAGGTTTGTCGGCCGAACGCCTGGCCGATTACCACGGCCCCATGTACGCCCTGTTTGAAACTGAGTTTGGTGTGCGCATGGTGCGTGCCGAAGAAAAGATTCGGGCCGTGTTACCCGACAAGGCCCAAAGGGAATTGCTGAAATTGCCCCCCAGCACGCCTTTGCTCAGTGTGGAGCGCGTTGCCTACACTTACAACGACACCCCGATGGAGTTGAGGCGCGGCTTTTATCGCACCGATACCCATCACTACCGCAACGATTTGAACTGACCTGAGACCCCCTCCTACGTCTTGTAGAAGACTGTCGCTGAAATGCTCACGTCAGTTTGTTGCGTTGCAATAGAATTCACCAGCTTGTTATTTACAACACGAACGCGTTTCACCCAGAAAGTACCTACATGACCGAACTCGTCCGCAAGCGGCCTGAATTCCGCAACATCAACGCCCTGAAAGACTTGCCTTCGTACCGCCTGCCGGCTGCTGGCATTGTCTCCATCCTGCACCGCATCAGCGGTTTCCTGATGTTCTTGCTCATGCCCCTGTTCATCTGGATTTTTGACAACTCCATCACTTCCGAAGTGTCGTTTGCCAAGCTTTCAGCGGCATTCGGTATCGGCATCGGCTTTGTGCCCGGCTGGTTTTTCAAGCTCTTGGTCCTTTCGCTCATCTGGGCCTACCTGCACCACTTCATCGCCGGCATGCGCCACATCTACATGGATGCCTTCCATGCTGTGACCAAAGAATTCGGTAAATCCTCTGCAGTGGCCACTTTGGTGCTGAGCTTGGGCTTGACCGCCGTACTGGCAGCCAAGCTGTTTGGTTTGTACTGATTTCTCTGCCCCTCACTCAAAACAACAAGGAAACTGACCTATGTCGTCCGTGAATTACGGCTCCAAACGCATCGTGACCGGTGCAGGCTACGGCTTTCGTGACTGGCTGGCCCAACGTGTGACCGCCGTCTTGATGGCCTTGTTCACCGTGGTCTTGCTGGCCCAAGTGATCTTCACTTCCGGCGCTATTGGCTACGAAGAATGGGCTGGCATTTTTGCGCCTCAATGGATGAAGGTTCTGACCTTCTCCGTCATCATCGCCCTCCTGTACCACGTCTGGGTCGGCATGCGTGACATCTGGATGGACTATGTCAAGCCACTGGCACTTCGCCTTGCTTTGCACGTCTTCACCCTCGTCTGGCTGGTCGGCTGTGCAGGCTGGGCTGTTCAGGCCCTGTGGCGCCTGTAACGCGGCAGCCCTCGCCTGTCATTGCGCTGAAACCACACCAACCAAGATAAACCATGAGCTATACCAAAGACAAAATCACCACCCGCAAGTTTGACGTCGTGATCGTCGGCGCCGGTGGTTCGGGCATGCGTGCCTCGCTACAACTGGCCCGTGCTGGCCTCAATGTGGCTGTACTTTCAAAAGTGTTCCCCACCCGTTCGCACACTGTGGCAGCCCAAGGTGGCATCGGTGCCTCTCTGGGCAACATGTCCGACGACAACTGGCATTACCACTTTTACGACACCATCAAGGGCTCCGACTGGCTCGGTGACCAGGATGCGATCGAATTCATGTGCCGCGAAGCGCCTAAAGTCGTGTACGACCTCGAACATATGGGCATGCCATTTGACCGCAACCCCGACGGCACGATTTACCAGCGCCCCTTTGGTGGTCACACCGCCAACTACGGCGAAAAGCCTGTGCAACGCGCTTGCGCTGCGGCTGACCGCACCGGCCACGCCATGCTGCACACCCTGTACCAGCAAAACGTGGCGGCCAAAACCAGCTTCTTTGTGGAGTGGATGGCCCTTGACCTGATCCGCGACGCCGAAGGCGACGTGGTCGGCGTGACCGCCCTTGAGATGGAAACCGGCGACCTGCACGTCTTGCATGCCAAGACCGTGCTGATGGCCACTGGTGGCGCAGGCCGCATTTATGCTGCCTCCACTAACGCCTTCATCAACACCGGTGACGGCTTGGGCATGGCCGCTCGTGCGGGTATTCCTTTGGAAGACATGGAGTTCTGGCAATTCCACCCTACCGGCGTGGCCGGTGCTGGTGTGCTCTTGACCGAAGGATGCCGTGGTGAAGGCGCGATCTTGCTCAACAGCAATGGCGAGCGCTTCATGGAGCGTTATGCGCCCACCCTGAAAGACTTGGCACCACGCGACTTCGTTTCCCGCTGCATGGACCAGGAAATCAAGGAAGGCCGTGGCTGTGGCCCCAACAAGGATTACGTGTTGCTCAAGCTGGACCACCTGGGGTCTGACACCATCCACAAGCGCCTGCCCTCGGTCTACGAAATCGGCGTCAACTTCGCCAACGTCGACATCACCAAAGAGCCGATCCCGGTGGTGCCCACCATCCACTACCAAATGGGTGGCATCCCCACCAACATCAACGGCCAAGTGGTCACGCAAACCGCAACCGACCACAACGCCGTGGTCAATGGTCTTTACGCTGTAGGCGAATGCTCTTGCGTGTCGGTGCACGGCGCCAACCGCTTGGGCACCAACTCGCTGCTCGACTTGTTGGTGTTCGGCCGTGCGGCTGGCAACCACATCGTCGACTTCGCATCCAAGACCAAGTCGCACAAGCCTTTGCCCGCCGACGCTGCCGATTACACATTGGGTCGCCTGAACAAGCTCGAAGGCCGTGGCGGTGAATACGCACAAGACGTGGCCAACGACATGCGTGCCGCCATGCAGCAACACGCAGGCGTGTTCCGCACCCAGGCTTCCATGGACGAAGGCGTGCAAAAGATCGCCGCCATCCGCGAGCGTGTCAATGCGATCGGCCTGAAGGACACTTCCAAAGTGTTCAACACCGCCCGCATCGAAGCCCTGGAAGTGGACAACCTGATCGAAGCCGCGCAGTCCACCATGGTGTCTGCCGCTGCCCGCCGCGAGTGCCGTGGTGCCCACACTGTGAGCGACTACGAGCGTCCAGTGGATGATGCCGCAGCCCCATTGGGCCGCGACGATGCCAACTGGATGAAGCACACCCTATGGCACAGCGCCGACAACAGCTTGACCTACAAGCCTGTGAAGCTCAAGCCCCTCACCGTGGATTCCGTGCCACCCAAGGTTCGTACTTTCTAAAGATTGTCTGGGCCGCGCACCAACAGTAGCGGTCCAATACCCGAATACACCAGGAGTTCTTTCATGACCCTACGCACTTTTCAGATCTACCGCTACGACCCTGACAAGGACGCCAAGCCCTACATGCAAACCATCCAGGTTGAATTGGACGGCAACGAACGCATGTTGCTCGACGCCCTGATGAAACTCAAGGCCGTGGACCCCAGCATTTCGTTCCGCCGCTCCTGCCGCGAAGGCGTGTGCGGTTCGGACGCGATGAACATCAACGGCAAAAACGGTTTGGCTTGTCTCACCAACATGAACACCTTGCCCGGCACCATCGTGCTCAAGCCCCTCCCCGGCTTGCCCGTCATCCGCGACGTGATCGTGGACATGACCCAGTTCTTCAAACAGTACCACTCGATCAAGCCCTACCTGATCAACAGCACCATCCCGCCCGAGACCGAGCGCCTGCAAAGCCCGGAAGAGCGTGACGAGCTGAACGGTTTGTACGAATGCATCTTGTGCGCCAGCTGCTCGACCAGCTGCCCCAGCTTCTGGTGGAACCCCGACAAGTTTGTGGGCCCTGCCGGTTTGCTGCAGGCCTACCGCTTCATCGCCGACAGCCGTGACGAAGCCACCTCAGAGCGCTTGGACAACCTGGAAGACCCTTACCGTCTGTTCCGCTGCCACACCATCATGAACTGCGTCGATGTTTGCCCCAAAGGTCTGAACCCCACCAAGGCGATCGGCAAGATCAAAGAAATGATGTTGCGTCGCGCTGCCTGATGACCGTCACCCCGATACTGGAAGATGCGTCGCTCGTCGGCGCTGACCGCCTCGCGCCTTTGAGCGAGCGCTCGCTGAGCAAGCTGCGCTGGCGCAGCCGACGCGGATTGCTCGAGAACGATTTGTTCATCGAGCGCTTTTTCAACCGGCATGCCGCTGGCCTGACGGTTGGACAGGCTCGGGGGATGTATGCGCTGATGGATCTTTCAGACAACGATCTCATGGACTTGCTGCTGCGCCGGAAGGAACTGCAGACCGAGATCAGCACGCAAGAGGTGCGAGAAGTCCTGGACATGCTGAGAGCGTGAGCCTGCAAAGGTTCAAATCTGGAAACTTAGAGGAAACCCACCATGAAACTCGCCGATAACAAAGCCACCCTGTCGTTCTCCAACGGCAACCCTAGCATCGACATGCCTGTCTATTCGGGCAACATCGGCCCGGACGTCATCGACATCCGCAAGCTGTACGCGCAAAGCGGCATGTTCACCTACGACCCGGGTTTCCTGTCCACGGCCTCTTGCCAGTCGGCCATCACCTATATTGATGGCGACAAAGGGGAACTGCTCTACCGCGGCTACCCCATCGAGCAGCTGGCCAACAAGGCCGACTACCTTGACACCTGCTACCTGCTGCTCAACGGCGAGTTGCCCGTCGGCCAGCAAAGCAAAGACTTCCACAAGCTCGTCAACCAGCACACGATGGTCAACGAGCAGATGCAGTTTTTCCTGCGTGGCTTTCGCCGTGACGCTCACCCCATGGCCGTGTTGACAGGTCTGATCGGCGCACTCTCGGCCTTCTACCATGACAGCACCGACATCAACAACCCGGACCACCGCCACATCTCTGCGATCCGCCTGATCGCCAAGATGCCCACCTTGGTGGCCATGGCCTACAAATACGGTGTCGGTCAGCCCTACATGTACCCCCGCAACGATCTGTCGTATGCCGGCAACTTCCTGCGCATGATGTTCGGTACGCCTTGCGAAGACTACGTAGTCAACCCCGTGCTCGAGCGGGCGATGGACCGTATCTTCACGCTGCACGCTGACCACGAGCAGAACGCCTCGACTTCCACGGTGCGTCTGTGCGGCTCCTCGGGGACCAACCCCTTCGCGGCCATTGCTGCAGGCGTGGCCTGCCTGTGGGGCCCTGCCCACGGTGGCGCCAACGAGGCTTGCCTGAACATGCTGGAAGACATCCAGAAAATGGGCGGCGTGTCCAAAGTCGGCGAATTTATGAACCAGGTCAAAGACAAAAACTCCGGCGTTAAGCTGATGGGCTTCGGTCACCGCGTTTACAAAAACTATGACCCCCGTGCCAAGTTGATGCAAGAGACTTGCGATGAAGTGTTGAAAGAACTAGGTCTGGAAAATGACCCATTGTTCAAGCTGGCCAAAGAGCTGGAAAAGATCGCCCTGGAAGACGAATACTTCGTCAGCCGCAAGCTCTACCCCAACGTGGACTTCTACTCCGGCATCGTGCAACGCGCGATCGGCATCCCGGTGAACTTGTTCACTGGTGTGTTCGCACTGGCACGCACCGTCGGTTGGATCGCCCAATTGAACGAAATGATCAGCGACCCCGAGTACAAAATCGGTCGCCCACGCCAGCTGTTCACCGGCTCTGTGCGCCGCGACGTGCAGCGTTGATTGCTTGTCACCTTGCAACGAAAGCCCGCCTTGTGCGGGCTTTTTTTCGGCTAAAGATCTGCGGAATCAAACGATCCGTCCAAGCCGCCACCAGGCCCAGGCGCAACCCCAGCACACCAGCAGCATGCCCAGCAAGGCGCACAAGGCCGAGACTTCGGTGCGCCGATGCTTTTTGAGCACGATCTTGCTGCTCAGGGACTCGTAAATCTTGACCAGGTCCTGGCGGTTGTCAGCGCTGAAGTATTCAGCGCGGGTGATTTCGGCGATTTTTTTCAAACTGGCCTCGTCCAGCTTGACCCGCATTTGCATGCCTTGGGCTTTGAGCAATGTGCCCTGGGCCGTGCCCACCCCGACGGTGTAGACACGCACCCCCAGGTCGGCGGCCACTTGGGCCATCTTCAGGGCGTCAGGACCTGCATTGCTTTGGCCATCGCTGAGCAGCACGATGGCCGCTGCCGTATTGGAGCCAGGTGGCACTTTGGGCAGGTTCAACGGTTTGTTTGGCAAGGCATTGGATGGTGCGGTGCCGGTTGCGGCGGGTGATGATCCACCCAGGGGTGTTCCAGTTGGAGCTTGTGGGTTGGTTTCGCCGTCGATCAGCCCACGCACATCCAGGCCCGAGCCGGGCAGCATGGCGTGGAGCGCTATCACAATGCCACTGCCCAGGGCCGAACCCGGCTGCAGGCTCAGTTGGTCGATGGCCTGGATGACCAGGTCGCGTTGGTCTGTGGGTGCTTGCACCAGCGCAGCTGCCCCCGCCACGCTGACCACTCCCAATTTGACTTGGCCAGGTTGCCCCAGCACAAAGCTTTTGGCAGCCGACTGTGCGGCTTCGATGCGGCTGGGTTGTACATCGGTGGCACGCATACTGCCCGAACTGTCGATGGCCAGCATCACGGTGTCGATGCGGCTGGGCAAGAGCAAGATAGCCTGTGGCCTGGCGATCGCGAAAAGCAAGCCCGCCAGCCCCAGCAGCACCAGCAGCGCCGGGGCGTGTCGCATGAAGCGCAGGGTGGCCGCACCGGTGTTCATGCTGGCCGAGGGCCACGCCCTTTTCACGCCACGGCGCTGCCATGCGATGTACAGGCCCAGCCACAGCGGCAAGGAGGCCAGCAGCCACAACAAGCGTGGCCAGACGAACTGGATCGAGTGCCATTCAGGCATGGGCACTCCCAGCGACAAAGGGCCGCGTGCTGGTGAAGGGGGCAGCACGACCACCGGTGCTCAATTGGCTGGCGCGTTTTCGCAGTTGTGCAAAACGCAGCAGGGCTTGGTCCATCGCTTCGTCGGTGTTCAGCTCCAGGCAGTCCACACCGGCTTGGGACAGGCTGCTCAGCAAAGCGGCTTCACGGTCCTGGGCCTGCTGGGTAAAACGTTGGCGAAATGCGGCATCGTTGCCGTCGACCAGCAGTTGCTCACCCGACTCGGCGTCTTGCACGAGCAGCATGCCGGTGTCGGGCCATGCCATCTCCAGCGGGTCGCGCAGACGCACCGCCACCACTTCATGGCGTCTGGCCAACTGGGCCAGGCTTTTTTCCCAACCTGGTGGGCTGATGAAGTCAGACACCACAAACACCGCCGAGCGCCGCTTGAGCACCGACTGGGCCTGCGCCAGCCAAGGCCCCAGCGCGCTGGTCTGTACGTCGCTGGCATGCACTGGCGTTTGGCCCGCCTGCAGCATCTGATGCACGATGTGCAGCAAATGCCGCCTGCCGGAGCGGGCGGGTATCACGCTCTGGGCACGGTCTTGTCCAGTGAACAGCAGCAGGCCCACACGGTTACCGTGTTGTGACAGCATCTTGGACAACACCGTCACAGCGCTGCAGGCCAGCTGGCGCTTGCTGATGGGGCCCGAACCAAAAGCCACCGAGGCAGAAAGGTCGACCACAAACCAGGCGGCGATTTCTCGGTCTTCCTGGTGTTCGCGCACATACGGGGTCTGCATGCGGGCGGTCACATTCCAGTCGATGTGGCGCACGTCGTCGTGCGCCTGGTATTCGCGCAAATCGGCCAGCACCAGGCCGCTGCCGCGAAACAGGCTGCGGTAGTCGCCTTGCAGTTGCCCATCGAGCCGTTTGAGCACGGTCCATTCCAGCCTTTGCAGCCATTGAGCGGCGTTGGGCCAGGACGTGTCTGCGGCGGGCGCGCCAAGCACCGGGCCCTGGGGCTGCCCGCTGCCAGCGGCAGCCACGGCCTCAGTTCGTTTCTTGCGCAGCCAGCTGAACATGGCGGTCCAGAGGTTGACTCGGTGCGGGCACGGCCTGCAGGATTTTCAGGATCAGCGCATCGGCCGTCATGCCATCAGACAAGGCTTCGTACGACAGCACCAGGCGGTGGCGCAGCACGTCGGGCACCAGGTCGATCAGGTCTTGCGGCAGCGCGTAAGGCCGCCCGCGCAAGAAGGCCAGCGCCCGTGCACCTTCGATCAGGGCGATGGTGGCGCGGGGGCTGGCACCAAAGGTCAAATAGGGCGCCAGTTCGGGCAAGCCAAAGCGCAAGGGATCGCGCGTGGCGGCCACCAGTTTCACGGCGTATTGCACCAGGGCCGGGTCCACATAGCCCTGGCGGCACTGTGCCTGCAGCGCCATGAGTTGTGCGGTGTCGGCGACGGCCGCTGCGGTGGCGGGCATGCCGGTCACGCGTTGCACGATCACGAACTCTTCTTCCTCGGTGGGGTAGCCCACCAGCACCTTCATCATGAAGCGGTCTACCTGCGCTTCAGGCAAAGGGTAGGTGCCTTCGGTCTCGATCGGGTTTTGCGTAGCCATCACCAAAAAGGGCCGAGGCACGGCATGGGTTTCGCCCGCAATGGTGACTTGCCGCTCCTGCATGACTTCGAGCAGAGCGCTTTGCACTTTGGCGGGGGCACGGTTGATTTCGTCGGCCAGCAACAAGTTGGCAAACACCGGTCCCAGCACGGTGCTGAACTCGCTTGTTTTGGGGTTGAAGATCCGGGTGCCCACCAGGTCGGCAGGCAACAAATCGGGTGTGAACTGGATGCGCTTGAAGCTGCCACTCACGGTTTTTGCCAGCGTGTTCACGGTGAGGGTTTTGGCAAGCCCCGGCACGCCTTCAATCAGCAAGTGGCCTTGCGCCAGGATGGCCACCAGGATGCGTTCGAGGAATGCATCTTGCCCCACCACCACGCGTTTGACTTCGTAGAGCACGCGTTCCATCAGCGCGGCGTTGACAGCTGCGCTGTGGGGCGTCTTGCCCTGGTTCCATGCCAATTCAGAGGGGTTCATGCACAAAGCCTTTCAGGATCAGATTGTCATCAAAACGGCGGCATGCCCATACCACCACCCGCGCTTTCAATGGTGGCGGCAAACACGATGCCGATGAAGGTGCGGGCCGAGGTGGGATTGAGGATGGCGGTCACGATGCCCACCACTTCGCCGGCCATGTTGATCAGGGGCCCACCCGAGTTGCCGGGGTTGGCGGCGGCATCGGCCTGGATCAGGCCACGCATCATGGTTTTGCCTTCAGAGCCGAACGACCGGTTCAGGCCCGAGACCACACCGGCCGAGACCGAGGGACCGATGCCGAACGGAAAACCGACCGCCACCACTTCGTCACCCGGCTGCAGGTTCTGGCTGCTGCCCAAGGTGGCGGGCTGCAAATCGTCGGGCAGGCGCTTGGCCTTGATCACGGCCAGATCATTTTCGGGTTGCACACCTATCACCAGAGCCTCTGACTCCGTACCATCGGCAAAAGTAACCTGGATGCGCTTGGCGCCTTGCACCACATGCAAATTGGTCAGGATAACGCCTTCTTCCGAGATCACAACACCAGAACCCACGCCGGTGTTTTGCATTTCGCCCTTGGGATTTTTTCTGTCTTCGTCCTGGGTTTGCACACGCACCACCGAAGGCGCGATCAGCTGCGCGGCGCGGGCAGCCCGCGAAGGCAGGTCTTGGGTGTTCAGGGTGTGCAGCACCGCCGCGTTGATGTCATCTTGGGTCAGCCGCTGCGGTGTGCCCGCTTGCCGGGTCAGGGCCCAAGTGAGCGTGGCCGTGAGAAGAGCGCACAGCAGCAACGCAGCCCAAAGCGGCAGGGTTTGAAACCGCTGGGTGATGCTGCGAGCGCTGCGGGAGGCCGCGCCTACAGGATGAGTCAACGCCGCTTTTGCCGGTGCAGCAGGCAATCTGACAGCCTCTTGTGCAGAGGGCTTTCGGCTGTAAAGCGCAGCGCGTTTCATCGTGGTTGGGGCCTTCGGTGATACAGTGTGCAGACTTCATAGCACGCCGCACAACATGCACTTTATCTGGCCCGAGCTGCTTTGGCTATTGCTGTTGATCCCCCTGTTGGTGGTGGGGTACATCCGGGCTTTGCGCCGCAAACGCACCTCGGTGGTGCGTTACTCCAGCATTGACCTGATTCGGCCAGCTTTAGGACGGGGGCACCGGATCCGCAGACACATCCCACCTGCGCTCCTTTTGTGCGCCCTGTCTTTGGTCTTGCTTGGCACCGCCCGCCCCAGTGCCCGGATCTCTTTGCCTGCCGACTACCTGACTCTGGTGCTGGCCATGGATGTGTCACGCAGCATGCTGGCTGAAGACGTACCGCCCAGCCGAATTGTTGCCGCCCAGCAGGCGGCCAAAACCTTTCTTCAGGAACTGCCACGCCATGTGCGCGTGGCCGTGGTGTCTTTTGCGGGCAACGCCCAGTTGGTGCAAGGCGTGACGGACCAGAAAGACGAGTTGATGGCTGCCATTGACGGCTTTCAACTGCAGCGCGGCACGGCCACCGGCAGTGGCTTGCTGGTGGCACTGAACACCTTGTTGCCCGAATCCGCCATTGACTTGGAGTCGGTCTTGTATGGCGCCGAGTTCAAGTCGGGCAAGCTCGAGGCGCAAGGCGGCGCGCTGTCGGGGCGTTCCCTGGACCAGCGCCCTGACACGGGTGCACAAGCGCCGTCCAAACCGGTGCCTGTGGGTTCGTACACCGCTGGTGCGGTGATCTTGTTGTCCGACGGGCGCCGCACCACCGGACCTGATCCTGTCGAAGTGGCCAAATGGGCGGCTTCCAAGGGGGTGCGTGTTTACACCGTGGCCTTTGGCACGCCCAATGGGTTCATACCTGGTTTGGAGGGCTTTTCTTTTTATGCCAAGGTGGACGAAGAGGCTTTGCAAAAAGTGGCCGAAACCACGGGCGCCGAGTTTTTCAGAGCCACCAATGCAGGTGATTTGGCCTTGATCTATCAGCACCTGTCGTCCAAGTTCACCCTTGAAAGACGCGACACCGAAATCACCGCTTTGCTGGCGGCGCTGGCCGGGGTTTTGGTGTTGCTGGCCATGGGCTTGTCGATGCGCTGGTTCCGACACTGACATGCGGTATGCAGACCCGATTCACCCAACGCCATCGAACACAACGCGAACTTAGCAAACGAGGCAGCATGCCTCTTGTCTGAAGAATCAGCTCAATCCACTTGAGTACAGCCAGCAATTCATCAAGGTGAACATGACCCCCATTGATCCTGAACTTCGGCGCACTTGGCTTTTTGGTCCGGGCGCAGACTCTGCAGCACACGGTGCGATGGTTGCCAGCCCCGCAGATGCGCTGATTGCTGACCTCGAAGACTTCACCCCACCACAGCGTCGTCCTCAAGCCCGCGAGAGCATCGCAGCGCTGCTGGCCCACTGGCGCACGGCAGGCAAGGTGGCGGTGGTTCGCATCAACGACTTGGCTACAGATGGGCTTGTCGATCTGAGTGCGGCCATGCCAGGCCGTCCCCATGTGGTCGCCTACCCGATGGCTGCAAGCGCTGAACAAATGAGGACATTGCACGAAGCGATCACCGCCATGGAGAGAAACCTTGGCATAGAGTTGGGGACCACTGAAATACTGCCTGTTTGTGAAACCGCATTGGGCGTGGTGGACGTGCGCAACATCGTGGCCGGTAGCAGCAGAATCCGTTGCGCTCTGCTGGGCGCTGAAGACCTTGCAGCCGACCTGTGCGCCGAGCGCCAACCGGATGCCAATGAGTTGGACTACGCCAGGCGTCGTTTCATACTCGAGTGTCGCGCTGCCGCGGTAGAGCCTGTGGATGCCCCTTACACCTTTGCAGATGCCGAAGGCGCCTTTAACGAGACCCAGTACAGCAGGCGACTTGGGTACCGCAGCAAGTCACTCGTGCGGCCTGACCATGCTGCCCCGCTCAATTCAGCATTGACCCCCAGCCATGCGGATGTAGATCGCGCCAGCGCCATGGTCACGGCCTTTGAGGCTGCACGCGCTCGGGGCGAGGACCGGACGCTCGTTGACGGGCTTTGGGTGGAAGTGCCCACCTACCGCAATGCACTGAGAACGCTAGAGCGGGCACGGCGGCTGACAGCCTGAGACGAGACCCATCATTGGGCGTGAATTTTTCTTCACCCCACCTATCCAAAAACTTAATTCAGCCATGAAAACAGCCAAAAATTTTTCTCCAGTTGTCGTCGTCACCGGAGGCGCTCGCGGTATTGGTCTGGAGATTTGCCACACTTTCCTCAAGCGCGGTTACCGCGTAGCGGCTCTGGATACAGACAAGGAAACGTTGACCAAAACCAAAGTCCATTTCAACAACCCCGACTTCCTCGCGATTCACTGTGATGTGTCCAAGCCCCACCAAGTATCACGCTCTGTCGCTCGAATCGAGAAAAAATTCGGTCGCATCGATTCACTCGTCAACAACGCTGGCGTCGCCATTTTCAAACCGATACTGGAAGTGACTTGGCAAGATTGGCGCTACATCATGGACACCAATTTGGACGGTGCCTTTTGGTGCACCCAGTCATGTGCCAAGGTCATGCTCAAAAACGGGGGTGGAAGCGTCGTCAACATTGCTTCGATCTCGGGCCTCAGAGCCAGCACCCTCAGGGTGGCCTACGGCACCAGCAAAGCGGCCATCATCCACCTCACCAAACAGCAAGCGGCTGAATTGGGGGATGTTGGCATCCGCGTGAACTGCGTCGCTCCCGGACCCGTGGCCACTGAAATGGCCAAGTTGGTCCACAGCAAAGCCATCATCAAAGATTATCACGACACCATTCCCATGAACCGGTATGGCAGCACAGAAGAAATCGCCAATGCAGTGGCTTTTCTTTGCAGCCGTGAAGCCAGTTACATCAATGGCCAAACCATCGCGGTCGACGGTGGGTTTGATGCTTCAGGTGTCGGCTTGCCCACTTTGCGCAAAAATCGCAAAATCGTGTTGCCATCCAAGCAGAAGTGATTCCCTTGCCGAATTTGATGGACCTCAATCAGCGAACCAGAATGCAGAAAGGCATTTGAATTCTCTGCACCCAACCGGAGACTGTACATGCGTCCGATCTTTCTCGCACCCACAATGCTGATGATCAGCCTGGCCCTGGCGGGCTGCGGCTCGATGTCCCGGCTCACGCCTGCACCCCAATTGACGCCAGCCCAACCAGCTGTTTTGCTGAGCTGCGAGAACCTCACAGGGTTTACTTTTCCCAACACCACCATTTCTGCCGCAAGGGTGGTGGCTCCAGGCGCTTTAAGCAATGCGGGTCAGCCTGTAGGCGAGCACTGCCAAGTGACAGGCCAAATGAACCGCCGCATCGGCATGGTGGACGGGCAGAACTATGCGATCGGCTTCGAAATGCGCCTGCCCCGCCAATGGAGCGGCCGCTACCTCTACCAGGGCAACGGGGGCACCGACGGCATGGTGGTGACGGCCGATGGCGGTGCCTCCATGGGCAGCGGCGGCATTTTGCGCCACGGACTCCAGCAAGGCTTTGCGGTGATCAGCTCCGATGCAGGACACACCTCGGCGCAAAACCCTTTGTTCGGACTCGATCCACAGGCCCGGCTGGACTACGGCTATCAGGCGGTCGGCACGCTCACGCCCATGGCCAAGGCCCTGATCCGGGCGGCCTACGGCAAAGGGCCAGACCGCTCCTACATTGGCGGCACCTCCAATGGCGGACGACACGCCCTGGTGGCCGCTTCCCGCTATGCCGCCGAGTACGACGGCATTCTGGCCAACGCACCGGGCATCCATCTGCCCAAAGCGTCGGTGTCCAACCTCTCGCATGTCAAACGCTGGAGCTCGGTGGCCACCACCCAGATGGTCAATGGACTGCCGGATTTGGAATCGGCCTTGCCGGTGGCCGAACGTCGTCTGATCGCCAACGCCATCCTTTCTCGCTGCGATGCGCTCGACGGCCTGGTCGATGGTCTGGTGCAGGACACCGACGCCTGCCGCAGCGCCTTCGACCTGCAGCGTGATGTGCCCACCTGCAGCGCAGCGCGCGATGGCAGTTGCCTGAGCAGTGCCCAAAAATCGGTGGTGGCTGCCGCATTCGCCCCGGTCAGGCGGGCCAGCGGCGAGGCGTTCTACCCAGGCTTCCCCTTCGACCCGGGCATCGCCCAGCCGGGCTGGGCGGAATGGAAGTTCCGCAATTCGGTGAGGACGGCCCGTAACCCGGTCTCTGTGGGCTTCATTTTCTCGACACCGCCCTCATCCGATCTGGCCAAGGCCCGGGACCCTTCTCGCACCCTGGCCTTTGCGCAGAACTTCGACATCGAAACCGAAGCGCCCAAGATCTTTGCGACCAACAGCACCTACACCGAAAGCGGCATGTCGTTCATGACGCCGCCCCAGGCACACCGACTCGACGCGCTGCGGGAGCGCGGTGGCAAGATCATCGTGGTGCACGGCACGTCCGATCCGATCTTCTCGATCGACGACACCGTGGCCTGGTACAAGGCACTCGACGCGCACCACCGTGGGCAGGCCAATACATTCGCCCGCTTCTTCCCGGTGCCGGGCATGGGCCACTCGCGCGGAGGTCCCGCGACCGAGCAGTTCGATGCGCTCGGTGCGCTGGTTGAGTGGGTGGAATACGGGCGCGCGCCCGACCGCATCGTGGCGGGTGTGCGCGGTCCGGGCAACCCGGGCGGTGCCAACCCCGATGTGCCGGCTTCGTGGTCGCCCACACGCACCCGGCCGCTGTGCCCTTACCCATTGATCGCACGCTTCAAGGGGGGCGACAGCGATTTGGCAGCAAGTTTTGCCTGCGAGACCGGTCCTTAGGAATTTGCAGCATGGTCACGCTCTCGCAGGCAATGAACTCATTGGTTGACCAAAGTGATGGATATTCTGCACCACGGCGACATTGGTTCGCACACTTTAAGTCACAGACAGTTTGATTTCTTGCTCACGGCCCCATCTTTTCAAAGCATGAGGGCTTATTAAAAACCGTTGAGATTTGCTCACCGAACGATTGGGGCAATGCTGCTGTACTGGTCCGTCCACAGCCTCAAACTCGGTTGGTCATAAGGCTCGTGCCTGAGCAAACGACCCTGATCGTCCCGAACTTCGCGGTTAACAGAAGGGTTTGCCTTCAGATAAGCCTGGTCCTGCGTCATGATGAAGTGCAGGTTCCTTCTCACATTGCGCATCTCATCGAAGGCCTGGTATTTGTGCCGATAGGCCATGCCCAAAACCTCGGCTTGGGCTTTCACAATCGGGTAAAGATTCAAATAAGCGTTCGTGATGTTGATCGCGATGTGACCATCCGGCTTCAAGTGGTTGCGGTAAATCTGAAACGCCTCACGGGTCAGCAAATGGATGGGTACCGATCCGCCTGTGAAAGCGTCCAGCACAATCACGTCGTACAACTTGTCTTTGGGCAATTGCTCCATGCGCAAGCGGGCATCCCCCAACATAATGTTCTGCTCACCCGCTTTGCAGGTGGACAAGTTGTCAAACCACTTCTGCGCAAACTGCACGGCCGCAGGGTTGATTTCATAAAAGTCATAGGCATCGGCTTGGCGTGCATAGTTGGCCAAGGTACCCGCACCCAAACCAATCAAGGCCACCGACAACGACGGCTTTTGGTCCATGGCCCACAGCAAGGTCTCACCGATACCGCTGTCACGCGCGTAGTACGTGGTCGGCACATGGCGCAACGCATCAGATAAAAACTGCTGTCCGTGGGTCACGTTCCCACTGAAAAAGACACGGTCGTTGCGTTCGGGCTCAGAGTTAAAGCGTCGCTCCTTGACCGACACGGTGCCATAAAAATTCCGCACTTGGTCGAGCAAAACTTCCGTTCGATCATCCTTGCGGACCTCACGCCAAGACCACGGGTTTTGCATGACAAATAACAGCGCCACCATGACCAGTGCCGTTACCCCCCCCACAACACGAGGCACAAGTCCACGAATTTTCACCGCAGAACGGAACAACACATGGCACGCCAACAAAGCCACCAGGACCAGCGCCAACAACCACTCATGGTAGTCGTCAAAGAACTGGGTGGCCACGAGGGTGACGAACAAGCCTCCGAAAGCCCCCCCAACCGACATACACAGGTAGAACTCGGTCAAGCGACGCGTATCCACCGGCCTGCAGCGGTACAACTCACCGTGACACAGCATGCACACCACAAACAGCAAGGCGTAGTGTGACCATCGCACCTCATTGACGCCATAGTCCCAATCGATACCGAGCCAACGCGGTATGTCGTTCAAGCCCGAAGTGGCCATCAACAAAACCAGCGTGAGAAACGCAAACAACTTCGGGCGGTACCAGCGAGGATGGTCAAAGGTCAGGATGAAAGTGACCAGGTACAAACCCAGCGTCGAAATCCACAGCCTTGGCTCGGGTGCCACATCGTGGCTGATCTGATCGGTGGTCGCAATGAAAACCAATGAGGCCAATGCCGGCAATGCCACCCAGGACAGACGCTGAACCAGGGAGGGTTTCAGCGTGCTGACCGCGTCCCCCAGTGTGGCTGGCACACCCCCTGCCCCGTCAGAATGGGTTGCGCCAACGGCAGTCTTGTTTTGCCATGCGCCCAAAGCCACCGGCAAACACAGCAAGGCAAACACCCAAAAGCCCGCGGTCCAAAGACGACCCATTTCCTGCTGCTCCAGCCAAGGCTCCAGCACATACGGAAATGACAAAAGTGCGAGGAACGAGCCCACATTGGACAAAGCATACAAACGAAAAACCGATGAGGCGTGTGCTGTGCTGGTGAACCAGTGCTGGACCAAAGGCCCGGTGGTCGCCAAACAAAAATAAGGCAAACCCACACTCGCACCCAAAATCAGCAGAACCTGAAAAACCGGGGAGTCAGGTGATTCGGGACGCAGCTCCGCGCCAGGAAGCACTCTGGCCGCCAGCAAGGCTGCCACGACCAACAAGATCACATGGATACGCGCCTGGGTTTTCCGGGAGGGCAACGCTGCCAAAGCATGGGCATACAGGTAGCCCAAACACAACAGGCTTTGGAAAAACAGCATGGCTGTGGTCCACACTGCGGGACTGCCGCCAAACCATGGCAGGATTTGTTTGCTGAGCAGGGGCTGAACCTGAAACAACAAAAAAGCGCTCGTAAATATCGTCAGCGCAAAAGGCAAGAAACTCCAGGGATTGGGGGATTGGCTTGGTAAGGGACGGGTCATGATCGCGCTTAGACTGGAAATCAAACCAGCACTTTCAAATTGATAAAAAATTCAACGCCTTGCCATCCATACAAACAGCAAACCTTCTTTTCACACCTGAACAGCACCGATTTTACAATTGCCAATTTGAATAATGTCCCGTCGTTGTGATGGGTTAAAAGTTGTTTTTCAAGTCATTAAAAATTAAATTAAAATTTTATTTTTGTATATTTTTATATTTAATAATTTTTAATTTTTTTATGTTAGCCGAGCCCTTATGCGTGCAAAAAATCAACATGGCTTCCGAATCAAGGGTAAACACCAGTCGGCAATAAATACAGGTTTCATCAAAGTTAATGCAAATAAAGAATAATCTTATTTTTAACCAAGGCACTGCCTTTGCTCAGATCTGCATGGCCAAATCCAACGCGTTTCAAAGGAATCGATCATGAAGTTATCCCGTGTTTTGTTGCCCATCCTGCTGACCAGCTGGCTCAATGTGGCCTGCGCATCCACCACCGCCACACCTGCCGCCAACACGGCCAGCCCAAAACCCGCCACAACGACCTACGAGCCCGTGCGCGGTCAAGCCGGCAAAGATGTGATCTGGATCCCAACCCCGGAAGGTCTGATCGACAAAATGCTCACTGCAGCCAAGGTCACCGATCAAGACAGATTGTTTGATTTGGGCGCAGGTGACGGCATCATCGCCATCACCGCAGCACGCAAATTCGGTGCCAAATCGGTGGGCATTGAGTACAACCCCGACATGGCCCAGTTTGCCCGTCGCAAGGTTGCCGAAGCTGGCGTGACCGACAAAGTGAAGATCATCACAGGGGACATCTTCCAAGAAGACTTCAGTTCTGCCACCGTAGTCACCCTCTATCTGATGCCTCATCTCAACTTGAAGCTGCGTCCCATCTTGCTCAAGATGAAGCCTGGCACTCGGGTGGTCTCGCATGCCTTCACCATGGGCGACTGGGAGCCCGATGAAACCATGTCTTACCAACACTCACAAGGCTATTTTTGGGTGGTCCCCGCACAAATAGAGGGGGATTGGGTGATGACGGGGTTGGGCGAAGGACCCATGCGCATGAGCATGAGTCAATCCTTTCAAAACATTGGCGGGATTCTCACCCGTGGCAGCCAAACCCATGCCATGTTGGGTGCCAGATTGCGTGGCGATGAAATCAAATTCCAATTCATCACTCAGGACCGCAAGGTGCACGCCTTCTCTGGCCGCGTAGAAGGTCGCCGCATCACGGGCACGGTTGTCTCTGATTACATGCATACACCCGTCGAAATCACCCGGCCTTGAGACACATTTGATAGAAACAACCGAGTTGGATGACACTGATGAAACCTGATAGTTCTGCCCCCGCCAAGATGCTTCGTTTGCTGCACCCTCTTTCAGCCGTGGCGCTCATTGTGGGCATCGTGATCGGTGCTGGCATTTTCAAAACCCCCTCACTGGTGGCCGGCATCAGTGGCGATGCTGGGTGGGCTCTGGTTTTGTGGATGGCAGGCGCCCTGATCTCCATCGTGGGCGCCCTGTGCTACGCAGAGCTTTGCACCGCGTACCCTAGTGCCGGGGGTGACTATCACTTTTTGCACAGGGCTTTTGGGCGGAACCTTTCTTTCATCTACGGCTGGTCGCGCGCCACGATCATCAACACAGGTTCCATCGCCTTGCTGGCCTTTGTTTTTGGCGATTACATGAGTACGCTGGTGAACCTGGGCGCCTACTCAAGCGCCATCTGGGCACTGCTCATTGTTGTGGTCTTGACGGTTGTCAACCTTGCCGGAATTCACGCCTCTTCGCGCATGCAAACCTGGTTGACTTTGACTGAAATTGTGGGCTTGCTGGCGGTTGTTGCGGCTGGGTTTTGGGTTGATGCCCCGGCCTCTGGCGCCATCCAATGGTTTGCACAAGCGCCTGCGCCAGCGCAATGGGGTCTGTGTCTGGTCTTTGTCTTGCTGACTTTCGGTGGCTGGAATGAGGCGGCCTACATCTCGGCTGAATTGAAGGGCGGACCCCGCACCATGGTCTGGGTCATCTTGGCGAGCATGCTCACCTTGACGGTCATTTACCTTTTGGTCAACGCCGCATTGCTCTTGGGCCTGGGCTTGAGTGGCTTGAGCCAAAGCAAAACCGCTGCAGCCGATCTGCTGGGACTGGCCTTTGGCCCTTGGGCGCAAAAAGCACTCGGCTTGTTTGTGGCCATTGCCGCATTGACCAGCATCAACGCCACCATGTTTGTCGGCGCGCGCACCAACTTTGCAGTTGGCAGCGACTGGAAAGCCCTGCGGAAACTGGGTCAATGGCAACTGGACATCGGCAGCCCCAAACAGGCGTTGCTCCTACAGGCTCTGATCAGCATTGGCCTGATTGCATTGGGTACCCAAGAAGCTGACGGCTTTTCAGCCATGGTTGAATTCACCGCCCCCGTGTTCTGGGGTTTCCTGTGCATGGTCGGGCTGGCCTTGCTGTGGTTGAGACAAACAGACCCCCACACCAATCGACCCTTTAAAGTACCGCTCTACCCTGTGCTGCCCCTGATTTTCTGTGCCGTCTGCGCATGGTTGACCTATTCCAGCGTCACCTATGCCATCTCTCAAAAAGCCATTCACGTCTCTCTCTGGCTCATTGCCAGCGGCGTTTTGGCCTTGCTGATTTTGCGTGCACGAGAAAAAACCTTCGACCAACTACCCAACCAAATTTGATGTTCACAAAGTAGGGGCCATGTCAACAATTCCTCATTCAAGCATTCTTTCAAGGCTCATTGCGGCCCGGAGAAGGCTCAATGCACATGGAGTTTTCATGACCTCTGATGGCGACACAGCCAGTCAACAGGATCAACCCAAGAAATCCAAAAACAACACCATCCAAAGTAGTTATTTAATTTTATTTTTTAAGCCAAATCAAAATTTGATCCGTGACCGACTGCGGTTGCTCTCGATGCAAAAAATGACCCGCTTTTTCGATCAGTTGAAATTCATATTCTGAAGAGAAGTATTGAGATTGCTCCAGCATCAACTCAGAACGCAAGTCCTCTGCACCGCACAGTGCGAGCGTGGGCACGCAGATTGGACGCGCCATTCTGCCCCTTAATTCAGCATGATCAGGATTGAATTTGTCCTGATCAAACATTGCTCGGTAGTAGCCCAGGGTGGCCGTCAGAACGCCGGGCTGAGATAACATTTGCTTGACACTTCGAATGTGATCTTCATCCTTGAAACCTTCAACGGTCCAGTACTCCCATAGATAATCTATGAATGCCATGTCACTTTGTAGTATGGCTTTCTCGGGTAAGTCTTTCAGTTGAAAAAACCACCAATGGAATGACCGATGGATGTGCTTGGCATCCAGAATACTTTGCCCAACCTTTTCGGGGTGAGGAACAGCCATCAGAACAGCTCGCCTGAATAATTCGGGATAAGCTGCCAACAATCCATAACCGATGATCGCGCCCCAATCTTGTCCTACCAAATGACAGGTTTCTTGCGGACAAATCATCTGAGTGAACTGCGCCACTTCGTGGACCAGCGTTGCCTTGTCATAAAAACCATCCAGCGGAACCACTGTGGGTGGATAACCTTTGAGGTAAGGCGCTATCACCCGATACCCTTTCGCACTCAGCGCTTCGATCTGGTGACTCCAAGTCAATGCGTGATCAGGAAAACCATGCAACAAAATCACAGTGGGACCGATGCCCTGCTCAATGTATGCAAAACTTAACTGGCCGACTTGAATGAATTTATTTCCAATATTGATCATGATTTTAATTTCAAGAAAGCTATTTAAGGTAAATGTATTTACTTGATATGCAGACCACCATCCACCACCAAATTAGTACCTGTAATAAATGACGCTTCTGAAGATGCCAACCACAAAACAGGCCAAGCGATTTCTTCTGGCGTTGCCCAACGACCAAGTAAAGATGTGTCTTGTCGCTCTGTTTTAAGTTGCTCAACAGATTTGCCTATTTTGCGAGCTCTTTCCAGATGAAATTCAGTCAGTGTTGAGCCTGGGCTTACTGCATTCACTCGCACTCCATGCTCAGCCTCTTCAAATGCCAATGAACGCGTTAAAGAAATCTGGGCTGCTTTTGTTGCATCGTACAAAGGCATACCTTTTCTGGCTTTTAGTGCATAACAGGAGGAGATGTTCACGATAGAACCGTGTCCTTTTTCTCTCAGATGAGGCAGTGAAGCATGGCAGTAATGCGTGATACCCGCCAAATTGACAGTGACAATTTCGAGCCATTCGGCTTCAGAAGCTTGACTGGCCGTGACATAGCTGCGCATCGATGCGTTGTTCACCAATACATCCAAGCCTCCGAAAGCACTCACACAATCCGAGACAGCTTTGTCTGCCAGGTCACGGTCTGCCACATTGGCCCTGAAACTCAAAGCACGGGCGCCGGGTTGTGACTCTTGTATTTGACGGCATGTTTTGTCGAGGCCGTTGACATCGGCATCCACCAAAAAAACTGCCGCGCCCTCTGCACAAAAAATTTTTGCCACAGCCGCGCCTATTCCGGAACCGCCACCGGTAATGAGCGCAACTTTGCCTTTGAGACGTCCTTGATCCATAAAATCATTCAGCTTTTGTGCCGGTGTCTTTGATCACTTTTCCCCAACGCTTTATTTCTGATGCTATCCAATCGCGAAACTGATGGGGTGTTGTGGCAACGATTTCAAACTCCATTTCCAATAACCGTTTTGTTATTTCTGGAGATCTCACAATTTTGACGATTTCACGGTTATAGCGCTCAATAATTGGTTGAGGGGTACCGCCTGTCGTTAGAAAACCAATCCAAGAAGTGGCCTCAAAATCCGGATATCCAGATTCACCCAACGTTGGAATCTCAGGTGTACTTGCGAAACGCTTTTGACCAGATGTGGCCAGCAGTTTCAAACGACCTTCTTTGACAAATTGCTGAACATTTCCAGGGACCAAGAAAGCAGCTTGAATATTTCCGCTAATTAAATCTGTGACAGCTGGACCCGCACCGCGGTAAGGAATATGTGTCATGTGGAACCCAGCTGCCGACTTGAACATTTCCATTGTCAGATGTGAAGCACTGCCCATGGCAACAGAGCCATAAGAATACTTACTTGGATTCGTTTTGGCCTTGTCTACGAAATCCTTGACATTGTTGAATCCGGCCGCAGGATTCACAACAAGGTATTGCGGTGCCTTGACCATCAAAGTGATGGGTGCAAGATCTTTGACTGGGTCATAGGGCATCTTGTCAAAAAGACTGACATTGATTGCGAGCGGACCGTTGTAACCAATCAACAAGGTATGTCCATCGGGCGCTGCTTTGGCAACCATATCTGCACCGATGTTGCCACCGGCACCAGGTCTATTTTCAACCACCACGGGTTGCCCCAATACTTCTTGCAATTTGGGGGCAATGAGTCGCGCCAGAACATCATTGGTACTTCCAGTGATGGGCACAATGACTCGAATCGGCTTCGTCGGAGACCATTCTTGGGCCGAGGCTGCGAATGGTGACAACAGACCCAAGCCAAGCAAGGCAAAGACGGAAAAATGACGGCGCTTTAGATGTTTCATTTTGTCTCCTGTTGATGATCACTGTTTTGAATTTGAATTCATATCGAGTAGACAGGTTCGTCTAAGCCATTGGCCAAGTGTGTTTTCGCCCAAATCAAGGGGTCTTCACTCTTGGGCAACAAGACACCTGCAGGTCGAACCCGTTGTTCACTGGCGACCAATGCAGGCGGTTCAAGCCCTTGCTCAAGCGCCACTGCAGCATCGTGCAACATGCGACGGGCCATGACAATTGCGCGATCCGAAGGTAGCAATTTTTCTGACGCATGGTCTTGAATGGGTCCCATGCTTTCTTGAAGCGAATAGTCTTGGGCTGAAAAACCAAACACACCGCTGTACGCACGCTTTTCTTGTTGGGCTTTTCTGTCCATCAAATAATCATTGTTGCGGTTTGCTTTGGGAATAAAGCTGCCTGGTTCTTCGTATTCAACATGGATGCCTTTTCCTGCGGACATCGCTTCATATTCTTCTGTGGTCAATGGTTGTTTGGGCTGCCAATTGATGCTCCATGCCCAACATTCGTGGTCGTTGATGGGCACCCATGCGTGACCGCCCAGCGCATGTTGACCAAAGGGTGGAATCATGGTGAACCAAGGAAATAGCCACTGCGTGATTCGCCAATAAAAACTGTCTGGTTCACCCATTCGCCTGCCAAACAAGGTCATACCAAAAGATGTTTTCTCGATTTCGAACACCACGTTGCCATCAGCCTTGATGTAATCAAGCGCTTTGACTCCCTGATGCATGGGGTCAGTGTCCACCTCGTATCTGTGCACAAACGACACGTGACTTGTGTCGATGCCCCCTTCCATGGCTTGCAAATAACTTGAGAACTGAATCCGCTTTGATACGAAAACATGACTTGCAGGTAGCGTGCACCATTCGAGTTCGGGCGCCTCGGGCATCTTTTCTGCTGGCCCCATGTAAGTCCAGACAATCCCACCTCGTTCAATGCAGGGGTATCCCTTGATGTGTCGGTTGGCACATGCTTGAGGGTTTGAGGGGACATCTACACACTGTCCATTCCCGTCAAACTTGATGCCGTGATAGGCACATCGAATGCCGTTTTCTTCGTTACGACCAAAGTAAAGAGATACACCCCGGTGTGAACAAAACTCACTGATCACGCAAGCTTTTCCGTCTGTGTTGCGAAAAGCCAGCAACTTCTCACCCATCAATTCAACACGAACCTGCGGCCCATCTGGCTTTTCAATTTCATTGCTCATCAAGGCGGGTACCCAGTAACGCCTCATCAAGTTGCCCATCCGTGTGCCGGGTCCCACCCTTGTTAGGGTTTCAGACATGTCTTTGTTCATGAAAAAAGCGCCTCTTCATTGCATTCGATTGGAGTCGTGATAACGAATCACAACATAATGAATAAAATGATAGACCTGTCCACCAGGCGGACAAATATCGGAATTCGCATCAAATTTCGACGAATTTTTCTTTTCAAACCATTACAGCTAATTGTTGAGCATGAATAATGAAAATAGAGATGGAGTGAGGGCCGTTGCTCGGGCCTTGGATGTATTGAAAGTCTTCACTGTCAATGATCAAGAACTCAGCGCGGCGCAATTGCTGAAAAGGGTAAACCTCAGCCGCCCGACCCTCTATCGTTTGCTTGAAACTTTGGTCCATTCAGAGTTTTTGATTTCCATTGGGGAGCCTCAGAAATTCAGACTAGGACCTTCAATCGGCCAGCTCTCCCACGTGTGGTCCTCGGGACAAAACATCTCTGCTGTTGGCCAATCCTTCATCCAACGGGTCAGGGACGCCACACAAGAAACAGTCGCTCTTTTTGTGCCTCAGGGAACGATGCGTCTGTGTATTGCCGAATTGCCCAGCCCTCAAGCATTGAGCTTTAAAAGAGGTGTTGGATACCAAGAGCGCATCATTCTTGGCGCAAGTGGCAAAGTGATCCTTGCTTACGCAAATACCTCCATTGAAACGATTGAACGTTATGGTGAGGGACTCAACATAGACCCAATAGAGATCGCAAGAGAGTTACGACAGGTACGCTCACTGGGCTATGCCATCAGCAAAAACGCCTTGATAGAGGGGGCAGTGGCAATAGCTGCGCCTTTCTTCGACAGCCACGGACAAGTTGCAGGCTCAATGGCGGTTTTTGGTCCAGGCGTTCGCCTTAGAGAGAAAAAAATCAAAGAATTCAGTTCAATTTTGGTCAAAGAAGCAAAAGCATTGTCCAGAGCCTTAGGACAAACTTGAATCGACTGCAATCGAAATACGCCAGTCCAGCAACCCATTTTTAGAGTTCCCATCCATTGAGAGGACTGAGTTTCAATCTTGACGAACAACCAGATGCACACTTGGTCATCCCACGGGAATGCCCGGGTAATTCTGCACTTGCCTCATGTAACCAAATGGTTATGATGGTTTTAACAATAACTTCAACCCTTAAAGTGCCCAGGCAAAGTACCGGCATCGGTCACTCCCCCGCATGGCTCCCTGGTGCTTAATTTTTTAATGGCTTGAATGGCAAAACCCATGGAATCGCGCACATGAAATTTGGAGATTTCGTCAAGGTCAAATCCTTGTCCAGCCCGCAAGGCTTCAAGGAAAATCTGGATCGGTTGGGTTTGCACATGCCTTGCGATGATGAGCTGGAATCAGGTGACAACGCGGCCATGGCGCAGTCCATGACGGTTTCGGGACTCACATTCGGCAACCGCTACGCCATTCACCCCATGGAGGGCTGGGATGGACTGGCAGATGGCAACCCCTCTGACAACACACGCCGCCGCTGGACCCTGTTTGGCCGATCCGGTGCCAAAATGATTTGGGGCGGTGAAGCGGTCGCGGTTCGTCACGATGGGCGTGCCAACCCCAAGCAATTGGTCATGAACGCGCAAACACAATCGGGCATCGCGCAACTGCGCGAAGGCTTGGTGCAGGCCCACCGCGAAAGCATGGGCAGCGACAAAGACCTGGTGATTGGCTTGCAACTGACGCACTCGGGGCGGTTTTGTAAACCCAATTTGGAATCTCGAATGGAGCCCAGGGTGCTCTACAACCACCCTCTCCTCGATGGGCGCTTTGGCCCCAAGGAAAACATCGTCGTCATGTCTGACAGTGAAATTCGCCAGCTGATCGATGATTTTGTGGCGGCGGCCAAGCGTGCCTGGGACTGTGGTTTCCAATTTGTCGACCTCAAACAATGCCACGGCTATTTGGGCCATGAATTCCTTTCTGCAAAAACGCGAGAAGGCGACTTTGGTGGCTCCATGCACAACCGCACCCGCTTCATTCGAGAGCTGGCACAAGGCATCCGCGCCGAGGTGCCTGGTTTGGCATTGGGCGTGCGACTATCAGCGGTGGATTTTCTGCCTTACAAAGCCGACCCGAACCTGTCAGATGATGAATCCCTGGGACCAGGCATTCCGATCGATTACACGCAGGCCATGCCCTACCGCTATGGCTTTGGCGTCAATGAATCCAACCCCCTTCAGTACGCTCTGGACGAGACGGTGCAGTTTCTCAAAGTCCTGGAATCATTGAACATCTCGATGGTCAACGTGACCGTGGGCAGCCCTTACTACACGCCCCACGTGACCCGCCCAGCGTTGTACCCGCCTTCTGACGGTTACCAACCGCCAGAAGACCCCTTGGTTGGGGTCATGAGGCATCTGGAAATCGTGCGCGATCTCAAGAAAATATTCCCCGCCATGGCGTTTGTCGGCAGCGGCTACACCTACCTGCAGGAGTTTTTGCCGCATGTGGCTCAAGCCGTGGTCAAACAAGGCTGGACCGATTTTGTGGGCCTGGGCCGCATGGTGCTGGCTTACCCCGATTTGCCAGCCGACGTGCTGGCTGGACGTGCCTTGCAGCGCAAGCGCCTGTGCCGCACCTTCAGCGATTGCACCACAGCGCCACGCAATGGCCTGGTTTCGGGCTGCTACCCGCTGGACACGCACTACAAAAAGTCGCCGCAAATGGCTGTTCTCACGCAAATCAAAAAAGCGGCCAAGCTGTCTTGATTGCACTTTTTAAAAACCGGCCCGAACCATCGATACCCGCAGGGCTAAAGCTCAACCACTGGAGACCACATGAAAACATCTCACCGTATCGCGCTGATATCCATGACGTGCCTTGCCATGATCTCCCCATGGAGCGCCTCCGCCCAAGGGACTTATCCCAACAAACCGATTCGTGTGATCGTTCCATTCGCTGCTGGAAGCACGACCGACATCATTGCCCGCGCGATCTCAGACAAGATGAGCCAGAGCATGGGGCAACCTTTGGTCATTGATAACCGTGGAGGCGCAAGCGGCACCATTGGGCAGCAAGCCGTCGCCACCGCAGCGCCTGATGGCTACACCATCATGATTCACTCGTCATCGCACACTGTGAGTCCTTCCACATTTGCAAAGTTGCCGTTCGATACGGTCAACGACTTTGCAGGTGTCACACCGATTTCAAGCACCCCCAACGTGCTGGTCATGTCGCCCTCAAAGAACATCAAGACCCTGCAAGAGTTGCTGACTGCAGCACGTGCCAAACCTGGGGGAATGAATTTTGCATCTGCGGGTCAGGGCAGTGCCACGCACTTGAACGCTGAGAAATTCAAATTGGCAGCCAAGATTGAGGCCACCAATATCCCCTTCAAAGGTTCCAGCGAAGCCGTGACCGAGGTCATGGCAGGTCGTGTGGACTACTATTTTTCACCCATAGCGCCCGTCATTGGTCAAATCCGAAGCGGTCAATTGGTCCCATTGGCGGTCGGCTCATCCAAGCGAGCGAGTGCTTTGCCACAAGTGCCGACAACGGCCGAAGCCGGAGTCCCTGGCTCTGAATTCAATTTTTGGATTGGCATGATGGTGCCGGGTAAAACGCCCAAAGACATCGTCAACCGATTGAATGAAGAGGTTGTGAAAGCCCTGGCCAACGCCGAAGTCAAAGAACGTTTTGCCACATTGGGCGCTGATGCCTGGACCATGCGGCCTGATCAGTTTGACGCCTATATTCGCGATGAAATCAAAAGCAACGCGGTGCTGGTCAAAGCTGCAGGGCTCTCACCTGCCCCCTGAAAGGCAAAGCTGTGCCCTTGAACTTGAACCTGCCAACGGCTGCGGGGAGTCTGCGTAACTACACGCTGTGCGGCAGCATCCCTTTAAGTCCCAAGTCGCGTCAGCCATTCAACCGCGTGGCCTACTCGGCAGCGCATGTTGTGGCCGATCCATTGGCTGTGGTGGACCCTTGGCTTCAATGTGCTGTGGATTGGGATGCCACGATCGCTTACAGACGCCATTTATGGTCTTTGGGCCTCGGTGTGGCCGAAGCCATGGACACAGCGCAGCGTGGCATGGGTCTGGACTGGCCCACTTCATTGGAACTGATCCGCCGCACGCTGGATGCCGCCCAAGATGTGCCAGGCGCGCTCGTGGCTTCGGGCTGTGGCACCGATCATCTGTTGCTGGACGATGTCAAGACTGTGGACGAAGTCATCGCAGCTTACGAAGAACAGTTGGAGGCGATTGAAAACCTGGGTGGCAAACTCATCATCATGGCCAGTCGGGCCCTGGCGCGTGTTGCCCAAAGCCCTGCGGACTATGAGCGCGTTTATGACCGCATCTTGAGCCAGGTCCAACAACCCGTGGTGCTCCATTGGCTGGGCGACATGTTTGACCCTGCCCTGAAGGGGTACTGGGGCAACACAGATGTGGACCAAGCCATGAACACCGCCTTGGGCATCATTGAAGCGCATTCCAAGAAGGTGGATGGCATCAAGATTTCCTTGCTCGACAAAGACAAAGAAATCGCTATGCGTCGTCGCCTACCCCCCGGAGTGCGCATGTACACGGGGGATGACTTCAACTATGCCGAGCTGATTGCTGGCGATGGTTTTGGAGAACACATTGTCAACGGGCAAAGCGACGCGCTGCTTGGTATATTTGACGCGATTGCACCTGCAGCCAGTTTGGCCCTGACGGCGCTGGCTGAAGGCAAACAAGCCACCTTTCATGCCATTTTGGAGCCGACGGTACCACTGTCACGCCATATTTTTAAGGCGCCAACCCGTTTCTACAAAACGGGCGTTGTTTTCATGGCTTGGCTTAACGGTCACCAAAACCATTTCAGCATGATTGGCGGTCAGCAAAGCACCCGCTCCATTCAACATTTGGCGGAGTTGTTTCGATTGGCAGATGCGGCCCATCTGCTTGAACACCCCGAGTTGGCTGTTCATCGAATGAAAAATCTCATGTCCATCCATGGTGTTGAATGAGCCTATGCGATCTTCTTTGGATGAAAAAATAGCATCCAAAGAAGATTTTTAGAAGTAAAAAAATCCACTACTTTCGACACCAAACTCAACTTTTAGGAACTACTCATGATCCCCCGTATTTACAAATTCCTCACTGTGCTGTTTGCGCCTTTTTTTCTGCTCGCATGCGCTGGCACAGGAACAGCACCTTCGGCAGGGGGTTCTCCTTTGACTTTGGTCAAAGCAGCTTCAGCCAATCCACCTCGATCTGTGCTGTACGTGGGCAACAGCTTCATGTACTACAACAACAGTCTGCACGGGATGGTGAGCCAGATGGCGCGTGGCTCCGAGAATGCGCAGGCTGCGCAACACCGCTCGACATCCCTGACGATCAGTGGTTCCGGAATTGACTGGCACGACCTTAACTCCTATCTCCGCCCAGATGGATTAGGCCGCTACTCATTTGTTGGCGATAACGAGGTCCTCTTCAATCCCCCAGGCCGTCAGTACGATTCGGTGTTGTTGATGGATTGCAGCCAATGTCCGGTACACCCTACACTGTCCAAAGTGTTTTTTGAATATGCCAAACGACACTCGTTGACTGCACGATCCAAGGGTGTGGAGCCCATGTTCTTGATGACCTGGGCTTACGCAGACAAACCGGAGATGACCAAGGGACTGGCAGATGCGTACACAGAAGCAGGTCGCCAGAACAGTGCGCATGTCGTTCCCGCCGGCCTGGCCTTTGCCGAGTCCATCGCCAAGAGACCCGACATCAATCTTTATGTGCCTGACAAGCGGCACCCAAGCCTGGCCGGCAGTTACCTCACAGCAGCCACGCTTGTGGCTTCGGTGTGGAACGTGAATCCCGTTGGAAGCAAATACACCGCAGGACTGCCTGCGGATGTGGCGCGGCACCTTCAAACCGTCGCTTGGGAGACGGCGCGCAATTATCACGGCCGTTGACCTCTTCAGGCTTGAGAAATTGGAAAATGTATGAATCTGAGACCTCGGCAACACCCGATGCCTCAAAAACAAACATGGCTTTTCTCTCGAGCCCAGTCATAGAGATCCAATTCGCAACGATCAAGAATCCCTTATCGCAGCAGACGGTCTCCGCAAAGAAAGCAAAGTAGGTGACTCACCCTTCAAGTAGTCGAACAACATGTCATCCACCCGTCGATATCAGTGCGGCTTGCACAAGCTCATGTCCTGAGGTGTTTTCAGGCACACGATCAATCAACGCTGTGCGGCGCTCAATAAAGTCCTGCAGCGTTTTTTTAGGTCGACTCGACTGATTCATTCCAAACAAACGAAGCGTTTTTTGAATTTGGCAAGGGTAGACCCTTGCCAAAAATTGTTAATTTTGTTACTTTTGAATTTGGCTTTCATCGACGGAAATCAAATGAAAAAATTCACCGCTTTATTGTTTGTTGCGCTGTTAGCTTTAAGCGCCCCTTCTTTTGCAGCCACATGCGATGCACAAGCTTCTGAGAAAAAACTGGCGGGTGCTGCTAAAAACAGCTTTGTCCAGAAGTGTGAGAAAGATGCATCAGCAGCCTTGGCCACCGCCACCGCAACGTGCGAAGCACAGGCCGCAGAGAAAAAGTTGGCAGGTGCTGCCAAAAACAGTTTCACCAAGAAATGCATCAAGGACGCCACCGGCGGTTGATTTTCTCGGAGGCACCTGGGTTTCAAATGAACCCTGCAACACGTTTACGCGCGTTAGCTGAACGCCGCTCAAAACAAACGTGGCTTTTGTGAACCTGAACGCAGCGCCTGCTGGCACTGCTATCGGGACAAGTTGGAAGTGGCGTGCTTAGTGCTGGTCATGATGGTTTGAGTTTGGTTTGGAATGTTTGAGTGTTCCGAAATCTACGTCAAGACAGCAAAAAATCCATGAAAAGCTGTCAACCCGAATGGCGGATTCAAATCTGAAGTGCAACACCCATTGGTTTAATGGATGAGGCTGGATTGTTCAGGGGAATGCAGGAACAGCTCCCGAGATAACGCCAAGGGTAATCGCACTCCCAAGCCCTTGCAAAGAAAGTTTTGTTCACCGAACCCAACGTTCATCAAAAATGGTCAGCTTCAATTGCAGGATCCATTTCATAATGTCTTGATTAACCCTTGAAGCTGGGAAGCTTATGCCCATCAAAAAAATTATTGACGTCACTGAAAAAGTTTTTCTTGTCACTATCGCACTGTTCACAGTGGGTGCAATGGTGCAAGAAGTCATGCTGTTGATCGAGCAGCGTAGCGTAGCGCTGAAGGACTTGTTACTGATGTTTATTTATGCGGAAGTATTGGGCATGTTGGGAGCTTTTTACAGCAGCCACCGAATTCCAATCACCATTCCTTTGGTCATTGCAATGACAGCATTGAGCCGCCTGATCATCCTCCAGGGTAAAGAAGGTGACCCATCTATTCTTTTGTATGAAAGTGGCGCTATTTTGATGATTGCTATTGCCTGTTGGGTGATTAGCAAAATACAAGACCGCGATTGACCAAGCTCTTGATAAAAGGAACGCAACGCAGGCACGATCTCAAGGTCTATGAGAAAATTTCAACAACACTAACCCTTTAATAGGAATTCATATGACCAGCGTCAAAACATGCCTAGAGCAAAAAGGAAAATCCGCTGCCGTGATCAGCGTCAAGCCTGATGAAAAAGTGGTTGTCGCTTTACAACTTATGCGGGACAAACGTGTGCGTGCGATCCTCGTTATCAAGGACGAAAAGTTGATGGGCATCATCACTCAGGGCGACTGCGCCATCAAGGTACTGTTACCTGGTCTTGATGCCAAACAAGTGCTGGTCGAAGAAATCATGACGGTTGATCCGGTCTCGGTCAAACCAGACGATCCCATAGAAGCTTGCACAGGCTTGATGGCATCCCGTAACTTCCGTCATCTTCCGGTTGTAGAAGCCGGGCGGGTCGTTGGCGTTATCTCGATTGGTGATGTCGTCAAAGACAACATTCGCCAAATGGGTCAGCAGATTGGTTTTTTAGAAACTTATATCAAGGGGCACAGCGCTGCGCTTTGACTAATGATTCATAAACTATTTCTTGTTGGCAACGACTGTTGACTTGAACAACAACGGATATCAAATGGGCTGAAGGCAAAATTTTCACATCTATCCTGAACGGCCCTATGATTCAATAAGGCTTCACACTTTGAGATGGTGGAGCTATGAGCAAGAATTCAACTGCCCTGCTCAAAACGTCATAACTTCACACAAAGGCCAACGACCATGTCGGATTGGGCTTTTCGCTTGACGCACTGACTGATCGCCAGTGAATTTGCTGCGCATTTTGTAGAGATATGTGGTCCAGGTGAACATACCTGCGAAGCAAAATGACCGGATCCCGATCACCAGGGATTTGAAAAGCCACCCCAACGCCATTTCTTAAAAGCGAGGCTGCGACCCAGTTTCGGATGAGATGCACACGCAAATCTGATTGTCACAAAATGACTCGAAGTTGTTTACTCCTACACAAGCGGTCCATCCATTTGAATGAGCGGGTAAACCCCTAAAAAAGTCAACAACCAAACGATTGTTTTGTATCCGCTGAATCGATAGCATGAAGGCCAAGCTTTACTTCCCGCCGCTTGGCAATTTTTTGAAACCACCAGGAGTCATCGATGAAGAAACAATTGTTAGTTACCTGTGCTGCTCTTGCGCTTGCACTGCCCTCACAAGCTCAGGACTTCCCATCCTTGTCACTCAAAATGGCACACCCACTGGCCCAGACTTTCCCCGGAGCTGAATGGGACAAGTGGTTCGCTGAGGAAATTGAGCGGCGATCCGGCGGAAAAATCAAAATCCAAATTTTCTGGTCTGGTCAACTGGGTGGCCTCACTGAAATTAAAAATCTCGTGGGCAATGGCGCTGTGGACATCGGCGTGTTCGCTCAAGCTGTTCACGCTGCGGAGCTTCCATTGACTTCTGTTTCAGCGGGTCTTCTCAACAGGGTGTCAGCGGATGCCAAGACGGGTTCCGAATTGGCACGTGCCAGCTACGCCACCAAAACAGTCAGCGATGAACTCCAAGCTCAAAACCTCAAAGTCATCAAGTGGACTGTTCCCTCCCCTTACAAACTGCTTTGCAACAAGGCGATCAACACATCAGCAGACCTTAAAGGCTTGAAAGTCAGAGCGGTCGGCGGGGCTTACGTTCCTATCTGGATGGAAGCCTACGGAATGGTGCCAACGCGGGTTCAAGCCACTGAAATTCGTGAAGGCCTGCAGCGTGGAACGCTCGATTGCAACTTTGGCCCCATTGAGTGGACACCATTTTCTGACTTGCAGAAAGTCGCTCCTTATCTTTCTGACTTGAACACGGGCTCGTTCACAACGTTCCAGATGTATGTACCCGCCAAAACATTCAACGCATGGCCTCGGGCAGTTCAGACCTTGTTCACACAAGTGGCTCAGGAAGCCATGCAGAAAGACTTGGCGGCTTTGCCCAAAGTCGAAGCCGATGCGATGGATAAATTCAGAGCAACAGGGGGCAACATCGTTCAGATGAAAGATCTGCAAAACTTCATCTCCCGATCCCCCGACATGATCCAAATCTGGATTGACAAATCGACAAAAGACGGTCTGGGCGAGAAAATCAAAGAATTGATTCCCCTGCAAAGGAAAGCTGCGCAAAGCTTTGCAAACTCGCGCAACTGACCATCTGACAGATGAATAAGTTAATTCAATGGACAGAGAAAGCAGCACTTGCAGTTTGCGCAAGTGCTGTGCTCATCATGATGGTTATTGGTGCCATAGACATCGTGATGGGCAACGTTCTGGGCTTTTATATTTCGTACAAAGTAGAGCTGTCCGGTACGCTTTTAGCGACTAGCATTTTTTTGGCTTGCAGTCCTGTCCAAAGAGGCAATGAGCATATTCGTGTGGATTTGTTCGAACCCTACATGGGTGACACAACCAAAAAAATGACTGCTTTTCTTGGCAATCTGTGCGGCCTTTTATTTGTGGGATTGATTAGCTATGGGCTGTGGGATCAGGCTTTCAAAAGTTTGATGATTTTTGAGGTGTCCGCAGATACCTCTGGCTTTCCAATTTGGCCCTGGAAGTTGGCATGCCCAGTTGGGACGAGTCTTTGCGTTGTGACCATGGTCGGTCAATTGATTCAGCAAATTTTCACTTCCCCATCATTGAAAGAAAGCAAGTGACAATAGGTTTAATAGGTTTTGTAGTCATGCTCGTGCTCCTAGGGCTTGGCATCCCCGTAGCCTACTCGGTTGGTACCGTTGCGATCGTTGGCATTTTTTATGCCATTGGGCCCACTTTTTTGTTGTCCACGATCCAGTCATTGCCCTATGCTTTTGCAAGTGATTACAACTTTGTCGTTGTGCCCTTGTTTGTTTTGATGGGCACTTTGGCATCGCGAGCTGGGATCATCACTGATCTGTACAAAGCTGCTTTTCAACTCACCAGTCAAATTCGTGGAAGCCTGATGATGGCGACTGTGATGGCTCAAGCCATGTTTGCAGCCATATCGGGATCGACAACCGTCGCAGCAAGCATCTTCACACGCATGGCATTGCCTGAAATGATCCGCTATGGGTACAACCCGGGCGTATCGGCTGGCTGTGTTGCTGCTGCAGGCACTCTGGCAGGGCTCATTCCGCCCTCCATTGCCATGGTGCTTTTCGCGGTGCTGACGGGAGAGCCTATTGGCAAGTTGCTGATCGCCGGCATCTTGCCTGGTGTGTTGACTGCAGTCGGCTATATCGTGGGCATTCGGATCATGCTGATCTACAGACCCGAATGGGCTCCTATGATCAGCGAAAGATTCAGTTTGAAGCAAAAGCTGCAGGGCATTTCAAAAGCTTGGGCTGTTTTCTTGCTGATTGGCTTGGTGATTGGGGGGATTTACACAGGCACGTTTCCGCCTTCAGCTGCTGGTGCCGTTGGGGCAACCGGTGTTCTTCTGATTGCCCTGTCTACCCAGCGTTTGCCCAAAGGTGCCCTGTGGGAGAGCCTGATTGAAAGTGCGCGCATCTCCGCTGTCCTTTTCTTGATCGTCATGGCAGGTCTCTTGTTCAGTCGGTTCTTGCTGGTCAGTGGCTTCATCGGTGACCTCAAAGCACTGGTGGTCACCCTCGAAATGAGCGCCTTCGTTTTTATTGCCTTGGTGGTGATTCTGTATTTGATCCTGGGTTGCTTCGTAGACAGCGTTTCTTTGATGATCATCACGCTGCCCTTTCTTTACCCCATTTCCACGTCCTTGGGCATCAATGGCATCTGGTTTGGTGTGCTGATCATCAAGCTCATCGAAATTGCCGCCATCACGCCACCAGTGGGTCTGAATCTGTTTGCGGTTTTGTCATCGGCCAAAGGGCAAGTCAATTCGCGTCAATTGTTTGCAGGTGTCATGCCCTTCCTCGTCATGGAGGCAGTGTTGCTGGCATTGCTGATTGGTTTCCCTGCCATCGCCACCATCTTGCCCGAATTGATGGACTGAAAATCAGGAGAAGAATATGAGGGCGATAGACGCGCTGGACAAGGCGGGCTTGAGAACGCCTAATGCCATCTTCGTCCAGCAGGGCGGCATTTCAGTGAGCTATCAAGAGGCGGTAGCGATATCCCATCGGATCGCCGCGAAGATCCAGGACATGGGCATGGAGCCAGGCACCCGTGTTGCTTTTTTGTCCCCCAACGATTGGCGTGGCTTGATTTTCATGTACGGTCTCTGGCGGGCGGGAATGGTCTTGGTGCCCGTCAATGTCAGAAACAGTCCGGTCTTGAATGCAGCCATTTTGCGGCAACACCAGCCCACAGCCATGGTGCACCACAGCCAAGTCGGCACGCTTGCGGCGCATGTGAAAGAAGAACTGCAAACACTGTCTCAATGGTGTTGTCTCGACCAACAAGATGGCGAGGTACCTTCGTTAATGGATTGGATGGCGCCTCCTGGATCGATGGCCAAAGAACTACCCAACGATCCATTGGCCCCCTGGACTCTTTATTCAACAAGCGGAACAACGGGCAGCTCCAAAGGCGTTCTGCACACGCACCTTTCTAACTACGTGACCAGCGTCGACATGCTGTTTGCCATGCGTGCGCATGAAGCTAAGCGTCACTTGGTCGTGGCGCCCATGACCCACTTTGCGGGCAGTTTCATCTTCGCACTCACCATGACCGGGTCCACGCATGTGTTGCTGGACAAGGCGGATCCCCTGGAAATACTGGAAACCATCGAGAAAGAAAAGATACAAATTCTTTTTCTTCCACCCACCGTGATCTACATGCTGCTGGCCTCTGAAAAAATCAAATCATTTGATTACGGAACCCTGGAACAATTCGTTTATGCCGCAGCGCCCATGGCAGAAGAACCTCTGAAGCAGGCACTGTCTATTTTCGGGCCCGTCATGGTGAACATGTATGGTCAAGCAGAAGCCATAGGCCCCATCACCTTTTTGTCACCCACTGATCACATGCAAGGTGCAACACCTGCACGCACGAACGTCTTGCGATCGATTGGCTCGCCTTCCATCAGTCGACAAGCTCGGGTCATGCGCGAAGATGGCCAATGGTGCGAGACAGGGGAGCCCGGGGAAATCGTCTTGCGCGACTGGGTCAGCAGTGCTGCCTATCTGGACGATGAACCCGCAACTGCTTTGGTGCACCGATATGACTGGTACCACACAGGTGATGTGGGTGCCATGGATCAAGACGGCCGCATCACGCTGTTGGATCGTAAAAAAGACGTGATCATTTCAGGCGGGTTCAACATCTACTCAGCAGGTGTTGAACAAGCGTTGATGACGCATCCATCCGTCCAGGAAGCATGTGTCTTTGGCATTCCCGACGACAAATGGGGCGAATCGGTTCACGCTGTGATGGAACTCAAGCCTGGTTGCTTGGTCGACGCTGTCGAATTGCAGAACTTGGTGAAGACTCAAATTGGATCGGTCAGTACACCCAAGTCAGTGGAATTCACAGACAACCTCCCCAGAAGCGCAACGGGGAAAGTGCTCAAACGGGAACTTCGAATGCGCTACTGGCAGGGCAGAGACAGGGCGATATGAGCCGCCGAACAGATGGGGCTGGTGATTTACCGGGCTACACCTTCAGTGGCCTGCAGCCACTCTTGATGCAATTTTTCAACCCTCCGGGCAACGGTCTCCACCGCACCAACGCTGGCCACACCTTGGCCTGCACTCCACGCGGTTTTCCAACTGGCCAAATCGCTCGCACCCTTGGGCAACAAACTGCCATCGGCTTGCATGATGCCTTGCGCCAGCAGGGACGATTTCAAAAAGTTGGCAGGAATGCCCGTCACCGCATCGGTCTTCACAATGTCGTCGGCACCCACGCTCGCCAAGGCCTCTTTGTAAGATTGCGACGCCATGCTTTCTGGCGTGGCGATGAATGGCGTACCAATGTAGGCCATGTTAGCCCCAGCCACTTGAACGGCGCGCACCTGGCGACCGGTGGTCAAGCAACCCGCAACGGCCAAGGGGCCCGACCAGAAACCACGCACTTCCTCAATGAAGGCAAACGGGTTAATCCAGCCTGTATTGCCGCCTGCGCCTGCCGTCAAAAGGACCAGCATATCAACGCCCGCTTGTATCGCCTTTCTGGCATGCCTGACGCTGGCCACATCTGCCAACACATGACCTCCGTAGGCATGAACGCGCTCGACCACGTTGATAGGCGATCCGACCGATGTGATGACCCAGGGAACGCGATGGTTGATCACGATGTCCAGGTCGTCATCCCTTCTTGCATTGGAAGGATGCAGGATCAGGTTGGCTGCAAAAAGTCCACTCGCGCCGTGTGTTCGATCCTTGATTTCTGCCATCCAGGCATCCAGCAAAGCAGGTGTTCGGGCGTTGAGCGTTGGAAACGCACCCACAATGCCTGCATTGGTCGCCGCAACCACGAGTTCGATACCGCTGACCAAAAACATGGGTGCGGCAATCACCGGAACCTTGAATGAAGAAAGCGCTTTTGTTTTCATGCTGATCAAAAAAAGATTCAAAGAAAATTCAGTGAAATACGAATCCAGCATTCCAGCTTGACACGCCATCTGCCAGGACAGCACAAATTACCATGAATTGACCGAAGGAGAAAACCTTGTTATCCCTTGACCATGCCGAGATCACGATACCTGACATATTCAGCAGCCACGGAAAGTTTCGCAAGCACCAAGAAGCTGTGGTGTGCGGTTCAGTCAGGCGCACTTGGGGTGATTTCAACGACAACATGAACCGAGTGGCCAACGCACTTTTGGCCTCAGGCGCTTCGCGTGGTGACAGGGTTGTGGTCATGATGGGCAACTCTGTGGAGATACTCGAAGTCATGTTCGGTATTGTCAAAGCGGGTTGCTGTGTGGTCCCGCTCTCGGGTTTGTTGACGGGTCAGCAACTGGCTTCCTTGATCAACGACTGCGGCGCCAAACAGGCATTTGCAACCCTTGAGTTCATCGAACGTCTACGGCCATACCAAGATGAACTCGTGCATCTCCATGAAAACCAGCGCTATGTTGTGCATGGTCAGGCCCAGGGCTGGATGGATTACCGTGCATTGACAGATGCACAGCCCACAGACACCCCGAATGTGGTCTACCGTTCTGAGGATGCCTTCAACATCATCTACAGCTCAGGCACAACAGGCCTTCCAAAAGGCATCATGCAAAGTCACCGGGCCAGAGTGCATTGGGCCATTTCCAATTCCATAGAAATGCGTTTCAGTGACCGCAGCCGTGCATTGACCACCACTTCACTTTATTCCAATGGCACATGGCTCATGATGCTGCCCGTTCTGTTCAGTGGTGGCACCTGCGTGGTCATGCCTGCTTTCGATCCGATGGCATTTTCAAAGTTGGTAGAGGAAGAAAAAATCACCCATACCTTCATGGTGCCTGCGCAATTCATCGCACTCCTGCAGACCGATATGGACCAGCATGACCTGAGTAGCCTGCAAGTGATCCTGTGTGCAGGCTCCCCACTCAGACGTGAAACCAAGCGCCAAGTCATCGAACGCTTGGGGGACAAACTCATCGAACTGTATGGCTTCAGCGAAGGCTTTGCGACGATGCTCAAACCTGGTGCACCAGCCGACAAGTTTGACACCGTGGGCATTCCAGTCTTGGGCTTTGAAGTGCGAATTCTCGATGAATCGGGTCAGGTCCTTGGCCCCGGTGAAATTGGTGAAATCGCGGGTTATGGACCAGGCATGATGTCTGGCTACCACGGCAAAGCTGTTGAAACAGCAGCGCTGATTTGGCAGGACGAAAGAGGACGAACCTTCATTCGCTCGGGTGACATCGGACGACAGGATGAAGAAGGCTATCTCACATTGGTTGACCGCAAGAAGGACATGATCATTTCCGGCGGCTTCAATGTTTTCCCTGCAGATTTGGAAGAAATCTTGGGGCAACACGTCGACGTACTGGACGCCACGGTCATTGGCGTTCCCCATGAGCGCTGGGGAGAAACGCCATTGGCTTTGGTGATTCTCAGACCTGGTGCCGTATTTGATTCAGCATCCATGCTGTCTTGGTGCAACGAGCGCTTGGGTAAGCACCAAAGACTCTCCAACATCGAAACACGTCAAGACTTCCCGCGCAATGCCTTGGGAAAGGTCTTGAAACGGATCCTGCGTGAGCCTTACTGGGAAAAGGTCAAAACCTGAAGTCACCTCCAGCCCCAAGAGACACTCCTCTTAGCGTTTAACATCCTGATAACACCTGCGCCCCTCGAGATGAAACCCATCACTACACCCAGCCCCAAAGCGAAGAAGCCTCTCAAAAGTATCAGCGACACCAGCTCAAAGACCAAAGACACTGCTGAGGGAGTCATTGGCGACAGAAGGGCAGAGCTGATCGAGAAAGCAGCGCATTTGTTCGGTGAACGGGGGTATGCCAACACGTCGATGCGGGATATTTCGGCCGCTTTTGGCATTTTGCATGGATCGATTTACCACCACTTTGGTTCCAAGGAAGAACTGTTCATCACGGTCTATGCCTCTGGGGTGGATCGATTCGTCAACGACGTCGAAAAAGCCATCGAACCCTTGAGCGACCCTTGGCAAAGGCTTGAAGCGGCTTGCATTGCACATCTCGAAGCCCTACTCATGCGGGAAAGTCCAGCGGCGACCGTTCTGGCCGATTGGTCTGCCAATTACTCAGAGAGCATGCGCTCTGCATTGATTGAACAGCGTGACAAGTACGAAAAAGTTTTTTTCAAACTGACAGACGCGGTTGACTTGCCTTCGGGCGTCAAAAAACGCTACTTCCGTTTGGGCCTTTTGGGTGCACTCAATGGTGCCTTGATGTGGTACCAACCGGGTGGTGACTCACCGGCCACAGTTGCCAAGCAACTTTTTTCTCTTTTCAGGAAAAGCGCAGATACCCGTCATCCTTGAACCTGGCGCAAATCATTCGCGAAGCCAACATCAATTTTGGCGTTGGAGAATGGTGATTGAACAAGCGGCTTCATCAAAGCCAATCACCCCTCCGCCATTTTCTGCAACCGCAATGTTCGCGCCCTCTGATTGTCTGCTGCCGGCCTCACCTCGCAATTGGGTCACCAGCTCATAAATCATGGACAGCCCAGTGGCACCGACTGGGTGCCCCTTGGACACCAACCCCCCAGACAAATTGATCGGAAGGTCGCCACCCAAAGAAGTGGCACCACTGGCCACGTAGGCGCCGCCCTGACCTATTTCACAAAATCCCAGCATTTCCGCTTGGTAAATTTCACAAAAGGATGTCGCATCGTGCACCTCGGCAATGTCAATGTCTGACGGCGCCAGACCTGCCTTCGCATAGGCCCGTTTGGCGGCCACATGGGAAAGACCTGGCTCGGCCAGGTCACGATACTTTCCTCCCGTCAACACGCTGGCACTGACCGCAATGGCCCGCTCTTGAACGCGTTGAGGCAATTCACGCAAAAAACGCTCAGAACAAAGCAAAGCGGCAGCCGCTCCATCTCCCACGGGTGAACACATGGCACGGGTCAAAGGCCAACTGATCTCCCGATCATTGAGCACCTCCTCAGGTGTGATGGTGAACCGGTACTGCGCATTCGGATTCAAAGCACCCATGGCGTGGTTTTTGGAAGACGCATAGGCGATCTGCTCACGCGTCGTGCCGAAAGTTTTCATGTGGTATGCGGCCTGCATGGCATAGGTGTCCATGAATAGCGTTCCCCCGCCACTGTTGGTCACAAAGGGCTTTCCCGATTGCTCGCCTGCCTTACGGTAATACGCCTCCCACTCGTGCGGATCAAGCTGGTCAATCCCACCCTGAAAAATCTCCATGGTGCGCTCTGGGTCGCCCGGGAAAAAAGTTTTCTCAACACCCATGGCCAGCGACAAGTCACACTCGCCACTCAAAATGTCTTTGTAAGCACCATGAAACGCCATGGAGGCCGTTGCACAGCCGCCTTCGACGTTGATGAGCGGCACCCTTTCCGGAAAGATGCCTTCACGCACCAAGGGAGTAAAACAAACCTGTCCACGGATATTGCGTTGCCCAAAGGTGCCCATGCCGCAATTGCCAAACCATGCTTGCTGAATTTGCTGGGCAACATCGACACCAGTGTCTGAGATCAAGCCCATCAATGCATCCCGGGTGAGATCTTTGAATGTTTTATCAGCCTGCTTGCCAAAGGGCGTGCATGAAACACCAATCACATAAACATCGCTCATGAGAAACCTCCAAAGAACAAACCGGTTTAGCCGAGAACCAAGGGCAACTGCGTAGGACCACGCATCACCAAGGCGTCCAACCACTTCACTTCGCCTTGTCCAAACCGCATGGCGGGGTATTGGGCCACCAGTGATCCGATGCACACCTTCGCCTCCAACCTGGCCAAAGGAGCGCCGAGACAAAAATGAAGACCTTGACCAAAGGTCAAATGCCTGTTGGGGGTCCGGTCCAGAATCAACTCATGCGGCCGATCAAATCGACGCGGGTCTCTGTTGGCTGCATTGATCATTGCAAACACACGATCACCCGCCATCAACTTTTTGCCGTGCAACTCATGATCGACCGCAGCCACTCGAGCAATGCTGTTGCTGGGGCCGTCGTACCGCAGAAACTCCTCAACGGCAGAATCAATCAGCATGGGGTCATCATGCAGTTTTTGTTTTTGTTCTGGATGCTCAATCAGTGCCACAACGGCACTGCCCAGCAAGCTGGTGGTCGTTTCATGCCCCCCAAACAACACCAGCATGCACATGGCCACCAACTCATCCTCGCTCAGAGCGCCATTCGCATCCGTGGCATTCACCATGGCCGTGATGACATCGTCGCCGGGTGAACTTCGTCTTTGTGCAATCACCTCGCGGAAATAAGCAGACATGCGATCTGCACCATCTCTTGCTTTCTTGTATTTGTCTTCTTCTGTGCGCGATGTGCCGATGAACAAACGCAAATCATCAGACCATTGCTTGATCTCAGCAAAGTCCTCACGCGGCAAACCCATCATGTCCAAAATGACGTAGGCTGGCAAAAGCACGGCAACTTTTTCCATGAAATCCATTTCACGCGACGGATCCATGGCTTCCAGCAATTGCTCCACCGTCTTTCTAATCGCCACTTCTCTTGACTGAATCAGCTTCAGCGAGAAGACCACATTCATCATCTTTCGAAGCCGCGTGTGTTCAGGTGGCGCCTTGAACACCAGCCACTCATTGAGGTAACGCATGACACCCGAAAGAATGTCACGCCGCTCGTCTTTCAAGGCCTCGTAAAAAGGACGCAAACGATCAGAGGACATATTGGACGACATGGCCACCTGCCGGACATCGTCATAACGCGTGATGATCCAGCTCTTGATCGCCGGGCTCCAATGAACCGGATCACGTTCCTGCAAGGCCTCATAGAAGGGGAAAGGATTGGTTCTGATCGCATCGTTGGATGGATCATAGACAAGCGATTCAGTCATAGATCCAGCACCAAACAAGGGGTTAACGATCTCGAGCAGCAGGGTGTGAATGCGTCATTTTTTTCATGCTCTTCAGGCAGCATGAATTGATCACGGTGATCTGGAGTGCCCTCCAAAATCGACGTCAAGCAAGACCCGCAATGACCCTGCTCACACGAAACCAGTACGTCAATGCCCGCCAGCGAAAGTGCCTGAACTGCCGTCTGGCCGACGGGCACCTCCACCATGGCACCTGTTGATTGAATCTTGATGGTGAATGCCTGATCCATACGTACTGATCCTCCTGAAATTGGCTCCGAAGATCCGCTAAAAAGTTCTTTTCTAATTTTTGTGTCTTTCAAACCTGCCTCCTTGGCCGCACCAATCACAGCATTCATGAAGCCAACCGGGCCACAGGTGTAGAGCCATGCATGGGCATCTGCATGAGAGAAAATTTCCTCAATGCTTCCGGAATTTTCATCATCAAATGAAAAAATCACGTTTCTTGCGTAACTTGAGGACTTGAGCTCCTCAACGAAAGCAGCACTGTCATGACTTCGGGCGTGGTAGTGAAGACGAAATTTTCTTTTTTGAGAACTGAGGGTCTCGGCCATTGCCAAGATGGGGGTGATCCCTATCCCCCCAGCGACCAAGACAACCGGGTGGTCATCAGATTGCAAAGCAAAAAGATTGCGGGGGCCACGGGCTTGCAGCGTTTTTCCAGCCTTGATTTCATCTTGAAGACTCAGTGATGCTCCACTGCCATTGGGATCACCCAATACAGCAATGCGCCAACTCCTCTCGCCGTGCCGGCTGCACAAGGAATACTGCCTGACCACATCATGACCCATGCGATCGGTCGCCTTGATGTCGATATGAGCTCCAGCTTCCCAGTCGGGAAGCTCGGCTCCGTCAAGGCTAGAGAGTTCAGCGACCAGAACATTGGCACCCTGAATGGACCAACTCACCACGGCTAATTCCATAAAACTTGCCGATGCTGGATTCATAGCGGTGGCATCCTGAGACCACCATCGAGTCGAATGGTTTCCCCATTGATCATGGGATTGGCAGCGACAGCCAAGACAAACTCTGCAAATTCTTCAGGCTTGCCAGGGCGCTGCGGCCAAGCAGCGTTTTGCAACAACCCATCGAGCACATCCTGCGAAACATGGGCTTGCACCATGGGCGTCATGAAAACGCCGGGACAAATGGTGACAACGCGTATGGCGTGCTTTCCCAACTCCCTGGCAAGTGGCAAGGTCATGCCTGCAACCGCCGCTTTGGAAGCTGAATACGCCGCCTGTCCGATCTGACCGTCGAATGCAGCGATCGATGAAATGTTGATGATCACACCCCTTTGACCGTTTTCTGTCACAGGCAAGGCGATCAACTGTTCGGCGGCCAGACGCAGGACATTGAATGTGCCCAGCACATTCACCTCCATGACTTCCCGAAAGAGCTCCAGGGTGTGAACTCCCTTGCGACCAATCAACCGAGCGTTTTTGCCAACACCTGCGCAATTCACGATCAATCGAGCGGCACCAAATTTTTCGACTGACTCGCTCAAGGCCTTCTTCACTTCAGCTTCCGAAGTGACATCACAAATCACATACCGAACGGATGCATGGGACGGTCCTTCATGGCGATCCAAAACGGTCACACTTACGCCGTTGGCGTTCAACTTGCTCACCAACGCTTGGCCAAGACCCGATGCGCCACCGGTCACCACTGCGGTATTGATTAACTCATTCATGCTGGTAAGCTTAGCAGAATGACTTTAACCAAACAAGTGGTTGGTTGGCAGTTGCTGCAAACATTTTTTGGTTTCAATCAGAATCATTGCCAAGACTTTTGAATCACTGTTGAATTCAACTGGAGCCTCTGAATGCAAACCTCTCGACCAGACTGGACTGGCTCACGCCTGTCATTGACCAGACAAGGCACAACTGCCGTCGTTCGTCTTTTCAACCCACCTCACGGTTTCATGGACGAGGCGATGGAGTCCGAATTGATGCAAGCGCTGGACATGCTGGAAAACTGGAAGGATGGACGCGTGGTTGTGATCACAGGCGCAGAGCCAGGCATGTTCGTTCGCCATTACGACGTGGCTGTCCTTCAAAAACGCGCACAAGCCATGATTGAACGCGGTAAAACGTTTTCAATGGAGCGCCCTGTCCCCAAAAGCGTCATTCACCACTGCTTCGAGCGAATCGAAAACAGCCCCCTTATTTTTATTGCAGCCCTCAATGGGACCGCCATGGGCGGTGGTTTTGAGCTGGCGCTTGGCTGCGACATTCGACTGGCACAAAATGGCGACCACCAACTGGGACTGCCCGAGCTGAATTTGGGCTTGCTGCCCGGCGCAGGCGGCACACAGGCCATGGCCTCACTGATCGGGACAGGCCCCGCACTGTTTAATCTTCTGACGGCCAAGGTTTTCAGCCCCCAAGAGCTGCTTTCGGCGGGATTGGTCTCTTCGTGCACCGATGACGTGATGGCCGAAGCCAAACGACTTGCAAGCCAAATCGCAAATGTCCCATTCAAAGCCTGTGCCAACATCAAAAAATTGGTAAGGAATGCTCCACGCTGGACTCATGCCGAAGGACTGGCAGCAGAACGCACGCTTTTTTGTGACTGTATGGTCGACCCATTGGCACAACCCCTGATGGAAGATGTGGCCAGTGGAAAGCGCACGATTGCAGATAAACCAGCATCTCTCAAGCCCTGATGCAGATGGGCGACCACGCCAACCAGCTGCTGGCCATTCAAACTCTAAAGCCGCCCTCGGCAGCCAATTGACCCTGCAGCATCGACTCTAAATACCGATAGAAAACGATCAAGCCATGCGCCACTCATCTCCTGAAATCCTCCTTCCTCGTGCCGTTGAGGTCATAAGCGTATCGCCCGACAAACCGCTTTCGGATCGCATCCGGATTCGTGAGAATGTTCGTCCACCCCTCGCTCCTAAGGAAGTCCGTATTGGCATGCTGGCCATGAATATTCTCCCGGCAGACCTCCTGCAAATGAATCATCAGTATGGCCATCAACCCTCGCTACCCTATGTGCCTGGCCACGAGGGCGTTGCTGTGGTCCTCGAAATCGGCAGTGAGGTCTCGGACTTACAACCCGGCGAACGGGTTGTGCCGTTCGGCGTTTTCGGCGTTTGGTCCGATGAGTTGGTTGTTCAAAGGCGCTCTTTGGTCCCTGTGCCATCCCATGCCCCTGTGCTACAGCAAGCCATGCTCGCCGCCAACCCAGCAACAGCTTGGGTGCTCCTGCAGCATCAAGTCACCCTCCAGCCCGGTCAATGGGTCATTCAAAATGCCGCCAATTCTGCAGTGGGTCAATGCACTCGGCAGCTGGCGTCTCACTTAGGTTTCCAGTTGATCAATGTGGTGCGCCGACCAGAGGCGGTTGCCTATGAAGAAGGCGGTCACTGGTTGGTAGATGACGGCCAAGACCCTGATTCACTCCAGGAAAGCGTGCGAAAAATAACCCAGGGCGAACCGGTTGTCTTGGGACTGGACGCGATTGGGGGCAAAGCCTCTCAGGCATTGGCCGCCAGCTTGTGCCCGCGAGGTCGCTTGGTTCTTTATGGCCTATTGAGCGGTGACCCTTGCAGTATCTCTGCGCATGATCTGATTTTTCGTAATGTCGAAGTCCAAGGCTTTTGGCTGGCCAACTGGTTTAGCAACCCAAACAACAGGCAACAGGCAAAGAGCGTCTACCCTGCCTTGATGGAGTTGGCCAGTCAAGGCGTACTCAGAATGAAAGTAGAGAAAGTTTATGAATTAGGCGAAGTCCATGAGGCAATCGCCCATTCAGCACAATCCGAAAGACAAGGCAAGGTACTTTTAAAAGGGATGCATTTGCACAATGCAATGAATAACGACCAATAAACCCCTCGACCAGGCGTGTATCGAACTTTTACCAATGAACAGTGAACTTATGCGTTCACGTACCTCGTGTGAGCAACGGCTTCATTCCTTGATCATGGCTCCATCTTCTCAAATTGTGGAGCCAACTGAAAATCCGGGGCTATTCAGAATCGGCGTTGACTCACAAAACAAAGAGTTGTGCTGATTTTCCCTAGGTCAACAAGGAGTCTTCAGATATCCAGCCGATAAAACCGTGCAGCATTGCCCACAAAAAAATCATGCTGCTGCTTCTCCGTAAAGTCTGCAACCATGTTGGCAACAGAATTTAACAAGGTTGAGAAATCAACCCTCAGCCCAGCAACAGGAAAATTGGATGCAAACATGCACCGCTCAATGCCAAAAATGTTGATGGCACGAAGCACGATTTCTTTGTTGGAGGCATAGTCCCAAGCTTGGTCTTTCAAACCAAATTCAGAAACTTTGAGATGCACGTGATGGTGCTTGGCCAGGGCCTCCATGGCTTTGCTCCAAGCAGCGATGCCCTGCGCACTTCGATCCCAAGGAAATCCGGTGTGGTTTAAAACAATCGGGGTATTAGGAAATTGCCGGGCAACTTCAGCAGCTTCATACAAGTGCCAATACGGCACCCTCAAGTCCCAGCTGAGACCATATTGCTCTAAGCGCGCATAGCCATCTAGCCATCTTTTGTCTTGCATGCCCCCAGGTAAATTTTTTGTTAAAAGATCGGGGCTTAAAGTGGTTTTTGGTTTTGACCTGATGCCCTTAACCAAGGGAAAAGCAGCCTGCTTTGCAAGTACTTCTGCCGCATTGTCAGTATCAAACCATGCATGCGCCACTATGGCTGTGGGGAAACCCGTTTGCGCATGGATATCGGTCAACCACTGGGTCTCACCTACTTGATCATCTCGGACCCACTCCGCCTCGCAATGCACTGTGGCCAGCACCTCAAAGTCTTTGCTGTCTTGCAAATAGTCTTTGGATAAGTAATTGCGCTTGATTCCATCGTAATTTCCCAAGAAAAAATTGGGTTCTGGATGGTCTTTTAACCACGGGTAGTTGTTCTTTTCCAAATCCCAAAAATGATGATGCGCATCAATGAATTGCAGCTTTTTTTTCTCGGAATTTGCTTGCGTCATGTCAATGAGGAAAGAAGTGTTGATCTTGTGATTGTCGAAGTTGATAAAGGATGCTGTTTGAATCTATTTCAACATCACTGCCAGTGACTATTTTTCCTTTTGGAATGGAACGTATCACTTTTGCACCTGCGCACAAATAATAGGGCAATGGATTGTTGGATGACATGGGCTTGGCCCCAACGAGTTGATGTCCTAGCCCGGATATGACGTGCCGCGTGCCAATTTCAAACAACTCACCCACTTCAATTTGGCGCTGCGCAATGGCAATCAAATCGACCACGGGGCGAACATTTCGACCACCGCAGGAGGTACCCAATTTGACCGCCGCGAGAATAGACATGGCTGCCTCAGCGCCTAGCAAATGCACCGGGTTGTGAATCAGGACGTATTTTCCGTTGGGGCAAGTTGGAATGCCCTTAGCTGCAAAAAGTTTTCCTGTTTCTACATCGGGTGCCTCAATCACCACAAATACACCACCTGCAAAACTGAGCTCATCGGGACGGCGCAGGCAGTTGAACATGTCGATGCGGCCTTTGCCACTGAGAATCCCACCCTCTTCATTGGGTCTGAAAATACTGGGCAATTCAACGGTTCTGGCCAGTGGCGCATGCAGGCTCGCGCAATCGGGAAGCAAACCGGTGTGGTTGGCTACGATGCCCATTTCGCATAGGTCCGGAACTGTAGTGAGTTCAAATGGAACGCTTGCACGGTTTGGTAAGACATCAGCCCATGAATGATGGTCGTTCGGAATAAAGTTTTGGCCCACTGCATTTGAAACCACTGTTTGGCCCCAAGCCTTCACCTCGTTGGTTGCCGGTGACCATACAAAATCTGATTCGCTGGATTTACCGGCAGCCACAACCGGCAGACCCAATAACCGGGCCCACTCAATCAGACCAATCAGCAAACTGGGCTGATCACCATCAACTGGAGAGACCACTACATCGTATTGTTTGGCCAGTCTGGATAACTCAGCACCCACCACAATCTCGGCCTCCTTGGTGGCCATGACCACATGCTTGCCCGCCTTGATGCACGCCAGTGCAGTGGTCGCAGCACTTTCAGGATCGCCCGTGGCTTCGAGGACCGCCTGCAGAGGCAGTTGAGCAAGCCACTCGGCATCGTTGATAACAACACACAGATTTTGAGAGATGGCGTTTTTTGCTGCTTCAAGATCTTGCGCTACAAAAATATGAGCTTTCTCGATGCCAGACAGAACGGCCACTTGAAAGGCTTTTTGAGGCTGTTGGTCGCAGATGGCAACCACCTTCACGCCCTTCATTCGATGTATCTGAGAAACAAAGGTGGCCCCAAATTCACCAGCACCGACGAGACCCACACCAGACTCAGTGGAGTTGGTCGTGGAAAATTGATGAAAGATAGACTCAATGTTCATGCTTAATTCTTGCATACAAAAATAAATTCTGTCAAACTGCCCCTACCCATGAAGAAAAATAAAGCCAACACTCCCACCCCGCTCGACAGCCTGTCAGCTGAAACAAAAAACAACGTGACTTTGCGCAAAGGGGATATGCATGCCAGCACCGTTCAGGTCTTGCGCAACCTGATCGTTGCCGGTGCCATTGGCCCAGGTGAGAAATTGAATGAGCGTGAATTGTGTGAACGCTTCCATGTTTCCAGAACACCCGTGCGTGAAGCGATCAAAACTTTGGCGCAAGAAGGCTTACTAGACATTAACCCCAATCGATCCCCCACCGTCACCCGACTGGATGCAGATGAAACTGCAGCTTTGATCGATGTGGTCTCGGCCATTGAGGCACTTGCGGGCGAATTGGCTGCAGCCCGCATTACAGAGGCAGAAACAGCCGAATTGGGCATACTTCACTACACGATGTTGAAGCATCGCGCCCAGGATGAGCTGCCAGATTACTTCAAAGCCAACAAAGCTTTTCACCGTTTGATATTGGAATACTCAGGCAACCCTGTTCTGCTGTGGGTCTGGGATTTATTGGCGCTGAGAATCGATCGCGCACGATACGCCTCCAACTTGTGGCCCGAACGCTGGGACAAAGCCATGGTTGAGCACGGCGCTATTCTGGAACGCATCAAGCAGCACGACAGTCCGGGCGCGGCAAAGGCCATGAAGTCGCATGTTCAAAATGGACTTTCTATTGTTGTGAAGTCAATTAGAGACCAATCCAAGCCCGCCAAAAATAAAAAAAGTACCCCGTCAACGAGCACTTGACGATCAAAATCTTGTATGCAAGAATTATCTTAAAAGGAGACAGACATGACCAACTCAACGCAACAAACCTCTTACATCAACAGGCGCAGTGTTTTGCAAGTAGGGGCTGCAGCTTCCATAGGCTCTTTCTGGATACCGGCCAAAGCTGCCGTTGAACTGAGGCTCACCCACCCTGCCGACCCCTCGCACCCTGTGCACATCGAAGCCGAAAAAATGGTGAAACGCATCAGCGATCGCACCAATGGCGAAGTCAAAATTACGATTTTCCCCAACAATGCACTGGGCTCACCCGTCGAAACCGCACAGCAAACAAGGCTTGGCGCCATCGACATGATTTTGATGAACCCCTCCAACATCGAGTCAATTTCTAAGCCTTTGGGCGTGATCAATATTCCCTACCAATTTGACAGTTACGAGCACGCTCACAAAGCACTCGATGTCACTGGCCGCGCTTGGCTTGCCCAACAATTTTCTGCTGTGGGTTTCAGCTGGATTGCCAACTTTGAGTGGGGCTTCCGTGCACTTTCTAACAGTCGCAAAGCCATCCGTACTCCAGACGACATCAGAGGCCTGAAGTTACGTGTGCCGCCCGAATTGGCCATCAAATCTGCATTCGAAGCCTTGGGCGCCAATACCCAAACCATTGCCTTCCAAGAGGTCTACCTGGCGCTTGCCAACAAAACAGTCGATGGCCAAGACAACCCTATCGGCACCACGTTTGCGGCCAAATTCTTTGAAGTGCAAAGTCATATTGCACTGACAAAACACATCTACACGTCCATCATGTTGGTTGCCAACCAGCGTGCTTGGCAAAACAAGCTCAATGAAGCCCAGCGCAGAATTATTTCTGAAGAAGCTACTGTTGCAGGGCAAGCTGCACGCAAAGCAGTTCGCGAAAAAGAAGAAGAGCAAATTGCAACGATGCAAAAAGCTGGCGTTGCCATTACCCGCCCCGATGTGGCGCCCTTCCGCGAAAAAATGGCACCTGCATACGATATTTTGCGCAAGAGCATTGGCGAAGAGAATTGGACCAATTGGGCACGCGCAGTCGCAGCAGCTAGAACTTAATTGAAGTAAGTTCTGCAATGCTTGTAGCGTACATTCTCATTGCGACCTGCATCACAATTCTTTTAGGATTTCCGATTGCAGGCGCATTGGGTTTGATCGCTGGCGTCATCATGATTGCCACAAGCGGCACAGACTTACTTTTAATCTTTATTCAGCGAACTTACGCAGCCACTACTTCATTTCCGCTGCTGGCCATTCCATTTTTCATATTGGCCGGTAACTTGATGAATGTGGGTGGCACCACAGAGCGCATTTTTGAAGTTGCCAAACTATTGGTCGGCCGCGTTAGAGGCGGCCTCGCCTATGTGAATGTCATTGGCAGCATGATTTTTGCGGGCATGTCAGGCTCCGCCGTTGCAGATGCTGCAGGTTTGGGTGTCATTGAAATCCGAGCCATGGTCAAGGAGGGGTACAAGGCGAAATTTGCGGCCACCATCTCTGCTGTATCTGCCACCATTGGCCCCATCATTCCCCCCAGCATTCCATTTGTTATTTATGGCAGCTTGGCCAATGTTTCGGTGGGTGCTTTGTTTTTGGCTGGCATTATTCCCGGCCTTTTGATGGGCATTGGTTTGATGATTGCCATTGGCCTGCAAGCCAAAAAATTGAATTTACCCGTCTCTGAGGGCGTGAAATTTGGCAGTGAAGCATTAAACACTTTTTTAAAGGCAATTCCTGCACTGGCACTTCCGCCCGCCATTCTGGTTGCCATTTTTTCAGGTGTTGTCACGCCCACTGAAGCGGCTGTTTTGGCAACTGCATATGCTTTTGTGCTGGGTCAATTTGTGTATCGCGAACTTACCTGGCAAGCTTTGATCGACACAGTATGGGAGTCTGGCAGGCAAACAGCCCAAGTGCTGTTCATCATTGCCATGTCAGCCCCATTTGGATGGGTGCTGATTCAGCAGCAAGTGCCCAATCAAATTTTGCAGGC
>JAIYCB010000039.1 GCA_027488215.1 Comamonadaceae bacterium
AGGTGTTGCAGGATTTTGTGCGAGAGGCTGGCCTGCATTTCAGTGGCCAGGGTGAGTCTTTCCAGTTGCTGTGCCCCAGCTTGTGGCGAAAAAATGGTGTCCATGTGCTGCTGCAGCATTTCCACCTGACGGTAGCGGCCGGTCAACAATGATTTTTCAAGCCAGGTGAACACCATGGCCAAGGTGATGGCCAGAGCCGACACCAAAAAAGCATGGCCCACGGTTTGCACCAGCTGGCTCAACTCTGCTTGCACTTGTTCAGGGTTGGAAACATCAAAGCCGATCAGACCGGCGATCAGTCCGGTGAAGGTGCCGATGATGCCCACGCCCGTCAGTATCCCCGGGATGTGCGCATAAAAGTGGGTCTGCAGCGGGGAATCCACGATGGCCTGTTCGGTGAAGTAGTTTTCTGCATGGCTGCTGGCCTGCCAACGACCGACCGGCGGCTGGGGGGCAGATTCGAGTTGCTGGAGGGCTTCGACCGCCTGGTTGTACTCGGTCCAGAGCGCGGTCATCTGCGCGTCGGACTGGGCCATGTGTTCGATCTGGGAAATGTCCAGCCTGCCTTCATCGGAGCTCATGTTCATCTGCGCAAAAAATGCGCGCGACAACTGGCTGACACGTTGTCGTGCAGCACCGAGTGGGCCACTGCCAGCGCCTTGCCATTGCGCTTGCAGGCTGTTGGCGTATTGCTGCCAGGCGTGTTGCAAGGCTGGTGTTGGCATGGACTCCTTCTGGATCCGGGCCAGATCGATGTGGGTGTCTCTTGCTTGCTGGGCCAGTTGTCCCAGGCTGGAGTTGGCCAGATCGAGCTGGGTCTTCAGACGCAAGGCCGGCACAACAAATTGGGTGATGCAGTGCAGGGCGATCAGCCCAATCACCGCGGAAACGGTCCACAAATGCCAGTAAATGGCCAGGTGATTCATCAGGTCGGGCATGGTGTGGTCGCAGTTTCCGGATCAATTCAGTCTAACAAAAGGTGGATGCAAAGACCTGGCAGCCAGCGGGGCGGCCAGGGCAGTTCTTCCAAAATCGAGAGCAATTGCGATAGAATGACGGCTTCCGAGGAGCGTTGCAGCGCCCCCTGGCTTGACCAACAAGCCGGCAGCGGGGCGTGAGGCTCGGAACACTTCCACAGCAACGACGCTCATCCACTTGATGTGGGGTGAGCCTGTTTTTTCAATCCAGTGCATTCATCCACGCATGTGGCTTCTTCACATTGTTTTGGAGTTTTCCACCATGAACGCACGCATTCCCACTGCCGTCAACGCCGACTGCATCATCGCCGACATTGGCCTGGCCGACTGGGGCCGCAAAGAAATCAAGATCGCTGAAACCGAAATGCCCGGGCTGATGGCCATTCGCGAAGAATTCGCTGCTGCCCAACCCCTCAAAGGCGCCCGCATCACCGGTTCGCTGCACATGACCATCCAGACGGCGGTCCTGATCGAAACCTTGCAAGCACTGGGTGCCGATGTGCGCTGGGCTTCCTGCAATATTTTCTCGACCCAGGACCATGCCGCCGCCGCGATCGCAGCCAAGGGCACGCCAGTGTTTGCCGTCAAGGGCGAAACCCTGGCCGACTACTGGGACTACACCCACCGCATCTTTGAATTCGGCGCGGCCGGCTCCGAGGGCGAAGGCCCCAACATGATCCTGGACGACGGCGGCGACGCCACCTTGCTGATGCACTTGGGCAAGCGCGCCGAAAAAGACGCGTCCTTGATCGCCAACCCCACCAGCGAAGAAGAGACCTGCCTGTTCAACGCCATCAAAGCCAAGCTGGCTGTGGACCCCACCTGGTACAGCCGCAAGGGCGCGCACATCATTGGCGTGACCGAAGAGACCACCACCGGCGTGTTGCGCCTGAACGAGATGGCCGCCAAAGGCAGCCTGATGTTCCGCGCCATCAACGTGAACGACTCGGTGACCAAGAGCAAGTTCGACAACCTTTACGGCTGCCGCGAATCCTTGGTGGACTCCATCAAGCGCGCCACCGACGTGATGATCGCTGGCAAAGTGGCTTGCGTGGCCGGTTACGGTGACGTGGGCAAGGGCTCGGCACAAGCCTTGCGCGCTCTGAGCGCTCAAGTGTGGGTGACCGAGATCGACCCGATCAACGCCCTGCAAGCCGCGATGGAAGGCTACAAAGTCGTGACGATGGAATACGCTGCTGACAAGTGCGACATCTTCGTGTCGGCCACCGGCAACAAGAACGTGATCCGTTACGAGCACATGGCTGCCATGAAAGACGAAGCCATCGTTTGCAACATTGGTCACTTCGACAACGAGATCGATGTGGCTTCTTTGGAAAAGCTGCAGTGGGACGAGATCAAGCCACAAGTCGACCACGTCATCTTCCCCGATGGCAAGAAGATCACCTTGTTGGCCAAAGGCCGTTTGGTGAACCTGGGTTGCGCCACGGGCCACCCCAGCTTTGTGATGTCGTCCTCGTTTGCCAACCAGACCATCGCCCAGATCGAGCTGTTCACCAAGCAAGACCAATACGAAGCCGGCAAGGTCTATGTGCTGCCCAAGCACCTCGATGAAAAAGTGGCGCGTTTGCACCTGAAAAAAGTCGGCGCCATGCTGACCGAACTCAGCGACGAGCAAGCCGCCTACATCGGCGTATCCAAGAACGGTCCTTACAAAGCCGACACCTACCGCTATTGAACCCAGCTGCATGCGGATTGACCAACTTCTCGTCGAACGCGGCCTGGCTGCTTCTCGTTCCCAGGCCCAGCGACTGATTGCTGGGGGCGTGAAGTGGCAGCAGCCCGACGGAATTTGGCGAGCGGTGGTGAAAAACCGCGACGAGGTGCCCGAGAGCGCTGCTTTGCAACTGCTCGACGATGCCGAGTCGCGCTATGTTTCACGCGGTGGCCTCAAGCTCGAAGGGGCTCTGAAGACCACGGGCATTCAAGTGCAAGGCCTGCGCTGCCTGGATGTGGGGCAAAGCACCGGTGGGTTCACTGACTGCTTGCTGCAGCAAGGTGCGGTCGAGGTGGTGGGCATTGACGTGGGGCATGCCCAAGTGCACCCACGCATTCGCGAAGACGAGCGTGTGGTGTGCATCGAAGGCGTCAACGCCCGTGAACTGGAGCCCGGAGACGAGCGCATCCCCGATGCGCTCGAAGGCTTCGATCTGATGGTGGGTGATGTGTCCTTCATCTCGCTGACGCTGGTGCTGCCAGGCGTGGTGCATTTGCTCAAGCCCACTGGCCAATTGCTGATGCTGGTGAAACCCCAGTTCGAATTGCAACCGGGTCAAGTGGGAAAGGGTGGCATCGTCAAAGACGAGCGCCATTACCCCTTCATCGAAAACCGTGTGCGCACGTCTTTGTCCGATCTGGGCATGCAAGTGACGGCATGGCTGGACAGTCCGATCGAAGGCGGCGACGGCAACCGTGAATTTTTTGTGCTGGCCTGCTGGCCTGACCCTGCTGCCGTCTTGCCTGCGCGCGAAGCGACACGCTTGGCCCACAAGGCCGATCTGGCCGCCAAGGCCAACGACTATTGATTTTTTGAAGGTGACGTCATGTCTGGTTTGAAACTGCCCATCAGCCTGGAGTTTTTTCCGCCCAAAACGCCCGAAGGCGCTGAGAAGCTTCGTGGTGTGCGCGAAAAACTGTACGCCCTCAAACCCGAGTTTTGTTCGGTGACCTATGGCGCTGGCGGCTCTACACAAGAGGGCACCTTTGCCACCGTGGGTGAAATCCTGGCCGAGGGCGTGCCAGCGGCCTCTCACTTCTCCTGCATTGGCGCGACCAAGGCTTCGGTGCGTGCCGAATTGGCGACGCTCAAGTCCATGGGCGTCAAGCGTCTGGTGGCTTTGCGTGGCGATTTGCCCAGCGGCTACGGCGCTGGCGGCGAGTTCCATTACGCCAGTGATCTGGTGGCCTTCATCCGCGCCGAGACCGGTGACGACTTCCACATCGAAGTCGCGGCATACCCCGAGATCCACCCGCAAGCCAAGTCGCCAGAGGCCGATTTGCAGGCTTTTGCCACCAAGGTCAAGGCTGGGGCCAACTCGGCCATCACCCAATACTTCTACAACAGCGATGCATATTTCCGCTTTGTGGACGACGCCTACAAACTGGGCGTGGATGTGCCCGTGGTGCCGGGCATCATGCCCATCACCAGTTCGGCGCAGCTGCTGCGTTTTTCAGACGCATGTGGTGCCGAAATCCCCCGCTGGATCCGGTTGCGTCTGCAAGCCTATGGCGACGACACCGAGTCCATCAAGGCCTTTGGTCTGGATGTGGTGGCCGACTTGTGTGAGCAGTTGGTCAACGGCGGCGTACCTGCCATCCATTTCTACACCATGAACCAAAGCGCGGCCACACTGGCCATGGTGCAGCGCCTGGGTCTGACGAGTGAACATCGCCCGTGAAGGCATGCTGGACCTGACACATTGGCCACAGGATCAGCCCCGTTGGAGAGGGGTGTTCACCGACATCGATGACACCTTGACCACCGACGGGGTCATCACCGCCGACGCTTTGCAGGCCCTGCGCGACCTCAAGCAAGCCGGCTTCACAGTCATCCCTGTCACTGGCCGCCCCATGGGCTGGAGCCGCGAATTGGCCCACAGTTGGCCCGTCGATGCCGTGGTGGCCGAAAACGGGGCCGCCGCTTGGATTCCCCAAGCACACGGCGCGCCCAAGGCCATTTATCAGCAAAACGAGGCTGTACGCGCCGCGAATTTTGTGCGCATGCAATCCGTTGCAGCGAGAATTTTGCGCGAGGTGCCAGGGGCCGTTTTAGCCCAGGACAGTGCGGGCCGCGAAACCGACATCGCCATCGACCACAGCGAGTTCACCCATTTGCCCCCGCAGGCCATCGACCAGGTGGTGCGCATCATGCGAAGCCAATCCATGGTGGCCACCGTGAGCAGCATCCACATCAATGGCTGGTTTGGTGAGCACCATAAACTCAGTGGCGCACGCTGGATTTTGCACACCCTGCTGGGCCGTGTGCTGGACCAGGAATTGCAACAATGGATTTATGTGGGCGACTCTCTCAACGACCAAGTGATGTTTGAACATTTCCCATTCAGTGTGGGCGTGGCCAACATCGCGCGCTTTGAGGCGCTGTTGCAGTTCAAGCCAAGGTTTGTCACCCAGGCACCCAGAGGGGCCGGATTCACCGAGTTGGCACAACGGATTTTGCAGTCAACTCCGGCAACCTGAGCCTGGGTTTCAGTACGCGCCCTGGCGAGTCAACACCACCGAGATGGTTTTGAACAAAATGACCAAGTCATGCCACAGCGACCAGTTCTTGACGTACCAACTGTCCAGATAAACGCGGGTGTCGTAGTCCACATCGTTGCGGCCACTGACTTGCCACAGGCCAGTCATACCGGGGCGAACCATCAGGTAGTAGCCTACCTGATCACCGTAACGGGGTAACTCACTGCGTACAACCGGGCGCGGCCCCACCAGACTCATCTCCCCCCGGATCACGTTGATCAGTTGGGGCAATTCGTCCAGGCTGGTGCGCCTTAACAAACGTCCAACCGGGCTGACCCTCGGGTCTGAATGCAATTTTTGCTCAGCCTGCCATTGCTTGCGAAGTTCGGGTTGACTTTGCAACAAGTACTCCAGCTGTTTTTCGGCATCCACCACCATGGTGCGGAACTTAAAACAATTAAATACCTTACCGTTTTTGCCAATGCGCGGGTGGGCAAACAAAGCAGGCCCCCCGTCACGGCGAATGGCCCAAGCCATCAGTAACAGGGCTGGACTGAGCACCAGCAACAAGGCCAAAGCAGCGAAAGTATCAAACAGCCTTTTGGTCAATCGCGCTGGCCAGCGGCGCAAGTTGTTTCGCATGCGCAGCAAGGCCACTTCATGCGAAAAGAAATGCGACATGTCCGTTCCGTGCAGGGGAACGCCTCGCATGGCCGGGATGACGCTGATGTCCGGCGCACCCCATTGGGCCAGCTGTCGCAACCATTGCTCGCGCTGTTCGGACTGGGCATGCTCCAAAGCAATCACCCACTGAATACCCGGTTGTTTGGCAAATTGAGCCATCTCCAGCGCGGGTAATCGCGGGTAGGTCATGTCCGAGGCTTTGCCCTCTCCCCCGCTCGCATCCACAAAACCCAGCACCGAAAAGCCCAACTCGGGTTGGCTGTTCAGGGCCAAAGCGGCCTCTTCTGCATTGGCACCAATGCCAATGATGACCGTTGGCCGGTACCAAAGCGAAAACTTTTTAAGGATTTGCCGGGTCACATAGCGCATCAAGACCAGCATGATCAAGACCAGCACCCACGACACCAGCCACCACAAGCGGGAAGCATTCCAGCGGGTCACTGCCACCAGGGCCATGTCCATCAAGGCCAGAACTCCCACCAATCGGAAAAAATCACCCAATTCGTCCCACAAAGGCCTGCGGTCGCTGTAATGCTGATAACGGCTCAGGAGCAACACCAAGCCCAGTAAGCCGATGAAGCACCAGGCGACGAAGCGCTGCGCGTCCTGCCCTGCCAACCAGGCTTTGAACGACACACCTTCTGGTGACACCAGCACAGCGGTGAACATCAAAGACATGACAAACGCTACAGCCATGGCACACGCATCGCCCAGCATGATGGCCAATTTGGACAACCGAATCTTGAACAAACTCAGGTACGCCACAGGTCTGGAGGTCTGCCCCTGTTTTGGAGTCTCCTGCCTCACGCCCAGAACCCTTTGTGCATGGACAGTTGTTTTTTCAGGGCCATGGGCAGGCGTGTGTGTGAACGCCCCAATCGGTAAGCCAATAACTTGAGAACGGAGCGCAGCAAAGCCTCCGGCAATCGCCAGGGGGCGTGTCGCAAAAGGAAACAAATTTCCGACTTGAGGAACCGCAGGCCTTCTCGACCCGCTTTGCCGTAGTTCTGGATCATCCAGTTTTCATCGTGGTGGAACACGCCTGTGTCGAAGTACCGTGCAAATTCACTGGTCAAAGAATAGTTATGTGAATGATAAACGAGCGCCTGCGCCTCGTAGCGAATGGCATGGCCCTGCTGCAATAAGCGAGCGGCAAGTTGCATGTCCTCGCCCAAAATCACACGCGACGAAAACCCCCCTGCCGCATGGAGCGCCGACAAACGGTAAGCTGCAAAGGCATTGGACAGGAAGCAGGCCTTGAGCCCCAGATGATCTTTGTCCGACCAACGCCGGGTTTGGCTTTGCGCAGGGTAGTTGAAATGCCGGGCGTGTGCAGCAATCGCACTGGCCTTCGGGTCTGGCGCTTGGCGACCGTACACAGCGGCCACAGCAGGGTCAGAAAAACCCGACAACAAACGCCCGATGGCCTCGGGATCGGCCAACACGGCATCCTGGGTGAGGAACACCACAAACTCGACTTCAGCAGGCAAGCGATCGATGCCCCATTGCCGGGTACCACCGTGATTGAAGTGCCGGCGCTCCACTGGATAAACCGCGATTCCAGCCTGCGCGGTTTTGGTCAAGCTGCCATCGTTGGACTCCGAGTCCAGCACCCAGCAATGCGCGGGCCCAGGGATTTGCGCTTGCAAACCCGCCAGAAAATCCTCCCAACAGGGTCCCGGGTTGAAAGTGGGTACCAACACAGCCGTCTTGTCAGAAAAGGACTGACCGGGTTGCGTTGATCCAGAAATGGATGGGCTGAGCTTGTTGAGAATATCCACAAACGTTATTTTGCCTGCACCGGTTCATGCCAACGCAAGGTCTGATTTTCACGGCAGGCCATGCTGTGCCCGCTATGATGAAGACTCAACAGATCACCGGTCACTGGGCCGTTACTTATCATGACCCCACCGGCCTCCCTCACCTGGCACGAAAATGGCCAAACTCGCAGCGCGCTTTGGGTGACTGACCACAGGGCTCGCCCCCCGTCCAGACTGATGCTGGTGGATGACACCCTGAACGCCGATACCGCTTACCGCTTAGCCTGTGAAGGCACGGGTTTGTTGTGGCGCGGTGACTTTCAAAATGCCCGCCAACTGCTGCAGGCGCTCAAACGCCGACTGGAACGGCCTCCACGAAAAAAAACAGTTTTAAACAAAAAGCGTGAAAGTGCGCACCCCGCCCCATCTGCCTTCGACGCCCACCGCCAGGCGCAGTCCCAACGGGCACGTGTTCTCGGCCAAATCCTGATCGAGTTGCAGCCCGACTACAGCATTGCACTGCGCCGGGCACCATCCGTACAGACCGCTTGCCTGCAAGCGTGGGGGCCAAAAGATGGTCATGTACGCGTGGTGTCGCTGCGCAGCCTACAAGGAGTGATCGGGGCGTTTGAGTGGCGGAAAAACGGGGTTGAAGTCCCCGCCTTGGGTGAAAAATTACGCATCCACCCGCATTACGGTGTTTTTTCGCCCGTGCGCGGCGAATATGTGCAGCTCGTGGCCCAAGCCCCCTGGCCTGCTGCTCTGAAGACGCATGCCGTGGCTTTTGACATTGGCGTGGGTACCGGCGTGTTGTCGGCCTTACTGGCACGACGAGGAGCAGGTCAAGTGGTAGGCAGCGATGTGTCGGAACGCGCTTTAGCCTGCGCCCGGGACAATTTACAGCGCTTGGGCCTGCAAAACCAGGTGCAGTTGCTGCACACCGATTTGTTTCCACCTGGACAGGCCGCCCTGATCGTTTGCAACCCACCTTGGCTGCCCGCGCGGGCGACCTCCTTGCTGGAGCAAGCCGTCTACGACGAAGGCAGCCAAATGCTCAAGGGGTTTTTGAACGGTTTGCCCGCGCACCTGTGCCCAGGCGGCGAAGGCTGGCTGATCTTGTCCGACCTGGCCGAACACCTGGGCCTGCGAACACGCGAAGCCCTGCTGGGCTGGATTGCGGATGCGGGCTTGGAGGTGGCAGGCCGCATGGATGTGAAACCCTTTCACGCCAAAGCCCAAGACACCACCGACCCGCTGCATGCAGCACGGTCGGCAGAAGTCACATCGCTTTGGCGGCTGGTGGTGGCGAGTTGATCACACCCGCGCCAACACAGGCCCCAGCGCCACTCCCGTGTGGGTGCCCAGGCGCACAAGCTCTTCGGGTGTGGCGGCCGCCACAATGCGACCGCCCGCGTTACCGCCTTCGGGCCCGAGGTCAATGACCCAGTCGGCTTCGGCAATCACATCCAGGTCGTGCTCGATCACGATCACGCTGTGCCCCGCGTTGACCAATCGGTGCAGCACGCTGATGAGCTTGTCCACATCGGCCATGTGCAGACCCACCGTGGGCTCGTCCAGCACATACAAGGTGTGCGGCGCTTTGTTGCCGCGCTTGCCCACCTCGTCACGCACCTTGGTCAGCTCGGTCACCAGCTTGATGCGCTGGGCTTCACCACCGCTCAGGGTCGGGGAAGGCTGGCCCAAAGTCAGGTAACCCAAGCCCACATCCTTGAGCAACTGCAAAGGGTGTGCGATGCTGGGCATGCTGGCAAAGAAGCCCACCGCCTCGTCTACTTCCATCTGCAGCACATCGCCAATGCTTTTGCCACGCCAGGTCACTGCCAGGGTTTCGGGGTTGAAGCGGGCACCCCGGCAGGTTTCGCAATGCACTTTCACATCGGGCAAAAAGCTCATCTCGATGGTGCGCATGCCCTGGCCTTCGCAGCTAGGGCATCGGCCTTCGCCGGTGTTGAAACTGAAGCGTCCGGCGGCGTAGCCACGGGCTTTGGCCTCGAGGGTTTCGGCAAACAGTTTGCGGATCGTGTCCCAAAAACCAATGTAAGTGGCGGGGCAGGAACGCGGTGTTTTGCCGATCGGCGTTTGGTCGACTTCAAGCACACGGTCAATCGTCTCAAAGCCCTGCACATCGCTGCACGCCGTCAGCGCCACACGTTGGCCTGCGTCTTGTGCCGTGCGGCCTGCGAAGGTGGAGCGCTGGCTGACCAGCGCCTGAACATTGGCCAGCAACACATCGCGGGCCAGCGTGGATTTCCCCGAGCCACTGACGCCCGTGACGGCGACCAGGCGCTTGAGCGGCACTTGCACATCGACCTGACGCAGGTTGTGCAGGTTAGCGCCCGTGAGGGTGAGCCATTGTTGTTCAGAAGTGAGTGGTGCGTGAGGCATGGATTGCCGCGTCGCTTCGCTCCTCGCAATGACGGCCTTTCCGCCATTGCAAGTGCTTTTCAATTCGTCATCGCGAGTGAAGCGTGGCGATCCAGTGATTTCGCGTCTGACCTGGAGGGGATGCTTCATCGCGTGCAGCAGATAGCGACCCGTTTGCGAATCCGCCGAAGCCGTGATGTCGGCCACCGAGCCCTCAGCCACCAAACGGCCACCGCGTTTGCCAGCACTCGGACCAATATCGATGATGTGATCGGCACGGCGAATTGTGTCTTCGTCGTGCTCCACCACCACCAAGGTGTTGCCCTTGTCGCTCAAGCTTTGCAAGGCGTTGAGCAATATTTGGTTGTCGCGCGCGTGCAAGCCAATGGTCGGTTCATCCAGCACGTAACACACGCCTTGCAGGTTGCTGCCCAGTTGCGCGGCCAAGCGGATCCGCTGCGCCTCACCACCGGACAGCGTAGGCGCGCCCCGGTCCAGCGTGAGATAGCCCAGGCCCACTTCTTCCAAAAACTCCAAACGACTTTGGATCTCGGGCACCAAGTCGCGGGCGATGTCGGCATCGCGCCCCGTCAGGTGCAGCTTTTGCACCCACTGCCGCACATCGCTCACCGACAAGCTGGCGATGTCGGTGATGCGCCAACCTTGACCCGGGGCTGCACCCAGGCGCACCGCACGCGCCGTGGCGTTCAGGCGGGTGCCTTCACAGCTGGGGCAGGCCTCATTGGCCAAGTTCTCGATTTCGGGCTCGGCAAAGGTCTGCTCGCGGCCTTTGTCTTTGTCGTCACGCACCGAGTCGTCGAACACTTGGCGCTCGTCCTTGCTGAGCTTGACGCCCGTGCCCACGCAGTCGGGGCACCAGCCATGTTTGCTGTTGTACGAGAACAAACGCGGGTCGAGTTCGGCATACGAGGTGTCGCAAGCAGGGCAAGCGCGCAATGTAGAGAACACCCGATGTTGGCCAATGCGGGCAGTGGATTCACCACTGAACATGGCTTCGCGCAGGCCATCCAGATCGCTCAGCACATGCACCACGCCCTTACCATGTTCCAGTGTTTTGGCAAGTGCCTCACGCAATGCGGTTTCGTTGCCAGACAGCACATCGAGGCTGGCCACGGGCAACTCGATGTTGTGCTCCTTGAAGCGGTCAATGCGCGGGAAGCCTTGCGTCGGTAAAAAGTCACCGTCGACGCGCAGGTGGGTGTAGCCACGCGGTCTGGCCCAGTCGGCCAACTCGGTGTAAACGCCTTTGCGGTTCGTCACCAAGGGGGCCAGCAGGCCAATGTGTTGGCCCTTGAAATGCGTCATCAGCTGAGCGATGATGCTGTCGGGCGTTTGCGGTTGCACGGGCGTGTTGTCGTGCACGCAATGCTGGATGCCCAGCTTGACGTACAGCAGGCGCAAAAAGTGCCAAACCTCGGTGGTGGTGCCCACAGTGGATTTGCGGCCACCGCGTGACAAGCGCTGCTCAATGGCCACGGTGGGCGGAATGCCATAGACCGCATCGACTTCGGGGCGGCCTGCGGGCTGCACGATGCTTCGGGCGTAAGCGTTCAGGCTTTCCAGATAGCGGCGCTGGCCTTCGTTGAACAGGATGTCAAAGGCCAGCGTGGACTTGCCGGAACCGCTGACGCCAGTGACCACGTTGAACTTGCCGCGTGGAATGTCCACGCTCAGGTTTTTGAGGTTGTGCTCTTTGGCGTTGACGATCTGGATGTTGTTGGAAGCGCCTCCCACAACGGCATGGCGAGCGGTCCCCTCATCGTCATCGCGAGCGAGCCCCTCATCGTCATCACGAGCGAGCCCCTTAACGTCATCACGAGCGGGCCCCTTAACGTCATCGCGAGCGAAGCGTGGCGATCCAGACTTGGACTGCCGCGCTTCGCTCGCAGTGACGGCAAACAGGAGATCCGCGCCTTTCTCCCTGACAACGCCAACCTCACCCATGGACTCAGCGTACTCACGCAGTGCCAGCCCCGTGTGCGAGGTGGCATGCTGGCGCACGTCTTCGGGCGTGCCCTCGGCCACGATCAGGCCACCGGCATCACCGCCCTCGGGCCCCAGATCGATCAACCAGTCGCTGGCGCGGATCACGTCCAGGTTGTGCTCGATGACGATCAGCGAATGCCCCGCTTCGAGCAGCTTGCGCAAGGCACGCATGAGCTTGGCGATGTCGTCGAAGTGCAGGCCAGTGGTGGGCTCGTCAAACAAGAACAGCGTGCCTTTGCGCGCCAAGCTCTGGCGGCTGTTGGATGCACTTTTTGCCGCCTCGGCCAGAAAGCCCGCCAGTTTGAGGCGCTGCGCCTCTCCGCCCGACAAGGTGGGCACAGGCTGACCCAACTTCACGTATTCCAGACCCACATCCACAATGGGCTGCAAGGCTCTGATCACGTCACGGTCTTGCGCGAACAAAGCAGCAGCTTCGCTCACCGTCAAGTCCAGCACATCGGCCACGTTCAAGTGCCTGACACCATCGCCCACAGGCATGGACTGCCACGCTACGCTCGCAGTGACATCACTGGAGGCGCCACCGTCATCGCGAGCGAAGCGTGGCGATCTACCCAGGGCTTGGCGCTCGATGGTGATTTCCAGAATCTCGGGGCGATAGCGCTTGCCATCGCAATCGGGGCAGCGCAGATACACATCGCTCAAAAACTGCATCTCCACATGCTCAAAGCCTGAGCCACCGCAAGTGGGGCAGCGCCCGTCGCCGCCGTTGAAGCTGAACTTGCTGGCGGTGTAGCCACGCTGGCGCGAGAGTGGTGCGGTGGCAAAAATCTCGCGGATGGCGTCCCATGCGCCCACATAGCTCACGGGGTTGGAGCGGGCGGTTTTGCCAATCGGTGATTGATCCACAAACACCACATCGCTCAGGTGGTCCGTGCCCAGCAGGCGGTCGTGCGCACCAGGGGTTTCGGTGGCTTTGCCAAAGTGGCGCATCAGCGCCGGGGCCAGCACGTCCTGGATCAAACTCGACTTGCCCGAGCCGCTGACGCCAGTGATGGTGACCAAGCGCTGCAGCGGGAAGTCCACGCTGATGTTTTGCAGGTTGTGCTCGCGAGCGCCTTCCAAAATCAAACGCGGCGTGCTGTCGCTCACCATGCGCTTGAAGCCCAGGCCCACTTGCTTGCGCCCACCCAAATAAGCGCCTGTGAGCGTATCGGCTTGGCGCAGGTCGGCGGTTGTGCCGTCAAAAACAATCTGCCCGCCTCGCTCGCCAGGGCCGGGGCCCATGTCGATCATGCGGTCGGCGGCCAGCATCACGGCCGGGTCGTGCTCGACAACCACCAGCGTGTTGCCCGCGTCACGCAGGCGGCGCATGGCCAAGGTGATGCGGTGCATGTCACGCGGGTGCAGGCCAATGCTGGGCTCGTCGAGCACAAACAGGGTGTTGACCAGGCTGGTGCCCAATGCGGTGGTGAGGTTGATGCGTTGCACTTCGCCGCCGCTCAGAGTCCGGCTTTGGCGGTCGAGGGTGAGGTAGCCAATGCCCACGTCGCACAGGTATTTGAGGCGGGTGGTGATTTCTTCCAGCAACAACTGCAGCGCTTTTTGTTCGGCGCTTGGACCGTGACTGGTTTCTTCGTCGGTTCGGTCTGCATCAGAGCGGGGGGCGGGCTCCTCATGAGGCGGGGGTACGCCAAAATCGTCGTCCGCCCCCCGCTCTGAAGCAGACCTTGTGGTCGATCGATCGTCTAGCGACATCTCTGTCGCTGCCTGTGCCTGTGCTTCTTCTTGCGCACCCGCCCCCACCGCTTCGGCCGGGGATGGGCTGGGCGACGATTTTGGCGTACCCCCGCCGTATGAGGAGCCCAGCCCATCCCCGGCCGGAGCCTCCCCAGTACCCAGCGACGCCTGACCCGACGCCGACACCCGGTCAAAGAACAAGCGCAATCGGTCGAGCGGCATGATCATCATGTCGTGCAAGCTCAAACCCGGCAGCGCCTCCAACTGCGCCCGCGTCCACTTCACACCCGCGGGCATGAAACGCTTCTCCACTGGCAAGACGCCATCGGCATCGGAGTGACTGCCAATGCGCCACAGCAAACTCTCTGTCTTTAAGCGTGCGCCTTGGCAACTTGGGCACTCGGTGTAACTGCGGTACTTGGACAAGAGCACACGGATGTGCATCTTGTAGGCCTTGCTCTCCAGGTACTCAAAAAAGCGCTTCACGCCGTACCACTGGTGGTTCCAGCGGCCCTTCCACTCGGGTGAGCCGTTGATCACCCAGTCTTGCTGGGCCTGGGTCAACTTGTCCCACGGCGTGTCGCGCGGAATGCCTGCGGCCTCTGCGTGGCGCATCAGGTCGTCCTGGTTTTCTTGCCAGGCCGGCGTTTGCAGCGTCTTGATGGCCCCGGCCCTCAGCGTGAGCTTGGGGTTCGGAATGACGAGGCCATAGTCAACCCCGATCACGCGGCCAAAACCCCGGCAGGTTTCGCACGCGCCCACGGCCGAGTTGAAGGAGAACATCGACGGGATCGGGTCGGTGTAGCGCTGATCGCTTTCGGGGCAATGCAGACCAGTGGAAAAGCGCCAGATGTCGAAGGTGGTGGAAGGTTCCAACTTGGATGGCCGCGCATCGCTCGCCATGACGGCGGAAGAATCAGGATCTGCCACCAAGTTTTCCACGTACACATTCAGACGGCCACCACGCTTCAAGGCCACTTCGATGGCTTCGACCACACGGGCTTTTTCGGCATTGCCCATGCGAAAACGGTCGGCGATCACATCCAGCACCTTGCGCGGGCCGGTGGGTGTGGCGACTTCGCGCTCGGCTTGCACCTTGGTGAAGCCGCTGGCCGACAACCATTGCTCGACTTGCTCGGCGCTGGTGTTCGCGGGCAGCTCCACCGGGAAGGTGAGGTACAAGCGCGGATCACCTGCTTGCGCGGCACGTTGCGCCAACTCGGCATAAATCGTGTCGGGGTTGTCGTGGCGCACCGGCTGCGCGGTGTCTTTGTCGAACAACTGACCGAGACGCGCGAACAACAACTTCAGGTGGTCGTTCAGCTCGGTCATGGTGCCCACGGTGGAGCGCGAGCTGCGCACCGGGTTGGTCTGGTCAATGGCAATGGCCGGGGGCACGCCTTCGACCTTGTCCACCGCTGGTTTGTCCATGCGGTCCAAAAACTGGCGGGCATAGGCGCTGAAGGTCTCCACATAGCGGCGTTGGCCCTCGGCATACAGCGTGTCAAACACCAGACTCGACTTGCCCGAGCCGCTGGGGCCGGTGACCACTGTCAGCTCGCCGGTACGGATGTCGAGGTCGATGTTCTTGAGATTGTGCTGGCGAGCGCCACGGATGCGGATGAGACCTTGGGACATAGACGGGCTTTATGGGGTGAAGGCCAAACATTCTAGGGCCCAGCTCGATGCGCCTGAACCCGACCAGGCTTGCCCCTTTTTCTTGACCGGGATCATGAAAACCACTGGCCGTGAAGCCTCACAGACGTGGCATCTGACAGAATGAAACAACAATGCTCACCACGAAAGGACGGGGCCAGAACATGTCCGCGCCAAGCACTGGTGGACCTGCACCACCTGATGGCATTGCCCTGCAGGCGTCAGCCCAAGGGCTCGCAGAAAACGCGCCCTTGTTGGGCATGCCATTGAAATCCTTGGTTCAACACAGCCCCAGCACCTTGCCATGGCATGCCAGCGTGCTCGAAGTCGCCCAAACCATGCGCGACCAAGGCGTGTCTTCGATCTTGCTGGTGAAAGAAGGCCAACCGATGGGCTTGGTCACCGACCGTGATTTACGCAACCGGGTGGTCGCTGAAAATCTTGACCTGTCAGGCCCGGCAGCCGACATTGCCACCCTGAATCCGATCACCTTGGATCAACGCAGTCCAGCATTTGAAGCCTTGCTCCTGATGACCCGCCACAACATCCACCATGTGCCTGTGATGGACGGTCCAAGTTTGGTGGGCATGGTCACCGCCTCCGACCTGATGCTGCAGCAAAGCACTTCGCCGGTTCATTTGGCGCGCGACATCCACCGACAAACCTCCCTGGAGGGTCTGGTGGGCATCGGTCGGAAGATCAAGGGTTTGCAGAACTATTTGAGTGCAGCCAACACCAGTGCTTACAACACCGGCCACATCATCACAGCCATCACCGATGCCTTGACGCTTCGCTTGATTGCGCTGACCGAAGCTGAATTAGGTCTCCCACCCATACCCTATGTCTGGGTGGCAGCGGGTTCGCAAGGGCGCTGCGAGCAAACCGCCAAATCAGATCAAGACAACTGTATGGTTCTGAGCGATGCCTACAACCCGGCTTTGCACGGCAACTATTTTCAGACTTTGGCCCGCCGGATCTGCGATGGCTTGGCGGCCTGCGGTTATGTCCACTGCCCAGGTGAGATGATGGCCATGAACGAAACCTGGCGACAACCCCTGCACATTTGGCGTCAGTATTTTCAACGCTGGACAGACACCCCTGATTCCAAGGCATTGATGCTGATCACGGTCTTTTTTGATCTGCGGGCGGTTCACGGTCAGCTCGAATTGCTTCAGGTTTTGCGCCAGGATGTGTTAGCACACACGCCCCAAAAAAGTCTTTTTTTGGCACATGTGGTGAACAATGCCCACAAGCAACGCCCGCCACTCAACTTGTTTGGCCAAATCGCCATGAGCCATGGCGGCGCGCATGCAGGGACGGTCGATCTGAAAAACCACGCCATCACGCCCATCGTGGACTTGGGTCGGGTTTATGCCTTGGAAGCAGGCTTGCTCGAAGTCAACACCTGTGACCGTCTCGAGAAAGCATCGAAAATGGGCGAGTTGTCTGAGCAAGGTTCGCGCGATTTACGGGACGCCTTAGAGTTCGTGTCCAGTCTGCGCATCGCCCACCAAACACTTTGCATGCAGCGCGGCCTTGAGCCTGACAACCACATGCATTTGCAAGAGCTGTCGAACTTCGAACGCAGTCACCTCAGAGAAGCTTTTTCGGTCATTCAATCCCTGCAGGATGTATGGGCTCAGCGCTACCCCTCCAGCTTGCTCTGAATCCATTTGCACTGAGCCCTTGAAACCCCTGAAACCTGAATCAGCAAACGCTTTATGATTCAAGCCGCTAGTGCAACTGCATCGCTAACCTTGAACCCTAGGGTGGAAAGCATCACCCAACCAGCCAAGGGAAAAAATCGACGATGGGCTGACCACTGCACATGTGGACGCCGTGACTTTGTACCTATCCTTGCGCATGACTGAAATACACACCCCTTCTGCAGCGCTCAAAAAGCGTCAAGGCCGTTTGCGGTGGATATTGTTATTGATTTGGTTCTCCGCCAGTTTTAGTCCTGGTTTCTTTGCACGCGACTTGGCCTTGGAGGTCAACGGTTGGCCACTTTACTTCTGGATGGCGGCACAGGGGTCTGTGCTCGTTTTTATCGCCATCGTGGCGGTCTATGCCTGGCTCATGAACCGATGGGAAGCTGAGGAAGTGGCTGCCAACACCCAAAGAGATGAGCACTCACCCCCCAATGAGCCCAGCGGACGCGATTGAAGCGCCTCTCAAGCTGACCCCGTCTGGCATGCATCCTTTCTTGATGAGATCCGCAGGCTTGATCCCATCCAACGCAAGGCTTTGAAAGTTAGGCGTCAGCAAAGTATTCCGCCGATCGCAGGAATATAAGTGTTTACCCTTGCATCGGGCATGTCTTATACCGCATGCAATCTTTCAGTAAGTTATTAACCCTAAATTGGAACGGCAATTCATTGGTGCAGCAACCCGCTGAGCCAGAACGACTGCGTTTATCTAATCCGTCCAGCCTCACAGCCGGACAAAAATTGAGGAAGCAACATGTCAACCAACGATATGACAAACAACGTTCGGGAGCGCTCCCGACCGATGACTGCGGAGGAGAAGAAGGTCATCATGGCTTCGTCAGCCGGTACCATTTTTGAGTGGTACGACTTTTACCTTTACGGCGCATTGGCGGCCATCATTGGCGCGCAATTCTTCACCGCCTTCCCTGAAAACACCCGCAACGTCTTTGCGCTGCTGGCTTTTGCGGCAGGTTTCATCGTGCGCCCCTTCGGCGCACTGGTGTTTGGCATGTTGGGCGACATGATCGGCCGCAAGCACACTTTCTTGATGACCATCGTCATCATGGGTGTATCGACCTTCTTGGTGGGTGTGCTGCCCAATTACGAGAGCTGGGGTGTTGCGGCGCCGATCATCCTGATTCTTCTGCGCATGGCACAAGGTCTGGCCCTGGGCGGTGAATACGGTGGTGCGGCCATCTATGTGGCCGAACACGCGCCTGCCAATCAGCGTGGCTACTTCACCGCGTTCATTCAGACCACAGCGACACTGGGCCTGCTGCTCTCGCTGATCGTCATTTTGTCGGTGCAAGGCTATGTCAACGGCAACTACCCCGACGTGCCCTTGATGAAAGACGGCGTGGCCGTGCTCATGGCCGATGGCAGCCCCACGATGGTCAAAGCATTCAACGCATGGGGCTGGCGCGTTCCCTTCATCGGCTCCATCTTCTTGCTGGCGATCTCGCTCTACATCCGCTTGCAGATGAACGAAAGCCCCGCCTTCAAAAAGATGAAGGAAGAAGGTCGTACGTCCAAGGCTCCCCTGAGCGAAGCTTTTGGCAACTGGAAAAACGGCAAGATCGCCCTGATCGCTTTGCTGGGTTTGGTCGCGGGTCAGGCTGTGGTGTGGTACACCGGTCAGTTCTACGCTTTGTTCTTCATGCAAAACGTGATCAAGATCGACAGTTTTACCGCCAACGTGATGGTGGCTTGGTCGCTGATTTTGGGTACTGGGGGCTTTTTGCTCTTTGGCGCCTTGTCTGACCGCATTGGTCGCAAGCCCATCATCCTGGCCGGTTGCGTGCTGGCTGCTGTGACCTTCTTGCCCGTGTTCAACTTGTTGACCAAGACGGCCAATCCTGCCATCTACCAAGCGCATCAGACGCCGGTCTCTGTCAAGGTGTCTGCTGAAGATTGCTCTTTCCAGTTCAACCCCACCGGCACTGTGAAATTCACTTCGTCTTGCGACATTGCCAAAGCCCAACTGGCACGTTCCTCGGTGAACTACACAACAGAAGAAGGCGCTGCGCCTGGCACACTGGCCGTGGTGAAGGTCGGCGAGACTGCCATCGAGTCTTATGACGCAGGCAAGCTGACAGGCGACGATCTGAAAAAGGCCAAGGCCGCTTTCGACAGCAGCTTGAATGCCGCGCTCAAGCAAGCAGGCTATCCCCTGGTGCCCGCTGACAATAAAACCATTGCCAAGGCCAGCAGTTTCATTGACATCTTCACAGCGCAGAAGATGACCATCATTGTGATCCTGACCTACTTGGTCTTGTTGGTCACGATGGTCTATGGCCCGATCGCCGCCATGCTGGTTGAAATGTTCCCCACCCGCATCCGTTACTCGGGTCTGTCGCTGCCCTACCACATCGGCAACGGCTGGTTCGGCGGCTTGATGCCTGCGACAGCGTTTGCGATCTCTGCGCAGACCGGCAACATCTACTCCGGCCTCTGGTACGCCATCGTGATTGCCGTCATGACGGTGGTCATTGGTACGCTGTTTGTCCCTGGCGGCACGCACAAGAAGGACATTTTCGCTGGCGACCACGACGCCCGATAAATCCGACGCCGAATCGACCTGGGTCTTTCCGAAGACCGAGGTCGTTTTTTCTCAAAGGGCCCTGCCAAAACCAGGCAAAAGCCCTTTGGCTTCTTGCAAATCGGACCCTTTACGACGAGTCCGATTTGCAAGACGCAGCCCATGGCACACTCCATGCCTGCCCCACCCGATAGGACGTCCCAACGTGATTGAGCTTGTGTTTTCGCAATTGACTGATGTGTTTCGCATTGGCCTGATCGTTGCCTTGGTCATGACCATGCTCAGAACATCCACTGTCACCGGGCGCGTCTTACCCTTGGTCGCTGGCGTGGTGTTTGTGGCGGTGATACTGCCCACCACCATGCCCAGCAGCTCAGCTCAGCTCGGTGACGCGATCATCGCTGGGCTGATTTCAAACCTGATCATCCTCGTACCGGTGCTTGTGTTGGCAAGATTGTTTGTCAAACTGCGCCGCTGAATTTAAAGTGCTGCAAACCCTCGGATTTGATTACATGGCACCCCAGAGATCAGGCCAATGGCTTGAGACCTAGTTACAGCGAAATGGCTCTCATCGCGAGTAACGAAGCGATCCAAGATTGCGACCTTGCATGAATTTCTCGCTGTGAATCCAAGCAACACACCTAAGTGTTTTCCCTTGAAATCACCTCTCGTATCACGTAAGCCTTTGGAAAGTTAGGCGTCAGGCTGTTGTCAGGTTGACTTTTTCTCAGAGTGATACGGCACAAAGGGCATAAATAAAATAAGGGATTATTCGAGCGCTCAAAGGGTTTTTACTCTGAATCGATGGCTTTTGACTGTTGCAAACTTCCCCATAGAATCCGCCCAATTGTTATGGTGGTTATCCATGGAAGTCTATGTTGCTCGCTGTCGTCATTGCCAAAAGTCTGATTGAACTGTCGTTGATGTTCATCATCGGGCGTTTCTTGCTGGGATTGCTGGCGGGATCCAACCGTGACAACAATGTTTTTTGGCAATTGCTCGATGTGGCCTCCAAACCTGCGCTTTGGATCACGCGCAAGATCAGCCCCAAACTGATCTTGGACCAACACATCCCGCTGGCCACCAGCAGTTGGCTTTTGATTGCTTGGGTCGTGGTGGTGCAATTGAAGATTGAACTTTGCCTAGAAATGGGGATCGCGGCATGTCAGTGAACACCCCCATGGCACCCGCCAAGCTCGACACCTCCAGCCGCACACGTTGTCTGTTTTTGCGATTCAAGGCCAAAGCTCTGTTGGTGGTTGGCCTGCGCAATCAAGCCCATGCCGTTTTCCAAGAAATCCTCGACATTAATTCTCAGGATGTTCTGGCGCTCAACAGCGTCGGTTACTACGAACTGAACAACCGCCGCTTGGTGCAGGCTCTGGGGTTTTTTGAGCGCGCCTTGACGCTCACACCGAACAACGCCAACGCCCATTTCAATGTGGGGTTTGTGTACGATGAATTGGGGCGAAGCCAAGAGGCAGAGCTTGCCTTCAGAAAATCTCTGGCGATCGACGAAAAAATGGACCGTGCCTGGTATGGCCTGGGTTTGGTGCTGGTGCGTCAAAGGCGTTTCGAAGAGTCTTTGGTGGCTTTCAAGCGCAACACCGAATTGCAAGCCATGAGCCCTTACGCCTGGTACCAAATGGCCCGGGTTCACATGGAATTGCACCAACCCGAAAAAGCCCTGGAGGTGATGCGACACCTCAAGGGGTTCGAGCCCAAGGTGGCCGCCCAATTGGAACGCGAAACAGGGTTAAGGCTAGACAAACTGGTTTGAGGCCTTTGTCCGCCTGCGTTGGCGAGAATTTCAAGAGTGACAGTCGGTAGTTTATTTTTTAACAAGAAGGAGATGACGATGCAGCTCACTGCAAGGCACCAGGAATACTGGGGCAAGAATCTAAGAATCACGGGGCTATTGCTGGCTCTGTGGTTCTTTGTGACTTTTGTTCTTTTGTACTTTTCGCGTGATTTGACATTCAGCTTTTTTGGCTGGCCGTTCTCGTTTTGGGTCGCAGCCCAAGGCGCACTGATCGTGTATTGCCTGATCATTTGGTACTACGCACGCTATATGAACAACCTTGACAAGGAATATGGCGTAGCAGAAGGAGAAGAAGCATGAGCGTTTTCGGCGGCGAAGGCCAAACCCAAAGCCAGTTTCAGAAATCTCTGAACAAAGTTTTCCTTTTCTACGGCGGAGGCTTTGTGGCCTTCGTTGTTTTGCTGGGTATTCTTGAACAAATGGGGATGCCCAAAGAGTACATTGGCTATGCCTTCATGCTGGCCACTGTGCTCTTATACGCTGGCATTGGTGTGATGAGTCGCACCAACGATGCGGCCGAATACTATGTGGCTGGCCGACGCGTACCTGCCATCTACAACGGCATGGCCACCGGTTCCGATTGGATGTCGGCGGCATCCTTCATCGGTATGGCCGGAACGCTCTACCTGACAGGTTACGGCGGTTTGGCCTTCATCTTGGGCTGGACCGGCGGCTACTGCCTGGTGGCGCTGTTCCTTGCACCTTACCTGCGCAAGTTCGGTCAGTTCACGATCCCTGACTTTTTGGGCGCACGCTACGGCGGCAACATGGCGCGCCTGATTGGCGTGTTTGCAGCCATTTTGGTGTCTTTCGTGTATGTCGTGGCGCAGATCTTCGGCGTGGGCCTGATCACCGCTCGCATGACGGGTCTGTCCTTCGACGTCGGTGTGTACGTGGGCTTGGCCGGTATCTTGGTCTGCTCGTTCTTGGGCGGTATGCGTGCTGTGACCTGGACCCAGGTGGCGCAATACCTGATCCTGATCGTCGCCTACCTGATCCCTGTGATTTGGCTGTCGGTGAAACACACCAGCAACCCAGTGCCTCAGATCGCTTATGGCTACCTGCTTGAAAAAGTGACGGCCAAAGAAGAGCAATTGCTGAAAGACCCCAAAGAACTCGAAGTTCGCGGTATCTTCAAAGCACGTGCCGATGCCGCCGCTGAAAAGCTGAAAGATGTGCCAGCAGCCATGGCCGCTGACAAAGAAGCAGCCACTAAAAAGCTGGAAGAGCTGAAGGCAGCCAACGCTCCTGCTGCAGACATCAAGGCCGCAGAAACTGCCTTGGCTGGTTTGCCCAAAGACGAAGCGGCTGCGAAAGCAGCTTACACCGCAGCCCGCACCTCCAACACGGCACGTGCAGCACCACCCTTGCGACATGCTGAGCCCTTCCCGGGCAAAGACGACGCTGCCCGAGATGTTGCACGCAAGAACTTCTTGGCGCTGGTCTTCTGCTTGATGATCGGTACGGCTGCCTTGCCGCACATCCTGATGCGCTTTTACACCGTGCCTTCGGTGCGTGAAGCACGTGAGTCGGTGGCTTGGTCGCTGTTCTTCATCTCTTTGCTGTACTTCACAGCGCCCGCTTTGGCGGTGCTGGTCAAGTTCGACATCTACACGATCCTGGTCGGTACACCGTTTAACCAGTTGCCGGAATGGATTGCACGCTGGAACTTGGTCGACCCCACGCTGATGGCGGTGGCTGACATCAACAAAGATGGCATCTTGCAATTGGCAGAAATCCGCTTGGGCGGTGACATCGTGGTCTTGGCCACACCTGAAATCGGCGGCTTGCCCTTCGTGATTTCCGGTCTGGTGGCGGCCGGTGGTTTGGCTGCGGCCTTGTCCACTGCCGATGGCCTGCTGCTCACGATTGCCAACGCTCTGTCACACGACGTGTACTACAAAGTGGTGGACCCCAACGCCTCGGCAAACCGCCGTGTTGCGATCTCCAAAGTGATTTTGGTGTTCGTGGCTTTGGCTGCGGCTTATGTTGCATCGCTGCGCATGGCTGACATTTTGTTCCTCGTGTCTGCGGCCTTCTCGTTCGCTGCGGCGGCCTTCTTCCCTGCGTTGACTCTGGGCATCTTCTGGAAGCGTGCCAACAAATGGGGCGCTTCGCTGGGCATGTTGGCTGGTTTGGGCATCTCGTTCTACTACATGGTCAAGACCCATCCTTGGATGTACGGCTTGTTCCACAATGGTTCGTTGACGCCTGAAATCCTCAAAGCAAACACCTGGTGGGACATTGCCCCCATCTCGGCCGGTATCTTCGGTGTGCCACTGGGCTTTGCGGTGATCATCATCGTATCTTTGCTGACCAAAGAGCCTGAGAAAGAAGTTCAGGAGTTGGTCGAGAACGTTCGCTTCCCGAGCTTTGACGGCACCACCTCACAAGGCACTGCTGCTCACTAAAAGGACTGGGTTTGCAAGCACTGCCTTGCAAACTTGAATCCTCCAAACGAAAAACCCGATCGCGTCATGCGATCGGGTTTTTTTATGGGTGCTGGCCAATGACTGGTGTCAAGACCGCCGTACGCCCACCTCGCACAGCGCCGGGGCCTGCCAGTCGGGGCCGTCAAACCAAGGGTCGCCCTGCAAATAAGCGCGCAGCATGGGCAAAGCGTCTTGCCCCCAAAACACTTTATCGTCCACCCTGAAGCTGGGCACGCCAAACACGCCCTGCGCCAGTGCTTCCTGGGTGTGCGTCTGCAGCGCTTGCTTGACATCGGCATCCGAGGGGTCTCTGGTGGGCTTGAGTTGCGCCGCCAATTGCGCCAAGCGCTGCGGATCGGCGGCATCCAAGCCCGAGCACCACACATGGCGAAAAACCTGCTCGCACACATAGCGGTTGGGCTGACCGTCTGCATCGCAGGCGGTGGCCAAGCGCAACAAACCCAAGGGGTTGAACGGATGCGTGGCAGGCAGTTGCATGGGCGTGCCTTGCTGCCGTGCTTGCCACAGCACTTGCCGATAAGTCCAGTCGCGCTTGGCCGGGATTTCTGCCGGCCCGAGCTGCCCATGGTGCTTGAGCATGGCCGCAAACAGCACCGGCTTGTGCACCACCCGGTGACTGATGCCTTGAAGTGCCCTGGGCAAGGCATCAAAGCCCAACCAGGCATAGGGCGAAATGAAATCAAGGTAAAACTCAATGGTTTTCATGGCATGTTCCGGGTCTAGGGGCGTGTCGAGATCGCCACGCTGCGCTCGCGATGACGATTGGCAGGATTCTGGCAAAGTCTATAGGGTCAACACCAGCTTGCTTTTTTGCAGTGCAGAGGTACATGATTTTGTCATTCAAGCCTTTGGCGATTGCGTCGCATTGCACCATCAGGAAACTCAAAGGAAGCAAGCATGTACAAACACATCATCCTGGCTTATGACGGTTCCATCACGGGGCAAAAAGCCTTGCTCGAACTCAAGGAGCTGGCGCACTGGGGCCAACCCCGCCTCACTTTGGTGGCGGTAGCGCCCAACCCTTTGGATGTAGGGTCGATGGAAATGGGCTACTACACCTCGACGAACAACGGGCCCATGGAAGAAACCTTGAAAGAACAACTGGCTCAAGGTGTGCAAACCCTTCAAGCCATGGGTTACACGGTACAAGGCGAAGTCCTCAAGGGTGAGGTGATCCGCGAGTTGTCGAGCTTTGCCGAACGTTTGGGGGCTGACCTGATCGTGGTCGGTCACAAGCATGAACCCAACTTGCTGCGCCGATGGTGGAGTGGCTCCACCGCCAAATCACTGGTAGAGGAATCACCCTGCAATGTCTTGATTGTGGTCGATCGCAGCCAGGCAGCTGCCCCCTGAAGGCTGCCCCCCATTCGCCAAGCGGTTGAACAAGCTGCGCGCTGCTCGCGTTCAGGTGGCCCCTCTTATGCCCGACAGGCGCTGCTGAATGCGCTGCCAGACCAAGCGCTTGGCCTCATCCGGCATGCGGCTCCAGGCGCCGATTTCTTCCAGGCTGCGCCAACACCCTGCGCACACCTGGCTTTGCGGGTCCATCACGCACACCGACACACAAGGCGAAGGCACATGGGGTTCGGGCTGGCTCAACACCTGCACAGCGCGCTGCGCCAGCAGCTTCATGTGCGCATTCATGGAGACTCCTTGGACAGGGGTTGCACAGGGCTCGGCTGCGCCGTGTCGCGAACCACATCAGCGGGACTGGCTTGGGTCAAATCAGGCAAATCCTGCGGCCGAAGGCGAAACACGCCGTGGGGATGCCCGGCTGCAGCCCAGATTTCGTCGAATCGCCACAGCTCACGGTCGAGCAAGGTCACGGGTGGCTTTAGGTGCGCCACGGGGGACACGCCGCCAATCGTGAAGCCGGTGTGGGCCTTGACGAAATCGGCATCGGCACGGCCGACCTTGCCCACCAAAGCCGTCACCTTCTTTTCATCCACACGCTGGTCCCCAGAAGTGACCACCAACACGGCCACGCCGTCTTCCTTGCGTTTAAAAATCACGCTCTTGGCGATCTGACCCAACTGCACGCCCAGGCTGTCGGCCGCCTCTTGCGCGGTGCGGGCAGCACCATCGAGCATGAGCGGGGCATGGGGGTGGTTGGCGTCTTGCAATGCCTTCGCCACGCGTTGTACGCCTTCGGGCAGCGAATGCAATTCAGCACCGCACATGGCTCAACCCGTCCGTTTGTTGAGGATGGCCTTGGCCACATTCGAGTTGGGTTTGCGGCCCAAAAAGTCGCTGATGAACGCGCCGGCATCCACCAGCTTGTCCAGGTCAATGCCGGTGGCAATGCCCATGCCGTGCAGCATGTAGACCACGTCTTCGGTGGCCACATTGCCCGTGGCCCCCTTGGCATAAGGGCAGCCGCCCAGGCCCGCCACCGAGGACTGGAAGTTCCACACCCCCATTTGCAAGGCGGCCAGCGTATTGGCCAGGGCCTGACCATAGGTGTCGTGAAAATGGCCGCAGATGTGGTCGATGTCGAAGTGCTGCAGCGTGGCTTCGATGGCTTTTTGCACCTTGAGCGGCGTGCCGGTGCCGATGGTGTCGGCCACGTCCACACGCTGCACGCCGATTTGCTTCATCAAACCCGCCAAATGGGCCACGCTGGCCGGTGAGACTTCGCCCTCATAAGGGCAGCCCACGGTGCAGCTCATGGCCCCGCGCACAGCAATGCCCGCCGCCAAGGCCGCTTGCACCACGGGCGCAAAGCGCGCCATGCTTTCTTCGATCGAGCAGTTGATGTTCTTCTGGCTGAAGGCCTGGCTGGCGGCACCAAAGACCACAATCTCGTCGGGGCGCGACGCCACCGCCGCTTGGTAACCCACCATATTGGGCGTGAGTACCGAATAACGCACACCCGCTTGGCGCTCGATGCCCGCCATCACGACCGCGTTGTCGGCCATCTGCGGCACCCACTTGGGGCTGACGAAACTGGTGACCTCGATCTCGGTCAAGCCCGCAGCCTGCAGGCGGTGCACCAAACCGATTTTGACCTCGGCAGGCACCGGCTGCTTTTCGTTTTGCAGTCCGTCTCGGGGGCCGACGTCGATGAGTTGAACGCGTGAGGGAATGTTCATGAGGATCTCTGGATGTTCAATAGCCGCGCTGGTAGTCCACCACACCATTGATCGATTCGCCACGCTGCAAAGCCTGGATTTTGCCCACGATTTGCGCGATGCTCTCTTCGCGCAAAGTGCGGGCCGAGGTGTGGGGCGTGACGGTGATTTTCGGGTGTTGCCAAAACGCATGGCCAGCCGGCAAAGGTTCGGTGCGGAACACGTCAAGCGTGGCCCCAGCCAGGTGGCCACTGTCGATCAAGGCCAAGAGGTCTTCGTCCACCAAATGCTTGCCACGGGCCACGTTGATGACGTAGCCACCCTTTTGCATCTGCGACAGGGTGGCGTGGTTCAGGATGTTTTCGGTCTCGGGCGTAAGCGGCATCAGGTTGACCAACACGCGCGTGGCGGCCAGAAATTCGGGCAAGGCCTGCGCCCCGCTGAAGCAGCGGATGCCCGGCAGGTCTTTGGGGCTGCGACTGTAGCCGTTGACGGGAAATTCAAACACCTGCAGCGCTTTGGCCACGCGCTCGCCCAACACGCCCAAGCCCATCACACCGACAGCGAAGTCGGCGCGGCTGCGCGGTTTGCGGTACGACCATTTGCCAGCCTGGGTGTCGGCGTCGTAACCATCGAACTCCCGAAAATGCCGGATCACCGCGTGGCACACAAACTCGGCCATTTGCACCGACATGCCCGCATCGTCCAGCCGCACCACTTTCAAGCTGGGTGGCAGTTTCAATTGCAGCAAAGCGTCCACGCCCGCGCCGATGTTGAACAGGGTTTGCAAACCCGGCTGCTCGTCGATGAACTGTTGGGGCGGTGCCCAGACGATGGCGTGATCGGCCTGTGGTGCGCCAGCCGTCCAGGCCGCCACTTGGGCACCGGGAAAGGCTTGCGCCAAGCCCTGCACCCAGGGTGCGGGGCCGAGCTTGTCAAAGCAAATGGTGATGATCATGGGCCGATTTTGTCAGCCCAGCTTGAGCAACTCTGCCCCATCGGCGACTTGGTCACCCGGGGCGTAGAGCAACTCGGCCACGGTGCCGTCTTTGGGCGCGCTGATGGTGTGCTCCATCTTCATGGCTTCCATCACCGCAAGGGCCTGCCCCGCTTTGACCTTGTCGCCCGCCTTGACGGCGAATGACACGACCTTGCCCGGCATCGGGGCCGTGAGACGCCCGCCTTCTTGCGCAGCTTCTCCAGCGTGGGCCAAGGGGTCGAGCACAGTGATGCGGGTTGCGCCCTGGGGCATGAAAATGTGCGCGGTTTCGCCTTGCCAGTCGATCTGACTGAAGCACCGCGCACCGCCCCACTGCACCCACAGGCCTTGGCCAGCAGGCGCAAAGCTCAGCAGGCTCGATACAGGTTCTTCGCCTTCGAGCGCAAGACTCAAAGCGCCATCGTGCAAGTAACTCAGGCGCGCCGAGCGGGGCTGGTCTTGCCACACAAACTCAAAACGCCGCTGCGACAGGCCATGCGACTGCCAGCCATCACGGCGGCTGAACGGGTCTTGCCCCTGCAAGGCCTTGTCGGCCAGCAAGCTGTGCGCCACCACCGCAGCCACGGCGGCAGTCAAGCCCACAGTTTCCTGTTTGAACAGAACGGGAGCTTCGCGCTGGATGAGCGCGGTGTCGAGCTGGGCCGTGGCAAAAGCCTCGCTGCGCACCACGTGCCGCAAGAACTGCACATTGGTGTTCAGGCCGACGATGTGGATCTGCGCCAGCGCCGTGTCCAGACGGGCCAGCGCTTGCTCGCGGGTGTCGCCGTGCACGATGAGCTTGGCCACCATCGAGTCGTAAAACGGGCTGATGGTGTCGCCCTCGCGCACGCCATCGTCCACGCGGATGGTGCCGCGCTCGAAGCTGGTCGCTTGAGGCTTGCGATAAACCTGCAGCGTGCCGGTGGCGGGCAAAAAGTTGTTGTCGGGGTTTTCGGCGCAGATGCGCGCCTCGATGGCGTGGCCCTGAATGCGCAATTGGTCTTGGCGTAAGGGCAGCGGCTCGCCGCTGGCCACGCGCAATTGCCACTCCACCAAATCCAGGCCGGTGATCGCCTCGGTGACGGGGTGCTCCACCTGCAAGCGCGTGTTCATTTCCATGAAGAAAAAGCGCATGGATTCGGGTTGGTCATAAGCGGTTTGCTCGACGATGAATTCCACCGTGCCCGCGCCCACATAATTGACTGCTTTGGCTGCGGCCACAGCCGCTGCGCCCATTTGGGCACGCAGCGTTTCGGTCATGCCTGGCGCGGGTGCTTCTTCCAACACTTTTTGGTGGCGGCGCTGCACCGAGCAGTCGCGCTCAAACAGGTACACGCAGTTGCCATGCGTGTCACCAAAGACTTGAATCTCGATGTGGCGAGGGCGTTGAACATACTTTTCGATCAGTACCGCATCGCTGCCAAAGCTGTTGATGGCTTCGCGTTTGCACGAGGCGAGGGCGGCGGCAAAGTCTTCGGACTTCTCGACCACGCGCATGCCCTTGCCACCACCACCAGCGCTGGCTTTGATGAGAGCTGGGTAACCGATGCGATCGGCCTCGGCTTGCAGCAGCGCCGGGTCTTGGTTGGCGCCGTGGTAGCCAGGCACCAGCGGCACACCGGCTTGCTCCATCAAGCGCTTGGATTCGGCTTTGAGGCCCATGGCCAAAATCGCCGAAGCAGGCGGGCCGATGAACATCAAACCTGCTGCGGCGCAGGCCTTGGCAAAGTCTTCGTTCTCGCTCAAAAAGCCGTAGCCCGGATGCACCGCTTCAGCGCCCGTGGCCTTGGCGGCTTCCAGAATCCGCTCCCAGCGCAAGTAGCTGTCTTTGGGCGCGGAGCCGCCCACATGCACGGCCTCGTCACACGCTTGCACATGCTTGGCCCCGGCGTCGGCGTCTGAATAAACAGCCACGGTTTGGATGCCCATTCGGCGGGCAGTGGCCGCGACGCGACAGGCGATCTCGCCACGGTTGGCGATCAGTATTTTCTTGAACATGTCAATTTCTCCAAACCACTTGGTTATCTACGGCATACAACTTGCAGGTGATGCCCCGACGTGTCTGGCAAAAACCCAAAGCGCGTCCCACTGCCCAGTCACCCGTCGCAAAGCCAGCGCCGCCGGGTCCAATCGCAAAGGCGCGGGGCAAGGGGCTGGCCAGAAAACGGGTGTACAGGCTTTGCCGGGTCTCGGCACCCACCGGCACTTTGTCGATCTCGTCCACTTGAGCGAAACCACTCGGCTCAGGAATCGGTGGCAAGGCGGGCTGTGTGTATCCGGCCTTGGCCAGAAAAGCGTCGACCAAGGGCACCCATCTGTCCATGTCGATGCTGAACCCCGAATGACCATCCGGGCCCACCGGCGCGAGTTGGTGAAACTCGGCTTGCCCACCACCGCTCAGCCAGGCCCGGTGCCAATCTCGCGGCGCTTGCGCACCCCAAAACAAATCGTTTTCCCAATACAGCCAGAGCATGGGGACTTGGGCCTGAGCAGCGCGTGCTTTCCAGAGTTGTCCAATTTGGACGGTCGCGCACGAACGGCCTGGACGGCCCACCGGATCGCCTCCGGTGCCGCCAGAAAAATTAACAGCCCCTTGCAAGCCTGCCGGGTTGCGCCAGGCCGTCGCCACCGTGGTCAAGCCGCCCACCGATTGGCCCATGACCCACCAACGCGAAGCATCAACGAAGGGCAAGCTGCGCGCAAATTCAGCCACCGCGATCACTTGGTCCGATGCGGCAAGGCTCATGGGCTCGATCCGGGGCTGGCTGCAACCGCCGTTGGTTTCCGGATCAAAACCGTCAAAGGTTTCACCGTAGCCGACCCGCGTAGGCACCATCACCACAAAACCCTTGCCAACCAAATAGCGGGCCTGTTGCTCAAAACGAAAGCGTGTAGGTTGGGCCATTTTTTCTCGGCTGGTGGCACGGCCATGGTTGAGCACCACCATCGGAAACGGCCCATCCCCTGCGGGCTTGAACACCGTCACCGGGATCTGACGCTGCTCGCGGCGGCCGTAAGGGTCCTGCACAGAAACCTGTACACGGTGAACCTCTTCATGCAAGTCTTTGGCGAGCGGCAACTCGGCAGGGGCTTGCGCGTGTCCCCACATCGCCCACCAGCAAGCACTGAACCAGATCAGATCACGAAGCAGTTTCATAACCATGCCCTCAAGACAGCAGCCAGTCGGGTTTGCGTTTTTGCAAGAACGACTGCACGCCCTCCTTGCCTTCGCGGCTGGCGCGGATGTCGGCGATGCCAGCCACCGTCTGCGCCACCAGCGCGTCGTTGATCTCTCGTTCGGCCACGTCTTGCACCAGCTTTTTGCAGGCACGCACAGCGTTGGGGCTGGCATTTACCAGCGCTTGTGTGAGCTCGGCCACTTTGGCGTCCAACGCGCCTGCTGTCACCACCTCGTGCACCAGGCCGATGCGGTGAGCTTCGGCCGCGCCAAAGCGCTCGGCGGTCAAGAAGTAGCGGTGCGCCGCACGCGCGCCCATGGCGCGGATCACATAGGGGCTGATGGTCGCCGGGATCAGGCCCAGCTTGACCTCGCTCAGGCAATAGTGGGCCGTGTCCACGCTCACCGCCATGTCGCACGCTGCCACCAGGCCCATGCCACCTGCATACACATCGCCCTGCACGCGGGCGATGGTGGGCTGGGGACATTCGTATATGGCACGCAGCATGGCGGCCAACTCGCCCGCGTCGGCCAGGTTTTCTTCGCGGGTGTAGTCGGCCATGCGGCGCATCCAGTTGAGGTCTGCACCAGCACAAAAAGCGGGTCCTTCTGCGGCCAGCACCACGCAGCGCACTGCCGCATCTTGGGCCACTGCCAGAAAAGCGTTTTTCAGCTCGGCGATGACTTCGTCGTTGAACGCGTTGCGCACATCAGGGAGCGACAGCGTGATCGTGCACACGCCGCCTTGGGTGGATATTTTCAGGGCGTTGCTCATGCTTTGGGGGCCTGTTCTGCCAAAAGGAAATACACCATGTCCAGCTCCGGGCAAGGCTGACCCATCGCCGTCAATGCCGCCGTGATCTGCCCACGGTGGTGGGTGGCGTGGTTAAAGACATGTGCCAAGGTGGCCGCAAAGGGCAGCGACTGGGGTTTGCCTTGGCTGGTTTGGTAGTTCAGAAGGCTGTCAAAACGCGCTACGGGCCAGGTGTCGATCAGCTGCGACCAATTGGCAGCACCGCCATTCAGCGCTTGCGCCAAGCGCTCGCGGTGGGGCTCTATCTCAGCATCCAGCGCCAACACCGGCGATGCGCCTCTGGCAAAACGCGCATACCAAAGCAGGTGCTCGGCCACCAGCAGGTGGTTCAGCGTGCCATGGATGCTTTTGAAAAACAGGCCCACATCGCGTCGGTATTCGTCATCGGACACGCGGGCGACCGCCTCGAGCAAGCGGTGCGTGGCCCAGACGTGGTAACGGGCTTGGCCCTTGAAGTGGCTGTGCCAAGGGGATGTGTTCATTGCGGCCATGTGTCCAGCCCTCCCAAAGTATTGAGCGATTCAAAGTCGGCGTCGCGGTGCAGCAGTGCGTGGCCGTGGGTCATGCAGTAGCTGGCCAGCAGCACGTCGATGGGGCTGCGCACGGTACGGCCCCGACTGCGCAATTGGCAATACCGTTCTGCAGCTTTCAACACTGGGGTCGTTCCCCCAATTTCCACCTGAGGCAATGCGCTCATGAGTATTTGGGCTTCACGCATCAATGCCCCATCACGGAATCCACGCATCACCTCGAAAAGCACCAGATCGGCCATGCCGACTTCCACACTGGAATCCCCCAGACAACGGGCCAAGGCCTGGCTTTGCGTGCTTTGACCGTCTCGGAAGAAATCGATCCAGACGCTGGAGTCCACCAAGATCATTTGGCCTTGCTCCGTTTTGCAGCGATCGGTTTTTGGGCTTTTGCGGACCGTTGGGTCGTGGTAGCAGGCTTGGGCTTCACGTTGTACGCACCCTGTGGCTCTTGGACAGACAACCCTGAAGCTTCTGGCGTGGGACCTTGCGCCCAAGCGGCATCCGAATCGTCCCACTGCAACTTGCCGCGCAAGGCCAACAAACCGTTGTAGATCTGACGGCGACGAACCAGGCGCAAGCCCTCTTCGACCGCTTCTTTTTTGGTCTTGAAGCCGCCCGCAGCCATGGCAGCGGCCATCAAGTCGTCGTCAATTTCAATGTTGGTTCGCATGCGCACAGCCCTCAATGTGTATGATTTTAAGAAATCATACACATCACATGCGGAAAAGTCCAAATTTCGTCTCGGGAATCGGCGCGTTGAGCGAGGCGCTCAGGCCCAGCGCCAACACGCGGCGGGTGTCGGCCGGGTCGATGATGCCGTCGTCCCAAATGCGGGCAGTGGCGTAATAGGGGTGACCCTGCACTTCGTATTGCTCTTTGATGGGGGCTTTGAACGCGGCTTCTTCGTCGGCGCTCCATTGGCCGCCCTTGGCTTCGATGCCGTCGCGCTTGACGGTGGCCAGCACACTGGCCGCCTGCTCGCCGCCCATGACGGAGATGCGGGCGTTGGGCCACATCCACAAGAAGCGGGGGCTGTAGGCACGGCCGCACATGCCGTAGTTGCCTGCGCCAAAGCTGCCGCCAATGATGATGGTGAACTTGGGTACTGCGGCGGTGGCCACGGCCGTGACCATCTTGGCGCCGTTGCGGGCGATGCCTTCGTTTTCGTATTTGCGGCCGACCATGAAGCCGGTGATGTTCTGCAAAAACACCAGCGGGATCTTGCGCTGGCAGCACAGCTCGATGAAGTGCGCACCTTTGAGGGCCGACTCAGAAAACAAAATACCGTTGTTGGCGATGATGCCGACCGGCATGCCTTCGATGCGGGCAAAGCCGCACACCAGCGTGGTGCCAAAGCGCGATTTGAATTCGTCGAACTCCGAGCCGTCGACGATGCGGGCAATGATCTCGCGCACATCAAAGGGCTTGCGGGTGTCGGTCGGGATCACCCCGTACAGCTCTTTGGCCTCGTACTTGGGTGGCACGGGTGCGTGCGTGGCGATGTTGGGTACCTTTTGCGCGTTCAGGTTTTTGACGGCCTGACGGGCCAAAGACAAGGCGTGCACATCGTTTTGCGCCAAATGGTCGGCCACGCCCGACAGACGCGTGTGCACATCGCCACCACCCAAATCTTCGGCACTGACCACCTCGCCTGTGGCGGCTTTGACCAAGGGCGGGCCGCCCAAAAAGATGGTGCCCTGGTTTTTCACGATGATGGTTTCATCACTCATGGCGGGCACGTAAGCGCCACCCGCCGTGCACGAGCCCATGACCACCGCGATTTGCGCAATGCCTTGCGCGCTCATATTGGCCTGGTTGAAGAAGATGCGGCCAAAGTGGTCGCGGTCGGGGAAGACCTCGTCCTGGTTGGGCAAGTTGGCACCGCCCGAGTCCACCAAATAGATGCAGGGCAAGCGGTTTTGCTGCGCGATTTCTTGGGCACGCAAATGCTTTTTGACGGTCATGGGGTAGTAGGTGCCACCCTTCACCGTGGCGTCGTTGCAGACGATCATGCAGTCCACCCCGGCCACGCGGCCAATGCCCACGATCACGCCCGAGCTGGGCGCGTCGTTGTTGTACATGTTGAGGGCTGCCAGCGGTGCGACTTCGAGGAAAGGCGTACCGGGGTCGAGCAGCATTTGCACACGGTCACGCGGCAGCAGTTTGCCGCGGGCGGTGTGCTTGGCGCGGGCGGCTTCGCCACCGCCCTGGGCCACACGCTCCAGGTGGGCGCGCAAGTCATCCACCACAGCCTGCATGGCGGCGGCATTGGCCGCGAATTCGGCCGAGCGGGGGTTGAGTTGAGAGTGCAAAACGGTCATGGTGCTTCCAATGGAATCGCGTACAGCCGACAGCATAAGGTGCAGCCTTGGCCGTGGAAAGGCCATATGGGTTGCAAATCCTGCCAAAATACCCACACATGTCCACCCCCACACCGCCCTCACGCGCCGAGACCCCGATCGCTTTCATTCAAGCCATGGTGCGCGCTTACGAACAACGCGGTATGGACCCACAACAAGCCCTGAACAAGGCACAAATTGCGCCAAGCTTGCTGAAGCAGCCGCAAGCCCGCGTGACCGCCTTGCAGATGGAATGGATGAGCGAGGCCGCCATGCGCGAGCTGGACGACGAGGCGCTGGGCTGGTTTCGCCGTCGCCTGCCTTGGGGCAGCTACGGCATGCTGGTGCGTGCCTCGCTGACCGCCCCCAGCCTGGGCGTGGCGCTGGCCCGCTGGTGCCGCCACCACAACCTGCTGACCGACGACATCCGGCTGAACCTGAGCACATCGAACGGGCTGGCCCACATCGAACTGCACGAACTGCACGACCTGAAGGACCTGCGCGAGTTCTGCACCGTGTCTGTGCTGCGCAACGCGCTGGGTGTGGCCTGCTGGCTGACCGATTCGCGCATTCCGCTGGCTGCGACGCAATTGCACTTTGCGCCACCTCCCCACGTGGACAGCTACCGCGTGCTGTTTGACGGCCCCAGCCAATTCAACAGCGCGTACAGCCAACTGAGCTTTGATGCGGGCTACCTGCAGCTGCCGGTGCGCCGCGACGAGGCCGCCCTGCAACGCATGCTGCAACGCGCCCTGCTGCTCACGGTGCGGCCCTACCGGCGCGACCGCCTCTTGGTCGAAAAAGTGCGCCAAACCCTGGCCGAACACCCCGAACACAGCCGCAACGCCGACGACCTGGCTGTCTGGCTCAACCTGTCACCGCGCACACTGCACCGGCAACTGAAAGAAGAAGGTGCGAGCCTGCAGCAGCTCAAAGATGCGGTGCGCCGCGACCTCGCCATGGACCTGCTGCTGCGCACGCAACGCCCCATCAAACAAATCGCAGCCGAGGTGGGGTTTCAGAATGAGAAGAGTTTCATGCGGGCGTTCAAAGGGTGGACGGGGGTAGCGCCAGACGAGTTCCGCACCAGTCGCCAGGGCTAAGCCAAACCCCAACCCAAGCGATCAACCCAAACGCAACTCGTGCATGCCCGTGAACACACGGGCGGCCCCAGCTTGCACCAGCGGCGCATGCTCGGCAGGTGGCGCGGCATAGGCCCACACCGTGGCTCCGGCTGCCACGCCCGCTGTGATGCCTACCGTGGTGTCTTCAATGACCAGGCAGCGCGCCGGATTCATCTGCAGGTGTGCGGCAGCGGCCAGGTACACATCGGGGTGCGGTTTGCTACGCGGCATCTCATGCCCGCTGAAAATACGGCCTTCAAAAAACTCGATCAGGCCCACCTGCTTGAGCATCATCTCGACCTTGAACCGGTCTGCCCCCGAAGCCACCGCGATGCGGCCCTGGCAATGCGCATGCAGATTCGCCACCGCTTCGTGCACGCCCTCGATGGCGGTGATGCTCTGTGTCAAGCGCTCGTTGCGCAGGGCATAAAACTGTTCCAGCCATGCATCGGTCAGCGGCACACCGGTGTGCGCTTCGATCACGCTGCGCTGGCTTTTGACGGTATGGCCCACAAAGCGCTGCATGCATTCGGCCAGCGTCATGCGCCAACCTTGCTCGTCAAACATGTCGCGCAGAACGCCGCAGGTGATGGCTTCGCTGTCCACCAGCACGCCGTCGCAGTCGAAAAGAATGGCTTCAAAGTTCATGCGGGCGATCATACGGTCTGTCGCTGGACCCGCTCAAAGCTCATCACCATCCACGTAAAACCAACGACCGTCTTCGCGCACAAAGCGACTGCGCTCGTGTTGGCGCACCGCTTTGCCGCCCACCCTGAAACGCGCTACAAATTCAACCTCGGCCGTCTCGGCACCGGTGATGCGATGGTGCTTGATCTCCAAGCCCAACCATTTGCCACCTGTTTCGAGCGTCAGCTCGGCAGGGCGCTGGCTGTGGTGCCAGGTGGCCAGCAAATAAGGCACATCGCCCCGCACAAAGGCGCTGTAGCGCGAGCGCATGAGGCGTTCGGCATCGGGTGCAGTCTGGCCTGCGTGCAAGGGGCCACAGCAATCGTCCAAAGCCAGCCCTTGGCCTTTGGGGCCGAGGCGCCCACACGGGCATGGCGCTGACATCAAGCGCCTTTGCGCGCGGCGCTTTCGGCCTTGTGTTGTTCCATGGTGACCACAGGGGCCTGGGCTTTTTTCCAGGCTGCAAAGCCGCCGTCGATGTGGGCCACATTGGTCATGCCCATGTCTTGCAGGGTTTTGGTGGCCAGGGCGCTGCGCCAGCCTGCGCCACAAAACAAGATGAACTCTTTGCTTTCGTCGGCGAACACGGGCTTGAAGTAGGGCGAGGCAGGGTCCACCCAAAACTCCAGCATGCCGCGAGGGGCCAGAAGGGCGCCGGGAACGGTGCCTTCACGCTCCAGTTCACGCGGGTCACGGATATCGACGATTTGCACGGTTGCATCGCTCAAGCGCGCACGGACCTGCTCCACGCTGTAGGTGGACACTTGCGCCATGGCTTCGTCAACCAGCGCCTGAAAACCTTTGGTGATGGGCATGTGAGGCTCCTCTTCTGAAAGTCAATGATTCAATGCTACGCCATGGCGAGCAAAGCGCGGTCATCTAGTTTTTTGGACATTTACAAAGCACGCTGGATGATGATCTTCTGCACATCGGAGGTGCCTTCGTAGATCTGGCACACGCGCACGTCACGGTAGATACGCTCCACCGGGAAGTCGCTCACGTAGCCGTAGCCGCCCAGAGTCTGGATGGCGGCGGAACACACTTTTTCGGCGGCCTCGCTGGCAAACAGTTTGGCCATGGCGGCTTCTTTGAGGCACGGGCGTCCCGCATCGCGCAAGCTGGCCGCGTGCCAGATCAGCTGGCGGGCCGCTTCGAGTTGCGTGGCACAGTCGGCCAAACGGAAGCCCACCGCCTGGTGGTTGAAGATGGCGGTGCCAAAACTCTCACGCTGCTTGGCGTAATCGATGGCCACATTGAGTGCGCTGCGGGCCATGCCCAAGCTTTGGGCGGCGATGCCGATGCGCCCGCCCTCCAAAGACGACAGCGCAATCTTGTAACCCTCGCCTTCTTGGCCGATCAGGTTCTCGACGGGGATGCGGCAGTTGTCAAAGTTGATCTGCGCGGTGTCGCTGCTGTGCTGCCCAAGCTTGTCTTCGAGACGCGCCACGTTGTAGCCCGGCGTGCGGGTGGGTACGATGAAAGCGCTCAAGCCTTTTTTGCCCGCGCCTTTGTCGGTCATCGCGATCACGATGGCCACGTCGCCGTTTTGGCCGCTGGTGATGAACTGCTTGACGCCGTTGATGACGTAGCCGTCACCGTCTTTCACGGCGGTGGTGCGCAAAGAAGAAGCATCGCTGCCCACATGGGGCTCGGTCAGACAAAACGCGCCCAGCATCTGGCCTTGGGCCAAAGGGGTGAGCCACTGCGCTTTTTGCGCGGCATTGCCGTACATCATCAAGATGGCGTTCACCGGGCAGTTGGTCACGCTGATCACGGTGCTGGTGCCGCCGTCACCGGCGGCGATTTCTTCGAGCACCAGCGCCAGTGTCACATAGTCCAGACCAGCACCACCCAAGTCTTCGGGCACGCAAATGCCATAAGCACCCAGCTCGGCCAGGCCCTTGTGCACGTCTTTGGGAAAGTGGTGTTTCTTGTCCCACTCGGCGGCATGGGGCCAGAGTTCGCGTTGGGCAAAGTCGCGCACGGCGTCGCGGATCATTTCCTGGTCGGGGGTCAGCAGCATGGGGCTCTTTCTTTATCGGGTCACCACGGCAGGATCTGGCCGTCGTGGTTCAAAAATGCACCCCGGTGTTTCGGGTCGCGTTGTTCAAGAATGCTGTTCAGCGTTTGGCGCAGGCTGCTCGCGCTTTGCTCGGGCGTGAGGGGCGCGGCCGAGCCGCCCATGTCGGTCTGCACCCAACCGGGGTGAATGGCCAGCACAGTCACATTGGGCTGCTCGGCTTGCGTGCAGCGCACCACCATATTCAGGGCGGCCTTGCTCACGCGGTAAAGCACTGCATTGCCACTGGTGGTGTTCTGCATGCTGCCCATGACGGAGCTGATGCAGGCGATCACGCCTTTTGTCTCATGCACCATGGGCACGATTTGCGGGATGATCTGCATCGCGCCCATCACGTTGGTGTGCATGACAGCGTCAAAGCTGTCGCGGGTGGGCGGGGTGCTCGCGTTGTTGCGGTCCATCGCACCCGCCACATAAACAACCAAGTCGATTTTTTCGCCGTCCAACTGCCAAGACAGCCCCGAGTTACTGGTCGGGTTGGCCACATCGAGGCGCAGGGTTTGCGCACCCAGCGCTTTAAGTCGGGTCAGGTCCGCATCAGATCGGGCAGTGGCGATCACGCGCCAGCCGTCTGCGATGTATTGATTGGCCAGTTCAAATCCGATGCCACGTGAGGCACCCAGGAGGAGGATGGTTTTCATGTCTCAATACAGTTTGTCACTGCCAGCGTAGCGCTGCAGCCGAATACATGTGCCCAGCGAGCGCATGAATGGATGGCCACGTCGCTGCGCTCCTCGCCATGACAGAAACTCTGTCATCTCGTAGAACGAAGCAATCCACGGCAAAAAATCTGTCATCGCGTGGCACGAAGCGATCCATTACGGTAACTCTGTCATCGCGAGGAACGAAGCGATCCATGACTGGCCGTTGGGCGTTTGCCATCAAACCAATTCCAAAGCCACTGCTGTGCCCTCGCCGCCGCCGATGCACAGCGTGGCGAGGCCCTTTTTCAGGCCACGGGCTTTCAGCGCGTGGATCAAGGTGACCATGATGCGCGCACCGGAAGCACCGATGGGGTGGCCCAAGGCGCAAGCGCCGCCATTCACGTTGACCTTGTCGTGCGGCACGTTCAGCTCTTTCATGAGCGCCATGGGCACCACGGCAAAGGCTTCGTTCACTTCCCACAGGTCGACGTCTTCCACCTTCCAGCCCGCTTTGGCCAAAGCTTTTTGCGTTGCGCCCACGGGGGCGGTGGCAAACCACTCGGGCTCTTGCGCGTGGGTGGCGTGGCTGACGATGCGGGCCAGGGGCTTGCAACCGAGCTTGGCGGCGGTACTCTCGCGCATCAGAACCATGGCCGCTGCACCGTCGTTGATGGACGAACTGCTGGCAGCGGTGATGGTGCCGTCTTTCTTGAAGGCGGGCTTGAGGCTGGTGATCTTGTCGAGCTTGACTTTGCCGGGGCCTTCGTCGATAGACACGACGCGCTCGCCGCTGCGGTCTTTGACTGTGACGGGCGTGATCTCGGCGGCAAAAGCGCCCGACTCGGTGGCGGCCTTGGCGCGCTGCACGCTGGTGGTGGCAAAGTGGTCTTGTGCGGCGCGGGTGAAGCTGTATTTGGCCGCACAGTCTTCTCCAAAGGTGCCCATGCTGCGGCCTGGCTCGTAAGCGTCTTCCAAACCGTCGAGCATCATGTGGTCAAAGATGCGGTCGTGGCCCATGCGGTAACCACCTCGGCCCTTGAGCATCAGGTAAGGCGCGTTGGTCATGCTTTCCATGCCACCGGCCACCAGCACGTCGTGCGTGCCTGCGACCAACATGTCGTGCGCGAACATGGCCGCGCGCATGCCCGAGCCGCACATCTTGGACAGCGTAACCGCGCCCGCGCTCTTGGGCAAACCGCCCTTGAAACCCGCTTGGCGCGCTGGGGCTTGACCCTGGCCCGCCATCAGGCAGTTGCCAAACAGCACTTCGGTGACCAGCTCTGATTTGATGCCAGCGCGCTCTACGGCGGCTTTGATGGCTGCGCCACCCAGGTCGTGGGCGGCCAGCGCCGAAAAGTCACCTTGAAAGCTGCCCATAGGAGTGCGCGCAGCGCTGACGATGACGATGGGGTCGTGTGACATATGAATTCCTTTCAGGCGTGGATGTCGGCAATGATCAGGTGTTCGCCGGTTTCTTCTTCGGCGATGCGGCGGATGTAAGCGACGAAATCGGGGTCTTCGCCGCGCAATAAGAGGGGCAGAGACTGGCGGAAGTCGTCCCGGCGGCACCACTCGCGCATATAGTCGTCCCAGGAGTTCCAGCGGCGCTGTTCGGTGGCGCGCATTTCCTCGCGAAAAGCGATCAGAAAAGCACGTTCGAACAGCGCAATGAGCATGTCAAAAATGATCAACATGCGTTCTCTTTGCTCAGGCGTCGGATCAGGCAGGGCCTGATTGGTGCGCAGTTGCAGATCGGCGTGGTCCAGCACCACTTTCAAAAAATCATTGTAGGCATCTGACAGGTGTTGGTAAGCCTCTTCTTCTTCGTTTTCACGTTCCTTGCGCTGCTCGAGCCAGAACACCCAGACGGCATAAGGCAGACCGAACACGGTCACCGCATAACTGCCCAACTCCAGAAGTTCTGCCAAGCTCATGGGCGTCAACCGCCTCTCGGATAGCGCTTGAGCGCTTGGCGAAATACACCCAGCACCTCGCCCGGATGGGTCATGCTCACCCCCAGGTCTTTGGCCAAGCCGTCCTTGATGCCGTAACACCAACCGTGCACACTGAGTTTCTGCCCACGGGCCCAGGCGTCCTGAACCACATTGGTCAAAGCCACGTTACCCACTTGCTCAATCACGTTCATTTCGCACAGAACGTCTTCCTGTTCGGCCACCGGCAGATGATCGAGACGGCGACGGTGCCGCACCTTGACGTCGTGCACATGGCGCAACCAGTTGTCGACCAGTCCAACGCGCATGCCACGCAAGGTGGCCAGCACACCACCACAGCCGTAATGGCCCACCACCATGATCTGCTCAACCTTCAGGACGTCGACCGCGTACTGAATGACAGACAGGGCGTTGAGGTCGGAATGCACCACCAGGTTGGCGACATTGCGGTGCACAAACACTTCGCCCGGGTCCAGACCCGTGATTTGATTGGCGGGTACTCGGCTGTCAGAGCAACCGATCCACAAGAAACGGGGCGATTGCTGGTTAGCCAGACGCTTGAAGAAATCGGGATCCTCGCGCACCATGCGCGCAGCCCATTCACGGTTTTTGGCGAGCAGTGTTTGCATGGCCTGTGCCTCAGCAGGTTTCGGCGAAGAGCTCGCGGCCAATCAGCATGCGGCGGATTTCTGAAGTGCCTGCACCGATCTCGTACAACTTGGCATCGCGCCACAAACGGCCCAGCGGGTATTCGTTGATGTAGCCATTGCCGCCAAAAATCTGCACGCCTTCGCCCGCCATCCAGGTGGCTTTTTCAGCGGTCCACAAAATGACGCTGGCGCAGTCCTTGCGCACCTGACGCACATGCTCGGTGCCCAGCAGATCCAGGTTCTTGGCCACGGTATAGGCGAAACTGCGACCGGCTTGCAGCACGGTGTACATGTCAGCCACTTTGCCCTGGATCAGCTGGAATTCGCCAATGCTTTGGCCAAACTGCTTGCGGTCGTGGATGTAGGGGATCACGTTGTCCATGACGGCTTGCATGATGCCCAGGGGGCCACCGGTCAGCACAGCGCGCTCGTAGTCCAGGCCGCTCATCAGCACCTTGGCGCCATTGTTGAGGCCGCCCAGGATGTTCTCAGCAGGCACCTCAACGTTGTTGAACACCAACTCGCCCGTGTGGCTTCCGCGCATGCCCAGCTTGTCGAGCTTTTGCGCGATGGAAAAACCTTTCATGCCCTTCTCGATCAGGAAGGCCGTCACGCCGCGCGCGCCCAACTCGGGCTCGCTCTTGGCATAGACCACCAGGGTATCGGCATCGGGGCCGTTGGTGATCCACATCTTGGAGCCGTTGAGCAGGTAATAACCGCCTTTGTCTTCGGCCTTGAGCTTCATGCTGAGCACGTCCGAGCCCGCGCCAGGTTCGGACATCGCCAGTGCGCCCACGTGCTCACCGCTGATCAGCTTGGGCAAGTATTTGGCGCATTGGGCCTCGTTGCCGTTGCGCTTGATCTGGTTGACGCAGAGGTTGGAGTGCGCGCCATAGGACAGACCCACGCTGGCCGAAGCGCGGGAGATTTCTTCCATCGCGATCATGTGCGCCAGATAGCCCATGTTGGCGCCGCCGTATTCCTCGCCCACGGTGATGCCCAGCACGCCCAGGTCACCCATCTTGCGCCACAGGTCCATGGGGAACTGGTCGTTGCGGTCAATTTCGGCAGCGCGGGGGGCGATTTCGGTTTGGGCAAAGTCGCGTACGGCGTTGCGCAGGGCGTCAATATCTTCACCGAGTTGGAAATTCAGGCCAGGCAAGTTGTTCATGGGTTCTCCGAAGGTGAGTTATGCATTGTGTTCTTGGTTTTTTCGTTCAACGCTGATACACAACGCAGAAAGCTAAACATCAATAATTCTTGGTCACAGGCACCAGGGTTTGCTGCATCAGTGCGCAGTCCGTTCGTTTGCCACTGTCATCGATGTGCACCACCTCGGCCGTGGTCACGATGATGCGTTTGCCCGCTTTGGTGACGCGGCCGATGGCGCGTATTTCTCCACCCTGAAAACTGGCGAGAAAGTTGATTTTGTATTCCACCGTGGTGACCTCCATGCCCTCGGGTGCCACGGTCAGGGCAGCGTAGCCGCCGGCAATGTCGGCCAAGGCGCCCATGGCGCCACCATGAAAGCCACCCTGCTGCTGGGTCACCTTGTCGCTGTAGGGCAAGGCCAATTCGACCAGACCGGCTGTAGCCGACAACAGGCGAACGCCCAAGTGGTTCATCATGCCCTGACGGGCCAAGCTGAGGGCCACGCGCTCGTGAGCTGTGCCAGCTGTCGTGGCTGAAGGGTCTGAAGAGGAGGCAGTGCTCACATCACATCCAGTGCTTGAGGTCAAACCCAGACTTTAATTGACGTTTACGTCAACGTCAATCAAAACAGCCCTTCTGGTGGCCCTACTTTCAAGCGGCAGGCCCCGACTTATTGGCTTTGCCCAAGAGGCTGCGGGTCTCTTTTTCATGGGTTTTGACCTCGTCCAGCGTCGCCTCTAAATCGGACAACTGCGACTCCAATTGCTGGCGGTGCTCGGCCAGTACCACGAGGAATTTTTTCAGCTGGGGCACCGTGTCGCGAGGGCTGTCGTACATGTCGATCAAGTCTTTGGCTTCATTGAGCGACAGGCCCAAACGCTTGGCCCGCAAAGTGAGCTTCAGGCGCGTGCGGTCGCGTGAAGAGTACACGCGGTTGCGCCCACCGGGGCCAGAGCGCTCGGGCTCCAGCAGCCCCATGTCTTCGTAAAAACGGATGGCGCGGGTGGTCAGGTCAAATTCCTGGGCCAGATCGCTGATCGTGTACGTGTTCGCCATGACGTGGGGTCCTCACCGTCCTTGCACACTGGGGACAGCCCCCGTCAAGGTGCGCCGCCTAGAATGCTTTTCATGTTTGACGTTAACGTCAACGTCAATTGTGCGAATGCTAACCCAAACGAGCTGACCGATGTCCACTTTGCCCCCCGCTTCTTTGTCAGACTCGCCCTTGCATTACCCGTTGGACAAACAATTGCCCGAGCTGGGCGCTGCCATCGAAGTGGCGCCAGGCGTGATGTGGCTGCGAATGGGCCTGCCTTTTGCGCTCAATCACATCAACCTGTGGCTGCTGCGCGACCGCTTGCCTGATCCTGCTCAGCCAGGGGTTCAACTTGAAGGCTGGACGGCGGTGGACTGCGGCATCGACAACCCCGAAACCCGAGAGGCTTGGCTGCAGGTGGAACAGCAAGTGCTGCAAGGCCTGCCCATCTTGCGCGTGCTGGTGACCCACATGCACCCGGACCACATGGGCCTGGCGCATTGGCTGTGCGAACGCTGGAAAGCGCCTTTGTGGACGAGCACCAGCGAATACCAGTCCGCGCTGCTCGCTTGCAGCGGTTTGTCCAATTTTGGCGGGGCTCCCACAGTGGCTTTTTTCAAGTCGCATGGCTGGAACAAGTCTGACGAGTTGGCCCAGGTGCAAGCCAGGGTGGGCTATTACCCCAGCATGGTCCCCAAGATTCCGAGCGCTTATGTGCGTTTGATGGACGGGACGCGCGTGCGCATCGGTGAGCGTGTCTGGCAATGCTTGAGCGGCTTTGGTCACTCACCTGAACACATGGCTTTGCACGACGCTCAAAACCAACTGCTCATCAGCGGCGACATGCTGCTGCCCGCCATCTCCACCAACGTCAGTGTCTACGCCATGGAACCCGAAGGCAATCCACTGCAGTGGTTCCTCAATTCACTGGACAAAATGGCCCAATTGCCTGATGCCACTTTGGTGCTGCCCTCACACGGGCGGCCATTTCAGGGCGCTGCCACGCGCATCGCGCAACTCCAATCGCACCACGCCGAGCGCCTGTCCGACTTGCTGCAGGCCTGCCGCGCAAAGGCATGCTGTGCTTACGAGCTCTTGCCGGTGCTGTTCAAAAGGCCGCTTGATGTGCACCAGACCACCTTCGCACTGGGCGAAGCTGTGGCGCACCTGAACCTGTTGTGCTTGTCTGGCCAAATGCTTCGTGCGCGTGGTGGCGATGGTGTTGAACGTTTCAGCACCATCGCTTAGATTGGAGCATTCACCCAAGGTCTGTCTCAATCTTCTTGCAAGTCCAGCGGTGCCTGGCGCAAGGCTTTGCGGCGTTGCGCATAGTCGGGCATGACCTCACCCACGGTTTCCCAAAACCGGGGGCCGTGGTTCATCTCACGCAGGTGCGCCAGCTCGTGTACCACCACGTAGTCGATTTGGCTGATGGGCAGGTGAATGAGCCGCCAATTCAGACGAATGTGTCCATCGACGCGGGCGCTGCCCCAGCGCGTGCTGGCACTGGACAGGCTGAGCTTTTGCCAGCGCACGCCCAGCAGAGGTGCAAAGTGGTGCAGGCGTTCTTCAAACAAGGCCTTGGCCTGCTTTTTGAGCCAAACCTGAGCAGCATCGCGCACCTGGGTCACAGTGGCACCGGGCGGCACCGTCACGGGCAGCAATTGCTCGGGTGCCAAGTCTTGTCCATGCACACGCCCCACACCACGCTCGAGCACACACAACTGTACCGTACGTCCCAAAAACGGCACCTCGGCCCCGTGCCGCCATTCGATGGCTTTTTGAAAGTGCTCAGTTTGCCGATCCTTGAATTGCTTCAGTTTGGCCACAATCCAGCCGCCTTTTTCCTGCACAGCGGCATCCACTTCGCGCAAAGTGACCCAGTTGGGCGCACGCACCACCAGACCATCGGCCCCTACCAAAAAACCAATGCTCTTGCGGCGCGAGCGTTCAAAACGATAAGAGACCGTGACGCCTTGCAGCTGCGAATGGCGGTTGGCTGCAGGGTGGGTGAAACCGATGGTGCCTTCCTCAGGCGGAGCCAAGGGCAATCCTTGGTCACCTTTGCTGGGGGCTGAGGCGGGTGGCACAGCCGTCAGCACATCCACTGCGGGTGCGACGGCGGTTGGCGGCTTGGGCTGGACCGGATCACCCCCGGTGAAGAAGTCCAGTACAAACTGCAAAGGCGCGCGCATGCTTCGCCCTGCCCTGCTCAATGCCCTGAGGCTGCGGGGTAAGCCTCGGGATCAAGTCGGTGCATTTCGGACTCGATCCAGGTCTCAACTTCGAGCATCAGCTCTTCGGCACTGCGGCCCTCGCTGGGAATGGCGCGACCAATCGAGATGTCCACCACGCCTGGCTTCTTGACGAAAGCCCGTGTGGGCCAGCAGCGGGCCGAAGTGACGGCAATAGGGATCACCGGCACGCCGGCCGCGATGGCCAAGCGTGCGCCACCGCTTTTGTACTCGCCCTTTTGGCCGCGAGGAATGCGCGTGCCTTCGGGAAACATGATGACCCACACCCCCTCTTCCATCAGGCGGCGGCCCTGCTGCACTACTTTGGCAAAGGCGCGCGAGCGCTGCTTGCGGTCGATGTGAATCATGTCCAGACGGCCCATGGCCCAGCCAAAAAACGGCACGCTGAGCAGCTCTTTCTTGAACACGTAGGCCAGCGGGTGCGGCATGATGACGGGCATCACAAAGGTTTCCCAGGTGGACTGGTGCTTGACCAGCAAAACCGCCGGGTCCTTGGTACCCAATGGCAGGTTCTCCATGCCCTGGATGCGGTTTTCGATGCCCAGAATCCAGGTGCCACTGTTCACGGCCAAGCGCAGCCAACCGACACAAATCCAGTAAAGGCGCGTGCTGCGGACAAAGTAGGAAATCAGCACCACAAACAGCGCCCAAGGCACCACGGTGATGGCCATCCACAAGACATGAACAAGGGAGCGGATGAAATTCATGCGGAGGCAAACTCGGTTGAGAAAAATCAGGTAACAGATTCAGCAGTCGCCGCTTCACCCAGAAGTTGGTCGACAAATGCCGCCAGATCCGCATGGACATGGGTTTGCGCTGGAAAGTTCGGGGGCAAAGGCTTGGATTTCAGATCAGCGTGTCGGCCTGTCAGCACCAAGTGTGGCGCACATTGCGCCGCCTGCGCAGCCAGCATGTCGCGCAGGCTGTCCCCGACATAAGGCACACCCTTCAGGTTGACGCCATAACGCTCTTCAATTTGCTGCAACAAGCCTGGGGCGGGCTTACGGCAAGCGCAGCCCTCATCGGGCCCATGCGGGCAATAAAAAATGGCATCAACGCGCCCACCCACGGCTGCCAGCGACTTGAGCATGTGGGCATGCACCGCATTGAGCGCAGCCATATCAAACAAACCGCGTCCCAAACCCGACTGGTTGGTGGCAAGCACCACATGAAAACCAGCGTGGTTCAAGCGGCTGATGGCTTCCAGAGCACCTGGCAGGGGCTGCCACTCTTCGGGCGATTTGACGAACTCGTCGCTGGCGCGGTTGATGGTGCCATCGCGATCCAGAATAACGAGTCTGTGGGGCATGGGCGTTCAGCAATCAAGCGGCCAGGCGCGACAGGTCAGCCACGCGGTTCATGGCCACATGCAGGCTCTTGAGCAGGCCCTGACGGTTCAGGCGCAGGTCCATTTCTTCGGCGTTGACCATCACGTCGTCAAAGAAAGCGTCGACCGGGGCGCGCAGCGCAGCCAGCGTTTGCAAGCTGGCGGTGTAATCGCCCGCCTTGAATTGCGCCTCAGACTCAGGCAGAAGCCTTTGCATGACAGCGTGAAGGCCTTTTTCTGCGTCTTCCTGCAGCAGCGCGGGATTGACGTGGGCGTCCACCTCGCCGGCTTTCTTCAAGATATTGCCGATGCGCTTGTTGGCCGCAGCCAAAGCGGGGCTCTCAGGCAATGCAGCAAAAGCGCGCACAGCCGACAGGAACTGGCTGACCTGGCCCAGACGGGCAGGGCGCAAGGCCATGACGGCATCGACCTCTTGTGCGCTGAAACCTTGCTCGCGGAGGCTGCCCGACAAGCGGTCATAGATGAAGTCAATCAAGGCATCTGCATCACCGGTGATCTTGTCGCCAAACACAGGCGCAGACAGCGCCAGCAATTCGGGCAAGCCCAGCGCCACATCTTTTTCGATCAACATGCGGATCACGCCCAAAGCGTGGCGGCGCAGTGCAAAAGGGTCTTTGTCGCCGGTGGGTAAATTGCCGATGCCGAACATGCCGACCAGCGTTTCGAGCTTGTCGGCCAACGCCACCACCAAGCCGACCTTATTACGCGGCAACTCGTCGCCCGCAAAGCGCGGCTTGTAATGGTCTTCAATCGCCTCGGCCACATCGCTGCTCAAGCCATCGTGGCGGGCGTAGTAGCCGCCCATGATGCCTTGCAACTCGGGGAACTCGCCGACCATGTCTGTCAGCAAATCGGTCTTGGCCAAAAGAGCGGCCTGTTCGGCTTGCTTGGCCAGAAGATCGCCACCGACTTGCTGGCCAATCGCCTTGGCAATCGCACAGACACGTGCCATGCGCTCGCCTTGGGTGCCCAGCTTGTTGTGATAAACCACTTTGGACAGGCCTTCGACACGCGACTCGAGCGTCTTTTTGCGGTCCTGGTCAAAGAAGAACTTGGCATCGGCCAAGCGCGGACGCACCACGCGCTCGTTGCCGCCGATCACCAAAGAAGCGTCGTCGGGGGTGATGTTGCTCACCACCAAAAAACGGTTCGTCAACTTGCCCGATGCATCGATCAAGGGGAAGTATTTCTGGTTGGCCTTCATCGTGAGGATCAGGCATTCTTGGGGCACATCGAGGAACTCGGTCTCGAACTGGCAGGTCAGCACATTGGGACGCTCGACCAGCGCGGTCACTTCGTCCAGCAGGGCGTCATCCTCAATCGGCTGGCAACCACCCCCCACTTTGTCAGCGGCCGCTTGCAGTTGACGCACGATCTCGGCGCGGCGCTCGGCAAAGCTGGCGATGACCGAGCCGTCGTTCTTCAAGGTGTCGGCGTACTGGTCGGCGTGCGCCAACACCACTGGCGAGACCTTGGCTTCAAAGCGGTGACCTTGGGTGCTGTTGCCCGCTGTCAGGCCCAGCGCCTTGACCGGCACCACGGTGCTGCCGTGCAGCGCGATCAAACTGTGCGCAGGGCGCACGAAGTTCACGCTGCTCCAGCCCGGCAACTCACAATCGGTTTCGAGCTGGTACTGCATGACCTTGGGAATCGGCAGCTTGGCCAGCGCTTCATCGAGCGCCTTTTGCAAGCCCGCTTGCAGCGAAGCGCCCTTGACCACGCTGTCGTAAAACAGGGCTTCGGCTTTGCCATCGGGCTGGCGCTTAAGGGCGGTCACGGCGGCTGCCGGGTCGCTCACATCGGCACCCAGGGCTTGCAGTTTTTTCAGCAGTGCGGGTGCGGCATTGCCAGCAGCGTCCAAGCCCACGGCCACGGGCATGAGCTTTTGTTGCACGGCCTTGTCAGCACCTTGTGCCAGCACGCCGGTCACATGCGCAGCGAGGCGGCGGGGCGAGGCAAAAGCAGTCACGGCCGCATCGGCAGCGGCCAGGCCCTGGGCCTTGAGTTGTTCGGCCAGCACGCCCGAAAACGCTGCACCCAACTTGTTGAGCGCCTTCGGGGGCAGCTCTTCCACAAACAGTTCCACCAACAGATTTTGTGTCGTCATGTCGTGATCCTCAGGCGGCTTTCTTGGGCATTTGCGCAACCCATTCACGCGGGGCCATCGGGAAGTCCAGACGTTCGCGGCTTTCGTAATAACTCTGGGCAACGCTGCGGGCCAGGTTGCGGATGCGACCGATGTAGGCGGCACGCTCGGTCACGCTGATCGCGCCACGCGCGTCCAGCAGGTTGAAGGTATGCGCAGCCTTGAGCACCTGCTCGTAAGCCGGCAAGGCCAGCTGGGCACCCATGAGGTGCTGAGCTTGTTTTTCGTGGGCGCCAAAGGCGGTGAACAAAAACTCGGCATCGCTGTGCTCGAAGTTGTAGGTCGATTGCTCCACTTCGTTTTGCTTGTACACGTCACCGTAGGTCAAACCCTCGGTCCATTGCAGGTTGTAGACGTTGTCCACGCCCTGCAAATACATGGCCAAGCGCTCCAGGCCGTAGGTGATCTCGCCGGTGATGGGCTTGCAGTCGATGCCGCCCACTTGCTGGAAGTAGGTGAACTGCGTGACTTCCATGCCGTTGAGCCACACCTCCCAGCCCAGGCCCCAAGCGCCGAGCGTGGGGTTTTCCCAGTCGTCTTCGACAAAGCGGATGTCGTTTTTCTTCAGGTCAAAGCCCAACGCTTCGAGAGAACCGAGGTAGAGCTCCAGGATGTTGCTGGGCGCTGGTTTCAAAACCACCTGAAATTGGTAATAGTGCTGCAGGCGGTTGGGGTTTTCGCCGTAGCGGCCATCTTTGGGGCGGCGGCTGGGTTGCACATAGGCGGCCTTCCATGGCTCAGGGCCGATGGCACGCAAAAACGTGGCGGTGTGGCTGGTGCCTGCACCGACTTCCATGTCGTAGGGCTGGAGCAAGGCGCAACCCTGGGCGTCCCAGTACTGCTGCAATTTGAGGATGATCTGCTGGAAGGTCAACATGGCCGAAGCGAAGCCAGCAGCGAGCTGGCCGGGGTTGGATGGGCGCAAGCTTTGCGCGAACCCTTGATTTTACGGCCTTTGCCGCCGCCAAATTGCCCAAGCGACGACCACACCACACAGCCCCCAAAGCGGCCCCAAACCCCAGTCCGAAGCCCAGCGGGCAAAGGGCGTCAGGCCATGACGTCCTTCAAACGAGCCCGTCAGGCTGCCCCGGGTAAAGCGGGGTAATTGGTCGGTCACGCGGCCGGTATGGTCGATGATGGCGGTAGCCCCGGTGTTGGTGGCACGCAGCATGGGGCGGCCCAACTCGATGGCCCGCAGCCGCGAGATGTTCAGGTGCTGATCCACCGCCAGGGTGTCGCCAAACCAGGCGATGTTGCTCACGTTCACCAAAGCAGTGGGGGCCTTTTCTGGGTCCTTGAAGCGCAAGGCCAGTTCTTCGCCAAACAGGTCTTCGTAACAAACGTTGGGGGCCAGGCGTTGGCCTTGCCAGGGCAAAGAAGGCTGGTCCCAGCCGCCCGATTTGAAATCGCCCAATGGGATGTTCATCAGACGGATGAACCAGGCAAAACCGGGTGGGATGAACTCGCCAAAGGGCACCAGGTGCGATTTGTCATAGCGGTAAGGCGCAGCACCCTGCGGCCCCAGCGCCACCACCGAGTTGGTATAGCCCTCGTCCAGGCTGCCCAAAGGCAGTCCCACCAAGGCCACTGGTCGCCCCAGCTGGGCGAAATGCGCCTGCAATCCTGACCAGTAACCTTCTGGCAAATGTTGCGGCAGCAGAGGAATGGCGGTCTCCGGGGCCACCACCAAAGGCTGTTGGCTGGCGCGCAGTTGCGCGTCATACCACTGCAGCGCATCGCGCACGCCACTGGCGGCCTGAAACTTGTCGGTCTGTGAAATGTTGGCCTGCAGCAACTGCACCTGCCCCAGCCCTGCCGATGTGGTGAACACCGGACCGAAGGCCTGCAAAGCCCACGAAGCGAGCCAAACACCCAACAATGGCCTCAACGCGCCCAAACGCCAACCTGCCAAGGCCAAACGCATGGCGAGCCATGCGGCCAGAGCCCCCATGCCGTAAACACCCACCCAAGGCGCAAATGCGACCAAGGCGCTGTCCACGTGCGCATAGCCACCGGCCCCCCAAGGAAATCCGGTGAGCCAACGCCCCCGCATGAGTTCGGCCAAAGTCCATAAAGCGGCGAACAGGACACTGGCCAAAGCGGGCCGCTCGGCCACCAGACCCCGCGCCAGACTCACCCAAAGGGCCGAGGCGGCAGCGTAATAAAGCGCCAACGCCGCCGCCAGCGCCAGCACGGCCAGCACGGCCAAAGGCGCTGGCAAACCGCCAACCTGGTGCATGGACACGAACAGCCACCAAAAACAGCCCGCCAGCCAAGCCGTGGCAAACACGCCGCCGAACCAAGCCGCCCGTTTGTAGGGGCTGGCATCCCGACCTCGCATGAAGGGGTTGCGAGCCATGCGGGCCAAGCCCGCCGCCAGCAGCGTCAAGCTCAAGACCTGCAACCAGCCCAACGCCTGACCACTGCCTGGCCATGCGATGGATGCGGCCTGCGCGGCACCGGCCAATGCAGGCCAGAAGGTCTGAAACCCCAGCTCGCGTGGCCGCCAACCCTTCATGCAGAAGACCCGTTCGTCGGCTTGACGCCCGTTCCATCAGATGGGGGGCTGTTGGGTGGGGTCAGGGACGAAACCTTGAACCAGCGCACCGCACCGGCGCGCGTGTGCAACACGACAAAACGCAGGCCCGCCAGCTCAAAGCTTTCACCGCGGTGCGGCACATGACCGATTTCGTGGGCGATCAATCCGCCCAAGGTATCGAAATCATGGTCGTCCTCGGCTTGCCGGGCCTGCTTCAAATTCACGCCAAACGCCTCGTCCACGCGCTCAATAGCGGTGTCGCCGCTGACCCTGAAACTGCGATCGGGCAGGCCGAAAATATCGCCCGCATCTTCGGCAATGTCGAACTCGTCCTCGATTTCACCCACGATTTGTTCCAATACATCCTCGATGGTGATCAAGCCAGCCGTGCGGCCATACTCGTCGATCACGATGGCCAAATGATTACGGTTGTCGCGGAACTGCCGCAGCAGATCGTTGAGGCCCTTGCTCTCGGGAATGAACACCGCCGGGCGCAACAAGGTGCGGATGTTCAATTCGGGCGCGCGCTGCAGCTTGAGCAGATCTTTGGCCAACAGGATGCCGATGATGTTGTCGCGCTCGCCCTCGAAGACCGGAAAGCGCGAATGTCCGGTGTCGATCACTTGGTGCAACAGCTGGTCCACGGGGTCTTCGATGTTCAGCAGGTCCATGCGCGGAGCAGCCAGCATCACATCGCTGGCGGTCATGTCCGCCATGCGGATCACGCCCTCGATCATCAAACGGCTCTCGGTATTGATGATCTGGTTGTCCTCGGCTTCGGCCAAGGTCTCGATCAGCTCATCGGTCGAATCGGGTCCGGGATGGATGAATTCCGCAAGTTTTTGCAGAAAACTCCGCTTGTCTTCGCGCTCGGCGGAGCGTGCGGGGTAAGGGTCAGACACGATTTAGGCTTGCAGGACATGCTGTAATGAACATGCTGCAAGGATAGCGGATTTGGATGACGGATTGCGCCATCAAGGCCCGCCCGAGCTATGGCGGGCATCGCGCACGCCTTGGCGGATCTCTTGTACGGTGGCCAGCCATTCACGAAACTGATGAGCCTGCATTTTGAGCCGATAGTCCAGCTCAGCCATCTGCTCTTGCATCAGTCCGCTGAGTTGACTGTCCAGGGTGGCTTGCGGCAAAGACAGGTAAGCCTCGCTTTCGCTGCCATCGCGCTGCACCACGGCACCGCCTTGGCGTGCGATCTTGAGCATGGCCACGTTTTCACTCAGCGCGTGGATGAATAAGAGGGTCACCCCCTGGTTGCGGGCGTGCATCACCGCATGCGCAAACAGCTTGGCCCCCAGGCCTTTGCCACGCTGATGCGGCGACACCGAGACGCCAAACTCGGCGCAAGTGGCCCATTTCGGGTCGTCCGAACAGGCCAAATGCGCCATGGCCACCAGCTCCAGTCGACGGTTGAAGACCCCGAAGATCTCGTCCCGCTCAAAATTCAAGCCCTGCACATACCGCTCAATTTGCTCGTCGGTGGCAACGTAGCCAAAGCGCAAGTAGCGGTCTGAAGTGGGTAACGCCCTTAAATGCCGTGCGATGCGCGTCTTATGGCGTGGCGACAGAGAGCGAATAGGCACCCAACGGGCTCGCTTGCGGGCCACTCCGGCCGGGTCCAACGACCCCACATCGGCGATACCCAACACACCAGGCCACAGCTGGCGAAGCCACGAGGTGAGTCGGTTGGTACGCGTTTCAGCGGGGGTATTCATGTTGGTGCCTAGGGATAACCCCATTTTGCACCCGTTGGACTGTCCCGGGATGACGCGGATTTTGTCGCCTGTGAGACCGTCAAGCCCTCGTCTCAGCACTTGCCCTGTGCCGGCTCTGGCGCCAGCTGGTGACAATGCAGCTCTACAGGAGACAAGCGCATGGAACGTATCTGGCTCAAGAATTACCCGCCTGGTGTGCCCCACGACATCGACACCACTCAGTACAAAAGCCTGACTGACTTGCTGGAGCGGGCATTCCGCGAGCATGGTGACAGCCCGTTTTCGGTCTGCATGAACCGCTGGATGAGCTACAAGCAACTTGACGAACTGTCCACCGCGCTGGGGGCCTGGCTTCAAAGCAGAGGCCTGGAGCCTGGCAGTCGGGTGGCCATCATGCTGCCCAACTTGCCCCAGTTTGCCGTGACCATGGCCGCCATTTTGCGGGCGGGCTACACCTGCGTCAATGTCAACCCGCTTTACACCCCGCGAGAGTTGGAGCACCAACTCAAAGACTCTGGCGCCAGTGCCATCGTCATCCTCGAAAACTTTGCCGCCACTTTGCAAGAAGTGGTAGAAGGCACGTCTGTTCAACACGTGGTGCTGGCCTCCATTGGCGATTTGCTGGGCCCCTGGAATGGCCGCTGGCTGACCTTTGCCGTGCGCCACTTGGCCAAAATGGTGCCCCCCTTTGAGCTGCCCCTGACCGATGGCCGCACCGTGACCCCCTTCAAGAAAGCCATCGCCCAAGGCCGCGGCCTGAACCTGCGCCCCACTGCTCAAACCATGGATGACATCGCGTTTTTGCAATACACAGGCGGCACCACCGGCCTGTCCAAAGGCGCCGTGCTCACCCACCGCAACATCGTGGCGGCCTTGCTGCAAGCAGAAGGCTGGTTTTCACCGGCTCTGGCCGATGTGCCCGACCTGCGCAAAGTGAACAACATCGCGGCTTTGCCGCTGTATCACATCTTCGCGCTGACGCTGTGTTTGCTGGTCATCCGCCAAGGCTCTTACCTGACCTTGGTGCCCAACCCGCGTGACTTCGCCAAGTTCATCGAAGTGCTCAAGCAGCGCCCCTTCCATGTGCTGCCCGGGGTGAACACACTGTTCAATGCGCTGATGCAGCACCCGATGTTTAAGACCGTAGATTTCTCGTCGCTCAAACTGACCCAAGCGGGCGGCATGGCTGCGTCCGAAGGCACGGCACGCCACTGGCAATCGGCCACGGGCAGCGCCATGATCGAAGGCTGGGGCATGAGCGAGACCTGCGCGATTGGTACCAACAACCCGGTCACGCAAAAAACCTTCAGTGGCAACATCGGCTTGCCGCTGCCTGGCATCGACATCGCCATCAAAGACGACGATGGCCACAGCCTGCCAGTGGGCAGTTCGGGCGAAATCTGCATCCGCGGCCCCAACGTCATGCCCGGGTACTTCAACCAACCGGCTGAAAACGCCAAGACTTTCACTGCCGACGGCTTCATGCGCACGGGTGACATCGGCATCATGGACGAGGGTGGTTTCACCCGCATCGTGGACCGTAAAAAGGACATGATCATCGTCAGCGGCTTCAACGTCTTCCCCAGCGAACTGGAAAACCTCATCTCGACATGCCCTGGCGTGGTCGAATGCGCGGCCGTCGGCATCCCCGACACCATGCAGGGCGAAACCATCAAGGTGTTTGTGGTCCGCAATGACCCCATGCTGACCGAAGAGGCCGTGGCCCGCTTCTGTCACGAGAACCTGACCGGCTACAAGCGCCCCAAATACATCGAGTTCCGCGACGAACTGCCCAAATCCAACGTGGGCAAAATCCTGCGTCGCGAGCTGCGCAGCGCCAAATGACGCTTCACAGCTCACTGCCACCGGGCGTGCACGTTTTCGAGCGTGGCTGGCTGTCTGCCAACAACGTGTTGCTACAGGACGCGCGCAGTGCCACCTTGGTCGACAGCGGCTATGTCACGCACCAGGCCCAAACCCTGGCCCTGGTGCAGCACGCCCTGCAAGGCCGTACGCTAGACCAACTTGTCAACACCCACCTGCACAGCGACCACTGCGGCGGTAACCAGGCCTTGCAAGCGCATTACCCAACCCTCAAAACTTGTATCCCGCCAGGCTTGGCGCACGCAGTGGCGAGTTGGCGCGATGACGAGCTGAGCTACCAACCCACGGGGCAAAACTGCCCTGCATTTACCTTCACCGGCTTGCTGCTACCGGGCAGCACGCACCGTTGGGCAGACATGGACTGGCAAGTGCACGCAGCCCCCGGACACGATCCACACTCGGTCATCTTGTTTGCGCCCGAACACCGCCTGCTGATGTCTGCCGATGCGCTTTGGCAAAACGGCTTTGGCGTGGTCTTTCCTGAACTGGAAGGCGTTGCTGCATTTGATGAAGTGGCCCAGACACTGGACCTCATCGAAAAATTAAACCCCACTACCATCATCCCCGGCCATGGCGCTGTCTTCACCGAGTTGGCACCAGCTCTTGCGCTGGCACGCAGCAAGCTCGATAGCTTTGCCCAAAATCCGGAAAAACACGCCCGCTACGGCACCAAGGTCCTGCTCAAGTTCAAACTGCTGGAATGGGGCCAGATCTCAAAAGCCGACTTCAACGATTGGGCGATGAAAGTACCCTATTTGCACGAGCTTTACCGGCGCTTTGGCCAAGGCCACAAGCTGGACACCTGGCTCGACATGATGCTGGAAGAGCTGGCTCGCAGCGGAGCCATGCAAGTGCTTGATGGAGAGCTGCACAACACATAAGACCGCTTAGATAAATTAATCAGACCCGAATGATTTGAATTGCGTTTGCACAGGGGCCATATGCAGAACGCTGAACCTCCAAAAGAAAAACCCCACAGCCTCTTGCGAAACTGTGGGGTGTATCTGGTGGCCTGGGGCAGAATCGAACTGCCGACACGCGGATTTTCAACGTAGACTGCTTGTGCTTTTCATATATAAATCAATAGGTTACATGACTATTTAGTGACCGTGCAATAAAACGTGTAATCAGCTTTATAGTGGCCTTGGTATTCGAGCGACATCATCAAACTGCGCTACGAAAAGTGTCCACCGGTTTTGGGGAATGCCACTTCTGGTTATAGAACGAATCAATGCACGTCTATATTTCACAATTGCGGGAATTCTTGTTAAGTCGTGCACTGGTTCGGCCCAACTTTGGTGAACAAAGAGGCAGAGCTGGTACGATTTGACTGCCGCTTTATACAACACACAAGAACAAGACCGGCGAGTTACTGCAAGCCACATTGATCCAACCAAACACTAGACTTGCTGCAGCCAGGCGAAAAAATTGCAAAATCTTCTTGATTGACTTGTTTGACTGGACAGTCGTTCGGAATTTTCGACGAATAGAACCGATGCTCCCGCCTAGACTGGTACGGCAACACAACCTCCCTGGAAAGTTTCAGATGTCCGCAACACCAGTACCACAAAGACGGCAAAGGCTTCAAAGATCAGAGCTGGCAGTGCCGGCTACTTCCACTCGCTTTTTGACCAAGGCCCGCGACAGCGCGGCTGACGTGGTGTTCATCGACCTAGAGGACGCAGTCACCCCGCGCATGAAAGACGAAGCTCGCCGCATGGCCGTGGAGGCGCTCGCCGGTGATTGGGGTCACAAGACCATGGCCGTCCGTATCAACGGACTGGACACGCCGTGGGCATTGGAGGATTTATTGGCCGTGGCAACACACGCACCTCGTTTGGATCTGGTACTTTTGCCTAAAGCTGGGACCGCATTTGATGTGCGCTTTGTCGACCATGTGCTGACACTTCTCGAGCGTCGGCATCAACGTGCTGAGCCGCTGGGCTTGGAGTTGTTGATCGAGACGGCCCAGGGCCTGGCCCATGCCGAAGAGATTGCATCTTCTTGCCAGCGGCTCGAAGCCATGATCTTCGGTGTGGGTGACTACTCAGTAGACATGCGCACTCAAGACCCTGTGTTTGGACGCCCCAGTGAGCGCTATGCCATCCTTACCAACGCGGATGAACAGGGAAAGCGTGAGCTGCACTGGAACGACCAGTGGCACTTTGCCTTGGCGCGTGTAGCCAATGCCTGTCGCGCCAATGGACTGCGTGCCATTGATGGGCCTTACACCGACTTTGCAGATGCGCCTGGCTACCGCGCTGCCGCGCGCAGAGCCGCAGCCTTGGGGTTTGAGGGCAAATGGGCAATTCACCCCAGCCAGATCGAATTGGCTAACGAGATTTTTTCGCCCAGCACGCAAGATCGAGCCTGGGCTGCGCAAGTTCTGCAGTCCTTGGCAGATGCAGATGAACGTGGCGATGGCGCAGTAAATGCCGGCGGTGTGCTTGTCGATCTAGCTCATGGCAAGCAAGCACGGCTAATTGACGAACGGTATCGATTGATAGAGCGCAACTTGCCTGGAAAAAAATGAGCCAATGACAAAGCATGGCGCCAGAGCAGCGAGCCTTTTATTCAGTCGGCTGCCACTTGCGCTCAAGCGCCCTGTGTCGCCTGCAACTCGTCAACTAACCAGTCGGTCAGCCGACGGCAATCAAGTCGGGTCGAAAGGTGGGGCGACAGCCTCAAAAGCACGCAACGCCTTCAGCGAAGGTCGAGGGGTACGAATGGTTTCTCCAAGGAGTTGACTGCAAGCTCAAAGCATGCAGATGTTCAAAGTTAGGCTGTGAGTTTTTATCACTGACCCAGGAAATCTTATCGTTTGTTCTTGGCGACCACCGCTCCTAACATGATTTGCACTACAGAATTGCACTTAACAGTTTTATGTCGCAGCCCGTCGCCCGCCCAGAATTCATTGCCCGTTATTTCGTGGAAAGCTCAGTGCCGTCCGAGGACATAGCGCAAGTGATCGCCGGAGAGCAATCAAGCGGTACTTTTTTAGTCCTGCCAGGTGAAACCGAAGCCCTCAAAGCCCGCTCTCGTGCGCGCGTTTTGAAAGTGGACAGATTGCCCCCGGCTGCTGAGCCTTCCTTGGCCAGCGCGTATACGGCCCGGCATGGACATACAGGCTCTTTTTACCGGGCCAACATCGACATTGCTTTTCCAGTAGAAAACGTCGGCGCCAATTTACCAAGTCTGCTGGCTACTGTTGCGGGTAACTTGTTCGAACTCGGCGAAGTGACCGGCTTGCGCCTCTTAGACCTTGATTTGCCCAGCGACTATGCCGCACAGTTTCTAGGCCCTGCATTTGGTGTTGAAGGTACACGCACTATGGCGGGTGTATATGGGCGCCCCATCATTGGCACTATCATCAAACCGAGCATTGGTCTGTCCGCCGAGGAGACAGCTGTGTTGGTCGATGGACTGTGCGGGGCTGGCATCGACTTCATCAAAGATGACGAGTTGATTGCCGATCCGCCTTATGAACGCTTTGCAGCGCGGCTGGCTGCGGTCATGCCTGTGCTGCACCGACATGCAGACCGCTTGGGCCGTATGCCGATGTATGCAGTCAACATCTCTGGCTCAATTGACGACATGCTGCGCCGACATGACGCCGTGCTGGCCGCTGGCGGCACCTGCGTTATGGCAAGTATCAACTGGGCGGGCTTTGCAGCTATTGCCCACCTGCGTCAACATGCCCAATTGCCCATCCACGGCCACCGTAACGGTTGGGGCGCCTTTACGCGCCACCCGGCTTTGGGCTTTTCGTTCAACGCCTACCAAAAGTTGTGGCGCTTGGCAGGCGTTGATCAATTGCATGTTAACGGCCTGCGCAGTAAATTTTGGGAACCTGACGACTCCGTCATTGAATCGGCGCGCGCCCTGTTGGCGCCATTTGCTGGGCTAAGCCCGCTGATGCCGGTGTCATCCTCTGGCCAATGGGCCGGCCAAGCACCCGATCTGTTTGCACAACTGGGATGCACCGACGTCATGCATTTAGCTGGCGGCGGAATCATTGGTCACCCAGATGGTGTTGCAGCTGGCGTGACCAGCATGCGTGAAGGCTGGGAGGCTGCCGTAGCAGGCGAACCGCTGCACACCTATGCAGCCACACGCCCTGCACTACGGCAAGCGTTGGCTCATTTTGCCCCGGTCTGACGCCGCATCATGAGCACCTCATCTTCCGCATTGAGATTGGTTTTTTACGGTGATGATTTCACCGGCTCCACCGATGCCCTCGAGGTGTTGTGTTCAGTCGGCTGGCGCTGTGCGCTGTTCTTGCGACAACCGGATGCCAACACACTAGCGCGCCACTCAGAGCTGGATGCCATAGGTATCGCAGGTGACAGCCGCGCCATGACCCCTCTGGAAATGAATGAGCAGTTGCCTCCGGTACTGAAATGGTTGATGAACGCGGGCGCACCCGTTGTTCATTACAAAGTCTGCTCCACGTTTGACAGCTCACCCACCATCGGCAGCATTGGCCGAGTGATTGAACTGGCTCGACCGCAGCTGGCCCATGCTTGTGTGCCGGTGGTTGCCGCAACCCCCCACTTGGCTCGCTTATGCGTTTTCGGTCATTTGTTTGCTCGCTCTGGTACCGACGGCATGATGCACCGAATCGACAGACACCCGATCATGCGGACGCACCCTGTCACGCCCATGGACGAAGCTGACTTGGCCTTGCACATCACCCTTCAAGGTGACTTTTCAATGGCCAAAGCCACGCTAGAGGATGTTCGCGCCGGGACAGCCAGGCTGCTCAAGTGCATCCAAACGGCTCAGCATCAAGGGGCTGGCGCCATCGTGATCGACGGGATGAACAGCCAAGATATGTTGAATACTGGTGAAGCGCTTTTAGCCATTGGTCAGCCGCAGCAGCCAGTTTTTGTGGTTGGCGGCTCTGGTGTGGAACACGCACTTGTCAGCGCTTGGAGCCATGTGCCAGGTGCATCTCGTCAGCCGCCTGACTACGCACGCCAAGGCGTACCTCAAGTGCTGGCCGTTTCAGGTAGCGCGTCGGAGCTCAGTGGAAACCAGATAGCCCACGCCGTCGCCAACGGTTTTATGGGCATCGCCCTAGACACGTTACTGCTGCTGCATGAAACCCAGTGGCAAACCGCGCTAGATGCAGCTGCAGTGCAGGCAGTAGCAGCATTAAACGCTGGCTCCAGCGTAGTTTTACACACTGCACGCGGCCCGCAAGATCCGCGCATTGCTGCGGTCAGTGCAGCACTTGCTGCCCAACACAACGACGTCCAAGCCTGTCGGCACATCACCGGGCGTGTGTTGGGTGAGCGCTTGGGTTGGCTGGTGCGTCGTATTTTGGAAGTTTGTCCACTGCAGCGCTTGCTGCTTTCGGGCGGCGACACCTCCAGCGCCATTGCGCGAGCACTGGATGTGCAAGCGATTGAAATGGCCGCTGCTCTTTCGCCCGGAGCGCCGCTGTGCCGCGTGCTAGAAAGCAGCATTGTGCCGGGCATGGAGATCGCTTTCAAGGGAGGCCAAATGGGCGGCGTCGACTTTTTCTCGCTGGCACGTGATGCTCAATAAAGCCACACAGCTAATAGAACACCATTACCATCACCTTCCTGATGGTTGGGTACACTACGTCATTGCCGGTAGCGGCAAGCCACTTGTGCTGTTGCACGGTTGGCCACAAACTTGGTATGCTTGGCGCTTACTCATACCTCAGTTGGCACAGCACTTTCGCGTGATCTCGCCTGACTTAAGAGGCTTGGGCGACTCCGCCCGACCCGCTAGTGGCTTCGACAAAAAAACCATCGCAGCTGACATCGCCCACTTGCTTGAACAGGCGTTGGGTATTGAGCGCGCGTTGGTGGTCGGCCATGACTGGGGTGGCCCAGTTGCCTTTGCATTGGCTGCCTACCACCCGGGCCTAGTCGAAAAGCTAGTCATGCTCGACGCTGCCGTACCAGGCGACGGCAGCGGGACCTTTTCTCAAAACGGTCGGCGCTGGCATCACGCTTTCCACCAAACACTGGACCTGCCCGAGCAGCTGATTGCGGGACGCGAAGAAATTTATTACCGCTGGTTCTACGAGCACTACGGACATGTGCGAGGCGCCATCAGCGAGACGGACATCGCCGAATACATGCGCACCTACGGGCGAGCCGAGACCACGCGCACCGGCCTGGCTTACTACCGTGCCTTAGCGCAAGACGTGTCGGACAACACGGCTTTTTTGCAGAACAGCCGGTTACACATGCCGGTGCTGGCCCTCGGCGGCGGTAAGGCCTTTGGCCGTGGCGAAGAAACGTTGGCGTCTTTGCAATGTGTCGGCACCGACGTGCGCGGGGGCGTGTTGGAAGACTGCGGTCATTGGATTGCAGAGGAAAACCCTCAGCGCACCCTCGACGAATTGCAGCGCTTTTTCATTTGAATGGATGGAGACAAAACCCCATGGATAACGTGAGCAAAATTAGCAACATGAGCAGCAACCAAGACAACCGGCGCGTAGCTTTCGTCACTGGCGGCGCCGTTGGTATCGGTGCTGCCGTATCCGAGCACTTGGCTCGAAATGGATTGATTGTGGTGATAGCCGACCTTGACCTGCTCAAGGCCACTGAGCAGGCCAGCCGCATTCGCCAAGCTGGCGGCCAGGCGGAGCCGCTGCAAGTGGACATTGGCCAAGCCGAATCGATCGCTTCTGCGTTCGCTACAGTGCAGTCGCGGCATGGACGCTGCGACGTGTTGGTGAACAACGCGGGCATTGCCAAGACCTTTCCTTTTTTAGAGTTCCCGCTGGACAACTGGCTTGACACGATGAACATCAACTTGACTGGCACACTTTTATGCAGCCAACATGCAGGCCGAATGATGGCACAGCGTCGGTGGGGCCGCATCATCAGCATCGCCTCTGTGGCAGGCATGCGCGCCGTCGGCAAAGGCCGCACGGCTTACGGCACCTCCAAGGCAGCTGTGATCGGCCTGACCCGTCAGATGGCCGCTGAGCTTGCAGAACTCGGCATCACTGCCAATGCAGTGGCGCCTGGCCCGGTGGACACGCCCATGACCCAAGTCTTGCACTCAGTTGAATTCCGCCATCAATACACCGCAGCAATTCCTGCCAACCGCTACGGCCTGACGCAAGAAATTGCCGCCATCGTAGGTTTTCTTGCCAGTGATGAGGCTGCTTACATCAACGGCGTGGCATTGCCTGTTGATGGTGGGTTTATGGCCAGCGGAGCGCGCGGGGTCTGAGGGGTCTCCTTCATCATCTGCAAAACGATTCACCAATTTCAGCACAGGATTATCTGCGTGAATTAACCTTTTTTAAAGTCTGCAATTTTGGTTTGTCATTTTTAAACTGACACATAACCGTCTTTTTTAATTCAGTAAAAAATTTTCTTGAGTTAATTCAGTCTCGTTCAAATTTTTTCGATCAATTCATTTTTTATTATTTAAAAAGTATTTATTCATACCATAAATATGTTTTTTGAATTTAAATAGCGATTTTCTTTTAACAGGCTTTGCTTTAGTCTGGTCTAGCAATAATTAATTTTCGACCATCTCTAAAATCTTCGCTGAATATAAGCATCCAATGGGCATACTGGTTTGAATTCACCGCCATTGATTGGGTGTGCCATCTTACCCGGATAAAAGTCATCGCTACATTTAGAGCAGCCTTGCGCCACTAGACTGGCTTGAGCTGACGAAAGCGATGGAAACAACAGGGCGATGGGGATTTTTCAGGTCCCTTGTTGGGACTTTTGCCTGCACACACAGGGTATGAAGACGCCCTCAAACGGTTTGATGCTGCACCAATTTGAGAGCGGCAGAGCAAATCAGTGCTGGTTTAACGGAGCAAACGGGGCAGCCACAGCACGATTTCAGGCCAGATCAACAGCAGCGCCAGCGCACCAACTTGAACCACCATGAACTGTGACATGCCTTTGTAGATCAACCCCAGACTCCAGTTGGGCATCACATTCTTCAAAAAGTAAGCTGACATGGCTACTGGCGGACTTAAAAACGCCGTTTGCATGTTGACAGCCACAGCGACACCAAACCACAACAACATGTCTTGCTTGGACAGCCCAAGTTCAAGGGCTTCAACAGTTGGCAAGAAGATCGGCAAGAAGATCAACACAATCGCCGGCCACTCAAAGGGCCAGCCCAAAAGGAAAATAATGCCCATGATCACCAGCATCTTGCCCATGTCCGGTATGGGCAAGCTTGCTACCAATCCGGTGATCAGCCCCGCAGCGCCAAGCTTGGTGAAAACTGCACCAAAAACACTGGAAGCTACTGCCAAAAACAAGACCATGCTCGATGTGGTGAGGGTGGAAATGGAAACTTCCTTGAGTCCTGCGAACGTGAGTTTGCGATAAGCAATCGCCAATAACGTTGCACCCACTGCTCCGCAAGATGCAGCCTCAGTGGCAGTGGCCATGCCAGTGAGAATGGTGCCCAACGTCGCTGCAATCAGCACCAACAGTGGCACCACACCCGAGAAAAACTCAAACGCCAGCTTGCCTACATCGGTAATGCGCTCGTCAACGGGCACTGGGGGCCCGAGCGACGGGTTAAGCATGCTGCGAACAAGGGTGTATACGATATATAGCGTTGCCAGCATAAAGCCGGGAACGATGGCCGCTGAATACAAGTGATTGACAGGCACGCCCATGATGGGGGCCATCACCACCAGCATCACGCTGGGTGGGATCAGAATGCCCAGAGTGCCACCCGCGGCAATGGTGCCAGCAGACAGTTTGGTGTCGTAGCCGTGCTTGAGCATCATGGGTCCTGCCAACAGCCCCAGCACCGTGACAGCCGCGCCAACGATGCCGGTTGCCATCGCAAAAACCGTCGCGGTCAACAAAACCGCCAAATAGAGCGAGCCAGGAACAGGGGCCAGGATGTTGCGAAGGGACTCGAACAACCTTTGCATCAGCCCCGCTTTTTCCACCATGAAGCCCATGAAGATGAACAGCGGCACCGCAGGCAAGATGTCATCCTTCATGAATCCCCAGATCTGCAGGTAAGCCAGATTGAAGGTCAAATTGACACCGAGCCCAATCCCGCCAAACACCAGCGCGATGAACAGCAGGGTAAAAGAAATGGGCAGGCCCACAAAGATGAAGCTGACCATGCTGCCCAGCATGATCAGTCCGAGGATTTCATTAAAAGCCACAGGGGAACCTCTTTCGTGTTTTAAATTTCGGTTTTTTCGACACGAACCAAGACTTCACCAGTGCTGGCAGCCCATAGAGCCTTCAGCAACTCAGAGATGCCCTGCAAGAACATCAGCAAGGCCGACAAGGGAATCACCGCGCGAAAAGGCCAAGTGACTGGACGCCACAGGCTGATCGATGAGCGTTCATTGATCGAATACGCGTACATGAGGTCGTCAATAGAGATCACAAAGATCAAAGCCATGACGGGAAGAAACAAGAAAAGGTATGAAAAGCTATCAATCATGCCTTTGGTCTTGTCAGAAAACTGGTCCCAGAAGATGTCTGTCCGAACATGTGCCCCCTTGAGCAGCGTGTAAGCAGAGCCCAACATGAAAAAAGACCCAAAAGTCATCACAGTAATGTCTGCCGCCCACACTGTCGGGCTGTCCAGTGCGTACCGCATGAACACCTCCGTCGCATTGCCAAGGATCATGGGTATCAACAGCAGCGTGACGACTGGCACGTACCAAGAGGTGAAACGATCAATCGTCGTGATCACGCTCCGGGAGGCGTTGAGAAGAGATGTCACTTTTTGCCCCTGATGAATAAAAAAACTTTAAATACGAACAAAATAATTTAAAAGAAGATATCGTCTAAAAAGGAGGCCACTGAATGTGGCCTCCTGTCACGAGATCTTGTTATTTTTTCTCAGGCCAGTAGTAATTGGCTGAACTGCTGTAAGCCGGTGTCGTGGCGCGGCGCGCCGTGACAACTTGAGAGGCCCAGTTGCGCTGAGAATCAAGCACTTTTTTGAAGAAAGGGTTTTTAGCGGACTCTTCTTTGGAAATGGTGTCCCAGCTCTCAAGCAATTTTTTCAAGATATCATCGGGCGTGCGGTGCACCGTGACGCCCTTTTTGGCCATCTCGCTCAGGGCAATGGCATCGTTGCGATTGCGCTGATTCATGGATCGCATAGTGGCTTCGATCGAGGCAGACTGAATGATCGCTTGAAGATCTGGAGCGAGTGACTTCCACACGTCGCCATTGATGATCACCTCCACCACGGTGGCAGGCTCATGCACGGACTGAGGGTAAAAATGCTTTAAAACGGTGTCAAAACCTACGATCGAGTCGTCAGCAGCGCCCACCCATTCTGCACAATTAATCACGCCACGTTCAAGGGCGGCCAAAATCTCACCACCGGGCATGTTGACGGTCACCATGCCAGACTTAGAAAAGACTTCGGCAGTGATCCCGGTCTGTCGGCATTTGCGCCCCTTCAGATCGGCCCAGTTCTTCACTGGTGTCTTGAACCAACCCATGGCTTGGTGACCGACAGCTGTCATCGGAAAAGCCACCACATTCATTTTGAGTTCGGTTTGGTAAAACTCCCTGTACAGATCCAGACCACCCGCCTCATAAATCCAACCCATGTAGTCGATTTCATCCATACCGAAAGGACCGCCGGGGGTAGGGCCAAAAAGTGTTGCCGCCCGGTTCTTGCCAACCCAGTAAGCGGGTGCCGAATGTGCGCCATCTAGAACTTTCTTATTCACAGCATCCAAGGACTCAAATGCGGGCACAACTGAGCCTGGTGCCAACATTTCAACCACAAGCCGACCGCCTGACAGCGCATTAACCCGTTCCGCCCACAAGCGGCCACCGTCAGCAAAAGTGCCTTTGGCGGGGAAAGTGGACTGAATCCGCAGCTTTGTTTGAGCATGTGACACTGCAGGAAGCACTGTCACGAGTGCAAGCACAGCTGCGCAGCTAGTTAGAAAACGTTGAAGTTTCACAATTTATCTCCTGTTAATGGGCATTTGTAATCGCCCTCTTGCTCAAAAGGCCATGAGGCCACGTATCCATGAGTTATTCATGGGCTGAAAGCATACTCCGGTGAACCAGCAGGGTTGTGTGACACTACCGGAAGTTAAATTGAAGACACTGGTTAAAACTTTATCTGCCTAGCAACTGGTCAGATAAAAGTCGGAATTTAAAAAACTTCTCATTTTTTTCATCTAACGTTAATTTATCTTCACACACAATTTATTTTTTAATGATCCGTACTTTCCCTAGTTTGAACTCTCTGACTCAGCGTAAAACAAGCGATTACCCGCGCAAGTGATTTAAACTCAATCTGAAGAGAAAAAAAGTCATGCCGCGAACACTCAGTTCGCTGGTTTTAAAAAACGGGTCCAATCGGCGGACCGAGCCATCTGCTTATGGTCAAGTTGCAAGAAGAGTCAGCCCATAAGTGCTCGGCAATGGTGCAAGTCAGTCGGTACTGGTCGGCAACACAAACCGGAACCTGATCGCTTGCATTCAGGTCGTAAGGACATGGACCCGTTGAGCGCGCAGCTAAAGGATTTCAAAGAAGCGCTCTGCGCCAGGACTAGCGTTGAATTGAGGGCAAGTTGGAAAGCTGCCAAACCGTGGCATATCAATTGCTCTCCCCGAGACGACTGGTTCATCGCAGTGCTGTCGCATTGCCGGCACCTCGGCCACGTCAGGTAAAAACGTAAACGTTCCAACCTTCATTTTTTATCAAGTGTGAGGTAAGCTCAAAAAATTGGTGAGGTGCGACAAGGGATAGCCCAAGCGAGAGCGCAATTAGGCGCTGTGCGAGCACGGTAACAGCGCGTTCAAAAGAGACTGCTTGTTGCCAGCTTTCGCGGTCGCTACCTGGATCGCGTTGATCACTTTCACCAGCTTGGTTCCGTGGTTTCCACGCTTTTTTGCAGGAGTGATTTGAATGAAGACCTATCAGCATTTCATCGACGGCCAATATGTCGATCCCATAGGTGGCCAGTGGTTTGACACCATCGACCCCTACCAGGGCAAGCCTTGGGCCCGTATTCCCAAAGGCTGCGCCAAGGACGTGGACCTGGCGGTGGCCGCCGCCTCTCGCGCTTTGCGCGAAGGCCCCTGGGCTAACATGACGGCCACACAACGCGGCAAGCTGATGCTGCGTCTGTCAGAGCTGGTAGAGCAAAACATCGAACGCCTGGCCGAACTTGAAGTGCGCGACAACGGCAAGCTCATTGCCGAAATGCGCGGGCAAGTGAAGTACCACTGCGAATGGTGGCGCTACTTCGGCGGCTTGGCTGACAAGATCGAGGGCCGCGTGATGCCGATCGACAAGCCTGATGTGTTTGCCTTCTCGCGTCAAGAGCCTATTGGCGTAGTCGGGGCCTTGACAGCCTGGAATTCGCCGCTGCTGTTCATCGCATGGAAATGCGCTCCTGCCATTGCCGCAGGTTGCACCGTGGTGATCAAGCCCTCGGAGTTCACCTCAGCCTCCACGTTGGAATACGCTGCGCTGGTCAAGGAAGCCGGCTTTCCCGACGGCGTGTTCAACGTGGTCACCGGCTTTGGTCAAGATGCCGGTTCAGCGCTGGTGGACCACCCGGATGTCGCCAAGATCACGTTCACGGGCTCGGACACGACCGGCGCAAAAATCTACGCGCAGGCCGCACGAACGATGAAGCGCGTCACACTCGAGCTGGGCGGCAAGTCACCCAATATTATTTTTGACGACTGCGACTTCGATCAGGCTGCCGCCGGCGTCATCTCTGGCATCTTTGCCGCCACTGGACAAACCTGCATTGCTGGATCGCGCCTGCTGGTACAAAACTCCATCAAGGACAAGTTTGTCCATCGCGTGGCCGAAATCGGCGCCACAGCCCTCAAAGGTAACCCCATGCTGGCAGAGACCAACATCGGCCCAGTCACCACACCAGCGCAATACCAAAAAATTCTCGACTACATCGAGATTGCCAAAAGAGAAGGCGCGCGCTGCATCCTTGGCGGCGGACCAGCAACCGAAGCAGGGCTGACAGGCGGCCAGTTTGTGCAGCCCACCATCTTTGTGGATGTCACGCCGCAAATGCGAATTGCCCGCGAGGAAGTTTTCGGACCTGTGCTCTCCGTCATTGGCTTTGAAGACGAGGCCGAGGCGGTACGGATTGCCAACGACACGATCTATGGTCTGGCTGCCGGCGTATGGACGAGCGACATGGGCCGCGCCATGCGACTGTCAGCTTCGCTCAAGGCCGGCACTGTGTGGATCAATACCTACCGTGCAGTGAGCTACATGATGCCGTTCGGAGGGATGAAACATTCTGGCATTGGCCGCGAAAGTGGTATTGCCTCCATAGAGCAGTACCTTGAGACCAAGAGCACATGGATCTCTTACGCCAAAGGGGCGCCCGCTAACCCCTTCATCATGCGCTGAGGTGACCATGCAAGGCATTGTTTTTTCAGGCAACAGGCAGGTCGAAATACGCGAGTTTGCAGACCCATCGCCAGGACCAGGGGAAGTGGTACTGGAGATCAAGGCCTCAGGCATGTGCGGCAGCGATCTGAAGTTTTACAGGTCGGCGCCCGGCGAGGCTCAACGCGCCATGGGACTCAAGGCTGACGCCGTGAGCATCGCAGGGCATGAGCCTTGCGGCGTGGTGGTAGCCGTCGGTGACAACGTGAATCCAAAGCAGGCCTGGATTGGCCAGCGCGCCATGGTGCACCACTACCGCGGATGCGGTGCTTGCCCACACTGCAGCACGGGCTGGCAACAGCTGTGCGTAGAAGGTGTAGCAGAGGTCTTCGGCGTCACCAGCCACGGCTCACATGCAGGGTTCATGAAATGTCCTGCCAACACCCTGGTGACGCTGCGCGAGGAACTCTGTTTCTCCACGGGCGCAGCGATTGCCTGCGGCACCGGTACCGCATGGGGCGCGTTGCACAGGCTCACCTTGGCTGGTGACCAAACAGTTGCTGTGTTCGGTCAGGGGCCGGTTGGTCTGTCAGCCACGCAACTGGCCACAGCCCTGGGCGCGCGCGTGATTGCGTTAGATGTGAGCGACGAGCGCCTGGCACGAGCCAAAGAGCTTGGCGCGGCGCATGTGATCAATCCTCAGCGCGACGACCCGGTAGCCGCCATACGCGCGCTCACTGCCGGACTGGGTGTGCACAGTGCCCTGGAGGCAGCGTCGTCTCCTACGGCGCGCCAACAAGCCGTGCAGTGTGTACGCACCTGGGGCAAGGTGTGCTTCGTAGGCGAAGGTGGCCAGGTGACGATGGATGTCAGCCCCGATCTGCTGCGTCGGCAGGTGACCTTGATGGGCTCTTGGACTTTCTCGACCGTGGGACAAAAAGAGTGCGCTGACTTCATTGCTGAGCGTGGCGTCAACGTGGAGGCGCTGTTCACGCACCGCTGGCGCATGGACCAAGCACAAGAAGCCTACCAACTATTTGACGCACAGACCAGCGGCAAGGGTGTGTTCTTGTTTTAAAAAATGCAGGGGTGGCTTGCCATCCTTGCAACCCTGTCCACCCTTGAAGATCAGCGTCACAGCCGGACTGGGCGAGACCAACGTGGCGCAGCCCTAAGACAGCAACTGTGCAATCCAAGGTGCCAGTTGGGGCTTTTCCTCCAGGCCAAAGCCAGGTGCGTCCGAAGGAAAGATCGTTGCGTCTTCAATGCGGCATGCTGGCGAGAAACCGCCAAAGGGCTGAAACACGCCGGGATAGGCTTCACAAGCGCCCAGACCCAGCCCGGCAACGATGTGCAGGTTGACCAGATGGCCTCCATGCGGTACTGCCTGTGCGCGCGAAAAGCCCTGTCCTTCGAGATCAGACAACATGCGCGCGTATTCAGTCAGTCCATAAGACAGCCCAGGGTCCATCTGAAAAATATCTAGACCCGGCCGCATACCGCCAAACTTGAAGAGATTGCGAACATCGGGGGCAGAAAACAGGTTTTCGCCGGTGGCTAACGCTCCACCGTAGCGAAGCGCCAATTCGGCCTGCAAAGCAAAATCCAGCGGATCGCATGGCTCCTCTAACCAGCGCAAAGCGTAAGGCGCCAAAGCGTTGGCATAGGCCAAAGCCGTATTGCGATCAAAGCGGCCATTAGCGTCGACCATCAGCCGCGAGCCGTCGCCTGCCACGGCCAATGCCTCCTCGACACGCCGCAGGTCTTCAGCCAGCGGCGCGCCGCCGATTTTCATTTTAAAGCTGCGAAAACCCATGTCGCGCAGGCCCTGCAATTCACGTGTCAGCGTGTGCCCGCTGCCAGGCGCGTGGTAGTAACCGCCACCGGTATAAACCTCCACAGGACGGCTGGCCAGCGGCAGGCCGAAGGCATGCGAGATGGTGGCGTGAGCCGGTTCACCGGCAAGCTTGGCGCGCAGGTCCCAGGCGGCCAATTCAAGGGCTGCAGCGGCCCCCGCACGATCACCATGACCACCCGGTTTTTCGTTCCGCAGGGCAACAGCCAACACACGGGCGGGTTCGGGCCAGCCAGTGGTGGGATCGGCCAAGTCGTCTGGTAATGCGGCTAGCACGCGAGGGATCATCCGCTCGCGCAAAATGCCACTTTGCCCGTACCGACCAATGGAGTTGAAAGCCAGACCCACCACGGGTCGGCCGTCACGCACCGCGTCGGTGACCAAGGCGACCAGGGAAACGGTGTGGCCATTGAAGTTCACCACCGCGTTGGCCACTGCCGCGTCTAAAGGAACAGTCAGCTCAAGTATATCGACAATGCGAACCACGGCTCCCCACTTTAAGAGATGACATTGATACGATGCCTTGGGCTTAGGCAGCAGTCACTGCGGCTCTGGCGTTTGCCGGGTAAGTAGCGCGGCCTGCACGGGCGTCCTCGCGGATCATGTCCGCCGCTTTTTCAGCCACCATCACCGCCGGCGCACTGGTGTTGCCAGAGGGCACCACGGGCATCACGGAAGCATCCACCACCCGCAAGCCCGCCACACCATGAACGCGCAGCCGCGCGTCCACCACCGCACCATCAGCAGCAGACGGACCCATGCGGCAGGTCCCTACCGGGTGATACATGGACTGTGCGTTATCGCGCAAAAAGGCCACGATGTCCTCGTCAGACGACACCGCCTGGCCGGGCAAATCCTCGCCTCGGTAAAAATCAGCGAACGGGCGGCTAGCAAAAATCCGGCGAATCAAACGAATGCCAGCGACCAGCGTTGGAATGTCGCGGGAATCGGTCAAGTAATTGGCCACCATGCGCGGGGCCTCGCGCGGATCGGCGCTGCGCAACGTGAGTTCACCGCGCGAGTGTGGCTGCAATATCGCGCAAGATGCAGTCACTGCCGGTGCGGGCTCAGCCGAGTACATGCCGCCCTTGCTGATCATGCTGAAGGGGCGCATCTGAAGCTGCATGTCCGGGGTTTTTAAGCCCTCGTGCGTGCGCACGAACATGCCGACCTGCGCCGCTGCCGAGGTCAGTAGGCCCGTGCGCTTCAAAACGTATTCGAGCACGTCCGGGATCATGCGCAAGTTACTGGAAATCTTGGGGTTGAGCGAATAGCCAGGGTCCACACGCGCCAAGCAATGAACATACACATGGTCATGCAAGTTGCGCCCCACGCCGCCCAGGTCATGTGCCACGTTGATTCCCAACTGCGACAGCGCTGCAGCAGGGCCAATGCCTGACAGCATCAACAACTGCGGAGAGTTGATGGTGCCACCGCACAAAATCACCTCACCAGCACCCACCCGCTGACTACGGCCGCTGAGGTTGAATTGCACACCGCGGGCATGTCGACCTTCAAGAATGACGCGCTCAACCAGTGCACCGGTTCGCACCTCCAGATTAGAGCGTCCCATGACCGGGCGCAGAAATGCCACAGCGGTCGATGAGCGCTTACCGCCGCGCACCATCAGGTCCAGGTAACCAACACCCTCTTGAGAGGGGCCGTTGAAGTCATCGGTGCGAGGAATGCCCAGACTCATGGCCGCCTGAATGAACGCTTCGGAGGCAGGATGAGGGTTGTGCACCGGCGAGATGCCCAGCTCACCCGATCCGCCATGCAAATCGCTGTCACCACGGTAATGGCCCTCGCCGCGCTTGAAAAAAGGCAACACGTCTTCCCATCCCCAGCCGGGATTGCCAAGATCGCGCCAACCGTCGTAGTCCTGCCAGGTGCCACGCATGTACACATGGCCGTTAATCGAACTGCTCCCCCCCAGCGTGCGACCGCGGGGCCAAGCCAGCCGGCGTCCGTTGAGCCCCGGCTCTGGCTCGGTGTTGTAGCCCCAAGTGATGTCAGGGTTATTCACGACCTTGGGAACGCCCGCTGGAATGTGCAACCAAAGGTTGCTGTCAGTCGGGCCTGCTTCGAGCAGCAACACCCGAACAGTTGGATCCTGAGACAGACGGTTGGCCAGCACGCAGCCGGAAGAACCTGCCCCCACGATGACGTAGTCGTATTGCGCTTCGAATTCCATCAGTTCACCTTCTATTGGCCAGAAGCGGCCCCAGTTAGACATTCACCTGTTCATCACAACCATCGCCCCAGACAATCGCCCAATCCCATGGGCGAGCCGGACAGCTACCATCTACTCATCCGACTCCACGCCATCCATAAGATACAGGTGCGCCTTAGCAGAGTCGAAACGCCAGCCAATAACGTCCTGGTAATCCTTGGAATAGTAAAAGTCACTGGCTTTTTGGGGACTCTCAAACTCAATAAAAACAATGCGCTGTACCTTTCGGTCGCCCTCGATCACTAGGGGCGCATCCGTGGCAATCAAAAATTTGGCTTGCCACTTGTCAAGCACTGGGCGGACACGCGGCATATAGTCATCGTAAAACATCTTTTCATTGGTGATTTCCAGCTCCGCAAAAATATAGCCTTTTTGTGCGTTCATCGTAGTTAATCCTTAGGTGGTAATGTGATGTAAGCTAGGTGTCGTTCAGTGAATGTGCAAGCCACCATTGACATCAAGAATGATTCCGGTGACGTACGAAGACATATCGCTGCCTAGGTAAAGGCAGGCGTTGGCAATGTCAGCCGGAACAGCAACGCGACCGAGGACGGTGGACTCGGCAACACGGCGCTTGCCGGCCTCGTCTAGCTTGCCGAACAACAGCGCGGTGTCGCACAAGCCTGGGGCAATCGCGTTTACCCGAATGCCATCAAGCCCCAACTCACGCGCCAAGGCTTTGGCCATAGCCTGAACGGCCCCCTTGGCTGCCGTGTAATGCGGTCCTCCCAAAATGCCTCCGCCCCGCTGAGCGGCCACTGAGCCAATGCAAACAATAGAGCCGTAACGACGCGAGCGCATGTGCGGCACTACGGCGCGTGTCATGTTGTAGGTGCCGCGCACGCTCGAGTCCATAACCAGGTCGTAATCGTCCCGAGTACTGTCCATGATCCGGTGCGACTGGCTCACACCGGCGTTATTGACCAGCACATCTATCGTACCCATGTCGTCAAGAATCTGGCTGATAACTTCCTGGCAAACAGCTTCATTGCGCACATCGCAGGCGTAACCTCGATGCACAGCGCCAATCTGAGCGGCCGCCTTTTGTGCTTCCTGTACATTCAGGTCAAGAATCGCAACGCGCGCGCCCTCGGCGGCCATGCGACCCGCAGTTGCAAAACCTATGCCCAAAGGCGAAGCTCCGCCAGTGATGATCACGATCTTGTCTTTCATCAGCATGTTGTGTCTCCTGTTGTGTGATGGGTTGAGTGGGGTGTGTTTAATTTTTACTGCGCCAGTGAACAGCGCAGGTGGCATCACGGCATCATCCAGTAGCCGGTTTTAGACCAGCGTGTTGCTGCATGCGGCTGTGTATTGGTGCCTGCTGAAGTTGAAAGCTGATGGGCCATGTCACTGCGCCGTCCAGCCACCGTCGACCTTCAAACAGGTACCGGTGACCATGGCGGCCGCCGGTGAGGCCAAATACAAAGCGGCAGCCGCAATGTCCTGCACATTCGCCATTCGGCCAGCGGGTATGTTGGCCAACACGAAACGTGATTTTTCGGGGGTGTCGACAATTCTCCGGACTAAGGGAGTGTCTACAAAGGTAGGGGCAATGCTGTTAACGCGGATACCCTGTCCCGACAGTTCTACAGCCATCGCTTTGGTCAATCCCTCAACCGCGTGTTTGGTCATGCAATACACCGTGCGGTTGGGCGAGCCGACGTGACCCATCTGAGATGAAACGTTGATCACCACCCCGCCTCTGGCAGCACGGTCAGGCAGTTGCAACATTTTCTGCACAGCAGCTTGTGCCACCACAAATACGGCCTTGGTGTTGAGGTTCAGCATGGCGTCAAGATGCTCATCGCTGACTTGCAACAGCGGCTCAGGGAAATTTGTCCCAGCATTGTTGATGACGATGTCCAGCGCGGGCAAACCATCGATTAGCGCGCGAATTGCAGCCGAGTCAGTCACATCGCACGAACATACGCGAGCCTGGCCGCCGGCAGCCCTGATGTCAGACGCGACCGCATCCAACTCGCTCTGAGTACGCGCCACCAAAACAACTTCTGCGCCGGCTGCGGCCAGGAACTTGGCGATCCCTTCACCCAATCCGCGACCAGCGCCAGTGACCAAGGCCACGCGTCCGTCCAGTCGCATGAGTTGCTGCATGTTCATCCCGGTTTCATCCGTCATAAGTGCCTCTGCATTGTTGAATAGGTAGAGCGAGCGCGCGAAGGTCTGAGGATCAAATCACCCCGGAGGCTTTCAAGGCTTCCAGGCGAGCTTGGTCTAATCCGAGAAAGTCACCATAAATTTGGGTGTTGTCAGCGCCCAAAGCACGCCCGGTGTGACGAAAGGTCGGCGGTGTCCGCGACATGCGGGGCACGGCAGCGGGAATAATCAACTCGCCGATGCGGGGATCCTGCACGCGCATCAAGTTACCGCGTGCGGCGTAATGCGGGTCTTCAAAGATGTCTTGAATTGAGTAAATTTGCGCGCACGGCACCCCAGCTTCGCGGGTTTGTTCAATCACCTCTTGGAGGCTGCGACTGCCCACCCAGTCAGCCACGATGGCGTTGACTTCATGGCGATGTTGAACACGGTCAGCACTGGTGGGATAACGTTCAGCAATATCGAGCTGCCCTATTAGGACAGCAAAGCGCTGAAACATCTTGTCCGACGTGCAGGCCAACGCCACCCACTCCCCGCTACCGGTGAGGTAGTGACTGTGGGGCACCACATTGATGGTGTCGGCTCCCATGCGGGTGCGTACAGTGCCGTTTCGGGCATAAGCTGGGGCCATCTCATCGAGCAAGCGAAAGACGGACTCATACAACCCCAAATCTATGAACTGGCCAAGACCTGTTCGGTCCCGGTAGCGCAGCGCTGAAAGTACACCAATAGCGCCCCACATGCCAGAGGTGTAGTCGGCCATAGACGTAGAGCCTGGCACCACAGGCGGGCCGTCTGCTTCGCCGGCCAAAAAGGACAGCCCTGAAAAGGCGTGCGCAATGCGGGCAAATCCAGGTTCGCCGCTTTTCGGACCAGTTTGTCCAAAAGCGCTGATGCGCAGCATAACAAGCCCGGGGTTAATCTTGGCGAGTTCTTCATAGCCAAGGCCCCATTTTTCAAGGGTGCCAGGGCGAAAGTTTTCCAGAAGAACGTCTGAACGAGCTACTAAATCGCGCAGCAACTGGGCCCCCTCTGGCTTGCGAAGGTCTAGTGTGACGGTCTTTTTGTTGCGGGCCTCGCTGAGCCACACCAATGTGTCACCGCACTCGGTGGTTGTACCAAACTTACGCAACGCATCGCCAGCGCTGGGCTCTTCTATCTTGATGACCTCGGCTCCAAAGTCCGCCAATATGGTTCCGCAAAACGGAGCCGCCACAAAAGTGGCAATGTCCAAGACCCGAATGCCATCAAGCGCGCCAACGTTTGGTGATTTCGCATGACCATCAGCTTTGTCTTGAGAATTCATATTTGGTCAGACTCCTTGCAGTAAATGTAAAAGCCCAGCCAACATCCTTCCATCGCATTTATCTCATGGATTGCGCAGATAAACCGAACAATGAGCCTTTTTAACAAAAGTCTTGGCGCAATGAGGGGGTTAAAAGTTACTTGCGCAATAGACTATATTGTCCCGAAAGACTAAACAATCCAGTGCTTTGATGAGGCAACAACTGACTTGACCACCCCCATGAAATCAGCCGTTAAAAATATTCACAACATCAACCTCAAACTGTTACAAGCTTTTTTGCTGGTTGGAGAGACTCGCAGCTTTCGCAACGCCGCAGAAATGTCATTTCGCTCGACATCGGCCGTTAGCGCCCAGATTCGCCAACTTGAAGAGCAGCTCGGTGTTATTTTGTTTTACAGAACCACACGCAATGTGCGCTTGACCGCTGAGGGCGAGCAATTACTCGACTGTGCCAAGCGCGCTTTGATGGAAGTGGAAGATGGACTACGCAAGATCCAAGAATCAGCCGACATTCGCCGTGGCCGCGTCTCACTTGCTTGCTCCCCCACCATTGCAGCCACACGACTAGCGCGGGTACTGGCCGCGTTTGAGACGGACTATCCCAGCATTGAAGTTTTTGTGCGCGAACTCAGTTCCGAGGCACTGATGGACAGTGTGCGTCAACGAGAGGTGGATTTCGGTATTGGCCCCATCGTCGCTCATCACGAATTCACATTTGAACGATTGCTGGAGGACCCCCTTTACGCGGTGGTACCAAAGCGCTTCATCACGACCAGCAAAGACACCATCACGCTGGCTACACTGACCAAAATGCCGCTGCTGCTTCTCAACCAATCAAACGCGCTGCGGGACTACTTGGACAATGTCCTGGCGGAACGCAACCTCACCATGACAACCCGCTACGAATTCACGCAGGCCCAAACGCTGATTTCTATGGCCAGCGCTGGCTTGGGCGCAGCCATTCTTCCTAAGGTTGTGTTACCCGAAGTTATTGACCCGAGCACTTATGCGCTGCGCATTGTCAGCCCGTCTTTGTCGCGTGAAATAGCCATCATCACCGTGCGCGGCCAGTCGCTTTCACCGGCATCGCGCCGGCTGCTTGACCTGATGAAAGAGCTAATCGGCAAAACCCAGGAAGTCCCGCACGCAACCCGCAAGACCAGCCGCAGCAGACCCCAGAAGGTTTGACTAGCAGCAATCGTTCTGTTCAAGGCCTAGCGGCAACTACCGTGCAGCAGCTTAAGCAGGCAAGCACAGCATTTCACGCGTGTCGTCCGGCGTGGCGACTTCTCGTCCGGACAATCGCGCCACTTCAGCGACACGGCGAATCAGTTCTTCATTCGTTGGACTGCCCAGTTCACGGTAGGGGTAATCGCCGATACCGGGCGACACATGACCGCCCAAGCTGGCAGCCAAGCCTGCCAAACGCAGCAGGTCGCCGCCCACCACGTTGGCCGACCATTCCAGCTTGCGGTTTGGCGGCAGAAAACGCAGGTGCGCCTCAAGGCCTTCAGGCGTACCGGGATGACCGGTCAGGCAATCCCCATCGGTCATGTTGATCAGGAAATAAGCGGGCTCATTCACCAGCCCCTGGTCCATCAAGGCTGCGGCGCGCCGTGTGAAGCCTACAGACCATGTGACCAGTTGAGGTTTGATGCCGCTGGCAACAAAATCCCGTGCATAGCGTTGCAGCGTGTCAGTGCGATTGATGTACACGCGCTCAGGGTGAGTGAAGGTCCGAGTAGCCGAGTTATATGACTCAAGGTTGACCGAGCCCGTGTCGATAGGCGCGATGTCCGGACGAGTAGCCGGATCTTTGGCCAGAGTCGTCACGCAATTGATACGACCCGCCGGATCACCGTCGTTTGAAAACCAGCCCAGTGTTGGGTAGACCAAGATATCACTTTTTACTCGAATCTTGCGAATGATTTCGGCATAAGCCTCGACAGTGTGCAGGGGTGATCCGTCGGGGTTGCGCGCATGAAAATGCACAATGCTTGCCCCCGCCTCCCGGCAGCGTGTTGCTGACTCGGCGATCTCGTCGGGAGTCCACGGCACATGGGGGTTGTCGTGGCGCATGGCGTACTCATTGATACGCGCCTCAATGATCATTTTTTTCTTCAGCATCAAATACATCCTCCAAATTGTGTACTGTGAGTTTAGGCAAGACCTTTCAAGACATTACACATATTTTCTTGAGGACTGTGCGAACAAAGCCCAGACACTGTGTTTTAAAAAAATATAAAAATGCAGTTAAATTAAGCCCTGATGTTTGTTCAATTATTCATACACTTTCTGAGACCATGACACGCAACTGGTCGCTTGAGCCATCCGTCTGATCAGAAAATTTTTACAAAGTGGTTGTTGTCCATCACTTCAAAAGCGAGACTAAAAAATGCAAGACGATTCATTTGACTTTGTCGTGGTAGGCGCCGGCACTGCGGGTTGCGTTTTGGCCAAACGACTGAGCGACCAGGGCTCCACGGTTTGCTTGCTCGAAGCTGGACCCCCTGACACGCATCCCTTCATCCACATTCCTGCTGGTTACATCAAAAACATTTACAACAAAAATTTAACTTGGAACTTCCATTCGGAACCATCGATCCACACCCACCATCGCTGTTTTTCGCTCCCGCAAGGACGGGTGTTGGGCGGCTCGAGTTCTATCAATGGACTCAACCATGTCAGGGGCCAGCATGCCGATTACGACCTATGGGCCGAGCAAGGCAACCCCGGTTGGCGCTTTGAAGATGTATTGCCCTACTTCAAACGGTCCGAAAAAAAGACAGGTCCCGGAGACGATCATTACCGTGGGCGATCTGGCGAGTTACCCATTAGCGACCTCGACTGGCGTCACCCTGTTTGCGAAGACTTCCTGAGGGGCCTAGAAGCCATGGGCATCCCAAGAACACCAGATTACAACGGTGCAACTCATGCCGGCAGTGGTTACTTTCAGCGGGCAATTGACAACGGCTGGCGTTACAGCTCAGCCAAAGCATTTTTAAAGCCCGCATTAAAGTCTGGAAGGGTCGATATCCGAACACACGCCCATGCCACCCGTATTCTTTTTGCAGGCAAACGTGCCACAGGGGTTGAATTCATCAGTGGCGGTCCAGGGGGCCCAGTTGCGACGGTTCACGCTCGACGAGAAGTCGTTTTGTCGGCAGGTGCGCTCAATACACCCAAGCTCTTGCAACTCTCGGGGGTCGGACCGTCTGATCTGCTGCAAAAAATTGGCGTGCCCGTTCTTCATGAACTCAGTGGTGTAGGCAACAACCTGCGTGATCACTACGGCGTGAGAATGGTCGCGCGACTTCGAGATGTTTCTACGATCAACAGCTTGGTCAAGGGACCAGCACTCTTGTGGCAGATCGCACGATGGATGTTGAAAATGCCGTCACCCCTGGCAGTAAGCCCATCCTTGGCGCATGTCTTTTGGAAATCAAATCCTACAGTGCCTCGACCGGACCTCGAATACGTGTTTACTCCCGCCAGTTTCAAAGAAGGCGTTGTCGGCTTGTTAGACAAGTTTCCGGGGATGACCCTGGGTTTATGGCAAGGTCGACCCGAAAGCTTGGGGTATGTCCATGCACGCTCAGCCAATTGTTTTGAAGCCCCGGTTATCCAGCCCAACTACTTGGCTTCTGAGTTTGACCAGCGCACGCTGATTGACGGCATGAAACAGGGCCGAAAATGGTTGGCAAATCCCGCCACACAGCCGTATTTGGTGGGCGAAACCTCGCCGGGCCCCCAATGCGAGTCTGACGACGAATGGCTAGATTTTGCAAAGCAAAAAGGTACTACTGTCTATCACATGATCGGAACTTGCCGCATGGGACCCGCCGGACGACATGACTCTGTTGTTGACGCAAAATTGAGGGTTCACGGCCTGCAAGGACTACGCGTTATTGACGCCTCCATCATGCCCACCATGCCGTCAGTCAACACCAATGCTTCAACGCTAATGATTGCCGAAAAAGGCTCAGACATGTTGTTGGCAGACCAGCCTTGACAAATCATCGCTTAATGACAACATTCACAGCGTCAATGTGAATTTGGCGTGAGTCTAAACTGGATGAAGTTTGAAGCCAAGGTGCATTGGTCAAAATACACTTTGTGTCTTTTTCATCTTTCTATATCAAGACATTTTTTGTGACGAGAATTTCCACAATCTCTAGTACGAGTGGCCCGGAATTCAAACCTGATAATTTGCCCCACAGTACACACTTCCGACGACAAAGCGGAAGTCCAGAACGCTAAACCGATTGCTTAAAAGCCGACATCGTCCATAACCTCCAGCCTCCAGGCAGCCCAATTGCTTGAATTTGGATGCGGATCTGCGACCTTAATGAGTGCCGGGAACAGTTACGAAGCAGAAGTCGCCATCTGTCTGGGCGGTTGAATACTTTCTTCAAAATCAACTTGCATCTGATGAGAAAGCGTGAGCATCAAGCGGTGTGATGTACTAGCGTCTTTAACGATTATTTGCTCCACTTTTATGACACGGTGCAGCGGCCTTTGCTTGCTGCACGCCTGCCCAGTTACGGACGCCGAACATCGAGCAATCACGAAGGAAGGCTGACCAAGGTGAATGAGAAGCGCCTTCCCCGGTAACGCCATCGGCCCACACTTGGCCGCCGTTGTGCTAGATGATGCTCTGGATGGTAGATAGTCCGTGTTCACTGCTACGCTCGTATCTTCTCACCCAAGACCGGACAATTGCAACTTTATTTCCATGAGCATCCGACCGACGTCAGCGATGAGATCGAGTCTTCGCCTTTTGATTGAGAAAAAGTAATTACGCGAAATAATTGGCTAGCAAAGAGTTCAATTCTTGCCACAATCCACATGTCTACCGATGACTCCAATTTCGCCAGACCGGAGATCCCTGCCCATGAAAATCGCCAGCGTTCGTACGACTTCTGTTCTTGCCCCCTTACCCCGGCCCGTGCGCACCGCTTCGGGCACCATTAACCAGTTTCCGCTCGTCTTGATTGATGTGTGCACCGATGCAAACGTGGTGGGCCGCGCCTATGCGCAGGTGTACCTGCCAGAGCTGCTGCCAGCGCTGGAACGAGCCGTGGTCAGTCTTGCCGGAATGGTCACGGGTTTGCCGCTTGCGCCCCGAGATGTTCACGCTTATCTGCTGCGCCGTTGCCGCCTGTTCGGCATGAAGGGACTGTTGGGCGTGGCGCTCGGTGGACTAGACATGGCGCTGTGGGACGCATGGGCACGCGCACGCGGGGAGCCACTGGCGCGCTCGCTCGGGGCCGACCTGCGGCCACTCAGGGCTTACAACAGTGTCGGTCTGTACGATGCGAATGAGGTGATGGCGATTGCAGAGGAAACGCTGGCGGCTGGTTTTTCAGGCCTCAAGATCAAGGCCGGATTTCCAACGTTCGCCGAGGACCTGGCCGCCGTCCGCGCGGCCAAACGGGCGCTGGGCAACTCAAACGCGCTGATGATCGACTACAACCAGTCGCTTACGCTGCCGGAGGCTATGGCGCGCTGCAAGGCCCTCGATGACGAGGGGCTGGAGTGGATAGAGGAGCCGATTCTGGCCGACGATTTGGAGGGCTGCGCCCGCATTGCAGAGGCCCTCACCACGCCGCTCCAGATCGGCGAGAACTTCCACGGGCCCTCTGAGATGCGAGCGGCAATTGCCGCTCGTGCCTCGGATCTGGTCATGCCGGACGCGCAGTTTATCCACGGGGTTACTGGCTGGCTCGAGGCGTCGGCGCTGGCTCAGACGGCGGGGCTGCCCATGTCTTCTCACACTTTCGTTGAAGCAAGTGCGCAGCTGCTGTGCGCGACGCCCACTGCGCACTGGGTCGAAGTATTGGACGCCGCCGGCGGGCTGCGATATGCACCTCTACTCATAAAAGACGGTATGTTGGTGCCATGGGACACGCCGGGAATAGGACTGCAATGGCGCGAGGACATAGTCGCGCGGTGCCGAGTGTGACGCTGTAAGGTATTGTTGGGGCGACTGCAAATCCGATGGGTAAGACGGATTGCCAAGAGGCGAATTTTTTTTCTTTTACTCTGAAACCTTTAAATGTGGAATTTTCGCAGTTGTTGATGATCGAGCAGTCTCGTTGCAATCATGCAAGGGTACTGGGGTAATTCGGCTTTTAAAAGCTATTTTGAGTGTTGGCTGTTCATGCCGGCATCACGAAGCTCTCCCTGTTGATCTTCTTGTTCAGCCGCTGGACTTCACCAAACAGCTCCTTGACTGTCAGCGTATTTAATAAATTCGCCCCAGCCATCATTCCGGCGGTGGACATCACAGCGACGTGCCGAAATTGAAAATAATAAAGGTCCTGCTTACCAGTGCTTCGGCAGTTACCTGCGTGACACACCGAAACCTGAAAAAAACTTACCACTAGCATAAATAATTGGCGGGAATACTTGCGCCCAAATGAGAAACAACTATAAGATTAATAAAAAATATTTTAGGGCTTTGTGAATGAGTAATTTATCCGGAGCGCTTTCAATTGCCGATTTACGTCAAATGGCACGACGTCGCTTACCCGCTTCCGTTTTTGATTTCATCGATGGTGGGGCTGAGGATGAACGCACCCTTGCAGACAACCGTCATGCGCTTACCCGACATCGCATCAGTTCACGCGTACTTGTCGATGTATCACGTCCCAATCTAGAGACTTCTATTTTTGGCAATACATGGGCCGCTCCATTTGTGGTTTGCCCTATGGGTTCTTGTGCACTTGGATGGCCGGAGGCAGATATTGCAATCGCTAAAGCAGCCACATCCCACGGCATCGCGTACACCTTATCCACCATGTCAACCACTAGCATTGAACGGATGGCTAGTGCAGTACAAGGGCGTTTGTGGTTCCAACTCTATGTTCTAAAAAACTCGGCTTTGAATGACGATTTAATTGCCCGAGCGCATGCTGCTGGCTATGAAGCTCTAGTGGTAACCGTTGATTTGCCTGTTGGTGGCAAACGCGAACGTGATTTACGTAATGGGATCTCAATGCCATTGCGATTTAGTACGAAGCATATCTGGCAAGGTATCACTCACCCTGGATGGGCTTGGAGGATGATCAATTCCAAATTTCCTGAGTTTGAAAACGTCCGTGACTTCATGGGACAAGAAGGGGCTGGACTCACTATTGCAGCGCGAGTTGGCGAAAGCCTGAACGCAAGCTACCAATGGTCTGACCTTGTCCAATTGCGAGACAAATGGAAGGGTAAATTATTGGTTAAAGGTGTGCAACACCCAGGTGATGCACTGCGTATGTTGGAGATCGGTATTGACGGCCTATGGATATCAAATCACGGGGGGCGACAGCTTGACGGGGCGATCGCATCTGCTGACGCACTTCCCGCAATTTATGAAGCAACCCAAGGACGCACCACATTGATCATGGACTCAGGGGTAAGACGGGGTGTAGACGCTTTAGTAGCAAAAGCGCTTGGAGCCAATGCAGTCGGCATTGGACGAGCACCATTGCTAGGAGCCTGTGTGGGTGGTGAGAAAGGCGCTCATAAAGCAATAGAAATTTTGATAGACGAGCTACGGCGAGCAATGCAACTAAGTGGTGTTGCAAATTTTTCTTCCGCAAAAGTTGATCTATCCTAATTCCTGTTATCACAACCTGAAGTATTTGATGAATTACAAGGACAGCAAGGGTGGTGGCAAAAAGTCTGGTCATATATCGCCTGCCGCTTGGACACCAAGAACATTGGATGTCACCCTCTTGTTAGACACCCGATAAGGTCGAAAGTCAAAACAAGAGAACGTCATAAATAGAGTCCACTCCAGACTCTAGTTCAAGGCCACTGGGTTTGGCGTATGACGGGGTTTAGCGTAAGCATGGAGCTGGAGGCGAGGAGCAAGTTAAAGCCATCTGACTGCAGCTTGGTCACGGCAGCAGCAGCCGGAGTGGTACCCTCGCCCGGTTTTTTTTACTATGACCGATTGACCTGGCTTTTCAGTAAGTGCCTTGGCAAGCAGGGTTGACAGGTTGGCACCCACGTTGGCCTGCGGAAAGGCAATCTCGATCTGGCCGCGCTGGAAGGGAGCGCGGTGATCGCGCCGCGCGACCATCTCGCTGCGCAGCGCCGGCTCTAGGGCAGGCGCGTGGGGCTCGATGCGCGTAACGCTATCACGGGCGTTGACCTTGAGTTCGGCGGTCTCCCCGGGAAGCTCCAAGAAGGTACCGGACGATTGTCCGCCGGCGATGACCTTGGCAATGTTTTGCAAAGGGTCGGGACTCTTGACGAAATAACGCACCCGAAATTCCGTGCGCACACAGCTTTCGTTATTCAGCATGACCACGGTCGCGACTTCCTCGGTTCGTCAGCGAGGCCTTGTGCCATCTAATCGGTATTGAGTAACTATGTCTGGACCACGTCGCGCTGCCAAACGATTAAATCTTCTGGCGCCATGATTTAAAATCACTTCATGAGCAGTTCGCCTCGTCCCTCGTTCAATGCCCTGCGCGCCTTCGAGGCCACAGCGCGCTTGCGCAGCATGGCGGCAGCAGCAGCCGAACTTTGTGTCACTCACGGTGCTATTAGCCGTCACGTGCGCGGTCTGGAAGAGACCCTTGGCCTGCAACTGCTCACGCGCGGCCCGCTTTCCACAGACCCAACGCCCGAGGGCCTGAGACTGGCCGAGGGTGTGGCCTCAGCGCTGAGCCTGATTCAAGCAACGCTTGAGCAAGTCAAGCCCGGACCGCTCTCGCTTTCTTGCTCTGCGTCCATCCTCACGCACTGGCTGATTCCCCGTGTCGGACGTTTCCACAAGGCGCACCCGGGTATGGAGTTGCATTTCAACCTGAACTACGGACCGGTAGACGTGGTGCGCGAGAACATCGGTGTGGCGATCCGCAACACCATCGTGACGCCGCCCGATGACGTGGTGGTGCGCGAGCTGGTGACCGAGTGGGTGGGGCCCGTGTGCTCGCCCGAGTACCTGAGCAGCGCCAGGATCCGCAAGCATGCCGATCTAAAGGGCGCCCGTCTGCTTGCCACCAAGACCCGCCTGCAGGCCTGGGACGAATGGGCGCTAGCGGCGGGCTCGCCGGACCTGTCGCTGTCCGTGCGCGAATCGTTCGAGCACTTTTACGTCTTGATCCAGGCGGCGGCCTGCGGGCTGGGAATTGCGCCAGTGCCGCGCATGCTGGTGCTCAATGAACTGCAGTCCGGTAGGCTGGTCGCGCCCTTCGGCTTCGTGCCCGGTCCGCACAAGCTGACCCTCTGGATTGCGCCTCACCTGCGCTCCAGGCCCGAGACCCAGGCCTTGGCCCAGTGGCTCACGGACGAACTCAAGGAGACCGCAGGTCCCATGGACACGGGCGCATAGCGCTGATTGGTGCTGATTGGCGCTGCGCTAGATGACGCGCAACTGCGTCGCGGTCTCGTCGTCGACCTTCAAGCTAATGCGCAGGTTCGCGATGCCCATGCTCTGCTCCGTTGCGTTCTACGCCGAGGTGACTGCGCCCTGCGAAGCATCGCGCACCAGACGGGCATATTTGGCCAGCACGCCCGTAGCGCCTGTCGCCGCCGGGCCTGGCCGCCAAGCGTCCAGGCGTTCTTGCAGTTGAGCCTGCGGAATCTCGAGGTCGAGACGGCGACTGGGCACGTCGATCCGCAAGGGGTCGCCCTCACGCACCACCGCAATAGGACCGCCATCAGCGGCCTCGGGTACGACGTGGCCAATGACGAATCCGCGGCTTGCGCCGGAGAAGCGGCCGTCGGTAACCAGGGCCACGGTGTCACCCAGTCCGACACCTTGCAGGGCGCCGGTGACCAGCTGCATCTCGCGCATGCCGGGGCCGCCGCGTGGCCCTTCGTTGCGCAGAACCATGACGTCGCCCGGCTGGATGACGCCGGCCTTGATCGCCTCGAAGGCGTCTTCCTCGCGCTCGAACACGCGGGCCGGGCCACGGTGCGTGTCCTTGGTCTGGCCCGACAGCTTGATAACGCATCCGCCCGGTGCGAGGTTGCCACGCAGTATCGCCAGCCCGCCTTCCGGCTTGAGGGGTTGTGCCAGCGGCCGGATCACCTGCTGGCCAGCCGGCTCATGGGCGCGGGTAATTTCATCGCCGAGGGTGTGACCGGTGACCGTGCGCTCCAACGGGTGCAGCAGGCCAGCCTGCAGCAGCCGCTTGCCCACCACTGGCATGCCGCCTGCGGCGTGCATTTCGGGCGCGGTGTAGTTACCCCAGGGGCGCATGTCGGCGAGCACCGGCGTGCGGCGCGAGATGGTATCGAAGTCGTCGATGGCCAACTCAACGCCAAACTCCCGGGCAATGGCGAGCAGGTGCAGCACCGCGTTGCTGGAGCCGCCGGTGGCCATCACGCCGGTGATGGCGTTTTCCATGCTGCGGCGCGTGACCAGCGAGCGCGGCGTCACGCCCGCACGAAGCAGGTTCATCACCATTTGGCCACAAGCGCGTGCCGAGGCGTCCTTGCCGTCTTCCAGCGCGGGAATGCCGTTGATGCCCATGGGCGACAGGCCCAGCATCTCGCAGGCCGTGGCCATGGTGTTGGCGGTGAACTGGCCGCCACAGGCGCCAGCGCCAGGGCAGGCGTGGTCCTCGACATCCTTGAACTCTCGTTCGTCGATATGGCCGGCGTTGAAGGCGCCGATGGCCTCATACAGGTCTTGGATGGTGAGCTTGCGATCGCCAAACAACCGGTTGGGGCCATGGCAGGCACCCGACGCAATGGAGCCGCTGTAAAGCAGCACACCGGGCAAGTCGAGCCGGCCCAGAGCCATGGCCATTGCCGGGATCGTCTTGTCGCAGCCAGCAATCACCACCAGCGCGTCGAGCAAGTGGCCGCGCGCCACCAGTTCCACCGAGTCAGCAATGACCTCGCGGCTCACCAGCGAGGTCTTCATGCCCTCGGTGCCGGTGGTGATGCCATCGTTGATCGCCACCGTGTTGATCTCAAGCGGCGTGCCACCAGCCGCGCGTATGCCCTCCATCACCTGGGCGGCCAGCGCGCGGTGGTTCAGGTTGCACGGCATGGTGCCGATCCAGCAGTGGGCCACGCCGATCTGTGGCTTGCGCAAGTCGCCATCGCCAAGCCCCACGGCCTTGAGCATGCCACGGGCCACGGCGCGGTCGGGGCCATCGAGCAGCGCGCGGCTGCGGTGACGGGGGTCGAAGGTGTTGCTCTGGCTCATGCTGCGCTCCCCATCGGGTGGGCCTGGAGGAAGCGCTCGATCTCGGCCAGTGTTTCCTGCGGTGCCTCCTCGGGCACGAAGTGGCCGCACAGCAGGGCACGGCCAATCGCGTTGTTTGCCACATCTTGCCAGTCGGCCAGGCAGTCGAACATATTGCCCACCACCCCTTGTGCGCCCCACAAGGCCATCATCGGCATGGGCAGCTTGCGACCTGCGGCGCGGTCGGCGCGGTCATGCTCAAGGTCAATGGTGCCAGCGGCGCGGTAGTCCTCGCAGCTCGCATGGATGGCGGCTGGGTCGGCATAGCAACGAACGTATTCGCGTACCGCCACCTCGTGGAACTTGCTCAGGTCGGGTTCGTCGCGACCGATACGCCCCAGCACGTTGAACGGCACCTTGCCTGCCAGCATCTGCTCGGGCAGTGGCGGCGGCTGCAGCATCAGAAACCAGTGGTAGTAGGCGCGGGCGAATTCCATGTCGGTGCGCTCGAACATGCGCAGCGTGGGCGAGATGTCCAGCACGGTCAGGCTATGTACCCGCTGCGGGTGGTCGGCCGCGAGCCGGTGGCCCACCCGCCCGCCGCGGTCATGGCCCACCAGATGAAAGCGCTCGAAGCCCAGTGACGCCATGAGCTCCACCATGTCCTGGGCCATCGCACGTTTGGAATAGTTGGAGTGGTCGGTCAAGCCGGCGGGCTTGGACGAGTCACCGTAGCCACGCAGATCGGCGCAGACCACGGTGAAGTGGTGCGCCAGCGCGGGCGCCACAGCATGCCAGCAGGTATGCGTCTGCGGATAGCCATGCAGCAGCAGCACGGGCTCGCCGGCGCCAGCGCGCCGGTAGTGGATCTGGGCGCCGCTGGACGCAAAGCGACCGGTTTCGAATCCGGGGAATAAGCTCAAGGGAGCTCCTATTTCAGAGGGTTGGGTGCGTCAATGCTGCCAGCGAAGGGCAGAGTGCCGTAGCAAATCACGTCGGCGCGCGAGCGAATACGCTCAATGATGGGCGCGTTGATGTCGTAGTCGTCACGCTGGCAACGGGATATAAGGTCGTGAGCGTGGAAGTGGATGATGGCCGCGTCCTCGGCGGCGCAGGCAAGCGCCGCCTCCACAATCTCGTCGGCCAGAACGGGCATCTTGGGCTGGCGAATGCGAGACCAAGGGCCGTTGATTACGACCTCCAGCCGGGTGGTGAGCTTCATAACTTTTTCCTTGAGGTCTTAGCGTTGGCAGGAAGCGCGGGTTGGTTGGCGTAATGCTTATTGGCGCGTTGCAGGTGGGCGATGAGCGCTTTGGCGGCGCCATCGGCGTCGTGCTCGGCGATGCACTTGAACATCCGGGTGTGTTCGTTGAATGTGGTTTTTTCGGCGCCCGGCGCGCGCACTGCCTCGTTATGGAACTGCTCGAGCCACTCGAGCATGGCCTGCGAGACCGCTTGGTAGATGGCGTTGCCAGAGATCTGTGCGATCGCGCGGTGGAAGGCCATATCGGTGGCCAGGAAGCGCTGCGGGTTGTCGAGCGCCGCCTTGTGCTCCTGCAAAAGCCGGCGCAGGTGCTCGATCTGCTCAGGCGTCGCGCGTTGCGCCGCGGTTCGGATCATCGCTACCTCGAATTGCAGACGCGCCTGCTTGAGGTGCTCGAGTAAGTCGTCGGAGCCAGACAACAGATGCATGGCGGCATCGGAGATCTGCGCAATCACCTTGTCGGCGGATAGCGGGAGCACCCGAGCGCCCTCCCCGTGAACGATCGCCACCAGTCCCATGCGCTCCAACGCTTGCAGCGCCTCGCGTACCGCTGGACGGCCCACACCCAGGCTGCCCATGAGATCGCGCTCCGAGGGAAGCAGCGATCCAACCGCAAATTCACCGGTTCGGATTCGCGGCAACAGACGGTCTAAAACCTCGTGCGACAGCTTGCGCCTAGCGATCGGAGTGGACTCGTCGGTGGGGCCAGCTTGACGAGTTGCGGAAGGTCTTGCATAATCGTTACTCATGCAGTCATCATACCAGTGAATAGACAAACTTGCAAGCTGACAATCGCCCACCAGCCCCAAAAGCCACCGAGCAGATCCCATGGAAAGACGTTCATTCATTCAAACCGCTGCCTTCGGCGCTGTCCTGGCCGCCCCGGCCATCGTTAACGCGCAGACCTTGCCCCAGATCCGCTGGCGCCTGGCATCGAGCTGGCCCAAGAACCTAGGTACCATTTACTGCGGTGCCTATACCGTGGCCCAGCGCGTGTCTGCAGCCACCGGCGGTCTCTTCGAGATCAGCGTACACGGCTCCGGCGAGATCGTGTCGGCGCTGGAAGTGGCGGACGCTGTGCAGCAAGGCTCCGTCGAGTGCGCGCACACCGCCTCGGTGTTCTTCTTCGGCAAGGACACGACTTTCGCGCTGGACGGTCAGATCCCCTTCGTCATGACCTCTCGGCAGATAAACGGCTGTGGATGTACAGCGGCGGCGCTCAGAGGCTGCTGCGCGAGTTCTATCGCGACTACAACATCGTCAACTTCGCCTGCGGCAACACCGGTACCCAGATGGGGGCTAGTTCCGCAAAGTCGCCAAGGTAAATCACTATCCCAGCTGTTGGGATCCGTATGGTCAGATCACGGTGTACGTCAATGCGAAGGCTTGGGAGTTCCTGCCCAATGATTACGAGCAAATATTCGAGATGACTCGCAGCGACGCCCACGTGGAGATGCAGGCCAAGTACGATGCGCGCAACCGCGACGCGCTGCGCCGACTGGTTTGCTACGGCGTCAAGGTGCGCCACTTCCCCAGGGAAGTGGGCGTTACTGCGTGGAAGGCCAGCAATGACAACTACGCGGAGCTGTCGGAGTGGAGCGCCAACTGGAAAAAAATCTATGCAAGCTTCGTCAAGTTCCGGGACAACCAGATCCTGTAGTCTCGTCTCTCCGAAGGCGCCTACGAGAACCTGCTGCTGCAAATGCGAAATCCCAGCTCTAAGGGTTGACCCACACCATATGACTTACCGCAAAGGAATCTGAATGAAGAAAATCGCAATGGCCGGCATCGGCATGATGGGCTTGGGCATCGCCACCAATCTGCAGCGCAAAGGCCACAAGCTGGCGCTGTTCGAGCACTCCGGAAACCAACCGCTGGACGCGCTCAAGGCTGGCGGCGCCAAAGGTTTCACCAGCGCCAAGGCGATGGCCGCCGAGTGCGAGATGGTGATCTTGGTGTTGACAGGGTCTGCCCAGGTCGAGGCCGTTCTGACCGGTCCTGACGGTGTGCTCGCCGGCCTGCGCCCGGGCAGCGTGGTGATCGATTGCTCGACCGCCATCCCCTCGTCCACTGCTCGCATGGTCCAAGCCGTCCAGGCGGCGGGCTCGCGATTTCTGGACGCGCCCATGACACGTACGCCCAAGGAAGCAGCCGAGGGCCGGTTGAACCTGCTGGTCGGCGGCGACACCGAGCTGTTGGAGGCCTGCACCCCGGTGCTGCGCTGCTTTGCCGAGAACATCACGCACGCCGGCCCGGTAGGCGCGGGCCACAGCATGAAGTTGCTGCATAACTTCGTCTCACTGGGCATGGTCACCCTGCTGTCCGAGGCGGCAGCCTGCGCGCAGCGCAGCGGTGTCACGCCTCAGGCCTTCGTCGACGTGCTGGCCCAAGGCGGCGCGGGCGGCGTGGCGCTCGAACGCATGCGTCCCTACCTGGTGTCTGGCGACACGGGCGGGCTGCGCTTTTCGATCGCCAACGCCCGCAAGGACCTGGACTACTACAACACCATGGCCAACGACGCGAACGCCAGCCGAGGCATCGCGGCCAGTGTGCTCGCCACAATAGACGCAGTCGTCGGCGCCGGTTACGGCGAAGCGATGGTCCCGCAGCTGGCCGACCTGCTCGCCGGTTGATGCGCGCCCCAGCCAAAGACAAAGACACACGCGAGCGAAACGGAATCCAGCTGAGACTTGTTCCATCTGTGGCTCAGGCGATTACCGCGGACCAGCTTCTGCCCCTGGTGCACCATGCCCATTTAGCTGTTGTTGCACAGGACTACCTTCAACAGCGTTCGGTGTTCCGTGGCCGTCGCAAACTCTTGATGTTTCAGGATGGAGGTATCCCCGCTCATTCAAACCACCAGCCGGGCCAGAACAGTTTTAGCGTATCCGCATCGGCTGGCGGGCTCAAGCTTTCATCGAACTGCAGCATGATCTGGTTCAAGATGGTTTTTCATGGCGGCTCCACATGAACACCGTGCCAGTGTCCCCTTCCAGCTCTGCCTTCAGGGCGCGGGCAAATTCAAAGTTTGGAAACACCCCAGGCTCTGCCACAGCAGACCTGTCCGACAAAGCCTGCAACGCCAACAACATCCCCTGGGCTTAATGCCCACAACGTCGAGTGTTTGCTCTCTTGGTGACAGCCACTGTGCCTGTGCATGTAACAATGTTGCCATGCACACACCTCACTTCGCCCCCGACAGCGTCCAGGTTCTGGCGTTTGACATTTTCGGCACCGTTGTCGACTGGCATGGCAGCATCGTGCGCGAAATGCAGGCCTTGCAACCCCAAGTGGATGGCGATGCCTTTGCCCTCGCATGGCGGGCGGGCTACAAACCCGCGATGCAGCGGGTGATGAGCGGCGAACTCGGCTGGACCTTGATCGACGATTTGAACCGCATGATTCTGGACAGCTTGCTGCCCGAATTTGGCCTGTCCCATTTGGACGAAGCCGAACGCCAACACCTCAACCGCGTCTGGCACCGGCTACATGCGTGGCCCGACAGTGTGGCGGGGCTCACGCGCTTAAAGCGTCAATTCACCATCACATCCTTGTCGAATGGCAACCTCGGATTGCTCACGAACATGGCCAAGCGAGCAGGCTTGCCTTGGGACTGCGTGCTGAGCGCCGAAGTGTTTCGCGCCTACAAGCCCGACCCGGCCACCTACCTTGGCGTGGCAAAAGTGTTCGACTTGGCCCCTGAGCAGGTCATGCTCGTGGCCGCGCACCATGATGACTTGGCCAGCGCTCGAGCGTGCGGCTTGCGCACCGGCTACATCGAACGCGCTTTGGAGTTTGGCGCGGGTCACCCAAAAGACGTATCGCCCAAAGCGGGCAATGACCTGCATGCGCTGGATTTGAACGCTTTGGCCGATCAACTCGGTTGCTGAAGCCATTTCGGCAACCCTCGCAGGACTGGGATTCCCACTGCGGGCCAATTGAGAGGGGGCCGAATGGGGCTTTTCAACCGCGTAAAAGTTTTTCTTCGGCCAGAGCCAGGGTTTGTGATTTGCCATACATCACCAAGGTGTTACCCGAAGAACTTTCGGTGTCGTCGGTCACTTGTTCACGCTGACCATTTGCCCGGCGCAAGTTCACCACCCGAACGCCTATGGCGTGAAATGCAAAGACTTTCACTTGTTTGCCCAACCAAGGCGATGCCAGAGGCAACCCCACCCTAGTCAACCGCTCGTGGTCTATTTAGTCCAGCGTGTCGCCGTCTGCACCGTAAAAGTAACCGCGCAGCAGGTGTACCGGGCATCACGCTGGTCTTTCGTTTTGCGTGTCGCTGTGTCTGTTTCGTTGCTCCACGTCATAGATCCAAGCCGCAGCAGCCTAGGGGTAAAGTCTCAACAGCGTAAGCAGCAAGGAGTGAAACACGCTCCGCCCAAAAGAAAACCCCACAGCCTCTTGCGAAACTGTGGGGTGTATCTGGTGGCCTGGGGCAGAATCGAACTGCCGACACGCGGATTTTCAAT
>JAIYCB010000043.1 GCA_027488215.1 Comamonadaceae bacterium
GAGATGATTTTTTCGGAGACTTGAACCATGACCCAACCCACATTGGCCCTGATCGGCACCGGTGGCACCATCGCAGGCGCGGCCAGCGCGGCCTCGGTCAGCACCGATTACAAACCCGCCAGCCTGAGCCTGGCCGCCGTGGTCGACACCGTGCCGGAATTGCGCCAGCGCTACAACATCGGAGTCACCCAACCCATGCAGTTGGCCAGCTACGACGTGCGGCCCGAGCATTGGCTCGATCTGCATGCCGCCGTGATGCAAGCGGTCAACAACCCCCATGTGGTGGGCATCGTGGTCACGCACGGCACCGACACGCTGGAGGAGACCGCCACCTTTTTGCACCTGAGCGTGGACAGCGACAAACCCATCATCGTCGTAGGGGCCATGCGTCCTGCCACGGCCTATTCGGCCGATGGCCCCGCCAACTTGCTTGACGCCTGCAGTGTGGCTGCCTGCCCGGGTGCGCGTGGGCGCGGTACTTTGGTGGTGATGAATGGCCGCATCCACTCGGGCCTGTGGGTCGGCAAGCGCCATGTGAGCAGCGTGGAAGCCTTTGACAGCCCGCTGGCCGGCGCCGTAGGCGAAGTGGCCGATCAAGCGGTGCAGTGGTTCCGCGCCGCAGGGCGTGCCCCAACTGTGGCCTGGCAAGCGCCCTCAGCCTGGCCCAGGGTGGACATTGCCGTGGCCTATGCCGGGGTGGACGAAACCGCGATGCGCGCCTTTGTGGCCGCCGGAGCGCGGGGCATTGTGCATGCCGGTTTAGGCAATGCCAATACGCCGACGGCCTACCGCGCTTTCATTCAGTCTTTGCCTGCACAAGGTGTGCTGGTGGCCCGCTGCGCCCGCTTCATCACCGGCAGCGTGACACGGGCCAGCGTGTACGCCGATGCCCAGTACGGCATCTTGACCGCAGGCCCTTTACCGCCGCACAAGGTGCGCATCGTGATGTTGCTGGGCCTGGCGCACGGCATGGACGGGCCCGCAATTCAGGCCTGGATCGACCGGATTTTGTTAGCGGGCTGAACCCCGATGCTCAACGCGGGCGCTGGCTCCAGTAGAGCACCGTGCCACTGATGCTGGCCATGGCCATGAGGCCCACAAATCCAGCGCGGTAGGTGCCGAACAGGCCAGACAAGGCACCAAACATCGGAGGCCCCACCACCACGCCCAAAAATGTAAACGCCAACGTGCCGCCCGTGGCCATGCTGGCCATGCCGGGGGGCGCGCGGCGGGCCACTTCAGCCAGATAGACGCCGTTCCAGCCAATGGCCGAAGCACCAAAGCCGACCAAAATCACGATCACCACAGCCTGCGGTGTGTCCGTTGTTAAAAATGCCGAGGCCAGGGCGCCCAAAGCCATCATGCTGGCCAGAAGCAGCAACATACGCCGCGCTCCCAGCCAACGGTCGGCCACATAACCCCAGACCACGCGACCACCAATCCCGCCCAACTGCGTGACCGACAAAGCCAGACCCGCCGCCACCAAGCCGTAAGCCAAATCGTCATGCAAAAAGGTCACCAGATAGGTGGTGAGTGACAGTTGAACCATGGAAAACATGAACGAGCAAGACGCCATGATGAGCAGCGCCCGATGCGCCACAACCAGGCGAATGGGCTCGATCAAACTGCCCCAACGGATGCGGACGTCGCTTTGACGGTCGCTGTCCAGCTCTGCACGCAGGCTTTGCGACACCCAAGCGCAAAGCAGGCACACCACAGCCACCGTTACCAAGCTGAGTTGCCAATTGCCCAGCAGCGCCAAAGGTGGCACCACCGCGCCCGCCAGCATGCTGCCCAAGGGCACGCCGGTTTGCTTGATGGAAAACACCAGCGACATCTGGTGCGCAGGCGTGGTGCGGGCCAGCAGGTGCGAGCTGGCCGGCGTGATCGGGCCATAACCCAAGCCAATCAGCACCGCACCCAGCACCATGGATGGCAACCAGGGCACAGCGCACAAGAGCAAGCCCAAGGCACACAAGAACAGGCCCCACTGGCTCACGCGGATAGCGCCCATTCGGGCCACCGTAGCACCTCCCATCAAGGTGGCGACCATGGCACCGGCATAAGTCACCGACACGTACAAGCCCACCAAAGCAGGTGAGACCTGCAAAGTCTGCGCCACCACCGGGGCCACCACGGGCAAACTCAGCAAGGCCATGGCGACCATGGCTTGGATCACCAAAGTCAGCAGCAAGGGCCACCAGTTTCTCATCGGTTCATCCCCCATACAGGCGAGAAGACCTCAGCGAGGCCACGGCAAGCACACCCAGCATCAGTTGGCTTTGACGCCCGCCTTGACCAACAAACCGCCCAAAGTCTCGATCTCGTTTTTGAGATGCGCCCGTAAAGCTTCTGGACGGGCTTGCTCCACGCTCACGGCCGAAATGCCCATGGCCTCCAGGCGCTGGCGCACATCCGGGTCTGCGACCGACTTTTGCAGAGCCGAGGTCAGCTGATCGAGCACCGGCTTGGGCGTGCCTTTGGGCGCATAAAGACCAAACGAAATGTTGATGTCAAAACCTTCCACACCCGCGTCGCTGATGGCAGGCACTTCGGGCAATTGGGGCAAGCGGGCTTTGCCTGCCGAGGCATAAGCCTTGATCTTTCCGCCCTTGACCGAGGGCACTGTGCCCGAAGTCTGGTCGCACAAAATGTCCACCTGGCCGCCCATCAGGTCGGTCAAAGCCGGGCCTGTGCCCTTGTAGGGAATTTCGTTCAGCTTGACGTTCAGAGCGTTCATCATCATCAAACCGCACAGGTGTGACGCCGATCCCACGCCCGCATGCGCGAGGCTGACTTTGTTGCCATTGGCTTTGACGTAGGCCACAAACTCGTTGAGGTTTCTGGCTGGAAAATCGTTCCGCGCCACGATCACCATGGGACCGCTGGTAGCCCGGCCAATCGGCTCAAAATCGTCCACCGGGTGGTAGGGCAGGTTCTTGTACATGGCGACATTGGTGGCGTGGCTGACGTGGATCATCAGCAAGGTGTAACCATCGGCTTTGGCGCGTGCCACTTTGGCCGTGCCAATCGAGCCAGAAGCACCAGCGGTGTTGTCCACCACGATCTGCTGGCCCAGGTGCTTTTGCATGGCCCCGGCAAACAAGCGGGTGATGGTGTCACCCGGGCCGCCTGCGGCATAGGGCATGACCATGGTGATGGCGCGATTGGGGAAGTCTTGCGCCGAAGCTTGAAAAGCGCTGATGGCCAAAAGCGTGGCCAGGCCCGTGCGGATGAAACGAATTGGCATGGAGGTCTCCTTTTTTATCGATTCAGCAGTGTGACCGATCAGGCCAACAAGCGTTGGCGAATTTCCAGAGGGCTCAACACCTGAAGGGGTTCAGCGCCGCCACCGGGAATGCCCACTTGTGTCGCGTTCAGCAGCATGGACACCATCACATAGGTGCCCGACAAGACCGTCAGGTCCACCACCGCCTGCTCGCCCATGCTGGCCACGGCTTCTTGCCA
>JAIYCB010000026.1 GCA_027488215.1 Comamonadaceae bacterium
CGTTCTCCGGTTTCGGTGATCGAGGAAGCAACGCCATGGAGGGGTCTCCGGTGCGTTGCCCCTCTGTTCAGCGACAACCATCGAGGAGTTCAACGATGACAGGAAATTCAGCGCTCATTTTGGCGCTCGTATGTGGTCTGATTGCTGTGGCCTACGGCATCTGGGCCAGGGGGTGGATCCTCTCTCAAGACGCCGGCAATGCCCGGATGCAGGAAATTGCCGCCGCCATTCAGGCGGGTGCCGCAGCCTATCTGGCCCGCCAGTACAAAACCATCGCCATCGTCGGCGTGGTGCTGGCCATCCTGATGGGTATCTTTCTGGATGGCATCACCGCCATCGGCTTCGTGATTGGCGCGGTGCTTTCGGGCGCTTGCGGCTTCATCGGCATGAATGTGTCGGTCAAAGCCAACGTGAGGACTGCACAAGCGGCCACCAAAGGGATTGGCCCGGCACTCGACGTCGCTTTTCGCGGTGGCGCCATCACCGGCATGTTGGTGGTCGGTTTGGGTCTGTTGGGTGTGTCCGGTTTTTACTGGTTTCTGGTGGGCAATGGCAACCTGACGCCCGACAAGAACCTGGCCAATTTGCTCAACCCCTTGATCGGCTTTGCCTTTGGCTCTTCGCTGATTTCGATCTTTGCCAGATTGGGCGGGGGCATTTTCACCAAGGGCGCTGACGTGGGTGCCGACCTGGTGGGCAAGGTCGAAGCGGGTATTCCCGAGGACGATCCGCGCAACCCCGCCGTCATTGCCGACAACGTGGGTGACAACGTAGGCGACTGCGCCGGCATGGCCGCTGACCTGTTCGAGACTTATGCGGTCACCTTGATCGCCACCATGGTGCTGGGCGCCTTGCTGATTTCGGCCGCACCTGGTCAGGCCGTGCTCTACCCGCTGGGCCTTGGCGCGGTGTCCATCATCGCCTCCATCATTGGCTGCTTTTTCGTCAAGGCGACACCCGGCATGACCAATGTCATGCCTGCGCTCTACAAAGGCCTGGCCATCTCGGGCGTGCTGTCACTGGTTGCTTTTTACTTTGTGACCATTTGGTTGATTCCCGATAACGCCTTGGGCGGTAGCGGGGCACAAATGAAGTTGTTTGGCGCTTGTACTGTTGGCCTCGTACTGACTGCCGCACTGGTCTGGATCACCGAGTTCTACACCGGCACGCAATATGCCCCGGTACGCCACATTGCTCAAGCCTCCACGACCGGTCACGGCACCAACATCATTGCCGGCCTGGGTGTTTCGATGCGCTCCACGGCATGGCCAGTGATGTTCGTGTGCTTGGCCATCTGGACTGCCTTCGCGCTGGGCGGCCTGTACGGCATCGCAGTGGCGGCCATGTCCATGCTCTCCATGGCAGGGATCGTGGTGGCGCTGGATGCTTACGGCCCCATCACCGACAACGCGGGCGGCATTGCCGAAATGGCCGAGCTGCCCAGCAGCGTGCGCGACATCACCGACCCGTTGGACGCGGTGGGCAACACCACCAAGGCCGTGACCAAGGGCTACGCCATCGGCTCCGCGGGTCTGGCCTCGCTGGTGCTGTTTGCCGACTACACCCACAAACTGGAAGTCTATGGCAAGGCCATCAGCTTTGACCTGTCCGACCCACTGGTGATCATTGGCCTGTTCATTGGTGGCCTGATCCCTTACCTGTTCGGTGCCATGGCCATGGAAGCTGTGGGCCGTGCTGCGGGCAGCGTGGTGGTTGAAGTGCGCCGCCAGTTCAAAGAAATCCCCGGGATCATGGAAGGCACGGCCAAGCCCGAGTACGGCAAGGCTGTGGACATGCTGACAACGGCTGCCATCAAGGAAATGGTCATCCCAAGCCTGTTGCCTGTGGTGGTGCCGGTGCTGGTGGGTCTGATCCTGGGTCCTAAAGCTCTGGGCGGTTTATTGATGGGCACCATCATCACCGGCCTGTTTGTGGCGATTTCGATGTGTACCGGCGGCGGCGCCTGGGACAACGCCAAGAAATACATCGAAGACGGCCATCATGGCGGCAAGGGCTCGGAGGCCCACAAAGCGGCCGTTACGGGTGACACCGTCGGTGACCCCTACAAGGACACCGCAGGCCCGGCGATCAACCCGCTGATCAAGATCATCAACATCGTGGCGCTGCTGATCGTGCCTCTGGTGATGAAGTTCCACGGGGGCTGATCTCCACCACATTAGGGAAGGCCCGCCTTGGCGGGCCTTTTTTATTGCCCAGCAGGCTCGCAAAGCTGGATGTCCCATGGGTGATTTTCAAAATCTGTCAGCCGTTCACAATCGGGCCATGCAGCTGAATTTCATTGCCAACCAATCCACCCCCGCCCTGGCAGGCCAAACCATTGACGTTCTCGACCCGTCTGACGGACAGGTGTTTGAGCAGATCCCGCGCAGCCAAGCGGCCGACATCGACCAGGCTGTGCAAGCGGCGCGGGCGGCCTTCAACGGTCCCTGGGGCAAGCTGAGCGCCATGGAGCGTGGCCGTTTGCTCATCAAGCTGTCTCAAAAAGTGAGCGAACACGCTGCCGAGCTGGCCGCACTGGAGCAGCGTGACTGCGGCAAGCCCACCAAACAGGCCGCCGCCGATTCGGTGGCCTTGGCGCGTTACTTTGAGTTTTACGCCGGGGCTTGCGACAAACTTCACGGCGAAACCCTGCCTTACCAAAACGGCTACAGCGTGTTGACCTGGCGCGAGCCTCACGGCGTGACGGGTCATGTGATCCCCTGGAACTACCCAATGCAGATTTTTGGGCGCAGCGTGGGCGGCGCTTTGGCGGCAGGCAACGCCTGCGTGGTCAAACCCGCCGAAGACGCTTGCCTGAGCCTGATCCGCGTGGCGCAACTGGCCGCCGAAGTGGGCTTTCCACCGGGGGCCATCAACATCGTCACCGGTTACGGCCACGAAGTGGGCGATGCATTGGCCCGCCACCCTGGCATTGACCACATCAGCTTCACCGGCAGCCCCCGGGTGGGCACCTTGATTCAGCAAGTGGCGGCCGAGCGCCACTGCCCTGTGACGCTGGAACTGGGCGGCAAGAGCCCGCAGATCATTTTTGAGGATGCTGACCTGGACGCGGCCATTCCGGTGGTGGTCAACGCCATCGTGCAAAACTCGGGACAGACCTGCAGTGCGGGCTCTCGCGTGTTGATTCAGCAAGGCATTTACGAGCCCTTGCTCAAGCGTCTGGGCGAAGCCTTCAGCCGACTGCAAGTGGGCTCAGCCGCCATGAACCTGGACTTGGGGCCACTGATCCGCGCCAGCCAATTGGAGCGCGTGACTGGCTTTTTGGACCAGGCCCGCTCCGATGGCATTGCCACCGTGGCCCAAGGGCAGATGGCAGCCGGTGTGCCAGCAGGTGGCTTTTACCAAGCCCCCACCCTGCTGCGCGATGTGCCGGTCATGCACCGCCTGGCACAAGAAGAAGTGTTTGGCCCGGTGCTGTCGGCCATGGCCTTCGCCGACGAAGACCACGCGGTCGAATTGGCCAATGCCACCGAGTTTGGCTTGGTGGCTGGCATCTGGACTCGCGATGGCGGGCGCCAGTTCCGCATGGCCAAACGCGTGCGCAGCGGGCAGGTGTTCATCAACAACTACGGCGCAGGTGGTGGTGTGGAACTGCCATTTGGCGGCGTCAAATCTTCGGGTTATGGCCGCGAGAAAGGCTTTGAGGCGCTGCTGGGCTTCACCACCCTGAAAACCGTGGCCATCCAGCACGGCTAAGGCGTCTTGGCTGCCCAACGTTGAGCCAACTTGACGGGGATTTTTGTATTTGTCATCCCGGACTCCGATCCGGGAACCACAGCTTGCAGGGATGATGGACCCCGGGTCTTCGCCCGGGGTGACGAATTAAAGGTCTTCATACAGTACGGCAAGTAGCTCGGGCACAATCGACGGCTATGTCTGAACGTGTCATTCCGCTGGTTGACCAGCGCCATCCCTCATTGCCTTTGCCCGCCGTGTTAAAGGGGCAAGACTTGAACGCCTTGCCGCTCGACGGTCTGCGTCGTCCACTGACCGATTTGCGCATCAGCGTGACCGACCGCTGCAACTTCCGCTGCAGTTATTGCATGCCCAAGGAAGTCTTTGACAAGGACTACGCCTACCTGCCACACAGCCACCTGCTGAGCTTCGAAGAAATCACCCGCATTGCCACCGTGTTCATTGGCCGTGGGGTGCGAAAGATCCGCCTGACCGGCGGTGAGCCCTTGCTACGCAAAAACATCGAAATCCTGATTGAGCAACTGGCCGCCCTGCGCACGCCCGACGGTCAGCCGCTCGATTTGACCCTGACCACGAACGGCTCACTGCTGGCGCGCAAGGCGCAAAGTCTTAAAGACGCGGGCCTGCATCGCGTCACCGTGAGCCTGGACGGGCTGGACGACACGGTCTTTCGCCAGATGAACGATGTGGACTTTCCGGTGGCCGATGTGCTGGCCGGAATCGAAGCCGCACAAGCGGCGGGTCTGGGTCCGATCAAGGTCAACATGGTCGTCAAGCGCGGCACCAATGACCACGAGATTTTGGCCATGGCCCGGCATTTCCGGGGTACGGGCATTGTGCTGCGCTTCATCGAATACATGGACGTGGGCGCCACCAACGGCTGGTGCATGGACGAGGTGTTGCCCAGCGCCGAGGTGGTGCGCCGCCTGCATGCCGAGCTGCCACTGGTGCCGCTGGAGCCATCCGTCCCTGGCGAGACCGCCGAGCGCTGGGGTTATGCCAACGCCCAAGGCCAGCACGACCCGTCTTTGGGCGAGATCGGCGTGATCAGCAGCGTGACGCAGGCCTTTTGCGGCGACTGCAACCGCGCCCGTCTGTCGACTGAAGGCCGTCTGTATTTGTGCCTGTTTGCAAGCCAGGGCTACGACCTGCGCCAGCTCTTGCGCGACCCGTCGCAAAGCGACCACGCGCTGGCTGCCACGGTGGACGCCATCTGGCGCGGACGGACTGACCAATATTCGGTGCTGCGCAGCCTGCGCGGCCCTGACACTACCAGCGGCCCCGGCCGCCGGGTAGAAATGAGCTATATCGGAGGCTGAACGCCATGAATTCCACAGCACCGGCCATCACGGGCCTGATTTTGGCGGGCGGTCGCGGCTCGCGCATGGGCGGCACCGACAAAGGTTTGCAAAACTTCCACGGTCTGCCCCTGGCTTTGCAAACCTTGATGCGCTTGCAGCTGCAAAGCCTGCCACTGCAAGAAGTGATGATCAACGCCAACCGCAACTTGGCGGCCTATGAATCGCTGGGGGTGGCCGTTTGGCCTGACAGCATCGACGGTTTTGCGGGTCCTTTGGCGGGTTTTTTGACGGGTCTGGAGCGCTGTGAAACGCCTCTGTTGCTCACCGTACCTTGCGACTCGCCGCTGTTTCCGCTCGATTTGGTGGAGCGTCTGGCGCAAGCTCTGCACGGCCAAGACGCCGACATGGCCATGGCCGCAGCCCCCGAAGCCGATGGCACGGTGCGTCCTCAACCGGTGTTTTGCTTGCTCAAGTTGGATTTGCTCGAAAGTCTGGTCAAGTTCACCCAAGGCGGCGGCCGCAAGATTGATGCATGGACCGCTCAACACCGCTGCGCGATCGTGCCCTTTGACTTGCCTGGCGACAGCCCGCATGCTTTCTCCAACGTCAACACACTGGCTGAATTGCAGCAACTCGAATCCCTTTGAAACGTGCCGCACGGCAGTGCCGTGCTCCATGCCATCGCCATTGCCATTGCCATGACCACCCCAGCCCTGTCTATTGATCAGATTGCCGAACGCCTGCAAGGCTACGACCCCCAGGCCTTGCCGGCCCCCCAGGTCAACGCGTTTTTGGCCCAACTGGTGCAGCCCGTGCGCGAACAAGAAACCGTGCCGCTGATGCAGGCACACGGCCGTATCTTGGCCCGTGACGTGGTCTCGCCCATCAGCGTGCCGCCGCACGACAACTCGGCCATGGACGGTTACGCCCTGCGTGGCGCTGATCTGCATGCCGGACAAACGAGCCGCTTCAAGGTGCTAGGCACCGCCTTCGCTGGCGCGGCTTGGCAAGGCACGGTGCAAGCGGGTGAATGCGTGCGCATCATGACCGGCGCCATCATGCCCGCCGGGCTGGACACAGTGGCGCCGCAAGAACTGGTGAAAACCGAGGGCGACACTGTGCATGTGCCGCCAGGCTTGCTGCAGCCGGGCGACAACCGCCGTTTGCTGGGCGAAGACCTGATGGCGGGACAGCCCGCCTTGTCAACCGGGGCCCGATTGACGCCCGCCGCCTGCGGCCTGCTGGCCAGCTTGGGGCTGCCCACCGCCACCGTCTGGCGCAGGCCCAAGGTGGCTTACTTCTCAACTGGCGATGAGATCCTTAGCCTGGGCGAAGCGCCCCGCGAAGGCGCGGTCTATGACAGCAACCGCTACACCGTGGCGGGCCTGGTGCAGGCGCTGGGCTGCGAGCTGATCGACATGGGCGTGGTTCGCGACGACCCGGCTGCATTGGAAAAAGCATTTGTGGATGCCGCCGCGCAGGCTGACGCCATCATCACCAGCGGCGGTGTGAGCGTGGGCGAGGCCGACCACACCAAGGCCATGATGAAAAAGCTGGGTGATGTGGCGTTTTGGCGCATCGCCATGCGCCCCGGTCGCCCCATGGCGGTGGGACGTATTCAGCGCGGTGAACGGTCAGCGGTGTTGTTTGGCTTGCCGGGCAACCCGGTGGCCGTCATGGTGACCTTTGCCGCCTTTGTGCGCCCTGCCCTGCAGCAGCTCATGGGCTGGCAAGCGCCTCCATTGCCATTGCTCAAGGCCAAAAGCACCGAGGCCATGCGCAAAAAACCCGGTCGCACCGAATACCAGCGCGGCATCGTTCGCACCAACGCAGCGGGTGAGCTGGTGGTCAGCACCACCGGCAACCAGGGCTCGGGCGTGCTCAGCTCGATGGTGCAAGCCAATGGGCTGATCGTGCTGAGCCACACCCAAGGCAATGTGGCTGTGGGCGATGAGGTGGAGGTGATGATGTTCGACGGTCAGCTGTGAGCACCCGGGTACTCCACCCATGAAAAGAAAAGGGCTGCATCCGCAGCCCTTTCAGTTTGGTCGTTACAAGGGCGTCAGTGCCCTGCAGAGGCCGCTGGCTCGTCGTGCACCACGGCCTTGTTGGGCCCAGGCACCGCCTTGCGGGCCAGCAGGGAGTACATGGTGGGCACCACAAAAATGGCCAGCAAAGTGCCCAGGCTCATGCCGCCCACAATCACCCAACCGATTTGCGTGCGGCTTTCTGCGCCCGCGCCGGTGGCCAGCGCCAGCGGCACAGCGCCCAACACCATGGCGCCGGTGGTCATCAAGATGGGCCTCAGGCGCTGGGCAGACGCCTTGATCAAGGCCTCTTGCATGGCCATGCCCTGCTCGCGCAACTGGTTGGTGAACTCGACAATCAAAATGCCGTGCTTGGTGATCAAGCCGACCAGAGTGATCAGGCCGATTTGAGAATACACATTCAGCGAGCCACCCGTGTACTTGAGCGCCAGCAGCGCCCCGATCATGGACAAGGGCACCGACAGCATGATCACAAACGGGTCGATGAAGCTCTCAAACTGCGCCGACAGCACCAAGAAGATGAACAACAAAGCCAAGACAAATACAACGACCAAGGCCCCTTGCGAGTTTTTGAATTCGCGCGAAGTACCATTCAACTCGGTGGTGTAGCCCGGTTTGAGGATCTTGGCCGCGGTGGCATCCATGAATGTCAGCGCCTCGCCCAAAGAATAATCCGGCGACAGGTTGGCCGTGATGGTCACCGAGCGCCGCTGTCCAAAATGGTTCAACTCACGCGGCGCCACACTTTCGCGTACTTTGACCAAGCTGGACAAGGGCACCATCGTGTCATTGCGGCCCCGCACCTGAATCACGTCGATGTCATCGGGCGTGTTGCGGGCCGCAGGCAGGGTTTGCACAATCACGTCGTACTGTTCGGCATCGCGCTTGTAACGCGTGACCACACGGCCCCCAAGCATTGTCTCGATGGTGCGCGCCACCACATCCACACTCACGCCCAACTCGGCGGCCTTGGTGCGGTCCACCTCGACCCGCAGTTCGGGTTTGTTCAGGCGCAAGTCCACATCGGGCGACAAAATGCCGGGGTTTTTGGCGATTTCATCCATCATCTGACGTGCGATCGCGTTCAAATTCTGGTAGCTGTCCGAGGTCTGGATCACAAAGTTGAGGGGTCGCTCGCGAAAGCCCTGCCCCAACGAAGGCGGCGTGATGGGGAACGCATTGATGCCCGGCAAGCTGTTGAATTTGGCGCCCAACTCGCGTGCGATTTCAAGCGTGGTGCGTTGGCGTTCGTCCCAGTCCACAGCGCGGTACACCACGGTGCCTTGGCCTACAGTGGGGTTTCCCAAGTTGGCAAAAATGCGGTCGAACTCGGGATAGGCCTGTCCCATTCTTTCGAGCGATTTGGCGTAGCGATCGGTGTATTCCAGAGTCGAGCCATCCGGGGCGTTGATGGTGGCCAAAATCGTCCCTCGGTCCTCCAAAGGAGACAGCTCTTGCTTCATGGTGGGATAGATCATGCCAATGCCAATGCCAGAGGCCAACATGACCAACACCACCACCCAACGCGCACGGCTCAAAATCAAAGTCAACAGGCGCTCATAACCCGAAGACAGACCCGTGAGCCACTTTTCCATAGAGCGATCAAACCAACCTGGCTTGGGGTTGTGCTTGAGCAATTTGGCGCTGAGCATAGGTGCCAAGGTCAGCGCCACAAAACCCGAAACCAAAACCGCGCCCGCCAAAGCCAGCGCAAACTCACCAAACAACTTGCCTGTGCGTCCCGGCGTGAAAGCCAGAGGCGCGAACACAGCCGCCAGGGTCAGGGTCATGGCAATGACGGCAAAGCTGATTTCACGCACGCCCTTGATGGCGGCAGAAAAAGGGTCCAAGCCTTCCTCAATGTGTCGGTAGATGTTTTCCAGCACCACGATCGCGTCGTCCACCACCAAACCAATGGCCAAAACCAGCGCCAGCAAGGTCAAGGTGTTGATGGTGAAGCCTGCCAACGCCATCATCGCAAAAGCGCCGATCAAACTGACAGGGATCGTGATGATGGGGATGATCGAAGCGCGGAAGGTGCGCAAAAAGACAAAAATCACCAATGCCACCAAGACCACGGCTTCCACAATGGTGTTGAACACGCTTTTGATCGATCGGTCAATGAACACCGAGTTGTCGTTGGCAATGTTGATGACCATATCGCCCGGCAAGTCCGCCTTGAGCTTTGGAATCATCTCGCGCACGCCGGCTGACAACTCCAGGGGGTTGGCAGTGGCTTGACGGATGACGCCCGCTGAAATGGCCGATTGACCGTTCAAACGAACGGTACTGCGGTCACTGGCCGCGCCTTCGCGAACTTGGGCCACATCCCGCAGCTTGACCGAAAACCCGTTGACGTTTCGGATCACGATGTCACCGAATTGTCCTGCACGGTTCAGGTCTGTTTGCGCAGAAACGCTGAACTCCCGGGTGGTCGATTCGATCCGTCCTGCTGGCAGCTCCAGGTTGTTGCGACGGATGGCGTCTTCGACGTCTTGTGGCGTCAATTTGAAGGACGACAGACGTGCATGGTCCAAAGACACCAGCATGGCGTATTTGCGCTCACCAAAAATGCGCACGTCGGCCACGCCCGTCACGGTTTGCAAGCGCGGTTTCACAACACGGTTGACCAGATCATTGATCTGCAAGGCATCCAGGGTATCGCTGGAAAATGCCAACCAGATGACTGGGAAAGCGTCGGCCTCTACTTTGGCGATGACGGGCTCTTCCACCGTTTGAGGCAAACGGTTGCGCACACGCGCCGTGCGGTCACGCACTTCGGCGGCTGCCGTATCGGCATCTTTTTCGAGGCGAAACTTCACGGTGATTTGCGACTGTTCGGCTCGGCTGATGGAGGTGATGACGTCTACCGCATCGATGCCGGCAATCGAGTCTTCAAGGGGCTTGGTGACCTGGGATTCAACCACCTCCGCAGAAGCGCCGACATACCGCGTGGTGACCGTGACGGTGGGCTCGTCGATCTTGGGATATTCGCGCAGTGACAGGCTTTTGAAACTGACCGCGCCAATCAGCACGATCAGCAATGACATGACCACGGCCAATACAGGCCGCCGGATGGAAACTTCAGCGAGTTGCATCTGCGCCCCTCAGGCAAGGGTTCGGACCCGCCATGTCGGCGTTCTTGGCAGGACCTTGACCGGGCTTGCCAGCAGCACCTGGGCGTGGCCCCGCTGCACCTGCACCTGCTCGCGGGCCACCTGCACCTTGAGCAGCCGCGGCTGCGGGGGCACCTCCCGTGGGCGCCGCACCCGGTCCTCCTGCGCCAGGACCACCTGCTCCAGGACCACCTGCACCGGGTCCACCTGCACCGGGTGGACCTCCAGCGGGTCGGCCACCACCGGGCTGAGACAGGTCAACCACCCGAACCACAGTGCCGTCTTTTTGCAAACGCTGGTGACCGGCTGAGACCACGGTGTCACCTGCCGACAAACCCTCGAGGATTTCCACCTTGCCGGGCAAACGCAGGCCCACTTTGACAGCCACTCGCTCCGACACTTTGACCTCGGGTTTGTCACCTGGAACGATCCTGACCACAAAAGTGCGGCCCCCCTGCGGAATGATGGCCTCTTCTGGAATGACCAGGGCGTTTTCGCGCGAACCAAACACCGCATTGACGCGGGCGAACATGCCTGGACGCAGTTGCTGCTGGCGGTTGTCAATGCAACCGCGCACGCCCACCGATCGTCCATTGGCATCGATCAGTGGGTCCACCGCCTGAATGATGGCGCTGAAGGGTCTGCCTGGCAGGGCATCAATGGTCAACTGGGCTTTTTGACCAGCACGGATCTTGGTCTGAAAACGCTCGGGCAGCCTGAAATCGAGCAACACGGCATCGATATCCTCGACGTTGACCATGTCTGCGCCGTCTTTCAGGTAATCGCCCACGTTGATTTGTTTGAGGCCCGTGATGCCGTCAAATGGCGCCAGCACCTGCAAACGCTGCAAGGTGGCTTGCGCCAAAGACAACTTGGCGCGCGACACTTCGAGCGCTGCACTGCTTTCATCCAGAGACCGTTGGCTGATGAAGTTTTGCGCCACCAATTCCTGGTTGCGCTTGTGGTTGGCTTCAGCGATCGACAACTCTGCGCGGGCCTGAGCCAGTTGGGCCTGTGGCAGCTGGTCGTCAAACTGCACCATCAACTGGCCCTTGCTCACCCGTTGGCCATCGTTGAAGAAGATTTGTTTGACGCGACCGCCGACCTCTGGCCGCAGCATCACCCCTTGTCTTGAACGCAAACTGCCCACGGCCTGGGTCTCGTCCACCAAGGTCATGCTCTCGACCTTGGCCACCTCAACCGAAGTGGGACGCGCGGGGCCACCACCTGCCGCAGGCCCAGGGCCCGAAGGCGCGGACGCCACCGCCGTCTTGTCAGCTTGAGCATCAGGGGCCTTGTTTTGCCACCACCAAGCCGCGCCGGACGCGATGGAAATGCCCAGAATTGCCAAAACTGTGTATTTATTTTTGTAAGCCATTCGAATCTCTCTCAAATTGCGTGCTGCAAGACCGTGTCAATGTAACAGCGCAAAGCCAATTTCCCTACTGAAAGTGGGGGATGTTGAGCTGACTTGGATGGGCTCGGCCAGGCCAACCGGACTTCAGTTCAGGCCGTGCTGGTGCGACCCAAAGCCTTGTCTACGCCTTGATTGGCCAAGGCGTCTGCCCGCTCATTGCCAGGATCACCGTTGTGGCCCTTTACCCAGCACCAATCGATGCGGTGTCCCGAAGACGACACCACGGCGTCGAGTTTTTGCCACAAGTCGGCATTTTTGACGGGCTGTTTGGCGGCGGTGCGCCAGCCCCGGGCTTTCCAGCCGTGGATCCACTCGGTGATGCCTTTGCGCACATATTCGCTATCCAAGTACAGGGTGACCTGACATGGACGCTTGAGCGCCGACAGACCCTCGATCACAGCCGTCATTTCCATGCGGTTGTTGGTGGTGTTGAGCTCGCCGCCAAACAACTCTTGCACATGCTGACCCGACTGCAGGCGAACGCCCCAGCCGCCAGGGCCTGGGTTGCCCTTGCAGGCACCATCGGTGTGAATTTCAACGTGGGTCACAAGCGTCTTTCTCGGCCAATGGGCGGCCTGGGAAGGCATCGGAGCGCGCCACGGGCGCAGTCGCTGTCGCGGGCGATCGTACCTTGCGCCACTGACGAGCTGGCAGCCAACGCCCCCCTGGTACACGTTTGGTGGCCATCAAGAGGTAAACACCCCCTAATATCGGCCACCAGCGCTCACCCGCACCTTCCATCCAACCCAATCGCTGCATCCAACGCTCGCTGCCCAAGGCCGGGGTCCAGCCCCCAAAGCGGCTGACCTGTACCTCAAAACCCAGCAAACGCAACCAATCGCGCAAGCGCCGATAAGCGATCAGGCTCTGCACGGGCGCGCTCCCAAGGCGGCGCGCGCTGCCGCGCAATGGCTGCCAACCCCACAAACTCAACGGGTTCAGGCCTGTGATCAGCACCTGCCCCTCGGGAATCAGCACCCGCTCGACCTCGCGCAAACAGGCATGCGGATCGGCCGAGCGCTCCAGAGTATGCGGCAAGACCACCAAGTCGAGGCTGTCGGCTTGCCAAGGCCATGCGCGACTGTCCAGCCACACATCAGGGGCGATTTCCAGAGGACTTGCCATGTTCGTGGGCTGTGGCGGCGGCAAGTTCCGCCGTTCTGGCTCGCTCAAGGCCTTGTACGCATGAGGCCATTCGAACTCGGCACATGCTTGCCAGCGGTGGGGCATGCGGTTTTGGCGCAAAGCCTGCAACTGTGGCCAACCCAGTTGCACCGCGTGGTAGCCGAAAACATCGGCCAGCAGTGCATCGGCCTGGGCTTGCTCCCAGGCCAACAAGCGCGAAGCCACCGGCTGACCAAGATGCGTCAGCCAAGCGGGCGTGGGGTGTTGGCTTTCTATAATCGAGCGCTCCATGAAACTCATTGCCCTGCCCGCTTTCGCAGACAACTATATTTGGTTGTTGCACACCGACCGCCACGCCCTCGTGGTGGACCCAGGCGACAGTGCGCCGGTGCTGGCCTGGATGCAAGCGCACCCGGGTGTGCAGCTGGACACAATTTTAGTCACGCATCACCACGCTGATCACACCGGCGGCCTGGTCGAGTTGGTGGCGCATACCGGAGCCAAGGTGCTGGGCCCCGCCCTCGAACAAATGCCCGTACCTGCGCAAGGACTTCAACAAGGCGATTGCCATGACTGGCACGGCCTGCAACTTCAAGTTCTCGAGGTGCCAGGTCATACCTTGGGTCACATCGCCTTTTGGTCGCAGCCCACGGGCCAGGACCCCCTGCTTTTTTGTGGCGATACATTGTTTTCGGGCGGATGTGGTCGATTATTTGAAGGCACGCCAGCCCAGATGCTGGACTCGCTCGACCGCTTGGCCGCATTGCCCGATGCCACGCGCGTTTGCTGCGCTCATGAGTACACCCTGTCCAATCTGAAATTTGCGCTGGCCGTCGAACCCGACAACTTGGCGCTGCAAGCGCATTGGGCGCATTGCACGCATTTGCGCAGCCAAATGCTGCCTACTCTGCCCGTAGCGCTGCAGACCGAACGCGCCATCAACCCTTTCTTGCGAAGCCGCCTTGCCTCTGTCTCTGCAGCAGTGCACCACCATGACCCGCTGGCTGTGGATGATGTGTCCACCTTTGCAGCTCTTCGCCAATGGAAAAACACCTTCCGATGAACCTGATCACCCCTGCCCAAGCCCGCATCATTCGGCCCAGTTGGGTCTTGCTGCTGGCCGCTTTTGTCACGGGGTGTGCCACTTCGGTGCCCACCTCACCAACCACATCGGCAACGCCAACGCCAGCGCCAACTGAGCAAGCGTCCGTTGCATCGACACCAGCATCCCCAGCACCGCCCATGGCTGTGGCTGTCACAAACCCCGCGACGCCTTCAGCGCCACCTGTGGTCCAAATGCACACCGAGCCAGCGGTGACACTCAAGCCCCACGCCACGGTCGGGCTACAACAACCCATCGATATCTGGGAACGCATCCGCCGGGGCTTTGCCATGCCCGATCTGGACAACCAACTGGTGCGTAGCCGCGAGCAGTGGTATGCCAGCCGTCCCGACTACATGCTGCGCATGACCGAGCGCTCGCGCCCCTACCTGTTTCACATCGTTGAAGAGCTGGAACGCAGAAAAATGCCCACCGAGCTGGCTTTGCTGCCCTTCATCGAGTCGGCCTTCAACCCGCAGGCCGTGTCCAGCGCAAAGGCCGCAGGCATGTGGCAATTCATGCCTGCCACCGGCAAGTACTTCGACCTGAAACAAAACCTTTTCAGGGACGAGCGCCGCGATGTGCTGGAGTCCACCCGCGCTGCGCTGGATTACCTGCAAAAGCTCTACACCATGTTTGGCGACTGGCACCTGGCCCTGGCCGCCTACAACTGGGGTGAAGGCAGCGTGGGTCGGGCGCTGGCGCGCAACAGGGCGCAAGGATTGCCACTGACCTACAGCGACCTGCGCATGCCTGATGAAACGCGTCACTACGTGCCCAAACTGCAAGCGGTCAAAAACATCGTGGCCCAACCCGAAGCCTTCAAGACCGAGCTGCCACTGATTCAGAACCACCCGTACTTCAGGAGCGTGGCCATCGAACGGGACATCGACGTGGCCTTAGCGGCCAAGCTGGCCAACGTGAGCCTGGAAAACTTCAAGGCCCTCAACCCAGCCATGAACCGTCCCGTGATTTTGGCAGCGGGCACGCCGCAGATCCTGCTGCCTTGGGACAACGCCACCGTTTTTGAATCCAACCTGCAGGCACACGCCAATCGCCGCCTGTCCAGTTGGACAGCCTGGCAAGCACCTCGCACCATGCGGGCAGAAGAAGTGGCCAAGCAAGTGGGCATGTCCACAGAGCAATTGCGCAGCGTCAATGGGATTCCGGCTCGCATGCTGGTCAAAGCCGGATCCACACTGCTGGTGCCACGCCAGGGCAAGCTGGACAACGATGTGACCGAGCACCTGGCCGACAACGGCCACCTGCTGCTGGCCCCCGAGGTGGTGTTGCGCAAGATCACGGTCAAGGCCCGCCAAGGCGACACGCTCATGCGCCTGGCATCACGTCACGGTGTGAGCGCCGCCAACGTGGCCGACTGGAACCGGCTCAAACCGAATGCCACGCTCTCCAACGGACAATCCTTGAGCATTTATGTGCCGGCACAGGCTTCACGCCGAGCAACGCCTCAGCGCAACAAAGCACCCGCCAAAGCCACTGCACGGTCTGAAAGGCCTAAAGCCCAAGCTGCAACCAAACGTTGAACAGCAAAACCTCAGCCCAACACCGTTGGGCTCCCTCGCATTCGGCCCATGACGGCTCGGTTCATGTGAACCGTCGGTTTCTAGACTTTTGCACAAAAGCGTTGGTGAATGTGCGCTCCGGCGCGAGCTGTCTGGGCCCATAGTTGCCGATCAACTTGGCATGCACACGCCAAGCATGCGACACGTCTTCGCTGCGCACAAGCCCGTCTACGGCGTAAGACTCACGCAGCTTCTCAAAAGCACCGAGATAGATCGCCCGATCGCCCATCCAGTGACTTGCAGGGACGGCTCGCAGTATGTCTGTCAAGCCCGCAGTCTGCAGCCACTTCAGAGCATGCACCACAGCATCGCTCAGGGCCTGCACACGATCAGGATGCAGTTGCAGAAAATCAGCATGGGCGAACAGACTGGCCCCCGGCACAGCGCCTCCCATCAATTGGCGTGTGCCTTGCAGGGTTCGGGCATCGCCCAGCAGTCGGATGTCGTTTTTTTGCTCCAGCCAATACATGATCGGGTCTGGATTGCACAGGGCATCGATGCTGCCGTTGCGCAACGATTCGATCACCCCTTGTGATGAACCTACCGGAACAAATACCACATCCTCCGCCGTCAAACCTTGACGCGATAACCATTGGCATGCTGTCCAGTGGGTGGCCGAATCCAAAGCTGAAATGCCCAAACGCGCGCCCTTCATGTCGGTCAGAGAACGCCAGACCAAACCGCCGCGCGTGCTCCCCCCGAGGCTGACTTGTGGTGTGCGGCTCAATTGCACAAAACTCTGGTAAATGAGTCCCTTCAGGTGCAGGCCAAACAAGTGTTCGTAAGCACCGGCCATTACATCCGCTTGGCCAGCAAGCGCCGCGCTCAAAGCCATGGCACCCGACTCCTTTGGCAACCACTCCACTTGCACGCCCGCCTGTCGGAAAAAACCCAGCCGCTCGGCCAATGTCAAAGGCAAGTGGTACAGGCTTTGGCTGGCGGCCAGGGCCAAACGCACGCGCGGCAAAGCACGGCTTGCCTCGGAGGACAGAGCGGTGGTCGCCTGCACTGAAGCCAATGAGCCAACAGCTGCCAGCAACAGCGATCGACGAGAAGCATGGGCTGACTTCACCCGCAACACTCCTGAAGAAAAAGGGATACAAGCCCAGCTTAATCAGGCGCGGTGGATCGCGCATCAGGATTGATCCCGAGCGGGTTTTCACGTAATGGATTGCAGGTAATTGACAAGCCGAAAGCGCACCGCTTGACAACCCGTCAAGCCCTGCGCAAATCAGGCACAGGGGTCGAAGTCAGCGTCTGTCGACCAAAGCGTGGGCGATGGTGCCCAGGTCCACGTATTCCAGTTCGCTGCCTGCGGGCACGCCACGGGCCAGGCGTGTCACGCGCAGGCCTTGTTGGCGGATCATTTCAGAGATCACATGGGCAGTGGCCTCGCCCTCCGCGGTGAAATTGGTCGCCAAGATCACCTCGGTCAGCACGCCATCGCCCACGCGTTGTTTGAGCTTGGCCAGGCCAATGTCGTGCGGGCCAATGCCGTCGAGCGGGCTGAGCTTGCCCATCAGCACAAAGTACAAGCCCCGGTAAGTGCCCGTGCGCTCAATGGCCGACTGGTCCGCCGGGGTCTCGATCACACACAGCTGGGTGCGGTCACGGGTGGCGTCCAAGCAGGTGTCACACAAATCGGCTTCTGTGAAGGTATGACAACACGCGCAGTGGCGAATTTTTTGCACCGCATTGTCCAAAGCAGCCGCCAGTTGCCGCGCCGTGGCACGGTCGTTTTGCAGCAGCTGAAAGGCCATGCGCTGGGCCGACTTGATGCCCACCCCTGGCAAGCCCTTGAGGGCCTGCACCAGTGTGGCAAGGGCTTGGGTGTCGGCCATGTTCAGACGCTCAGAAAGGCAGCTTCATGCCCGGTGGCAAACCGGCGGTGAGCTTGCCCATCTTTTGCTGCGAGACTTCTTCGGCCATGCGCACGGCGTCGTTGAAGGCAGCGGCCACCAAGTCTTCCAGCATGTCCTTGTCGTCGGCCAGCAAGCTGGGGTCAATGGTCACGCGGCGCACGCTGTTTTTGCAGGTCATCAGCACCTTGACCATGCCGGAGCCAGCCTGGCCCTCGACCTCGACAAAGGCGAGTTCGTCCTGGGCTTTTTTCAGGTTGTCTTGCATGGCTTGGGCTTGTTTCATCAAGCCAGCGAGTTGTCCTTTGTTGAACATGGGGTTTCCTTTGATCAGAGTGGATGTGTGGGGGCTCAATCAATTTGAAATGATCTGGATGCTGCCGGGCACGATTTTGGCTCCAAAGTCACGCACCATGGCCTGCACCAGCGGGTCACTTTCAATCAGCGCTTTGGCGGCCACCATTTTCTCGGCGGCTTTAACGGCCAGACGCTTGGCGGGGCTGTCGGTCACAGTGCCGATTTCGATGCCCAGTTTGACATCGCCATGGCCTGCAGCCTGCAAAGCCGCTTGCAAGCGCTCGCGACTGGCGGGGTGTTTGAGGGTCTCGCTCTCTACGCGCAATTGCCATTGGTCAGCATCGCGAGCCACCAGCTGCGACTGCAGGGCCAACTCGCGCACCAAGGCGCTGATGGCATCTTGCCTCATCAGGCCTTGTACCACCTCCTGCCAAACGTCTCCCTCAGGCGTGGCTTGGACGGTGGCGGGTCCAGCCTGCGTGGGCACATCGGCGCGCGAGGAAGGCATGACCTCACGCACCGGTAAAGCGCGCAAAGCGGGCGCTGCATGGGACGCATCTTGCACAGGCTCATGTAGAAGGGGTGCTGCGGGTTGGCTGACCTGGACATCGGCATGGTCGGTGGTGTCAGGCCAGTCTTCCCAAGGGGGAGGCTCAGAATGGGCTTGCTCGACCTGGGCAGGCGACTTTGACTGTGGCGCATGCACCTGAAGATGCGCAACCGCAGGTGGTGCATCCAATGGCGCAGCCATAGGGGCTGCCGTCTTTGGCGGTACTGAGTTGCCTGCAGCAGATTCAGCTGACCGCTGGGCAACAGGGGCGGTGCCCGCGGAGAGCCTGCTGGATTCAGTGACTCGCCGAGGGCTGGTCAGAAGGCTTTTTTTTTCAGCCGTTGCTGCCTGGGGCTTGAAAGCCAACAAGCGCAGCAGCACCATGGTCAGCGCCGCGTACTCGTCCGGAGCCAGGCCCAGCTCGGTGCGCCCATGCAGGCACAGGCTGTAGAGCAATTGGGTTTCTTCGGCGGGCATGGCCTGGGCTAAATCGGCCAAGCCCTGAGTGTCAGGGTCGTCACCGTCTTGCGCCATGCTGGGTACCATCTGCATCACCGCCATGCGCTGCAGCAGCACGGCCATGTCTTCGAGCGTGGCGGCAGCTGATACGCCTTGCAAGCGCAGGGCGTTGACCTGGTTCACCACCGCTGCACCGTCGCCCTCGGTCAGGGCGCGGATCATGTGCATCACATGGCTGCGGTCCACACTGCCCAGCATCTGGCGCACGCCAGCTTCATGCAGCTGGCCGTTGCCAAAGGCAATGGCCTGGTCGGTCAGACTCAACGCGTCGCGCATGGAGCCGCGTGCAGCTCGGGCCAGAAGACGCAAGGCCAAAGGCTCGGCGCTCAATTGTTCTGTGGCCAGCACCTGGGTCAGGTGCTCAAACACCGTCTCGGGGGCCATGGGACGAAGGTTGAACTGCAAGCAGCGCGATAGCACCGTCACAGGCACTTTTTGCGGGTCGGTCGTGGCCAGCACGAACTTCAAATACTCGGGGGGCTCCTCAAGGGTCTTCAACATCGCGTTGAACGCGGTGTTGGTCAGCATGTGCACCTCGTCAATCATGAAGACCTTGAAACGCCCCTGAACCGGTTTGTAAACCGCCTGCTCCAGCAGGCTTTGCACCTCGTCCACGCCCCGGTTCGAGGCGGCATCCAGCTCGGTGTAGTCCACAAAGCGCCCGGCGTCGATGTCGCGGCACGTTTGGCACACGCCGCAGGGCTCGGCGGTGATCCCGCCCTGCCCGTCTGCGCCCTGGCAGTTGAGCGACTTGGCCAAAATGCGGGACACGGTGGTCTTGCCCACTCCCCGGGTACCGGTAAATAAATAAGCATGGTGTAGGCGTTGCTGCACCAAGGCATTGGTCAAGGCCTGCACGACGTGCTCCTGCCCCACCATTTCGGTGAAATTGCGTGGGCGGTATTTGCGCGCAAGGACAAGGTACGACATGGAAGGTGATTCTATCGGGCCGTGGCCCTGGTTCTTGCGAATGAGTTCCGACAAAACTCCGACCAACCGGACAATGACCTGCCAGCTGGCCTACAATCACCCTCGACGGGCCTTCCCGCATGGTGAAGCGGCCAACCGGGTCAGGTGGGGAACCAAGCAGCCCTAACTGTGAATCCAGTGCCGGGGTCAAGGCTCGTCACCCCTCATCATCGTCACAAAGCTTGCCAAACCGCTTTCCCAGTGCGAGGGCTTAGCCCGGCGGCGGCACGTCTCTTCCCAAAATACGCTGCCCAAGCCATTGCAGGCCTTCTCGCACATTCATGCGCCGACTTTGCTGCTGGGCCACGGGGTGATTTTGGCCTGCTTGCAGCGGCGGGCCAATGTCAAAAGTAAACACATAGGCGGGCTCTTGCCCCATGCGCAAGTCGGTGACCAACAACTTGCCGTTTTGGTCAGCAACCTTGTAAAAACCGTCGGTGAACCGCGCCAGCCGCTGCAACTGGGGATGATCGGCGTTCTGCGCGGCCAAAGTGGCTCCACGGTCATGGGCCACAAAGCGCATGGGCCTGTCGCCGTCCATCAGGGCATAAAAACCTTCATGAAAGCGATCGCCATCAATCGCCACCACGCGCCACAGCAAGGTAGTCAAGGGCGCAGGTGTGACCAGCAACTGCGCACTGGGCAAGCCCTGCGCCTGCAGAGACTGGCGGGCATGCTGTGTGACCCAGGCCTGGCCCAGCGCGCTCCAGGCCAAATAAGCGGTGCTCAGGGCCAGCCCCCAGCCATTGATGCGCAAAGCCCTGCCCACGTTTTGGACACGGAAAGCGGCCACCACCCCCACCAGCAAGGGCAATGAATACGCTGGGTCGATGATGAACATGCTGCCCAAGCCATAGGCCTCATCCGTAAATGGTTGAAAAACCTGGGTGCCGTAGATCGTCATCAGGTCCAGCAAGGGATGCGTGAACAGCGCCAGCCACAGTGCCCATAACCAGCGGCCATACAAGCGGGCCTGATTGTGGATCCGGCTGACCACCCAGGCCATGGGAAACGCAAAGAGCGTGAGCAGCAGCAAAGCATGGGTTTCAGCGCGGTGGCGGATCATGTTCAGGATCGGGTCACCGTGGTCCAGCAACACATCCAGGTCAGGCAGCAATCCGGCCACACCGCCCCACATCACCGATTTCCAGAGCGCCGTGCGTCGACCCATGACGGCCACACCAATCGAGGCGCCCAAAAGAATTTGTGTGACGGAATCCATGGATGCGTTTAGAAATTTGACTCAGGTCAACACGATAACGGCTTTGACAAGGCCTGATGCAGATCGGGTCGATGTGTACCGTCTCGGCCCAAAGTTTGATGCACATCAGATGCGCTGTCGCGCAGCAGGCCTAAAAAGGAAGGTTCCACAGGAGACAAATCATGAAACAAGATGTCCACTTCAACGCCGCGCCCTTGCTGGGCGCGGTGCCCAGCACTTTGCTGGTCCCGCTGGTGGCCCGTGCGCGTGGGTCTTCCATTTACCCGTGGCTGGATCCGGGTGACGCCCAGGCTCAGCAGATGCTGCACAACATGGGGGACCAAGCCTTGGCGCTTTTACAAGATCACCCCTCGGTGCTGAACGTGCTGTGGCGTACCCAGCTGATCAAACAAATTGGCGCTGCATTTTTTGCGCACCACCCCCAAGCGCAAGGCGTGAATTTAGGAGCCGGCTTGTCGGATTATTTTCAGTGGCTCAACAACGGTCACAACCACTGGCTGGATGTGGACCTCGAGGACGTGGTGACGCTGCGCCATGCGCTGCTGCCCTGGCATTCCGAGGCAGCCCATGATGGCAGCGTGGACCTGACCCAGCCCGGCTGGTGGCAAAAGTTACCGCTGAGCGATGACGACAAACACCAGCCCTTGCTGTTGGTGTGCGAGGGTGTTCTGATGTACCTCACGCCCACACAAGTCAAGGCGGTGATGCGCGAGATTGGTGATAACGCACCCGAAGGCTCGGAGCTGGTCTGCGACTTCATGACCCCGCTGGGCATCGGACACGCGGACCTGTCCCCCAGCGTGGCAGGCACCGGGGCCGAATTTTTGTGGGGTGCCCACAACGCATTGGAAGTGGCCCGCCTGCACCCCAGGCTGGAACTGTTGTCGCAGCACACCGTAGCCGAAGCCTATGGCTGGGTCTCTTGCTGGACCGAAATGTGCATGACCCCCTGGACAGGTGGCCCCATGTATGGTGTGGCCCACCTGCAACTGAGCGAGCCTTGAACGGCGATGCCCCCAATCAACTGACAACCTTGGCTTGGCGGGATAATGCGATCTGTTCGATTGTTTGCACTCTTCAAAGCACTTGCCATGTCTTCAACCGCCACCCTTGCTGCCGCTCCCGTCAACTTGCCAGCCGCCATGGCCTGGACCGATTCGCTTCACACCGGTGACGTCCGCATGGACGCCACGCACCAGGAATTCGTGGCCATGATCAACCAGATTTTGGCCACACCTGAAGAGGCGCAACTGCCTGTCTACAAAGCGTTTTTGAAACACACAGCCGAACACTTTGCGCAAGAAGAGCGCTGGATGCTGGCCACTGGTTTTTCAGCCGACAACTGCCACGCCGAACACCACGCCACGATTTTGGAAACCATGCGCGTGGTGGAAGCACATTACCTGGACAACGACAGAACGATCATCACCCGCATGGCCGAGGCGCTGGCCGAGTGGTTCCCCGGCCACGCCAACAGCATGGATGCGGGCCTGGCCGCGCACCTGAAATCGGTCGGCTTTGACAGCTCGACCGAAACCCTGGCCGACCCCTCAGCCATCAAAAACGTGACCATGTCGGGCTGCGGCAGCGTCAGCTGCAGTTGAAGCCCATCCCAAAGATGGTCATCACTCCACAGTGATCTTTTCATCTTTCACAATTTTGGCCATCGCAGGGATTTCGACCTTGAGCCAATTGCCAAACTCAACTGGACTCATGCCAGACGGCTCTGCACCCAGGGTCGTCAAGCGCTCGCGCACCTCGGGGATGGCCAAGATGCGCTGCACCTCGGCATGCATTTTGTCGATGACGGCCTTGGGTGTGCCCGCAGGCGCCAGCAGACCCTGAAAACTCCCGGTCAAAAACCCAGGCAAGCTTTCAGCAACGGTGGGGGTGTCTGGCGTCTGCGCGTTGCGTTTGGCGCTTGAAATCGCAATCAATTTGATCTTGCCTGCCTTCACATGGGGGTAGGTCGCGACCATGCCGTTGAACATGACGTCCACCTGGCCACCGATCAAATCGGTGATGGCTTGTGCGCCACCTTTGTAAGGTACATAGCCCCACTCGATGCCATGGCGCTGGGCATACATGACGCCAGCCAGGTGCGATGCACTGCCCATCCCCGCGGCCACGGCGTAATTGAGCTTGCCCTTTTGCGCTTTGGCGTAGGCCACCAGTTCAGCGGGGGTGTTGGCCGGTACCTTGGTGCTCACAGCCAACAAATGCGGTGAATAAGCCACCATCGCCACGGGCGCAAAGTCATTGGCCACATTGAAAGGCAATTTGAACAAAGCCGGACTGATCACCAGATTGCCCACGTCCATCAAAACAAAGGTGTAGCCATCGGGTGCGGCCTTGGCCACCGCGTCGGCACCGAGGTTACCGCTGGAGCCTGGCCTGTTCTCGACGACAACAGCTTGTCCCCAGCTCTCGGTCATCTTCTGGCCGATCAAGCGGGCCAGTACATCCGATGTGCCACCCGCAGGGAACGGCACCACGATTTTGATGGGTTTGGTGGGATAGGCCGCGGGTGCTTGGGCCTGTACTCCAGTACCCAGGGTCACAGCAGCCAAGGCTGCAAAGAGAATTTTGAACATGACTGAACCTCAGTCGACTTTGATGTTGGCCGCTTTGATCACTTGGGCCCATTTGTCAATTTCTGCTTTCTGGAACACCTGAACCTGCTCCGGTGTCATCACGGAAGGTTGCATGCCCAGCCCTTTGATGCGCTCTTGCATTTCAGGGCTCTGAATGATCTTCAAAATCTCAGCGTGCAGTCTGTCCATGATCGGCTTGGGCGTGCCCGCTGGCCTTGCCAGGAGACCACTTCAAAACCCTGAGTACCAGGCCAACCGGATTCGGCGACGGTGGGCACATCGGTCAAAGCGTCTGTCAACCTTCTGGACGATGTCACCGCCAGCGCGCGCAGCTTGCCACTTTGGATATGAGGACCTGCCACCACCGTGGTGTCGAACATGAAGTCCACTTGCCCGCTCATCACATCCTGGATCGCAGGCGCGCTGCCCTTGTAAGGGATGTGGGTGAACTTCACATCGACTCTGAATGCCAACAATTCTTGCGCCAAATGCTGCGAGGTGCCATTGCCAGCTGATGCGCCTGACAACTTGCCCGGATTGGCCTTGGCGGCTGTGAGCAAGTCGCGCAAAGTTCTAAAAGGGCGGTTGGCAGGCACCACCAACACCACAGGGTTGGTGCCATACAAATAAACCGGCGTGAACGATTTGATCGGGTCATAACCCAACTTGGGATAGAGGCTCACATTGATCGCGTGGGAGCTGATGGTGCCACCGAGCAAATGGTGGCCATCTGCCGGCGCGCGGACTGCAATTTCCGAACCCACACTGCCCCCCGCGCCGCCCCTGTTTTCAATCACCATGGTGGTGCCCAGTGCGGTACCCAATTTTTGCGAAACCAGACGCGCCAGGATGTCGGTGGTGCCACCGGCTGGAAAGGCGACCAGGTAGTTGATGGGCTTGGAGGGCCAAGGTGCAGCTTGGCTGAAGGCCGAAGGGGCCATCAGGCCAGCTGCGTAAGCTACTGAAGTTTGCAGAAAAAGTCGACGTTGGGTTATGGTGGTCTCCTGCTTGATGTCTTAGGTGATGGGGGCCGGATTGAACAGCACCAAGGCATTGTGCAGCTTCCAATGCTCGGCCCAGGTTTTACGGCCGCTGGCCACATCCAGCAGCATGCGAAAAAGTTCCCAACCGGCTTCTTCGATGGTGATCTCACCATCGGCAATGCGGCCCGCGTTCATGTCCATCAAGTCGTGCCAACGGCGCGCCAGGTCGGTGCGCGTGGCGACCTTGACCACGGGGCAGGCCTGCAGGCCATAAGGCGTGCCGCGCCCGGTGGTGAACACATGCAGGTTCATGCCTGCGGCCAACTGCAGCGTGCCGCAAATGAAATCACTGGCGGGTGTAGCGGCAAAGACCAAACCTTTTTGGTCCGACTTGAGCTTGTCGCCCGGCGCCAGCACGCTGGCAATGGCCGCGCTCCCGCTCTTGATGATCGAGCCCATGGCTTTTTCGGCGATGTTGGACAAACCACCCGCCTTGTTGCCCGGTGTGGTGTTGGCCGTGCGGTCCACCCGGCCACGGTCCAAATACTGGTCATACCAGCCGAGTTCACGCACGATGTCTTCGGCCACTTGCGGCGTAGCGGCGCGGCTGGTCAGTTGCTCCACCGCATCACGCACTTCCGTGTTTTCACTGAACATCACGGTGCCGCCGGCCCGCACAATCAAATCGGCCATGTAGCCCACCGCCGGGTTGGCTGTCACGCCCGAAAACGCATCGCTGCCGCCACACTGCACACCCACCACCAGCGCGCTAGCAGGGACCGTCTGGCGGCGCCGGGCGTTCAGGCGTTGCAGGTGCGGGCGGGCGCTTTGCACGATGTGATCGATCATGGACATGAAGCCCACATGCGCATCGTCTTGCAGGCACACCAGGTCGGGCCCTTGGTCTTTTTCTCGCCCGTCGTGAATCGGGAAACTGCCCGGTGGCAACAAACGATCGGGCTGCAACTTTTCGCAGCCCAGGCTCACCACCATCACCTCACCGCCAAAGTTGGGGTTCAGGCTAATGTGGCGCAGCGTGCGGATCGGGATCTCAGCACCCGGCGCGTCAATCGCCACCCCGCAACCATAGCTGTGCTCCAGGCCCACCACACCATCCACATTGGGAAACATGGGCAACAACTCACGCTCAATGCGCTCCACCGCGATCTTGACAACACCCGCCACACATTGCACCGTGGTGGTCAACGCCAGCAAGTTGCGCGTGCCTACCGAGCCATCGGGATTGACATAACCCTCAAAGGTGAAACCTTCCAGCGGGGCTTGCGGCGCAGGCTGCACAGTCGCCATGGGCAAACCTTGCAGTTCACGCGCTGCGGGAATGTCGAGCAAACGCTCGTGCACCCAGCTGCCCGCAGCGATGTCTTGCCGGGCATAGCCCACCGGCACGTTGTAGCGCATGACGGCCTGGCCTTTGGCCAGATTCACCAAGGCCAGTTTGTGGCCTTGCGGCACTTTGTCACGCAGCACCAAGCCTTCGGCCACGCCATTTGGCATGACGGTACCTGCAGCCAGACCGCCATCGTTGGCGACGATGGCCACGTTGTCATCCGCATGCATGCGAATGGCCAAAGGTCGGACGTGGGTGTTCATCGTCGGCTCAAAAGCGGGGTTGCTTACCTGTGAAGGACGAGTCATATCGGCGCCTTTGTCGCCAGTCATCGCGGTTGCGAATGCTGCAGTTCAAGCCGGTATCGTGACACCTCGGTTCAAGTTGAAGGTATTGGTGCACAGAAGTCACCTTTCAGGCTGAGATGCGGTGAAGGCCTTCACGCCATGTCAAAGCCTCGTCGGAAAGTGTGAAGCCCAAGCCCGGCCTATCCGGCAGCATCATCCGACCGTTTCGGATTTGGAGCCGCTCATTGAAGGCTGGCTCCAACCATTCGATGTGCTCCACCCATGCCTCGTGTGGATATGCACAACCCAGGTGGATATGGATTTCCATCACGAAATGCGGTGCGAGCTTGAGCCTAGCCAAATCGGAGATGGTGGCGATTTTCAGGAATGGAGTGATACCCCCAATGCGGGGTGCGTCGGCTTGCATGAAGGTCACTGAGCGGTGACGGACCAGTTCCGCGCACTCTGCAAGACTGCTGAGCATCTCACCGCTCGCGATGGGCGTGTCCAGCCGCTCCGAAAGCATGGCATGGCCGACGTAATCATAAGCACTCAGGGGCTCTTCCAACCAAACCAAACCCAATTCATCGAGTTGACGTCCGGCCCGCAACGCAGTGGTGTAGTCCCACTGTTGGTTGGCATCTGCCATCATCGGCACGTCTTCGCCCACGTGTTCTCTGACCGCCCGCACGCGGGCAATGTCAAGCTTCAAGTCAGGCTGCCCCACTTTCAGCTTGATGCCACCGAGGCCAAGTGCAAGCGACCGGTCCACATTGCGCAACACCTCGTCTATAGAAGACGACAGATAACCGCCTGACGTGTTGTAGCAGGGCACATCGTTGCGGTGAGCACCAAGTAATTTGCCGATGGATTTTCCGGCACGCTTGGCTTTCAAGTCCCACAGAGCCACATCGAAGGCGGCTATGGCTTGCACGGTGACACCGGTACGCGCTACCGATGCGCCAAGCCATGCCATCTTCTCCCAAAGACGTCCAATGTCGTCCGGATCCTCACCGATCAGCTCCCCCGCGATGTCCTTGGCATGTGCCAGCATGGCATGCCCCCCCGCCCGCAGGGAGTAGCTGAAGCCGAAACCCTTCTCCCCGTGGCGAGTCTCAATTTCTGCGAGTAAAAGATCAACATGGGTCAGGGGTTTTTGACGTCCGGTCGATACCTTTGCATCGCTCACAGCTTGTGGCAATGGTACTCGACACAGCGAGACTTCAACGTGTTGGATAGGGTCTGTGTTCATAGGGTTTCGGATCGCGCTTGAGGACTTGTGGAGAGTCGTTCATGCTGAGTGGCTGGCGTTGGTCGGGTGCTGAGTTATTCAGCCTTGATGCCAGCGGCTTTGATCACTTCGGCCCATTTTGCGACTTCGGCTTTCTGGTACAGGCCCAGTTCGGCAGGTGTCATGGTGGACGGCACCATGCCAAACCCTTTCAGACGCGCTTGCAAATCGGGTGTTGCAATGATCTTCATGATCTCGGCGTGCAGCCGGTCGACAATGGGCTGCGGTGTCCCGGCGGGTGCGAACACAGCTTGCCAAGAACCCATGTCGAACCCGCGCTGGCCGGCCTCGGCGATGGTGGGCACCTCGGGCAGAGACTCCAGCCGCTTGGAACTGGTCACGACGATGGGGCGCAACCGTCCCGCCTGGATGTGTGGGCCCACCACCAGTGAGGTGTCGAACATCATGTCCACTTGGTTACCGAGCAATGCCTGAACGGCAGGACCAGAGCCCCGGAAGGGAACATGGGTGAACTTCACGCCCGTCTGATGAGCCAGCAACTCCATGGCCATGTGCGGGGAGGTGCCGATGCCTGCCGAAGCCGAAGTCATGCCGCCGTTTTTGGCCTTGCTGGCGGCCAGAACCTCATTCAGCGTTTTGTGAGGGCTGGACGCCGCGACGGCCAACACCAGCGGACCCGATCCCAGCATGGCAATGGGCGCGAAGGACTTCACCGGATCGTACCCAATGGGGTTGGGATACAGGCTGATGTTGATGGCGTGTGAGCTGATGGTGCCACCCAGGATGGTGAAACCATCGGCAGGCATACGGGAGACAGCCGCCGAACCAACGCTACCACCGGCACCGGCTTTGTTGTCAATCACCACTTGAGTGCCCAGCGCAGCGGCCAGCGCTGGGGCAATCACGCGGGCCAACGTGTCGGTGTTGCCACCAGGCGCAAATGGCACCACGTAAGTGATGGGCTTGGCCGTTGGCCAGCCGCTCTGAGCCGAGGCTGGCTGAATGGCAAATGCTGCTGCGAGCAAGGCGGTGCCGGTGGCAAATGATTTGCGAATAAGGGTGCGTCGTTGCATGGAGTGTCTCCTTGGGCTGGGTGGATGGGAAATTGGCGTGGTGGGTGAGAAAGCATTTTTTAAAAACGCGGCTGTGCGCCAGTGAAGGCGGGGTCGTACTTGCGCATCTGGGCAAGGTCGTCGCGCTGGCGAATGGATGTGTTCAGGTAGTTGTCATGCAGGCGCGCCAGGGCTTCATAGTCCAGCGTCACGCCCAGGCCGGGGGTGCGGGTCACCCGCAGGCTGCCGTCTTCGAACCTCATGCGGCCGCCCTGCACCACCTCGTCGTCCTGCCAGGGGTAGTGGGTATCGCAGGCATAGGACAGCTGGGGCACCGAAGCGGCCAGGTGGGTCATCGCCATCAGACTAATGCCCAGGTGCGAGTTGGAGTGCATCGACACGCCCAAGCCGAAGGTTTGGCACAACGTGGCCAGGCGTTGCGTGGCGCGCATACCGCCCCAGTAGTGGTGATCAGACAGCACGATCTTGACCGGGCAGCCCATCTCTGTGTTGCGGCGGAATTCCTGCAGGTCGGTGACCACCATGTTGGTGGCCAGCGGTACCTCGCACTGCCGAGCAATCTCGGCCATACCCTCCAGGCCCGGGGCAGGGTCTTCGTAGTACTCCAGTACGCCACGCAGTTGCTCAACCACCTTCAGGCTGGTGGCCACGGTCCAGTTGGCATTGGGGTCGATGCGCAGTGGCGCAACCGGAAAAGCTTTGGCCAGCGCCAGCAGGGCTTGCACCTCTTGCTCTGGCGGCAAGACACCGGCTTTGAGTTTGATGCTTTTGAAACCATAGGTCGTGATCATTTGGCGCGCCTGCGCCACCATCTGCTCGGGCGTGAGTCCCTCACCCCAAGCGTCTGCCGCATCAGGCTGGTCGATGTGCTCGGCGTACTTGAAGAACAAGTATGCGCTGAATGGCACCGCATCGCGTGCCGCACCGCCCAGCAAATCCACGATCGGGGCACCGGCCAACTGCCCCTGCAAATCCAGCATGGCCACTTCAAAAGCACTGATGACCTTGGCCACAGTCTTGGACACATGGGTGCCGGGGGCCAAGGAAATCTGTTCACCCAAAAACTCGGATCCGGTTTTAGCGGGAGTTACCAGCGCGGCCACGCGGTTCTCCATGGTGTTCAGGCTCCAGGGCGACAAACCTTGCAAGGCTGGTGCGGCCTTGGCCAACGCCTCCAGCATGGGTAAATCGCCATAGGTCTCGTTGATGCCCACGCGTCCACAAGCGGTTTCGATCTCAATGATCGAACGCAAAGCCCAAGGCTCGTGAATACCCGCCGCATTGAGCAGCGGCGGATCACGGAACGCAATGGGCGTGATACGCACGTGTCGGATGGCAAGGGTCATCACAATTCATCACTTGAGCAAATTCGGCAGCCACAAAGTGAACAGCGGAACATAGGTCACCAACAACACGGCCACTGTCAAAGCCCCATAAAAAGGTGCGATGGTGCGCATCACCTGCCCCACTGTGATACCTCCGATCGCACAACCCACAAATTGCACCGAGCCGACCGGTGGCGTGTTCAGCCCCAAGGCGCAATTGATGAGCAGCATGATGCCGAATTGGACGGGGTCCATACCGAAATGCATGGCGATCGGCATGAAGATCGGCGTGCAGATCAGGATGGTGGCGGCCATATCGAGGAAGGTGCCCAAAATGAACAACAAGAGGTTGATCATCAAGAAGATGACCCACGGCTCGGTGCTGACCTTTTGCATCAGCGCACCGGTCATTTGGGGTACTTCATACATGGCCATGAAGTAGCCAAACGCATTGGAAATCCCGATCAGGAGCAGCACTACGCCTGTGGTCTTGCACGCTTTGGCGCAGGCCTTGAAGAAATTTTTCAGCGACAGGGTGCGGTAAACGATCACAGTGACAAACAAGGCCCAAGCCACGGCAATCGATGCCGACTCGGTCGCGGTGAACACACCCGACAAAATGCCCACCAGGATGATCACGACCACAAACAAGCCCGGTAGCGCCGCCGCAAAAGCGCTGAACACTTCGGACCAACCTGGAAATTTGCCATGAGTCGGGTAACCACGACGCACAGCTACCCAATAGGCTGCACCCAAATTGCACAGCGTCAGAATGATCGCAGGGATCAGCCCCGCCAAAATCAAGCTCAGCACGCTCACCGAAGCCAAGCCAGAGGCAGCCAACGTGAAGATGATCATGTTGTGAGAGGTGGGCATGATGGCGCCCACCAGGGCTGAATGCGTGGTCACGTTCACCGCATAGTCGGCGTCGTAACCTTCTTTTTTCATGAGCGGGATCATGACCGAACCCATGGCCGACACATCGGCCAGGGGCGATCCGGCCACACCACCAAAAATCGTGCATCCGATCACGTTGCTCATGCCCAGGCCGCCGCGCACATGACCGACCAGGCTGTTGGCGAAACGCACAATGCGTTCGGCAATGCCGCCGTAGAGCATCAGTTCACCGGCGAACACAAAAAACGGAATGGCGAGAAAGGAGAACACCTGCATGCCGCCGACCATTTTCTGAAACACCATGGCCACCGGCAAATCAGCGGCAATGATGGTAGCCACCGAAGACAGGCCAATGGCAAAGGCCACCGGTACACCCAGAATCAATAGAAAAGTGAAGCTCAGCGCAAGGACGGTCAATTCCATGTCATCAGTTCCAAGCTGGTTCGACCACTTTGCCTTGCACCAGCGCAACAATGTGTTCAATCGAGAAAAGCAAAATCAAAGCGCCCGCGATGATCACAGGCACATAGTCGATGCCATCGGGCACGGGCAGCATGGGTTTTTTCTCAGCCCACTTGGCAGAAGCCCATCGCCAGCCACCCTGCACCATCAAATAACCAAACAACGCCACCAAGGCGTGGATCAGGATTTCTATGCGGTGCTGCCACTTTTTGGGCAACAAAATCACCAGCGATTCCAGGCCAATGTGGCCCGCATCGCGCACCCCCACGGCCAAGCCGAAGGCGGTGACAAACAGCACGATCAGCATAGCGAGGGCTTCTGCCCAAGTCGGTGTGTCGTTCAGTACATAGCGACCTATGACTTGCCATTGCACGCACAGAACTACGGCAATCAGGCCGAGCACAGCCAACACCAAGCACAGCTTGGAGACGGTCGCACAGAATTTGGTGAACATGAAAAAACTCCAGCCCCTGACGCGCGGTCAGGGGCAAATGGGAGAAGCCAATTACTTGGTGTCTTGGATCGCCTTGATCGCACGCTTCATTTCAGGCGTGGTCATGAACTTGTCGTACACCGGACCCATCACGGCCTGGAAGGAACGCTTGTCCACTTCGACGATCTCGGCGCCAGCCGCTTTCACGTTGGCCAGTGATTTGCTTTCGGCCTCATCCCAGGCCTTGCGCTGCACAGCCACCGATTCTTTGGCCGCTTGGCGGATCATGGCCTGCTCGTTGGCAGGCAACTTGTCCCACACCACTTTGGACATTACCAAAATTTCGGGTGCCATGGAGTGCTCGGTTTTGGAGTAAAACTTCACGGCCTCAACGTGCTTTGCGGTATCGAACGATGGGATGTTGTTCTCAGCGGCATCGATCAGGCCGGTTTTCAGGCCGGTGTAAACCTCGCCAAAAGGCATGGGCGTCGCATTGGCGCCCATGGCGCCGACCAGTCCGACCCACAGGTCAGACTGCTGAACGCGGATCTTCAAGCCTTTGGCATCGGCCACCGATCTGATGGGTTTTTTGGCATAAATGGAACGGGCTCCACTGTCATAAAACGCCAGCCCTATAAACCCAACCGATTCGCAGCTCTTGAGAATTTCATTGCCCACAGGGCCGTCCAATGACTTGCGCATGTGGTCCACCGAACGGAACAAGAAAGGCATTGTGGGCACCATGGTCATGGGGCAAACGCCATTCATGGGGGCCACGTTCACGCGCACCAGATCCAGCGCACCAATCTTGACTTGGTCGATGGTTTCTTTTTCAGAGCCCAAGGCGCCTTTGTTGAACACCTTGATCTTGTGTTTGCCGCCAGAAAGTTTCTCCAGCACGGTGCTCATGTGCTTGACCGCCACCACGGTGGGGTAGTCGTCGGCGTTGTGGATATCGGCCGAACGGAACTCGGTCGCTTGCGCAGAAAAGGCCAAAGCAGCAGCGATGGCCATCATGGATTTGTAGAATTTCATGGTGATGTCTCCAGAGTTAAGTTTTTGAAAAACAAGCTACACACTAACGGGAAAACGGGAAAAGACAGGCTCGGACAAACCCTGCACGCCGGGCTGCAAGGCAATCACGGTACCGCTGCTGCCACGCATGGCCTCTGTGGTTTGCGCCGGGATGATCGAGGTCACCAACATTTGATCGAGATCGGCGCCGCCGAAGGCACACATCGACGGCTTGGGCATGGGCACCGTGAGCGATTGTTGCCACTGGCCTTGCGCATCAAAAGCGTGGATCTGACCGGCATCGTTGCCACAGATCCAGTACTGCCCTTGCGCATCGACCGCCGCGCCATCGGGGCGGCCAGGCCAGTCGTTCATGTCCACAAACAAACGGCGATTCGTCAAAGTGCCGCTCGCTGCCTCCAGATCGAAGGCCCAAATTTTTTGCACTTTGGGGTGTGAGTCCGACAAATACAAGGTGCGGCCATCGGGGCTCATGCCAAGACCATTGGGCGTGAGCAAGCCGGTGACATGCGGACCCGTCAGGCCCCGCTCATCCATACAGTACAGACCGCCCAAGTCAGAGGCCAAAGACATGTCCATCACCATGGTGCCCACCCACAAGCGGCCACTGGCGTCGCAACGCCCGTCGTTGAAGCGCATGCCGGAGGCGGGGTGTTGGATGCGGGCCAACCAAGTGATGTCTACCTGCCCGTCCTCTTGCAAAGAGACGCGGGCAATGCCCGTTTCCATGGCGGCGATCAATTGGCCCTGAACAGCCGTGAGCGCGATGCAGCCCACGCGCTCGGGCATGCGCCAGGACTGCACCGCATCGGTCTGGCCCAAGGCTGTGCTGCGAATAAATGAACCCTCGATGTCCACCCACCACAAACGCTGGGCGCGCACATCCCAAACAGGGGATTCGCCCACGCGGTCGGATGTGTCTGCAATGGTTCTGTATGCGTTCATGAAAAAGTGACCAAGGACTGCGATCTTCTGATACATTGCATTCAGTGCTTTATGTGATCAGTTGTCGTACAAGTTGATTATGAGCGCGCCCCCGATTTAGCTGGAATACGTATTTACCCGATGAACAAACCGGAAGTCTTCCCCGAAAAGCGCAAATCGCGCAGTCTGACCAATGAATTGGTCGATCAACTGAGCGCAGACATACAAAACGGCAGTCTTCAAAGTGGTCAAAAATTACCCACCGAAGCAGCCATCATGGAACGCTTTGGCGTGAGCCGCACCGTGGTTCGCGAGGCGATTTCCAAACTGCAGGCGGCCAGTCTGGTGGAGACGCGCCACGGCATTGGCACCTTTGTGCTCGCGCAAACACAGTCTCCATCTTTTCGCGTTCACCCCAGCCAACTGAGCACCTTGCACGACGTGATCGCCCTGCTCGAGTTGCGCATTAGCATCGAGACCGAGGCTGCAGCCCTGGCCGCTGTGCGCCGCACTGAAGCCAACTTGCGCGTGATGCAAGAGGCCATGAGCGCGTTTTCCAGCGCCATCGAAGAAGGGCGGGACGCCATTGCGGCTGACTTTCAATTTCACCATGAAATTGCCCGTGCGACCCAAAACAGCCACTTCGCTGACATGATGAATTCACTGGGTTCTCAGTCGATTCCCCGGGCTCGGCTGCAAACCACGCCCACCATCGACGCGATCCGATTGGCTTATTTGCGGCGGGTGCACCAGGAGCACGAAAACATCTTGAACGCCATCGTCACACAAGACGCCGAATCGGCCCGTGCCGCCATGCGCACCCACCTTTCCAACAGCCGCGACCGGCACAAAAAAGGCGCTTCCAGCCACCACTGAAGCTCACAGCAAGGGTTAACACGTATCACAGCATGCGTCATTGGTTGTACGATGTCTATTAAATAAACCTCATGCCACCTATGTCCCAGTCCTCCTCAACCCCCACCATCACCCGCATGCAGGTGATCCCCGTGGCGGGCCACGACGGCATGCTGATGAACCTCAGCGGCGCCCATGGCCCCTTCCTCACCCGCAACATCGTCATCCTGACCGACTCGGCGGGCCACACCGGTGTGGGCGAAGTGCCCGGCGGCGAAAAAATCCGCCAGACCCTGGAAGACGCCCGCCCCTTGGTCGAAGGCCAGCCGATTGGCCAGTACAACGCGGTGCTGCAGGCCATGCGCCAGCAGTTTGCCGACCGCGACAGCGGGGGCCGGGGCCTGCAGACCTTTGACCTGCGCATCACCATCCACGCCGTCACCGCCGTGGAAAGCGCCCTGCTCGACCTGCTGGGTCAGCACCTGAACGTGCCCGTCTGCGCCCTGCTGGGCGAAGGCCAAAAACGCAGCCGCGTGCAAATGCTGGGCTATCTGTTTTACGTGGGCGACCGCCAGCAAACCGACCTGGCCTACCGGAGTGAACCGGATCAGGCAGACGACTGGCTGCGCCTGCGCCACGAAAAAGCCATGACGGCCGAAGCCGTGGTGCACCTGGCCGAAGCCGCACAAGCGCGCTACGGTTTTCAGGACTTCAAGCTCAAAGGCGGCGTGCTGCGCGGCGAAGAAGAAGTCGAGGCCGTGGTGGCCCTGCACGAGCGCTTTCCCAAGGCACGCATCACGCTCGACCCCAACGGCGGCTGGCTGCTCAAAGACGCGATTCGTTTGCTGCGTGACCACCGCAACACCATGGCCTATGCCGAAGACCCTTGCGGCGCAGAAGGCGTATTCTCGGGCCGCGAAGTCATGGCCGAATTCCGCCGCGCCACCGGCTTGCTGACCGCCACCAACATGGTGGCCACCGACTGGCGCGAGATGGCCCACAGCATCCAGCTGCAGTCGGTGGACATTCCGCTGGCCGACCCGCATTTTTGGACGCTGCAAGGCTCGGTGCGCGTGGCGCAGCTGTGCCAGATGTACGACCTGACTTGGGGCTCGCACTCCAACAACCACTTCGACATTTCGCTGGCCATGTTCACCCAATGCGCTGCGGCGGCACCGGGCAAGGTAACGGCGATTGACACGCACTGGATCTGGCAAGACGGCCAGTTCCTCACCAAAGACCCGCTGCAAATCAAAGATGGCTACGTCGATGTGCCCGCCAAACCTGGTCTGGGCATCGAAGTGGACATGGACGCGGTGATGAAAGCCAACCAGCTCTACCAGCAACACGGCTTGGGCGCACGCGATGACGCCATCGCCATGCAGTACCTGATCCCCGGCTGGAAGTTCAACAACAAGATGCCTTGCATGGTGCGCTGAGCACGCAGGCCACTCAACATAAAGGGAACATCATGAAACTCGGATTCATTGGCTTGGGCATCATGGGCGCACCCATGGCTGGACACCTGCTGGCTGGCGGCCACGAGGTCTTTGCTTTCTCTCGCAGCGGCGTGCCTGCGGGCGTGATCGCCCAAGGGGCCAAAGCCTGCGCCAGCCCTGCCGAAGTCGCGCACAAAGCCGACATCATCTTCACCATGGTGCCCGACACCCCGCATGTGGCCGATGTGCTGTTTGGCGACAAGGGCATCGCCCAAGGCTTGAGCGCAGGCAAGATCGTGGTGGACATGAGCTCCATCTCGCCCATCGCCACCAAAGAGTTCGCAGCCAAGATCAACGCCCTGGGTTGCGAGTATCTGGACGCTCCAGTTTCGGGCGGCGAAGTGGGCGCCAAGGCGGCCAGTCTGACCATCATGGTTGGCGGCTCGGAAGCCACCTTCAACAAAGTGCAGCCCTTGTTTGCGCTGATGGGCAAGAACATCACCCTGATCGGCGACAACGGCAGTGGCCAGACCTGCAAGGTGGCCAACCAGATCATCGTGGCGCTCAACATCGAAGCCGTGGGCGAGGCCCTGCTGTTTGCCGCCAAAGCCGGGGCCGACCCGGCCAAAGTGCGCCAGGCCCTGATGGGTGGCTTGGCCACCAGCCGTATTTTGGAGCTGCATGGCGAGCGCATGATCAAGCGTACCTTCAACCCGGGCTTCCGCATCGAGCTGCACCAAAAAGACCTGAACCTGGCGCTGGAAGGCGCCAAGGCCATGGGCCTGAGCCTGCCCAACACCGCCAGCACCCAGCAGCTGATGAGCAGCTGCGTGGCCAACGGCGGCGCAGGCTGGGACCACTCCGGCCTGGTTCGTGCGCTGGAGATCGCCGCCAACTTCCAGATCAGCCCCACGCCAACCGTTTGAGGAAAACACCATGGACATGCCCATCAACCATTTCAAACACGCGATCCAGTCGGGCCAAAAGCAGATCGGCCTGTGGTCGCACCTGTGCAGCAACATCAGCACCGAAATCCTGGCGCATTGCGGCTTTGACTGGCTGCTGCTGGACATGGAGCACTCGCCCAACGACCTGAGCGAAATCCTGGTGCAATTGCAAGCCATGAAGGGCAGCCCCACCACCCCCATCGTGCGCCCGCCGTGGAACGAGATGGTGACCTTCAAGCGCTTGCTCGATGTGGGCGTGCAAACCCTGCTGGTGCCCTACATCCAGACGGAAGAAGAAGCCCGCCAAGCCGTGTCTTACACCCGCTACCCGCCTCACGGCGTGCGCGGCTATGCGGGTGCACCACGCGCCAGCCACTATGGCCGCGTGAAGGGTTACGCCCATCACAGCAGCGAAGAAATTTGCATGCTGCTGCAGGTGGAAACCGTGCTGGGCCTGCAAAACATCGAAGCCATTGCGAATGTCGAAGGCGTGGACGGTGTGTTCATCGGCCCCGGCGATTTATCAGCCGCCCTGGGCCATCTGGGCAACCCCAAGCACCCCGATGTTCTGAAAGTCATTGACGAATCGATTGCCCGCATCCGCGCTTGCGGCAAAGCCGCCGGCATTCTGACCGGTGACGAAGTCCTGGCCAAGCACTATGTCGAACAAGGCTGCCTGTTTGTGGCCGTGGGCGCCGACCAGAACGTGTTGCGCGACAGCGCCACGGCACTGGCAGGTCGTTTCAAACCCTGAATTTCAAAAACCCCATGTTGAAAACGCCTGCATCCCCCATCCGATTTCCCCGTCTGCTGCTCACAGGCGCAGGCGGCAACCTGGGCAAAGAACTTCGCCCCCGCCTCAAAGCCTATTGCGATGTGCTGCGTGTGAGCCACCGCCGCGAACTTGAACCAGCAACTGCCGGAGAAGAAATCCAACTCGCATCGCTCGAAGACAAAGACCAAATGATGGCCTTGCTCGACAGTGTGAGCGCGGTGGTGCACATGGGCGGCGTGTCCACCGAACAACCCTGGCAGCCGATCCTGGCGGGCAACATCGTGGGCATGGTCAACCTGTATGAAGCCGCACGCCTGAAGGGCGTCAAGCGCATCGTGTTCGCCAGCTCCAACCACGTGACCGGCTTTTACCGCCAGGACGAAGTGGTCAACACCCGCATGCCGCCCAAACCCGACGGCTTTTATGGCCTGTCCAAAGCCTTTGGCGAAGACCTGGCCCAACTGTACTGGGACCGTTGGGGTGTCGAGACGGTGAGCCTTCGCATCGGCTCCTCGTACGCCGAGCCCAAAGACCGCCGCATGCTGGCCACCTGGCTGAGCTTCGACGACCTGGAGCGCTTGGTCGTGGCGGCCCTGACTGCCCCCATCGTGGGCCACAGCATCATCTACGGCATGTCCGACAACCAGACCACCTGGTGGGACAACACCCATGCCAAACACATCGGCTACCGCCCACTGGACTCCTCCGATGTGTTCCGTCCTGCGGTGGAATCGCGCCAACAAAGCATCGACAGCCAGGACCCGGCCGCCATTTTCCAAGGCGGCGCGTTTGTGAAGGCCAAACCTCACGGATGAATACGGGTAAAAGTGCCGCTTTATCGGCTCAAGCCCAAGAAATTTCAAAGTGACTGTCTCAAGTTTCACAAGCACTGGGCAGTCTGGGGGATAGGATCGCACTTGGCTTAAAAAAACGGATACCCCACTCGGAGACTGCACCATGCCCGTGATCACCACCATCGAAGACCTGCGCGTTCTGGCCGAAAAGCGCGTCCCGCGCATGTTTTACGACTACGCGGACAGCGGCTCCTGGACCGAAAGCACCTACCGGGCCAACGAAAGCGATTTCCAGAAGATCAAGCTGCGCCAGCGCGTGGCGGTGAACATGGAAAACCGCAGCACCGCCAGCACCATGGTGGGTCAACGAGTGGCCATGCCTGTGGCCATTGCGCCCACGGGCCTGACGGGCATGCAGCACGCCGATGGCGAAATTTTGGCCGCCCGCGCTGCCAAAAAATTCGGCGTGCCGTTCACCCTGTCCACCATGAGCATCTGCTCCATCGAAGACGTGGCCCAGCACGCCGGTGAAGGCTTCTGGTTTCAGTTGTATGTGATGAAAGACAAGGGCTTCATTGAGCGCCTGATCGACCGTGCCAAAGCCGCCAACTGCGGCGCTTTGGTGCTCACGCTGGACTTGCAAATTTTGGGTCAGCGCCACAAGGACCTGAAGAACGGCCTGTCTGCACCGCCCAAGCTGACCCTCAAGAACATCATCAACATCGCCACCAAGCCTCGATGGGCCTTGGGTATGCTGGGCACACCGCGCCGCCAGTTTGGCAACATCGTGGGCCATGTCACGGGCGTGGCCGACATGAGCAGTCTGTCTTCATGGACCGCCTCACAGTTCGACCCCGCCCTGAACTGGGGCGATGTGGAGTGGATCAAACAACGCTGGGGCGGCAAGCTCATCCTCAAGGGCATTCAGGACGTAGAAGACGCGCGACTGGCGGTTCAATCGGGTGCCGACGCCCTGATCGTCAGCAACCACGGCGGCCGCCAGCTCGATGGTGCGCAGTCCAGCATCGAAGCCCTGCCCGCCATCGTGGATGCCGTAGGCCAGAACATCGAGGTGCACATGGATGGCGGTATTCGCAGCGGCCAGGACGTGGTCAAAGCCCGCGCCTTGGGTGCCCAAGGCGTCTACATTGGCCGCTCCATGCTGTATGGCTTGGGTGCCATGGGCGAAGCGGGCGTGACCAAAGCGCTGGAGATCATTCACAAAGAACTCGAACTGACCATGGCCTTTTGCGGTCGCACGCAAATGGACACGGTGGACAAAAGCATTTTGTTGCCTGGCACCTTCCCGACGGGCCAGTAAACCCTGCCCTCTCCAGTTCATTCAAACAGCACCGAGCGGCGCTATGCTTGAAGGGTGACTTCTTCGCCGCCGAACACCCGCCGCATTGCCCACCTCGACATGGATGCGTTTTACGCGTCCTGCGAGCTGCTGCGCTACCCGCAGCTCAAGGGCTTGCCTGTGGTCATTGGCGGTGGCCGCCGCAAAGAAGACGACCTGCTGGCCAAGCTGCAGGCGGCCTACCCGGATGGCGAATGGACCGAAGAGACCTTTGCCGAGCGGCTGGACCGCATCCCGGTGGAATTTTTCCCACACATCGAGGGCTACACCGGGCGCGGCGTGATCACCACCGCCACCTATGCAGCCCGACAATTTGGCATCGGCTCGGCCATGGGCCTCATGAAAGCCGCCAAGCTCTGCCCGCAGGCCATTTTGTTGCCGGTGGACTTTGAGCGCTACAGGCATTTCTCGCGCACCTTCAAAAGCATCATCACCGACATCGCGCCCGTCATGCAGGACCGGGGCGTGGACGAGGTCTACATCGACTTCACCAATGTGCCCGGCGGCCAGCGCGAAGGTGGGCGAGTGCTGGCACGTTTGATTCAAAAAAGCATTTTTGACGCCACGGGCCTGACCTGCTCGATTGGCGTGGCGCCCAACAAACTGATCGCCAAGATGGCCAGCGAGTTCAACAAACCCAACGGCATCTCCATCGTGCACGAGGCCGATCTGCAAACCCTGATCTGGCCGCTGGCTTGCCGCAAAATCAACGGCGTGGGCCCCAAGGCCGATGAAAAGCTCCAAAGCTTTGGCATCTTCACCATTGGTGATCTGGCCGCACGCGAACAGCACTGGCTGATGCAAAACTTTGGCAAAAGCTACGGCGCCTGGCTGCACGAAGCTGCCTGGGGGCGTGACGACCGCCCGGTGGAGACGGAGAGCGAACCCGTCAGCATGAGCCGCGAAACCACCTTTGAGCGCGACCTGCACGCCGTGCGCGACCGCGAAGAATTGGGCGCGGTCTTCACCCGTTTGTGCGAACAGCTGGCGGCCGATTTGCAACGCAAAGGCTACGAGGGCAAAACCATCGGCATCAAGCTGCGGTATGACAACTTTCAGTCCGTCACCCGCGACCATACCCTGACCGAATACACCGCCGATGCCAAACACATCCGGGTGATCGCCGGCCAGTGCCTCAAGCGGGTGGACCTGTCACGCCGCCTGCGCCTGCTGGGTGTGCGGGTGGGCTCGCTGGTAAAAGCCGGGACAGCGCAGACCCCCATCGCCGCTTACAGTGAAACACCCGATCAAGACCCTCCTCAAGTGAAAGACCATGGACAAACTCAGCTGCTTTTCCCTCTCGACTGAAAACCACATCGCCCACCTGGTGCTCAACCGCCCCGAGGCGATGAACACCATGAGCCCCACCTTCTGGCGCGAGCTGCATGGGGTGCTGACCGACATCCACAAAGCGGGCACAGCGCGGGCGCTGGTGATCTCCAGCACAGGCAAACACTTCAGTGCGGGCATGGACTTGCAGACCTTTGGCAGCGCCATCCAGATGGACGACAGCAACGCCGAAAGCCGCTCGGCCGTGTTCGACTTGCTGACCGACATGCAGCACACCTTCACCCTGCTCGAAGAACTGCGCATGCCCGTGATCGCAGCAATCCACGGCGGTTGCATTGGCAGTGGTTTGGACATGGTCACCGCCTGCTGCATGCGCTACGCCTCGGCCGACGCATTCTTCTGCATCCAGGAAATCAACATCGGCTTGGTGGCCGACGTGGGCACGCTGCAACGCCTGCCCAAGCTGCTGCCCATGGCGCTGGTCAAAGAACTGGCCTACACAGGCCGGCGCCTCGGCGCGGACAAAGCCCTGACCCATGGCCTGGTGAACGAGGTGCTGCCCACCCATGAAGCCACCGTGGCAGCCGCCCTGCAAGCCGCCAAAGAAATCGCCAGCAAGCCACCCGTGGCCATCTGGGGCACCAAGCAGGTGCTGCACTACGCCCGCGACCACAGCACCGAAGACAGCCTGCGCCACATGGGCTGGCTGCAAGGCGCGATCTGGAGCAACGCCAACGTGCGCGAGGCGATCAGCGCGTTCCAGCAAAAACGCGAAGCGAGCTTTGCGCCGCTGCCGCCGCTCAAGGGGTTTCGGGAATTTGGTTGACAAGCGACCATGAAAATCTTCCATAACACCCGCCACGCCGAGCACGCAGGCCGCCAGGAAATGTTCCGAGGCCGTCTGGTCGATTGCCATGAAGTGCCCGACCGATTGCGCTATGTGCTGGATGAACTGCAACGTCGCCCAATGGGTCAGTTGTTGGCACCTGATGCAGCGCTGGATGTGGACGCCGCCATGGCACGCATCCATGCATCCGACTATCTGGATTTTTTGGCCCATGCGTGGGACGACTGGGTGGCGGTGGACCTGGCCAATGCCGAGCGCGACGCCCTGCCCTCGGTTTGGCCGCTTGCCTCTAAGCACGGCTTTCGCACCGATGCGCCGCCGCTCAACTTTGCGGCACGGCTGGGGCAGTACGCGTTTGACTCGGGCACGCCCTTGATGGCGGGCAGCTGGGCCGCAGCGCGCGGGGGCGCAGCATGCGCACTGGCTGCCGCGCAGGCGGTGCTGGGTGGTGAGCGATTCGCCATGGCGCTGACCCGCCCACCGGGCCACCATGCTGGCCCCAACTACATGGGCGGTTATTGCTTCATCAACAACGCCGCCGTGGCCGCGCAAGCTCTGCGCGACGCAGGCGTGCAACGCGTGGCTCTGCTGGATGTGGACTACCACCACGGGAACGGCACGCAGACATGTTTTTATGAGCGCAGCGATGTTTTCACCGCCTCAATCCACGGCGATCCGCGCACCGAATACCCATTCTTTTTGGGCCATGCCGACGAGCGCGGGTACGGTGCGGGCGAGGGCTTCAACCTGAACCTGCCGATGCCGCGTGGCACCGGGTTTGACGTTTGGTTGGCCACGCTGCAAACCGCTTTGCAGGCGGTGGCTGACTTTGCCCCGCAGGCGCTGGTGGTGCCACTGGGGTTGGACACGTTTGAGGGCGACCCGATTTCGGGCTTCAAATTGCGCTCGGGCGATTACCTGCAGCTGGGCCGAGCCATTGCGCAACTGGGGTTGCCCACGGTGCTGACCTTTGAAGGTGGGTACGCCATGGCCGAGGTGGGGGTGAACACGGTGAATGTGCTGCAAGGATTGAACGGCTGAACCATCACGCCACACATTGACGTCATGGGCTTGATGAAGCGCCATCACACAAATCGCCATGCCCCGCTCGCGATGACGATGAAAAACATGCTCTTGAACACTGCAAAGAGATGACGGTGAACCCTTATTGCCGCGCCGTGCGCACGTTGGGCGGCAACTTGCCCGGTGCGCTGGTGCGCCAGGGGTTGATGTCCAGCCCGCCGCGCCGGGTGTAGCGGGCGTACACCGTCAGCTGGGTGGGTTTGCAACGCGTCCAGATGTCCATGAAGATGCGCTCCACGCATTGTTCATGAAACTCGTTGTGGTTGCGAAAGCTCACGATGTATTGCAGCAAGCCCGCTTGCTCGATCTGCGGGCCGCTGTAGGTGATTTGCACGCTGCCCCAGTCAGGCTGGCCCGTCACCAGGCAATTGCTTTTGAGCAAGTGGCTGACCAGAGTTTCGGTGACCGGCTGTTCTTCGGCATTGGCGCTCAGCAGGTCCGGTGATGGCTGGTAGCGGGTGCACTCGATGTCCATGCGGTCCAGGTTCAGGCCATCCAGTTCGTGCACGGGCTCGGCGTCAAAGTGTTCTTGCAGCAGCAGCTTCACACCCACGCTGGCTTGCACCGCGCCGCCATGCCAGATGGCGGCGCTGATGTCGCGGCGGATCATGTCGCGCACCACGTCGGCGCTTTCCAGCCGGGTGTTGTTCAAGCTGTTGAGGTACAGCTTGAAGGACTTGCTCTCCACAATGTGCGTGCTCTCGGCGGGCACGGTGATGTGCGCCAGCGCAACCTGCGGTTTGCCTTTGGTGTTGAGCCAGGACAGCTCAAACGCGGTCCACAAATCGGCCCCAAAAAACACGGGCTGACCGGTGACGCCGATCTCGGCGCGTTTGGTGGCACGCGGTATGGGAAACAGCAAACCCGCGTCGTACTGGTCCACATAGGCGCTGGACTTGCCCAGCTGCGACTGCTCGGGGGTGTGTTCTGGGGTGTTCATGCTTGTACTTTTCTGCGAAATACCAAACGGTCTGGCTCGGACACCTGGGGGTCGTAGGCGTAGCCTTCCAGGTCAAAGCCCAGCAGGCCTTCGGGGTGGGTGATCTTGTTTTGAATGGCATAGCGCGCCATCAGGCCCCGCGCCCGTTTGGCGTTGAAGCTGATGATTTTGTATTTACCACCTTTGAAGTCTTCAAATACGCATTCGATCACCCGCGCCTTGAGGGTTTTGCGGTCCACCGATTTGAAATATTCTTGCGAGGCCAGGTTGACGATGACTGGGGTTTTGTCTTTGGCCAGCTGTGAGTTCAGGTAGTCGGCAATTTGCGACCCCCAAAACTTGTAGAGGTTGCTGCCCTTGTCGGTTTGCAGCGTGGTGCCCATTTCCAGGCGGTAGGGCTGCATCCAGTCCAGCGGGCGGAGCACGCCGTACAAGCCACTCAAAATGCCCACATGGTTCTGCGCCCAAGCCAGGTCTTGCGCTGACAAGGTCTTGGCGTCCAGCCCTTCGTACACATCGCCATTGAAGGCCAGCACGGCTTGTTTTGAATTTTTGGCAGTGAATTTGGGGCTCCACGCTTCGTAACGGGCCACGTTCAGGGCCGACAGCGCGTCCGACAAGTCCATCATCTCGGCGATTTGCTGGGGCGACTTTTGGCGCAGCACGTCAATCAATGCCTGCGATTGCGGCACGAACTGGGGCAACGTGTGGGGCACGCCTGCTGCGGGGGTTTCGTAATCCAGAGATTTGGCGGGTGACAATAAGAACAACATGCTCGATATCCTTTTCCTGGACGATTATCTCGCCATCGTCAACAAGCCCACCGGCTGGTTGGTGCATCGCACCCCGCTGGACAAGGGTGAAACCCGCTTTGTGCTGCAAACCCTGCGCGATCAAATGGAGCAACATGTCTGGCCTGTGCATCGGCTGGACAAAGGCACCAGCGGCGTGCTGCTGTTTGCGCTGAGCGCCGAGGTGGCGCGCACCCTGGGACAAGCCTTTGAAAGCGGCGAGGGTCTGCAAAAAACCTACCGCGCCGTGGTGCGCGGCTGGCCAGCCGATTCGGGCCTGATTGACCATCCATTGAAGCGCATGTCAGACGACATGCGCACCGAGCGCCTGGAAGTGCAACCCGCCCAAAGCCGTTTTATCACCTTGCGCCCCTTTGAACTGCCGCTACCACAACAAGGCTTTACCAGCACCCGCTGCGCTGAGGTGGAACTGGAGCCGCTGACGGGCCGGCGTCACCAGCTGCGCCGCCACATGAAGCACATTGCCCACCCGATCATGGGCGATGCCACCCACGGCAAAGGGCCGCTGAACCGGGCGGTGGCGGATTTGATCGGGCTGCAGCGGTTGTGGCTGCACGCCACACGCTTGCAGCTGGTACACCCCGTGAACGGTCAGCCGCTGACCATCAATGCACCAATGTCTCCTGAATGGGCACTTTGGGACGCATTTCCAGAATGCCCGAGTGCGGGCAGTGATTGATGTCACTCAGAGGATAAGCCTCGCCTCTTGATCTGCCTAAGATCACATATTTTCCATTTGGCGTGACACCCAATGCTGCCCGGCTGGCTGACACAGCCCCATCCATGCCACCCTCCAAGACCAACGCCCTATGAGCCTGCTGTTCACCCCCTTCACTTTCCATGCGCCTTCCGGCCCCCTCACCTTGCCCAACCGCATCGTGATCGCGCCCATGTGCCAATACTCGGCCGACAATGGCCAAGCCACCGACTGGCACCTGACGCACTGGACCAATATGCTCAACAGCGGCGCAGGTCTGTTCACCATCGAGGCCACGGCGGTGTCGGCCGTGGGCCGCATCAGCCCTGGCTGCTTGGGCTTGTGGGATGACGCCACCCAATCAGCGCTGAGTGACAAACTTGAACGCGCACGTCGCTTGGCGCCCGCCATGCCCGTTTGTATTCAAATTGGCCATGCGGGCCGCAAGGCTTCGAGCGCCGCCCCCTGGGATGGCGGCATGCTGATCGCCCCTGAAAACGGCGGCTGGCAGCCGGTGGCCCCCAGCGCCCTGCCCCACCTGCCCCAAGAGGCTGCACCCACCGAACTGAGCCTGGCCGACATCGCGCAAATCAAGGCCGACTTTGTGAACACCGCTCAGCGCAGCCAAGCACTGGGCATTGAGGCTTTGGAGGTGCACGCGGCGCACGGTTATTTGCTGCACCAGTTTTTGTCGCCTTTGTCCAACCAGCGCACCGACCAGTACGGCGGCTCGTTTGAAAACCGCATCCGCTTTCCGATGGAAGTGTTCAAGGCGGTGCGCGAAGCCTTTGGCGGCACGCTGGGCATGCGCATCTCGGGCACCGATTGGGTGGACGGCGGCTGGACGGTCGAAGAGACATCTGCCTTGTCGGCGCAACTCAAGCAAGCCGGGGCGCAGTTCGTGCACATCTCGTCGGGCGGTGTTTCGCCTTTGCAAAAAATCCCCTTGGGCCCAGAGTACCAAGTGCACTTGGCCAAAGCCGTGAAAGCCGCATCGGACCTCACCACCATCGCCGTGGGCCTGATCACCGAACCTGCCCAAGCCGAAGCCGTGTTGCAGCGTGGCGACGCCGACCTGGTGGCGTTGGCCCGTTCTTTCCTTTACAAGCCGCGCTGGGGCTGGGAAGCGGCGGTGGCCCTGGGCGGCACCGTCGACTCACAACACCAGTACTGGCGCAGTCTGCCCCGCGAAGCCAAAAACATCTTCAACGACGCCAAGATTGGCATGCGCTGATTTTTCAAACCCACCCACATAAAGAGACTCTCATGACCACACGTCGCCAAATTTCCAAACTGCTGGCCCTGGCCAGCTTGTGTGTGCCCATGGCCCTGATGGCCCAGGCCTTCCCCAGCAAGCCCATCACTTTGGTGGTGCCCGTGCCACCGGGTGGTTTGGTGGACACTTCGGCCCGCCTGATTTCGGAGCCTTTGGGCCGTTTGCTGGGCCAGTCGATCGTGATCGACAACAAAGGCGGCGCCAGCGGCAACCTGGCTTACCAGCAGGTGGCGCGTGCGCCCAAAGACGGCCACACCTTGCTGGTGTCGTACTCGGGTTACCACATTGCCAACCCCATCCTCATGAGCAAACTGCCATGGGAGTTGAAAGATTTGGCGCCCGTTGGCTTGATCACCGTGGCCACCAACGTGGTGGCTGTGCACCCCTCGGTGCCTGCCAACAACATGCGCGATTTCATCGCGTTTTTGAAGCAGAACCCGGGCAAGCTGAACTACGCGTCGCAGGGCAACGGTTCGGTTTCACACATCGGCACCGAGATCTTCAAGCAGCAAACCGCCGTGGATTTGGTGCATGTGCCTTACAAGGGTTCGGGCCAGGCCATTGCCGACGTGTTGGGCGGCCAGGTGCAGGTGTTCATGACCACACCCCCCTCGGTGATGCAACACATCCAGGCAGGCAAACTCAAGGCGCTGGCCGTGACGGGCAAAAAACGCCACCCCGGCATGCCCCAAGTGCCCACCATGGCCGAAGCGGGTTACCCCAACATTGACCTGGAAGCTTGGGTGGCTCTTTATGCCCCAGCGGGCACACCAACCGCCACCATCAACCAACTGGCCGATGCCGTCAAGCGCAGCCTGGACTTGCCCGAGAGCAAGCAGCGCGCTGACCAAGCCGGCATTGAGGTGCGCTTTCTCGCCCCAGCCGACATGACCAAACTGCTGGACCGCGAAATTGCCGATTGGACACAAGCCATCAAGACGGCCAACATCAAGCTGGATTGAAAAAAAGCCCCGCATCTGCGGGACTGAAGAGCCTAGCCCCGGCGGTTTTCCCGCTGAGGCTTTTTTGTTTTTTAAGCAGAAGCAGCGATCAGCTGCTGGGCCAACGCATGCAAACGCGTGCCTGGCCGGGTCAAGTCGGTCACGATGCTCATGTGGTTCAAGCCCGGCAAGGCTTCGGACACCGGCACAGTTTTGGGACCCCAAGCCTGGTGAATCAGGCGAATGTGGCGCAGGAATTCAGCGCTCTCGTCGCCCCCCGCCACGGCGTACAGCACGCCCTTTCTTGGAAGTTGCCATTTGGCGGGGCTGGCCATGCGCACCTGCGCTGGCGTGAGCCGCAAGTCACCCTGCAGAAAAGGCGTTTTGCGCATGCACTCCAGGTCAAACACACCCGAGATCGCCAAGGCTTTGGTCAACAGTCCTGCAGGCAAATCACGACCGAGCTTTTTCCAGTCACAGCCCAGCAGCATGGCCGCCAAGTGCCCACCCGCCGAGTGTCCGATCACGGTGATGTTGTCTGGATCGCCGCCATGCTCTTCAATGTGACGCCAAACCCAGGCCGCAGCTCGGGCCATCTGCATACCGATGTCAGGGATGGTGACCGACCGCTCGGGCGTGCCGGGGCACAACGCGTAATTGACCATCACCACGCAAGCGCCTAGGTCACACAAACTCGGGGCGACAAAGGAGTTGTGCGATTTGTCCAAGCTGCGCCAATAACCACCGTGGATAAAAATCACCACAGGCGCACCGGCACGTGCTGCGGGAAAGATGTCCAGTGTTTCATTCAGGCCGTCGCCATAGGCCACGTCCAGCAAAGGTTGATGCGTTTCACGCGCATGCTTTGAGGCCCGGGTCCAATTGGCTAAGTGATCCGCAAAGTCGGGCACCAAGGCCCGGTTGTTGTACATGCTGTCATGCCAAGCGCCATCTTTTTTGGGCATGGTTGTCTCCGGTGAGCATTGTTCTTGGACTACCATCTTGACACACGAGGCGTCAGATTTTCATCTCCAGGCGCAACTGCACGTTGCGCCAATTGCGGTCTGTGGTTCGCGCCGTCTCCAAGAAACTACCGTTGGCAAAGGTAGAGGCAGTCACGTACTCTCGCGGCACCAGGTTGCTGATGTTGAGGCGCAAGGCCGTAGCCGGAGAAAATCGCCACAAACCATACACATCGGCCACCCGCTTGACGCCTTGGTAAGACAACTGCTGCTCAGTGCGCTGGGTGCTGTAGTCCGGGTTCCAGTTGAGGTTGCCGCCCAGCGTGAGAGGCAGCCCACGCAAGCGGTAGTCCGCCCCGAGGTTGGCCGTCATGCCCGGCTGCTGGTCCAGCCGGTTGTTGGGGCCTGGAACATCCTTGACACGGGAATGGAAAAAGCTGGTGTTGGCGCGGATATCAATTGGCAATGCATCTGCGATCCACTGGTTGAGACGGAACTTGGCTTCTAGCTCAAGGCCTTGAGTGTAGGCGTCGCCCAAGTTGGTGGGCGAGGACACATAGCGTTGCGTCGCATCGTTGTAGGACGTGGTGTACCTGATCAATTGTGTGATGTTGCGACGGAAGAGGTTGGCACTGAGCACTCCGCCCTGGTCCAGATAGCGCTCAAAGGCGACATCAATTCCCGTGGCCAGTTCTGGCTTCAAGTCAGGGTTGCCTGTGCGGTCAGGCTGGGTCCAGGTGTTCTCCCCCAAGGAGGGCACATACCGCGCCACCAGGTTGTACAAAGTGGGGGTCTTGTAACTGCGCGTCAGGCTCATGCGCACCTGATCGCGCTTTTTCGGATCAGGTCTCCAGACGGCATGCAGCAAAGGCGTCCAGACCGCGCTTTCATTGCGTTTGAGCACGTCGTTGACGGTGCCTTCGGTCAGCAAACTTTCGTACCGAAGGCCCGCATAAGCCGACCAATTGGCGTTGATCTTGAATTCATCTTGCGTGTAGGCCGCCCAGCGAAGGGTTTTGGCATTGAGATTACCCCCCTCGTCCATGCTGGCTTCGTTGCCTTTTTCATCGCGCTGGACCTGTTCAATCTCAAAACCCGTCACGATTTGGTGGCCATTGTCCAGTGCCCGTGTCCACTTGCCATTGAAACTGCCGCTGGTGTCCACAAAATCCTGGGTCTCAAACCCATTGCGCAGCAAGGGCTGGCCGCTGCTGCCCAGAACACCGCTCGCGCCCGTCTGGTCCATGCGGTAAACGTAGCGCGACTCGCCCAGACCAAATCGCAACTCCAACCGGTCATCGGCCGACAAGCGCTGAGCCCACTGGCCATTGAGGCGGCCCATGGAAAAACGACTGCGTGTTTGCGACTGAGCACTGTCGCTGACGAAAGGACTGTCCAGGCTCGTAACACGGGCACTGGCTTGGCTGTCCCAATTGGCTCCCATCAGGAATGGCGTGAGTGTGAGGCTTCTGCCTTTTTCACCTCTCCATTGAAGCCGTGCGTTGGCGTGGATTGCCTGGCGGTGACCCAGGCTGGTGTTCTCGCGGAAGCGGTCCGTGCTTTGCGTGGATTCCGTGACGGTGCTGGACTCGCCGGGGCGGTAGGTGTCCATGCCGGACAATGTAAAGGTGCCCACCAAGGGCTCGGTTTTAAGGTTGTGAACCCAGTTCACCACTGTCGAGCCTTCGCCATGCTCGTGACTGCGAGTGATCCTCAAATCGTCAGGGTTGGCTTTTTGTCCCTCACGCAGGATGATGTTGATGGTGCCTGCGATGGCACGCGCCCCGGTTTCGGCCGTAGGGGCACGCATGATTTCAATTTTCTCGACCTGTTCGGGGGTGAGTGAATCGATGGAAAAGCCTGGTGGTACTCGCTGACCATCCATCAGAATTTGGGTGTACCCGCCACCCAGGCCCCGCATGCGAATGGCACCGCCACGACCGGGGGCACCCTGCACCGTGACACCCGGCAAGCGCTTGAGCACCTCGCCCAAGGTGGCGTCGCCTTGTTTTTCGATCTCTTCACGACCAATGACGATTTTGGAGGCCGAAGACTCTCTCCTCGCCTCCGTGTCATTGTTTCGGTTGCTGCGGATTTCCACTTGACCGAGATCAGTCGGAGCGGCCACGGGCGCCGTGACAGAAGTTGTGGTGGGTGTGGCGCTGGCAGGACTTTGAGCCCAGGCCCAAACGGGCAATACAGACAAGGCAAGACCTGCAAGTTTCAGGCTGTGGACCAGGGGGGGGAGGGTGGGGGTGAGGTGAGGTGAGCGCATCTATCCATTTTGACAGCACCCGGAGGATGGCGTGTCAAGCGCTCGAAAAAGCCAGGGTCAGCGCTATGGCCCCACCTGAATCCATAGGGCTGGCTTGACCCCTTGCAATATCAGTCGCCCGCTTTGAACAAAGCCGCCACCTTTCGCTTGGGTTTGATGTTGGCTGAAATCGAAGAGCGTGGCGTTTTGGGAACCGCAGCTTCCCAGCTCGGAGCGGCATCTGTAGAGGATGCTTCGTAGGGTTTTTCGAAGAAAGGGTCGCGGTTGACGGGAGCGGGACGGAAACCACCCCGGCGTTCGCGAGGTGCGTCCAGGGCATCTCGCGGGTCAAAGTCATCCCGGCGGCGGACTTCTGAAGATCGGCCACGAGGACGGTCGTCGGCGCGTGCTCCCCATTTTTCGGGTGCGGGGCCTATTGGGCGGGTGTCCAACTGGAGGGTTTCGACCTCCAGCTTTTTCTTGATTAATTTTTCAATGTCGCCAACCAGACGGGTATCAGAGGGGCTGACCAAGGTCACTGCCAAACCGGAGGCTCCGGCACGGCCCGTGCGGCCAATGCGGTGAACATAGTCTTCGGCGTTGAAAGGCACATCGAAGTTGAACACCGCTGGGACATCCTTGATGTCCAAGCCACGCGCGGCCACATCGGTGCACACCAACAAATCGACTTCGCCCTGCTTGAAGGCTTCCAGGGCCTTCAGTCGCTCGTCTTGGCTCTTGTCGCCATGCAAAGCGGCGGTGCGCAGGCCTTCACGCTCAAGCGATCGGGCCAGACGGCCACAGCCAAGCTTGCTGTTCACAAAAATGAAGGCTTGTTTGATGCCCCTGTCGTCGAGCACTTTGCGGATCACACGGCGCTTATCGTCTTCTTGGGCGGCGTAAAACCGTTGCTCCACGGTTGAAGCAGTTTCATTCGGACGAGCGACTTCGATGGTGATCGGGTTTTGCAGGTAACTGTTCGCCAGCCGCTTGATCTCGGGCGAGAAGGTAGCCGAAAACAGCAGCGTGGTGCGCTGCTTGGGCAAATAGCTCAGGATGCGCTGCAAATCAGGCAAAAAGCCTATGTCGAGCATGCGGTCGGCTTCATCGAGCACCACGTATTCGACCTGATTGAGGACCGCGTTTTTGGCTTCAATGTGGTCCAACAGACGACCAGGCGTCGCGACCAAGACCTCGACGCCCTGTTTGAGCTCCAGGGTCTGGGGCTTCATGTCCATGCCGCCAAACACCACCGCGCTGCGCAATTGGGTGTACTTGGCATACATCTTGATTTGCTGGGCCACCTGATCAGCCAACTCACGTGTGGGCAACAAGACCAAGGCGCGTACCGGGTGTCGGGCGGGCGAGGTGGAGGGGTTCTCGTGCTTGAGCAGCCGCTGGAGCAAGGGCAGCGAAAACGCGGCCGTCTTGCCTGTGCCCGTCTGGGCTGCACCCATGACATCTTGGCCTGTCAACACCACCGGAATGGCTTGGGCCTGAATAGGGGTCATGGATTCGTAGCCCATTTCGGCCACGGCTCGTGCCAGCGTAGGTGCCAGCGATAAATTGGAGAAAGAATCGGTCATTAACCCGTTATTGTCGCATTTTGGGCTGCCATTGCCAAAATTGTGGTCTGCTCACCCAGCGGAGCAAAGACCACATCACGGGTTGCCTGCACTGCCCGCTGGCCAGGGGGGATCAAGCCAGGCGACGGCTCAGCGAGGTGAAGGCAGGTTTTTTGTGAGGCACTTTAGCTGGAGCGGAGCGAACGGCAACAGCTGCCGCACTGAGCATGTCCGAGACCAAAGCATCCGCGCGATCATGGGCCCCTTGGCGACTGGTTTCAAAGGCCAAACGGGTGGTTTGAGCCATCTGCGCCACAAAATTTTGAGGGTAATCACGCACCTGAAACCCCCGCAGGTTCATCACCTTCATGAAAGCATTGGCGGCCTCTTCTACGGCACGCTGGTATTCCTGGCTGGCTTCTGGAGACATAAAGACCTCGGTCATGGATGGATTGGTTGAACACCTACATAACGCGGCCAAGGCCCTTTAGGCATACACAACCCGTATCAAATTGTGTATGTCCTTGCAGAAAGACGACTCAACACGCCCTTGGCTGCCTGCTGCCCGCTGGCCAGGCAGGCCGTCAGCAGGTAGCCCCCCGTGGGCGCTTCCCAATCGAGCATCTCACCCGCGCAGAACACCCCCGGCCGCGTAGACAGCATCAAATCAGGGCCCATGGCCTGCAAAGCCACCCCCCCCGCCGTGCTGATGGCCTCGGCCAAGGGCCGGGGTCGCCTCAGAGACACGGGCAAAGCTTTGATGTGCATGGCCAAGGCTTCGGGCAAAGCCAAGCTCTCTGGCGTGCACAATTCATAAAGTAGACCCATTTTGACGCCATCCAAGCCCAATCGGCTTTTGATATGGCTGCTCAGGCTTCGGCTACCCCGCGGCCACGTCACCTCTTTAAGAACTTGCTGGGGCGTTTTGTCAGGCAACAAGTCCAACTGCAGCCCGGCATGTCCCTGTTCGGCCAAGTCGTCGCGCAGACAGGCCGAGGCGGCATACACCAAACTGCCTTCCAGCCCGTTCTCAGTGATCACAAATTCTCCCTTGCGCTCAAAGCGCGGCGACCGAGCGTTTGCCTCCAATGCTGGCACGGTCAAAACCACCGACTTGAGCGGGTGCCCAGCAAACTTGTCCTTGAAGTGCGCCGTCCAACCCTGGCCCTCACGCCCCAACACATCAAAACCGCAATTGGCTGGCTTCAAGGGGGCAACCTCGACCCCTTGTTCTTGCAAACGGGCAACCCAGGAACCGTCCGAGCCGAGTTGCGGCCAACTGGCCCCTCCCAGCGCCAGAACGGTTGCCCTTGCGTGAACTTGCAGCGCAGGGGCATCCCTTCGGCCAAAAACCAGGCGATCGTTTTGCCAGCCCAACCAACGGTGGCGCATGTGGAACTGCACCGGCACTCCTTTGACGGGATGACGCAGTCGATGCAGCCAGGCGCGCAGAAGGGGTGCGGCTTTCATTTCGGCTGGAAACACACGACCAGAAGTACCCACAAAAGTATTCACCCCCAAACCCTGTGCCCAGTCTCGAACGCCTTGGGCGTCAAATTGGGATAGCCATTGACTGACTTCAGGCTGGCGAGCACCAAAACGCGTGTTGAACAACTCCGGGTGTTCGGCATGGGTCAGGTTCAAGCCACCCTTACCAGCCAACAAGAACTTGCGCCCCACCGAGGGCATGGCGTCAAATAGATGAACCTTCACGCCCGCGTGCGACAGCAGTTCAGCGGCCATCAAACCCGATGGACCGCCACCTACAATCGCAACCTCTACCGAAAGCTCGAGCGCGTCAGGAAAATCAGGAGTCGTTACCGAATGGCTCATGTATTTGTGGTCAAGCAAGCGGACTGAGGCGCGCGATTTCAAACAGTTTCTGTCAAAATAGACTCAACTTTAGCCGCATCTCAATGTTTTTAAGGAAAAGGCCATGGCCAGCGATTTGATCAAACACACCACAGACGCCACTTTCGAAGCCGACGTGCTCCATTCCAGCCAACCTGTGGTGGTGGACTTCTGGGCCGAATGGTGTGGCCCCTGCAAAATGATTGCGCCCATCCTGGACGAAGTGGCCAGCGCTTACGAAGGCAAGCTGCAAATCGCCAAGATGAACGTGGACGACAACCGCGACATCCCTGCCAAGTTCGGCATTCGCGGCATTCCCACCCTCATGATCTTCAAAGGCGGCCAACTCGCGGCCACCAAAGTGGGTGCCATGAACAAGTCGCAATTGACCGCTTTCATCGACCAGCAGCTGGCTTGATGTTTTGATGCCGTCCGGCTGGGACGGTTGTGTCATCCACAGACCGGGCCCGCATGGCCCGGTTTTGTTTTTGGGGCCGCCCGAAAACCTGTCATAATTTCCAACAGGCAACCCGAACACGGGACAGCGCCAAGACTGCCGGAAGCACCAGCCCCCAACCCCGGGCGGCCTCCGGTCCAGAACATTTCCACCCGGTTATCCGAACAACGGTCTCCAGCAGACCGATTCGACACAGGCCCCATCCCATGCATTTGAACGAACTCAAGGCACTCCATGTGTCCGAACTCCTGAAGCAAGCCGACACGCTCGAAATCGAGAACACCGGCCGCATGCGCAAACAGGAGCTGATGTTTGCCATCATCAAAAAACGCGCCAAAGCGGGCGAGCAGGTCTTCGCAGACGGCGTGCTCGAAATACTGCCCGACGGTTTTGGCTTCTTGCGCAGCCCAGATTCCAGCTACACGGCCAGTACCGACGACATTTACATCAGCCCCAGCCAAGTGCGGCGCTTTAACCTGCACACCGGCGACATGATCGAAGGTGAAGTGCGCATCCCCAAAGACGGCGAGCGCTACTTCGCATTGACCAAGCTCGACAAGGTCAACGACGACCTGCCCGAGAACAACAAACACAAGGTCATGTTCGAGAACTTGACGCCCTTGTTCCCCAAAGAACAGATGCGTCTGGAGCGCGACATCAAAGGTGATGAAAACATCACTGCCCGCGTCATCGACATCATTGCCCCGCTTGGCCGTGGCCAGCGCGCGCTGATCGTGGCTCAGCCCAAGTCGGGCAAGACGGTGATGATGCAGCAGATCGCGCACGCCATCACCGCCAACTACCCTGATGTGCACCTGATGGTGCTGTTGGTGGACGAGCGTCCTGAAGAAGTGACCGAGATGCAGCGCAGCGTGCGCGGCGAAGTGATCTCCTCCACTTTCGACGAGCCTGCTTCGCGCCACGTGCACGTGGCCGAAATGGTGATTGAGCGCGCCAAGCGCCTGGTCGAGCTGAAAAAAGACGTGGTGATCTTGCTCGACTCGATCACCCGCCTGGCCCGTGCCTACAACAACGTGGTGCCCTCGTCCGGAAAAGTGCTGTCGGGTGGCGTAGACGCAAACGCCCTGCAGCGTCCCAAGCGTTTCTTTGGCGCGGCACGCAATGTGGAAGAAGGCGGCAGCTTGACCATCATCGCCACCGCTCTGGTCGACACCGGCAGCCGCATGGACGAGGTGATCTTTGAAGAATTCAAGGGCACCGGCAACTGCGAGATTCACCTAGAGCGCCGCTTGTACGAAAAGCGCGTATTCCCGGCCATCAACCTGAACCGCAGTGGCACCCGCCGCGAAGAGTTGCTGCTGCAGCCCGAAGTGCTGCAAAAAACCCGCATCTTGCGGCAATTCATGTACAACATGGACGAAATCGAAGCGATGGAGATGGTCTTGAAGAGCATGAAAGCGACCAAAAACAACTCTGAGTTCTTCGACATGATGCGTCGCGGCGGTTGATACCCTATAATCGTCAGTTTTGCGGAAAGTGCTCTCAGATTGGCTGCAGAGTGGCTACCGTAGCGAAAATAAAAGGATTCCCCCATGAAAGACGGCATTCACCCCAACTACCGTGAAATTTGCTTCCAAGACATGTCCAACGGTTTCAAGTTCGTGACCCGCTCATGCGCCAACACCAAAGAGATGATCACCATGGAAGACGGCCGCGAGTTGCCTTTGTATAAGCTGGACACCACCAGCGAGTCGCACCCTTTCTACACCGGCACCCAAAAGTCGGTCGATAACATGGGTGGCCGTGTGGAGAAGTTCCGCAACCGTTTCGGCAAGACCACCACCATCGCCAAGTAATTCGCGCATTGGTGACCCCATAAGGGCAGCCCGGGCAACCGGCCTGCCCTTTTTGCATGGACGCTCACTCAGCCGCATGGCCTTCCTAGAATACAAATTACAGCAACCCCGCCTTTGCACCAGCCCCTATTTTTGCCACCGTGAACCTTCCAAACCCAGCCATCGTTGCCCAAAGTGCCGTGCGCCGACTCCCGCGCCCGGTCCTGCTCTTGCTGTGTGTGGCCTACGTTTTGGCTGGTTTTTGGGGTCGTTCGCCCTGGAAATCACAAGATCTGGAGGCCTTAGGCTACATGCTGCAACTGGCCCAGCCTGCAATAGGAGAAACCGCCAACTGGTTCAGACCCAGTTTGCTGGGTCAGCACGACCCGCAACTGGCGTTGCTGCCTTATTGGCTGGGAGCTGGCTTTCTGCAGTGGGCTCCGGCAGGTTGGGAGGACCTGTTCTCTCGACTGCCCTTTATGGGGATGCTGGGCCTGACATTGGCCGCCACCTGGTACGCGGTGTACGCCTTGGCCCGTCACCCTGCCGCTCAGCCAGTGGCCTTTGCCTTTGGTGGCGAGGCCAAGCCTGCTGACTATGCCCGTGCACTGGCTGACGGTGGACTGCTGGCTTTGCTGGCTTGTCTGGGCTTGGCTAGGCTGGCGCATGAAGCCACGCCAGCGCTCAGTCAACTGTGTTTTGCATCACTCATTTTTGTCGGCCTGTCCGCCTTGCCGCGCTGGCGTTTGCACAGTGGCTTGGCCATCGGTCTGGGCATGTTGGGCCTGACGCTGTCGGGGGCGCCCATTGTGGCTCTGTGGCTGGGCGTGGGCGGCTCGATGATCCGCGCCGTGGCCCCCATCGACCCTGCACAGGGCCGCATGCGCATGCTAGACCTGGGACTGCTGGCTTTGCTGTGCTTGCTGTGCGTCACCACCGCAGGCGCACTTGATTTGTGGCGCTGGCGTGTGATAACGCATGAGATGTTGGATGTGCACATCCTGGCCAAGCTGATGTTGTGGTTCACCTGGCCTGCCTGGCCTTTAGCCTTATGGTCCTTGTGGCGCTGGCGGGTACAGCTGACTCAAGCCTGGCACTACCCCCACCTGGCCTTGCCTTTGTGGTTTGTGGCCGTCACGGTTGGTGCCACCTGGTTAACTGGCTTGTCTGACCAGGCTTTGCTCTTGGCGCTGCCTGGGATTGCCGCGTTGGCAGCATTTGCGCTGCCCACTTTGCGTCGCAGCCTGGGGGCCTTGATCGACTGGTTCACTCTGCTTTTTTTCAGCTTTTGTGCGCTCGCCATCTGGGTGGTTTGGGTGGCCATGCAAACGGGCTTTCCGGCCAAGCCAGCGGCCAACGTGGCCAAACTGGCACCGGGATTTTTGCCAGAGTTTTCCGCCCTGGCTTTTGGCCTGGGCTTGTTGGCCACGCTGGCCTGGGCTTGGCTGGTCAAGTGGCGCATTGGCCATCACCGGGCAGCGCTCTGGAAGAGCATGGTCTTGCCCGCAGCTGGTGCGGTGCTGTGCTGGCTGCTGCTCATGAGCCTGTGGCTGCCCTTGCTCAACTTTGCCCGCAGCTATGGCCCCACGGTGCAAAAAGTGCAAGTCGTGACCGGTACCGCCCAATGTTTGCAATATGCGGGCATCAGCCAAGCGCAAGGCGCTGCCCTTTTGTTTCACGCCAAGGTGCGCCTGCAAGCGGCCATCACGCCGAGTGCCGAGTGTCCTTGGTTAGTGATGGATGAACGAAACCTGTCCTTGCTGGACGACCGGCTCAATGCTCTGGGCTGGACGCTCGAAGCCACCGCGGCCAGGCTGGGGGAGCGCAGCGACCGCCTGTTGATCTACCGACCCTCGCAGCCGTTCCAAGACAGCCCCATCCCGCCAGAACCAGCCAAGAACTGAGCCATGTCCGAGCTGCGCACCATCGCCCACCATGCAGGCACCGTGCTGGTCGGGCAGCTGGCCGTCATGGCCTTTGGCGTAGCCGATACGGTGATTGCCGGGCGCTACAGCCCTCACGCGCTGGCTGTGCTGTCCCTGGCCTCGTCCATTTACATCAGCATTTATGTGGCGCTCAACGGCATGCTTCAAGCGCTGCTGCCGGTGTGGGCCGAGCTGCATGGCGGAGATCGTCGCGCAGAAATTGGGCGCTCGGTGCGCCAGTCGCTGTACATCTCGGCGGGTGCAGCGGCGCTGGGCATGACCGGTTTGTGGTTTCCCGACCCTTGGCTGTCGTGGACCCAGGTGCCCACCGAACTCTGGCCCGATGTGCGGGCCTATTTGCGCGTGTTGGCCCTGGCGCTGTTGCCTTCCTTGCTGTTTCGCATGTACAGCACGCTCAACCAAAGCCTGGGCTACCCGCGCTTGGTGACCTGGCTGCAAGCCGGCGCTCTCCTGGTCAAGATTCCCTTGTCAGTGCTGCTGACCTTTGGCGTAGGCGATGTACCGGGCATGGGCGTGGTGGGCTGCGCTTGGGCCACGCTGGCCGTCAACAGCTTGATGATGCTGACCGGGTTATGGCTACTGCACACGCAAGACATTTACCGCCCCTATCGGCTGTGGCGTCTGCCCGAAAAACCGCAATGGCCCGTGCTGGTGCATTTCTTGCGCTTGGGCGTGCCCGCCGGGCTGTCCATCATGGTGGAGGTGACGTCCTTCACCCTGATGGCTCTGTTCATTGCCCGCTTGGGCGCTGTGGCATCGGCCAGCCACCAGATTGCAGCCAGCATGGCGGCGGTGTTGTACATGGTGCCGCTGGCCCTGGGCATTGCCAGCAGCGCCCGCACCGGGTATTGGTTGGGCGCGGGTCACCCCCACCGCGCCCGGCAAGCGGCGGGGCTGGGCATCAACCTGGCGATCGGCGCGGCGGTGTTGTGCGCTGCAGCCTTGCTGCTGGGCCGCGAAACCATTGCTCACGCCTTCACCAACGACCCACTGGTGGCCAAAGCCGCCATGGTGTGGCTCGCTTGGGTGGCGGTCTACCACCTCGCCGATGCGGTGCAAGCGGTCTGCGCGTTTTTATTGCGCTGCTACCGCATCACCATCGCCCCACTGCTGATCTACACCGCCTTTTTGTGGGGCTTTGGACTGTATGGCGGCTACTTGTGGGCCTATGAAGAATCAGCACTGAGCGGCTGGCTGCAATGGACCGGCCGCCCAGCCGTGGACACGTTCTGGATCAGCAGCAGCCTGGCCCTTGCGGCTATATCGGTACTTTTTGCGGCACTGGTGTGGAGCGTATCGCGGGTACCAACAGCTCAAGAGGACAAATAACGCTGACGCCAGAAGATCCAAGCCAAAACAACCGCCACAGCCAACATGAACAATTCAGTGAGCAGCAGTCCGCTTTCTGCATGCAGCGCTGGAAAGTGTTCAAAATTCATCCCAAAAAAACCAGTCACCAAATTCAAGGGCAAGAAGATAGCGGTCAACACCGTCAAAGTGCGCATCACTTCGTTGGTGCGGTTACTTTGTGCGTTGAAATGCATCTGAACAGCTGTTTCAGCACTTTGCTCCAAGCGCCCCACATGGTGCACCACCCGCTCAATGTGCTCCAGCACGTCGCGACTTCTGATTTTGAGCATCTCCAGGCTCTGTGCCGTGTACAGGTCAGACACTGACCAAGTTGCCAATGCCGCATGCCATTCATGCACTGCAGAACGCTGATCTTCACAAATGTCATCCAAATGGTGCAAGGTCATTCGGGCATTGAGAAGTGCCGACCAATCATTGAACCGCGTGCGGGGATCAAGTAACTGAGCTTGCCAATGGTCCAACTCGCGTGTCATTTCCCGACGCAAATCAAGGTAGCCATCCACCACATGGCTGACCATGCGCAACATCAAATCAGCAGGGTTGGCGGGCACCCGATGTACGGCTTGGGCGGGCGGCAATTGCGTGGCCATCAGCAAACGAGAAGCAAAGTGGTTTCGCACAGCGCAATCAGCAGGGTGTACCGAAATGACCAAACGATCCATCACTAAAAAAGCCACAGGACTGGTGTCGATCTTTCGCAAAATACCCGCTGTCTCTTGTCGATTTTCTTGAGGTAAAAGTTGACCGGGCCTGGCCACATCCGTTTCGGTTCGTCCGCGTGCCAAGCGCCTGAAAACCAGCAAATCATAATCTGCGGTGTAGTCGTAATGAGACGGCAATTGGTTGTTCAACAAATCCTGAACATGCAATTCATTTAAATCAATCCCCAACTGTGCCTGCACAAAGACTTGAACTGTTTGTTGCAACAACTCAAACTCACGCCGAGAAAAAGCCATCCAAACATAGCCGCTAGGCGGCAAGCCTTGCGGCAATTCACTGGACTCTTGCACCTGGTGTGCATGGATACTGAAAACGCGCATGGGTACTTTCGTACAACAGCCACCTGTTGCTTTTCAATGAGTTTGCCGACGTGTCATGAAATTGTCATGACAAGCAGCTGGCCTCTTGTCATCAAATCTTCACTCTGATGGACGACATTGTTTTTCATTTGTTTTGGAAATTCACCATGTCATCCACCGAAACCATCACCGATGCGCAAATGCGCCAGCTGCGCGAAGATCTGCTGGACAGCATGGACGAAGAACTGGAGCTGGAGCTCGACGACCGCTGGGAAGCAGGGACCGCAGCAAACGATGCCCAGACGGGCGAACGCATCCGTTATTTCAGGGAGCTGCTGCGCTTGCAGTCCGAACTGGTGATGCTGCAAGACTGGGTGGTCAAAACCGGTCACCGCATGGTCATCATCTTTGAGGGCCGCGACGCCGCAGGCAAAGGTGGCGTGATCAAACGCATCACGCAGCGCCTGAACCCCCGCGTGTGCCGCGTGGCCGCCCTGCCAGCGCCCAACGACCGCGAGAAAACACAGTGGTACTTTCAGCGCTACATCTCGCACCTGCCGGCAGCGGGCGAAATCGTGTTGTTTGACCGCAGCTGGTACAACCGCGCGGGCGTCGAGAAAGTCATGGGCTTTTGCAACGACGAACAATACGAAGAGTTCTTCCGCTCGGTGCCTGAGTTCGAAAAAATGCTGGTGCGCAGCGGCATTCAGCTAATCAAGTACTGGTTCTCCATCACTGACGATGAGCAACACGCCCGCTTTTTAGGGCGCATCCACGACCCGCTCAAGCAATGGAAGCTCAGCCCCATGGACTTAGAAAGCCGCCGCCGCTGGGAAGACTACACCCGTGCCAAAGAAACCATGATCGAGCGCACCCACATTCCCGAAGCGCCTTGGTGGGTCGTGCAAGCTGTGGACAAGAAAAAAGCGCGGCTCAATTGCATTGACCACTTGCTCAGCCAAGTGCCTTACCACGAGGTCGAGCACCCGCAAATAGAACTGCCCGGACGGGTGCGCAACCCCGACTACATCCGCCACCCGGTGCCGTCTGAAATGATTATTCCGGAAAAATACTGAGCGGACGAATCGGGCTCAGGCCTGACGACTGCCCAGCGGATCCCAGCCCTCCAACCATTGCACGAACTGTCCAAGCCCCTCTTGCAGAGGGGTGTCGGGCCAAGCATCCACCCAGCTCAAAAGGCGTGACTCACTGGCACAGGTCAATGCCACGTCTGCGGTTTGCATGGGCGCGTGCTCAATGAGGGGGCTGGTCTGCAAAAGATCGGACAGCACCTGGACAAAATCGATCACGCGTATCGGCCGTTGATGACCCACATTCACCACTGCCGCGCCCTGCCAGCGGGCCTGGTGATGGGCCAAGGCGATCACTGCCGCGACGGTGTCGTCCACGTAGGTGAAGTCGCGCATCAGTTCCCCGCCGGCAAACAGCGTCACCGGCTGCTGTCGCCGAATGGCTTGTGCAAACAGATATGGCGCCATGTCAGGCCGCCCCCAAGGTCCGTAGACCGTGAAAAATCTCATGCCCAAGCTTTGCAGGCCATATTGGGCATGAAAGGAAAACGCCATGGCTTCATTGGCCTGTTTGGTGGCCGCATAAAAAGACTGGGGCCGGTCGGTCCTGTCGGCTTCCTCAAAAGGTGCTTCCGATCGCATTCCGTAAACACTCGACGAACTGGCATACAGCAAACGCGCAACCCGGTGCTGGTGACAGGCCAAAAGAACGTTGGCAAATCCAACCAGATTGGACGCGACAAAGTCTTGAGGCGCCTGCATGGAGTGGCGAACACCAGCCTGGGCGGCCAAATGGATGACCCGCTCGGGCCGAACACTGCCCATCCAATCCAGCAGCTCGCTGGGATGCGCCACGTCGAGCCGTTGCCACTGCACGTTTGGCGCTTGTCGCACTGCAGCCATGCGCGCCGCACGCAGCCGTGAGGCCGTGCTGTTGGCATCAGGGTCCAGGGGGGTGCACCCAGCGTCATCAGCCCAATCGCAGGCGAACACGATGTGGCCCTTTTGTGCCAGATGCAAGGCCAGCCTTGAGCCAATAAAGCCGGCCGCACCAGTGACCATCCATGGAATTGTCATAAAGTTGTGTTTTGATGCTGTCACGAGATTTTCAAATAGAAATATGACAGTTGTCCGAGAAAACCCAAAATCATTGTTTTTTTATTCACTGTCAAAGACACAAGCCGCTTGGTTGACGGCATTCGTTTTTTGCGCATGCGGTGTATTGCTGCACCATTCATCACTCAACCAAGAGTGGCTCATCCTGGGACATCAAAAGACCTGGCTCCCCGAGCAATTTTGGCTGTTTGTGACCCAGTGGGGTGACGCTGGGCAATGCTTGCTCTTGATGCTGATCCTCTTTGCCCGAGACGGCGGCAAACTGGCCTTGATCTTGAAAACCTGGCTCTTGGGGATCCCGTTTTCTATCGTGCTCAAGCACACGCTCAACATTCCGCGCCCCCTGAACATTCTCGAAGCCGAGTGGCTTCAAGCGATTGGCCAGCCTCCCCTGTTGGGTCATTCGATGCCCTCTGGCCATGCGATGGCCGCAGGCTCTGCCGCGGCGTTGTTGTTTTTATTCATGCGGTCGGATCGGCCTCGGCTTCTGTGGGCGGTGCTCTTCCTTTGGGCCCTGGTAGCGCTCTCGCGATTGTCGGTCGGGGCGCATTGGCCAGCCGATGTGGTCACGGGTTTCGGTCTGGGCGGGCTGCTGGTGATCTTGGCCTGCCATTGGGAAAAATTTCAACCCTGGGTGTTGAACCCCGACGCGCTGTGGACCCGTTTTGGGCTCGTCTCGTTGCAAGCCCTTGTCCTGTACTTGGTGTGGATTCCGCCCCTGGAAGGCTTCGGTATGGCCTTGGCTCGCGGGGCGATTTCAGCCGGCGTGCTGTTGAGCGTGCTTTTTTTATGGCCGCGTGCCCGAGCCTGAGGCCGTCCGTGCTCAAAACACCCCAGCGGCTCCTGAAATTCATGACCATGCTCCTGGGTCTGTCGCTGGCATTGTGGCTGTTTGTCTGGGCCTGGGAAAAACTTGACCGACCCGATTTGGCCCATTGGTGGCACGCAGTGCCCATTTGGGTTTGGGCAGCCGCAGCCGCGACCTGGTCGTGTACCTTCTTTTTGCGCGCCATCAGGCTGCGCCAGGAGTGGCAATGGAAGCGACGCATCACCCTGCGAACCGCTTTGCACGTGGTGTTGCTGCACAACTCGGCGGCCTTGTTGATGCCTCTGCGAACGGGTGAATTGGGCTATCCGCTGCTGGTGAGAAAAGTCTTTGACGCCAGCTGGCCAGAGTCGCTGCGCAGCCTGCTGTGGTTGAGGTTCCAGGACGCTGTGGTTCTTGGTCTCTTGGCCCTGTTATTTTGGCCATTCGCTCATCCAATCGCGGCTGCTTTGATCGCTGCACCTGTGCTCATTGCCCTGTTGGCTTCTCGCCAGCATTTGGAAAAGCTCGTGCTCGCCTGCCGCGGCCGCGTGGAGTGGTTTGGATTTCTATGGCACGGCCGTGACCGCCCCGCAGGTTGGCTGTTGAGCTTAGGCAACTGGTTGCTGAAGATCGCGGTGGTCGCCCTGTTGTTGCAGGTCATTTTGCAGGAATCGATCCGCTTGGGCACGCAAGCGAGCGTGTCCGCAGCTTTGGGAGGCGAAATCGCGGCCTTGCTACCGATTCAAGGCCCCGCCAGCTTAGGTACTTATGAAACAGGGGTCTGGCTTTTTTCCGGATTGCCGCTTGAGCAGGCCCCCTTGGTGGGCATGGCGGCTTTGCTGGTTCACCTGTTTTGCCTTGGCGTTTCGCTGTTGCTGGCCTTGCTGATGGCGGCTGTGGATGGGCCCGCCTTCTGGCGTGCGCCCAATGAAAAAAACCGGATCGATCCGATTCAAAATTGACCCTGTATGCTGCTTCAAACTCCCCCTCACCGTCTGTCTGTGGTGGTCCCCATGTTCAACGAGGAGGAACTGGCCCACGACCTGATCGATGCGGTCCAAGGGGCCCTGATGCACTACCCACACCCTTGGGAGCTATTGGTAGTCGACGATGGCAGCACTGACGAGACCTGGAAACGCTTGCGCCAACGTGCCCAGCAAGTGGGCCCGCACATTCGAATCATTCGTTTGCTGCGCAACTTTCGTCAGACCGCAGCGATGCAGGCGGGCATCGACATGGCCCGAGGCGATGTGATCGTCACCATGGATGGGGATTTGCAAAATGACCCCCAAGACATCCCCCAGCTGGTCGATAAGTTGCTGCGCGAAGACTTGGACTTGGTCGCCGGTTGGCGACAAAATCGGCAGGATGGTCTGCTGTTGCGCAAGATCCCCTCCAGACTGGCCAATCGCCTCATCAGACGAGTCAGCGGGCTGCAATTTCAAGACTTGGGCTGCAGCTTAAAAGCCTTTCGCACCAGTGTGTTGCGCAAGATCAGGCTTTATGGCGAGATGCACCGCTTCATTCCCGCCTGGATGGCCACCGTCACCTCCCCTGATCGCATGGCCGAGTTGGCCGTCAGCCACCGCCCTCGAACCAAGGGCCAATCCAAATACGGCATTTCCAGAACCATCCGGGTCTTGGTCGATTTGCTGTCGATCCATTTCTTTTTGAACTTTGGCACACGTCCGGGACACTTCTTTGGCGGACTGGGTTTGTTGGTCAGTGCTGTCGGCACGCTGATCCTGACTTACCTGGCGGCCATCAAATGGATGGGCGAAGACATCGGCACCCGGCCCCTGATGTTTGTGGGTTTTTTCTGCATCCTTTCTGGCCTGCAATTCATCACCACAGGGGTGTTGTCGGAGATGTTGATGCGCACTTATTTTGACGGGGGACAGTCGCTGGCTTACCACACCCGGGACTTAACCACTCTGGAAGACGACGCAGGATGGCATGCCACACCTTGATTCCACGCCAAGCTTGACTGCCAAGCCACCCATCAGGGCCATCGCCTTGGCCTTGGGTTTGCTGGTGTTCCTGTTGCTGGGGCTGGGCAGCCCCCCTTTGTTCGATGTTGACGAGGGGGCTTTCTCCGAAGCGACCCGGGGCATGTTGTCGTCGGGTGATTGGGGCCACACAACGCTCAATGGTTTGGACCGCTTTGACAAACCAATTGGTGTCTATTGGCTGCAAGCCATCAGTGGGGTGCTGTTGGGGCCGACCGAGTTGGCCATGCGACTGCCTTCGGCTTTGGCCACTTGGTTGAGCGCGCTGGCCCTGTGGAGATTCGTCGCTGGCCAATGGGGTGTTCGGACTGGCGCTTGGGCTGCCATCATTCATGTCACCAGTTTTGGTAGCTGGGCGATGGCCCATGCGGCCACGGCGGATGCGGTGCTGGGCATGTTCCTGACGCTCAGCGCCATCGACCTGTGGCGATACCTTCAAACCGAAGACTTGAGGGCATTGCGCCGGCTGGCCTTGTGGGTGGGTGCGGGGCTGTTGGTCAAAGGGCCCGTCGCCCTCTTGATCCCAGCGGCCAGCCTGTTCATCCACTGCCTTGTCTCTGGTCAATGGGCTGTTTTCCACAAAGCGCTGCTCGATGTGCGCGCTTGGCTTTGCATGCTGGCCATGGCCTTGCCGTGGTACGCCTACGCCGTGTGGCGTCACGGCGAGGATTTCGTCCAAGGCTTCATTTTGAAGCACAACGTCGAGCGTTTTACCGCTCCGATGGAAGGGCATGACGGGCATTGGCTTTACTTCGTGATCGTGGCACCCATTTTGTGGATGCCCTGGACGCCGCTGTTGCTGGCTTGGTGGGGACGCTGGCAAGCACTGTGGGGCCATGCGCTGACCCGACAAGCCTTGATCTGGACTGTTTTTGTGCTGGTTTTTTTCAGTTTTTCCAGCACCAAGCTGCCTCACTACGGCATCTATGCCGCACCCGGGGTTGTGTTGTTGCTGACAGCCGCTTTGGATCGCATGAAAACGTGGCATGCTGGTCTGTGCGCGGTGGCCTTGATGGCATGGCAGGCCCTGTTGGTCGGACTGCCCTGGGTCTGGATGACTTTTCCTGAGCTGGTGCCGCAGGCGCTGAGGCCAGTTTTCCGGCATGGCCTGGACCCTTTGCCGCTGGTCACGATTGCCACCCTCTGGGGCCTGCTGGCGCTCACGCTGCTGATCTGGCGCACCCGCATGCCCCGCTTGGGGTTTGCAGACACCCTGTCTGCCATGGCCTTGGTTCACGGCACGGTATTGGCCTTGGTCGTTTGGCCGTGGTGGGCCAACACCCTTCAGGGGCCCATCAAAGCCTTGGGGCTAGAAGCGAGAAATTGGCCATCCACTGTGGGGCAAATCGGGGGCAACTGGCCATCCTTTGCCTTTTACCGTCAGCAAGCCATGCTCCCCAAAGGCAATCCAGCAAGCTTGTACCTGGCCCCTGAGTCTCAAGTCCCGCCCGGTGCTCGGGTGTGGGCTAAAAACAAGGACATGGTTTTGTTCCAACCTGAAACGGCTACCCGGCCATGAACAAATCCACATCCACGTCCAGATTTGGCGCAGCCCAGCAGCGCAACACACTCCTTTTTGTGGTCGCGTTGGTGGTGGGGTCTGGGCTTTGGCGGCTTTCGGCCACGTGGTGGAGCGGGGCCGGCCTTTTTGTTGACGAAGCCCAATATTGGGACTGGTCTCGCGATCTGGCTTGGGGCTATTTTTCCAAGCCCCCGGTTTTGCCCTCACTCATGCGGCTGTCCACATGGATCGGTGGCGACAGCTTGACCGGCGTGCGCTGGCTGGTGGTTTTCATCTGGACGCTGACCCCATTGGTTCTTTGGCGGCTGACGCGGGATATGCTGCGCGCCAGCACCAATTTGGACGCACACTCCTGTTTGATCGCGGGAGCCTGGGCCGCTGCGCTGAGCAGCGCTATGCTGGTCTTCGCGCTGCTGGGACAAGTGAGCACAACCGATGGCCCCCTTCTTTTTTTCTGGTCCCTGATCATGTGGTCCTTCTGGCGCGCGCAACAAACGCCAGAGCAGATGGCGGCTTGGGTCCTCGTGGGCCTGTTCTTGGCCTTGGCCATCTTGTCCAAGTACACCGCCATGGCCGCTGGCGCCAGCCTTTTGTGGCTGGCATGGCACCTACGCCAGCACTTGATCTGGCGGGGCCTGTTTCTGGCTTTTGTAGTTTGCGCAGTATTGCTCAGCCCTCACTTGGTCTGGAATCATCTCAATGATTGGCCCACCCTCAGGCACACCACCGAACTGCTGGGTTCGGGCCAGGGCGCCGAAGCGGCATCGCCTTGGGACTCTGCCTTTGTTTACATCCTCAGCCAAGGTTTGCTCATCGGGCCTGTTGTGCTCGTGGTTGCCCTGCTCTGGCTGGTCCTGAACTGGCGCAAAAGTGCGGCACCACCCATGGCGACACGCGGAGCTGCGGGTCGCCTGTCCTTGATGGGTTGGAGCTGGTCTTGGGTGTGGCCGATATGGCTGGCGGGTTTGCTCCAGTCTCTATGGGGAAAATCCCAGATGAACTGGCCTGCACCGGCTTTGCTGGCACTGGCCATGATGATGGCCCTTTGGCGCGTCAGACGCCCGGCTTTGACATGGTCAGGGCCTTGGGTGGTCTGGATTGCGGGCACCTTGGTGGGTGCCACCATCTCTCTGGCCGGTGACTGGCGGCAGCATCTGATTCCTGTCAGCAAGGGACCGCGCTGGGACCTGTGGTCCAGGGCCAAAGGCTGGGACAGCGCCTTGCTGGCCATGAGCCCCCACATCGCCAACTATCCGGCCTTGCAGATCGTCTCCTCGGACCGTGCGCTCATCGCGCATGCCGCCTACGCATGGCGAGACCAGAACCGCCGCGTCCTAGCGTGGTCACCCGCCGTGTCACCTGCTCACCATTACGAAATGGTCAACCCCTACGACCCCAAGCACCCCCAAAATGCCGGGGCCTCAGTCCTGCTGATCTCCAACGATGAAAAGCCTTGGGGCCATCCATGGCTTGAGTTTTTCCCGCACCGGCATCTGCTCCATCGGCACACCGAGGCAGGCAGAACTGTTTTCCTTTGGAAACTGGACCCCCGGTGAAACCCCGTTACCGCTCCTGGCTCGCATGGACAGCCCTGTTGCTGGCCTCATGCTTCATTATTTTGCTTTGGCCCGAACTGGACCTCTGGGTGGCCCACCAGTTTCATGGGAATGACGGCATCTTTCCTGCCGGTGATTGGGCTTGGGTTCGGGCCGCTTACATCTGGGCGCCCCGCGTGGGCATGGCCATCACGCTGTGCGCCTTGCTTGTGATTGCCGCTCGCTGGGTCCAACCCGCTCGGGTGCTCAGGGGCGTCTGGCGCAAATCTCTTGCTTGGCTCTTGGTGGTTGTGCTTGGCGTGGGCTTACTGGTCCATGAGGGGCTGAAAAATCAGGTGGGTCGCCCCCGACCTGCCCACACCATCAGCATGGGTGGGGATGCCCCTTTCATTCCTGCACTGCACAGCAGTCACCTGTGCCAGCGCAACTGCTCGTTCGTCAGTGGCCACGCCGCCATCGGCTTTTGCATCATGACCTTGGGACTGTGGTCAGCGCCCGCAGCACGCAGGCGTTGGTGGATTCTCGGGACACTGGCCGGCACCTTGATTGGTCTGGGACGGATCATGCAAGGAGGGCACTTCCTGAGCGATGTGATTTTTTCCTTGGTGGCCATTTGGGGCACCAATTTAATGATCCGACAAGTTTGGCTCCATTGGCGTCTTTACCAGCTGAGACGCACATGAACTGTCGCCGCTCGAACGGCGCCAGCGCGCCGCCGATGGAACGCCTCAGAGTTTTCTAAGCAATGCTTGCCCCATTTGGATGCGTTGCCCAAGCACGATGTCGGGTGCCAAGTCAAAACCTTTGGGCACAAACACCAAAATGGTGGAGCCGTGCTCGAACCAGCCCATTTCCTGGCCCTTGACGTAAACCGCATCACAGGGCATCTCGTTCGGGCCTTTGTAGCGCAGGTTGAGCAACACATCGACTGCATGAAAGCGCATGCTGGCCACCAACACAGCCGCCACGGGCACGATCAAGAACGGGACGCCCTCTAGCGTTTGCATGTGCAAAACCGCCCGTTCGTTTTTGCAAAACAGCTCTTTTACGCGCGCAAGTGCCACCGGGTTCACATTCCAGGTGTCACCCGAGATGTAAGTGACATGCTGGAGTTGCACGTCATGCGGTGCATGGAAACGGTGGTACATGCTGCTGGTCAGGCGCAAGGTGATGTAAGTGCCTCCTTCCAGTGCAGCGGGCCAATGCTTACAGTGCGCCGATGTGCTCAGCAAAGTTTCCAACTGGTATGGAAAACCTTTGGCCTGAAAAACCTGGCCTTGCGCGATGGTGCCGCACGCGCCCACTATGGCATCGCATGGCGAAGTCAAGAACGCAGGATCCGGGTTGACCATCCGAGCCCCGGGCTTGAGCTCACGCGTGAAGCACGCATGCAAGCTGTCAAATTGGGTGTGCTTGGCATCGCTCAAATCCAGATCACTGAACCAGCGCCAAACCGCCATGGACGACTTGACCACCCAAGGGTGTCGGATCTGGCTCCACCAGCCCATGAACCGGGTCAGGGTGATGCGCGGAATGCGGTTGGTGAGCAAGAAGTTCAGATCTTCTTGCAGCATCCACTTTTGAAAAATTCGGCGAATCTTCATCATGTTGTCACTCAATTTGAATAAAAAGTCATTTCATTGACACAAGGAAATTGCTGTGAACTCCACTTGGATCAGTTTGGGCGTACTGGCTTTTTTGGCACCCAGCCTTCATCGGCGCATTCAACTCTCGCGTGCCAAGCACCGCTCGCTGGCAGGGCACTCGCGCATGGCCAAGCGGCTGGCCCGCTGGTTGCCGGGCTACAGCTTCGATGAGAATGAATTTTTCGGCTGCGATGGTGCCCCCGCAGACATTCAAGCGCAACGTCGGAGGGCATTTTTTGCCTTGGGCCACACGCTGCAAACGCGCCACCGCCTGAGCATCGAGGCGACTGCGACGGCACGCGAAAACATCTCTGACATGCAATTCATTGCCGCCTACCGCGTGCCCTTTCAGTTCAGCCCTGTGGTGCGCGAGCATCTGAAGGTCGGCTCTTTTTTGCAATCGGCCCATGGCGTCTTCGTCACCGACCTGGACGGTCAGGTTTTTTACGACCTGACCGGCTCTTATGGTGTGAATGTGTTTGGCGCTGACTTTTATAAACGCACCATGGCCGAGGGCATGGCCCGCACCCAAGCGTTGGGCCCAGTGCTGGGTTCTTACCACCCCGTGGTGTCCGACATCGCCAATCGCCTCAAAGCCATTTCCGGACTGGACGAGGTGTCGTTTCACATGTCGGGCACCGAAGCCGTGATGCAAGCTGTGCGCCTGGCCCGCTACCAAACGCGCCGCAAAAACATCGTGCGTTTTTGCGGTGCTTACCACGGCTGGTGGGAAGACGTGCAACCCGGCCCAGGCAACCCGATGCCACCGCGCGAAACCTATACCCTGAGCGACATGAGCGAGCGCAGTTTGCAAGTCTTGCGCACCCGCAAGGACATTGCCTGCGTGCTGATCAACCCGCTGCAGGCACTGCACACCAACGTGAACGCTCCCGGCGACTCGACCCTGGTGGACAGCAGCCGAAGCGCTGCATATGACCGGGAGGCTTACACAGCTTGGCTCAAGGCTTTGCGCCAAGTCTGCACCGAACGCGGCATTGCCTTGATTTTTGACGAGGTCTTTTTGGGGTTCCGCCTGGCCGCAGGCGGCGCGCAAGCTTACTTTGGCGTGCAGGCGGACTTGGTCACATATGGCAAAACCCTGGGCGGTGGATTCCCCGTCGGCGTGGTGTGCGGCAAGCGCGAATGGATGCGTCGCTTCAATGAAAAACGACCAGCCGACATATGTTTTGCGCGCGGCACCTTCAACGCACACCCTGCAGTCATGGGTGCGATGTCGGTCTTTCTTGAACAACTGGAAACCCCCGAGATCAAAGCCATTTACGAAGGCTTGGATGAACGCTGGAATGCACGGGCCAAGCAATTCAACAGCACCATGCAATCGCATGGTTTGCCCCTGCAAGCGGCCAACATGTCGAGCGTATGGACACTCTTTTACACCCAGCCCAGCCGTTACAACTGGATGCTGCAGTACTACCTCAGGGTGCATGGATTGGCGCTCAGCTGGGTGGGAACAGGTCGGTTGATCTTCAGCCTCAACTACAGCGACGCCGACTTTGAAGCGGTGCTTCAAAAGTTTGTCTTGGCTTGTCAAGACATGAAGCGAGATGGTTGGTGGTGGCATGGCCCCGAGATCACCAACAAATCCATCCGCCGCAGCATCCTGAAAGAAACGCTGTTTCGCTGATAAACCCCCGGTTCACTGTAGACCAGTGAACCGGGCTCTTGGACGCTCAGCGGCCAGTTTGAAACTTGCTGTCAGCGAAGCGTTCGCCCCGCAACAACTGCCAAGGTGCCTTGTGGTACAGGTAAATGTCGTGAAAGGGATCGGTAATGATCTTGGTCATCCAGACCAGACCGGTTTGTACGTCGTGCAGAAAGAACAAATGCACCGTGCGAAACAGCAAAGCCGCAGCACCCAAGTAAAGCCAGGCGTAACCCACGGCACGTAAAAATTCAAACCAGGTTTCATGTACAGGCAATAAGCCCATGAAGCCGGGGTTCATGTAGATGGCCAACGGCAACAAGGCCCAGACACTCAAGAGCACCACCTTGCGACGCAAGTTATATCCCACCTTGATCTCTTCTTTGTAGTCGTTGGTGGCTTCGTTGACGTGGTCATAGCCCAGTGGTTCGAAGAAGAAATGACCCGCTTGCCTAGAGGTCATGGAGACCATCCAAGCCAAAATTGCAGCCAAGGCCGGATCGATCAACAACATCCCGTAAGCCACCACAAAAGCCATGGCACTGAGCAAGTGCAAGGACTGGTTGATCCGGCAATGGTGGTAGTAACGGTGATCGTCCCAACGCTGCACTTCCAAAGCTTTCAAGAAATCTTTCACAGAAACCCCTCTAGTTGAATATGTGAATATCATCATCAATTCGTGTGAAAAAACAGTGACACTGCTTTTGTCATCAAACTGTTAAAACCTGCGTTCACGATAGAGGCATGCTTGATTCAGACAACGCGTCCTTTTTTGTCGAAAATTTTGTACCCGCAAATGCCCCGTTGCGCATTGCGGTGGTGACCGAGACCTGGCCACCTGAGGTCAACGGCGTTGCACTGACCCTTTCGCGCCTGATCCAAGAGCTGAGCCAACGCCAACACACGATACAGCTCATCCGTCCCAGACAAGACCGCCATGAAACCGAAAGCCATCGGGAAGGTTGGAGTGAACTGCTGCTCAAAGGCATGCCCATTCCGCGCTACCCCCAGCTCAAGCTGGGTTTTCCCAGCAAAAAGTCACTGATCAAGGCTTGGAGTCTGCAACGCCCCGATTTGGTCCACATCGCCACAGAGGGGCCCCTGGGTTGGTCAGCCCTGCAAGCGGCAAGGGTTTTGCGCTTGCCCATCACCTCTGACTTCAGAACCAATTTTCAAAGCTACAGCAAACACTATGGCGTCGGTTGGCTTCAAAAGCCCATCGTGGCTTACTTGCGCAAATTTCACAACCGCACCTTATGCACCATGGTGCCAACTCAGGCCATGCATGATCAGCTCAAGGTCTTGGGTTTTCAAAATCTTCAGGTTGTGGCGCGCGGCGTAGATACCCAGCTGTTTAACCCAGAAAAAAGAAGCGCAAGCTTGCGCAAGCAATGGCAAGTCGATGACAAGACCTTGGTGATCTTGTCAGTGGGACGATTGGCAGCAGAAAAAAATCTGGACTTGACGGTCAAAACTTACCAAGCCTTGAAGCAAAACAACCGTTCAGTCAAACTGGTGTTTTGTGGTGATGGCCCCTACCGGGCCAAACTCCAGGCCGATTGCCCGGATGCCATCTTCATGGGCATGGCGACGCAAGCGCAATTGGCCGTGGCGTATGCCAGTGCCGATTTATTCATCTTCCCCAGCCTCACCGAAACCTTTGGCAATGTCACTTTGGAAGCCCTGGCCAGCGGCACCCCGGTTCTGGCGTTTGACTGCGCCGCCGCCAAAGAAGTCATTGAGGATGAACTCAATGGCTGGCTCGTTCCTGGTGAGGACGCGCAACGCTATGTCTTGCGCGCACTGGCCGTCACACAAAAGACTTCGACCTTGCAAGAGGCCAGACTGAACGCTTCGACAAGCATTCGTCAATGGGAGTGGTCAAGCATCGCCACGAAAGTGGAAAACCAGTTCCGTCAGGCCATGACGGATGCACTAACTGCGCGTTGAATCCAGTTGGACTGCCTGGCGGCGCCATGGCAAAACGGCCATCCACAAAGGCAGCGACAAGCACAGCATCATGGCCAACAAGGACCAATCCCAGGCCAGCAGAAGGCTGTAAAAACCCAGCATCACCAACACACTCAGATTTTCGTTGAAGCCCTGCACTGCAATCGAACGCCCAGGCGGCATGATCTTGTGGCCCCGGTGTTGCAACAAAGCATTCATGGGCACCAACAACATGCCGCCTGCCCAGCCTGCCGCCAGCATCATGGGCACCGCCAGCCACAAGCTTTGTGTCAGGGCCAAAGCGGGCATCAAGCCAGCCAAGACCACGGCCCAGACCCTCTGCCTTCGGGCATGAAAGATGCGGCAGGTGAGCGCCGCCGTGACTGCGCCACCGATCACCCCCAAAGCCACCAGACCCTGCAAATACGCCCCGGCTTGCAAAGTCAAGCCGGCCTGCGTCTGCGCCCACACCAGGACCAAGAACTGCAGCACAGCACCCACGCCCCAGCTGAAAGTCGTGATCCGCAAAGAAACGCCCCCCAAGGGGTCTCGCCACAGGTTCAGGTGGTTACCCCAAAAAACCGACCAACGAATATCTGACCAAGACCAGGCTGATTGCACAGGCGAGCGCAAGGCAGACATGCCACAGTTAAGACATGCAGAAATCAGATACAACAGGCAAATCACGCCCAGACCAAAACCTATTTGAGTTTCAACCAGAAAGTCGGCTGCGATCAGAGCGAAAGCTCCCGGGAGTCCATCAACCTTCAAAAACCCTGTGCCCATGAGCCAGCCACCCAGCACCACACCCCATAAAACAGAGAGAACCACCGACACCTCCAAAAAGGCATTGGCCTTGACCAAATTGGAAGAGGCTACGGTTTCTGTAAGCAAACCGTACTTTGCTGGGGCATACACAGAGGCCGCAAAACCAGTCAACGCAAAGGCCACCAATGGGCTCAAGCCTGTCCACAAAAAGACGACCGACACCAACTTGAGCAAATTCATCGCCATCATGACGTGGCGTTTTTGAAAAGCATCGGCCACAGGCCCTACCACGCTGGCCAACACCACATAAGACAAAGTGAAGACCATTTTCAGCAAGGGTGCCCACCACGCGGGATACCCTTGCTCCTGCAAAAAGAAAATGCCCAGCAACAAGAAGGCGTTGTCGGCCAGCCCGCTGAAAAACTGGGCCAGGATCAAAAAAGCAAAGCCCTTAGGCATTCATGAATTCAGCAGCAACTGGCACTCGGGTCTGCAGATCAAAATCCATCAACTGTGCCAAATCATTGCGCCTGCCCACGCCTTGGTATGCCACACCCAACTCACTCAAGGCTTCAGGGTTGTATAGGTTTCTGCCGTCCAAAATGAAGGGCTTGCGCATCAGGGCTTTCATGGCCTCGAAATCCGGGTTATGGAAATTTTTCCACTCGGTCAATACCATCAAGGCATCAGCGCCCTCCAAGGCCTGCATGTCCGAAGCCGCTAATTCAAAGCGTTCCATCAGGTGTGGCTCTTGAGACAAATCGCAACGCAAAGCATCCAGGGCATGCGACCTGGCAACAGGGTCAAACGCACAGACGTGGGCACCACGCATCAGCAATTGACGTATCACCACGCGGCTGGGTGCCTCGCGCATGTCATCTGTATTGGGTTTGAAAGCCAGCCCCCAAATCGCGATTTTCCGGCCTGTCAAATCGGAGCCCATGCGCTGGACCAAGCGGTCCACCAAAATGGTTTTCTGCCGTTCATTGACCATCTCTGTGGCACTGACCACCGCCATGCTGTGCCCGTGTGCCTTAGCGGTGTTGACCAAAGCCTGCGTGTCCTTGGGAAAGCAACTGCCTCCGTAGCCACAGCCCGCATACAAAAAACTGTGGCCAATGCGACTGTCAGCCCCAATGCCCCTGCGAATGTGATCCACATCCGCCCCCAGCTCATCGGCCAGGTTAGCCATTTCATTCATGAATGAAATACGCGCAGCCAACATGGCATTGGCCGCATATTTGGTCAACTCGGCACTGCGCACATCCATCCACACGGTGCGGGCATGGTGGCGGTTGAAGCTGGCATACAGATCACCCATCATGCGTCGGCTACGGACATGGTGCAGACCCTCATTGACGCCAACCACAATCCTGTCTGGTCGCATGAAATCGTCAATGGCCGCCCCCTCTTTGAGGAACTCCGGATTGGAAACCACATCAAACAAATCCGACGACATGCCCCTGTGCACCAACTCATGCGCGATCGCAGCACGCACTTTGTCAGCCGTGCCCACCGGCACCGTAGATTTGTTGACCACCAACTTGAAACCCTTCAGGTGCCGCCCAATGGTGGCCGCCACTGACAAAACGTGCCCCAAGTCGGCCGAACCATCTTCAGCCGGTGGCGTGCCTACGGCGATGAACAGGATGTCGCCATGCTCCACCGCCTCACAGGCATCACTGGTAAAGCGAATCCGGCCATCGGCACGATTGCGCGACAAAAGCTCCTTGAGGCCTGGCTCATAAATAGGGACCTCGCCGTCTTGCAAAGCACGGATTTTTTCTTCATCTTTGTCAAGGCACACCACCTTAAAACCCAAGTCTGACAAGCATGCGCCTGTGACCAAACCCACATAACCCGAACCGATGACTGTGACACGCATGGCAAATCTCCAAGTTTGACTGCATGTTCCACCTCAACCGTGAATCGATCGTGTCAATTTCATGAAGAAATCACGACAACATGGGAGAGGGGTCACCCCAAGTCAACGACCACTCGGCTTTGTGGAAACACCAACTTGAATGTAGATCCCTGACCCACCACGCTTTCAATCCGCAATTCGCCGCCATGGCGTTGCATGACGTGCTTGGTGATGGCCAGGCCCAAGCCTGTACCTCCGGTTTCTCTCGAACGGCTGCGGTCCACCCGGTAAAAACGCTCTGCCAAACGCGGTAAATGCTCGGCCGCAATGCCAGGCCCGGTGTCATGGACGGCGAACACCAAGCCCTCTGCTGTCGTGGCCCAATGGATCTGGATTCGGCCACCCAAAGGGGTGTAGCGGATCGCATTGCTCACCAGATTGGAAACTGCACTCAACAACTCCGAGCGCGCGCCCAATAAATAAATATCGGGAACCGGTACAAAGTCCAATTGATGAACAGGCCCCTGACCTTTGCTGGCCATCCAGTCAGAAAATGCTTGCGCCTCGGTCGTCACTTGCAACATCAATGCCACCAAAGAAACTTTTTCCTGAGTGCTGGGCAACTGGCTGCCTTCAAGTTGCGACAGCATCAACAAATCCGCCACCAAGGACTGCATGCGGTCCGATTGCGCAGACATGAGCTCCAGGTAGTGTTGGGTTTCCTCTGAGCCCAATGGGATGGACTGCAGGGTTTCCACAAACCCACTGAGCACCGTCAAAGGCGTGCGGATTTCATGCGAGACGTTGGCCACGAAATCGCGCCGCATGGCGTCGGCCTGCGCAACGGTCGTGACATCACGACTCAAAAGAAGAGAGCGCCCTTCTCCATAGGCATGCAACTGCACCGACAGCTTTTGCCTGCTCACGACCGAACTGGCGCGACCGTCGATGACCACCTCCGAGTCGTGGCTTTGCTGAGCAAAATACCGAGCAAACACCGGATCTCGCACCAAGTGCACGATGTGCTGCAGACGGTCCCTTTGTGCATCCAGACCCAGATGCGCCGCAGCGGTGTCATTGCACCATTCGATCCGGGCTTGTTCATCCAGCAAGATCACACCATTGGGCGAGGCCTGAATGGCCTGCAAAAAATCCTGCAGCTGTTTTTGGTGCACTGCAGCCAGCTTTTCCTGCTGTCGCAACAAGCGCTGCACCCGAACAGCAATTTCACGCCAAACACCCTGCCAAGGGGGGTCCTGGCGCAAAATCGGTGCACTCAACCAACGATCGAGGCGGTCCAACTTCCAAGATAGCGTTGCCGCATAGACAAACAAAGCCACCACGGCCGCCAGCAAAGCCCCAAAGATTTCACCCAGAAACCAACCAGGCACCCCCGCCAAGCCCACCACCCAGAGCATTTCGAGAAGCGAAAACAACATGCAAACCTGGTATCAAACAGAGGGTGTAGGAGTAAAACGGTAGCCAGCGCCACGCACGGTCTCGATCATGTTGCCAGCCTCGCCCAGCGACTCACGCAGACGCTTCACGTGCACATCCACTGTGCGTTCCTCAATGTAAACATGGTCGCCCCAAACCTTGTCGAGCAAAGACCCTCGGCTGTGCACACGTTCTGGGTGGCGCATCAGGTACTGCAAGAGTTTGAACTCGGTGGGCCCCACCTTGAGTGGCTTCTCGGCCAGACTGACCCGATGCGTGTCGGCATCGAGCTGCAAATCGCCCATTTTGACCACGCCACCTGAAGACTCCGGCACGCGGCGACGCAGCACAGCACGAATGCGGGCCAACAACTCACGCGGCGAAAAAGGCTTGACGATGTAATCGTCTGCACCCGCATCCAACCCGGCCACCCGGTCAGACTCGTCACCTCTGGCGGTCAGCATCAAGATGGGCACGCCCTTGGTTCGTGACGATGAGCGCCATTTGCGCGCCAGGGCCAAGCCACTCTCGCCAGGCAGCATCCAATCGAGCAAGATGACATCCGGCAATACTTCGTCCAATTCGCGTTGCGCGGTTTCGGCATCAACCGCCCACACCGGTTGAAAGCCATTGTGCCTCAGATTCACCGCGATCAGTTCGGCGATGGCCGGCTCGTCCTCAACAATCAAAATACGAGGGGTGGTTCTCATTGGACCGCTTTTTCAATCTCGGTCAAAGCGGTGTGACGCACATCGGCACCCTTGACCACATAGATGACAAACTCGGCGATGTTCTTGGCATGGTCACCGATGCGCTCGATCGCTTTGGCGACAAACATCAAGTCCAAGCTCGCAGAAATGGTACGTGGGTCTTCCATCATGTAGGTGACCAGCTTTCGCATAAAGCCGTTGAACTCCACGTCGATCAAATCGTCTTCCTTCAGAATGAGCAGCGCCGTGTTCACATCCAGACGGGCAAAAGCGTCGAGCGCCTTGCGCAACAAGCCGGTGGCCAGATCGGCCGCCACCCGCAACTCGGACGATGGCAAATTGCGCGGACTGCCCTGCTCCCGGATCAGCTTGACCATGCGCGCGATGCGCTCGGCCTCATCGCCGGCTCGCTCAAGGTTACCCGTGATTTTGGAGATGGCCATCAGCAAACGCAAGTCGCGCGCAGTGGGCTGGCGACGCGCGATGATCGAAGCCAACTCGGCATCGATCTCGACTTCCAGAGCATTGACCTGTCTTTCAGTTGCGATCACTTGATCGGCCACTTCGGAGCTGAACTGGGCCAGCGCATAGACGGCATGACGTGTTTGGGACTCGACCAGACCACCCAACTCCAGAACACGAGAAGAAACGCCAGTGAGCTCGGCGTCGAATTGACTTGAAATGTGTTTGTCCATGAGGGTCTCCTGATCAGCCAAAACGGCCAGTGATGTAGTCTTCGGTTTCTTGTTTGGCTGGCTTCATGAAAATCTGCTCAGTCTGGCCAAATTCAACCACCTCGCCCAAATACATGTAGGCTGTGAAGTCAGACACGCGAGCGGCTTGCTGCATATTGTGCGTCACGATGGCCACGGTGTAATCTTTCTTCAACTCACTGACCAGCTCTTCCACCTTGGCGGTTGAAATCGGGTCCAAAGCCGAAGTGGGCTCGTCCAGCAAAATGACTTTGGGTTTGACGGCCACACTTCGGGCAATGCAAAGGCGTTGCTGCTGACCGCCAGACAGTGACAAACCGCTTTGGCCCAACTTGTCCTTAACTTCGTTCCAGATGGCGGCCTTGGTCAGAGCCGACTCAACGCGCTCGTCCATGTCCGAGCGACTGAGGTTTTCATAAAGGCGCACACCAAAAGCGATGTTGTCGTAAATCGACATCGGGAACGGTGTGGGCTTTTGGAACACCATGCCGATTTGGGCACGCAGCAAGTTCAGGTCTTGGCCTTTGTCCAGGATGTTCTGACCGTAAAAGTTGATCTGGCCCTCCGCACGCTGGCCGGGGTACAGGCTGTACATGCGGTTGAGCGTGCGAAGCAAGGTCGACTTGCCGCAACCGGATGGGCCAATGAAGGCCGTCACGCGGTTTTCTGCAATGTCGAGGTTGACGTTTTTCAGGCCTTTGAATTTGCCGTAGTAAAAGTCCAAGTTGCGCACTTCGATGGCGTTGGAGGTCGGTGTCTTGTCAGGCATTTGGATTCCTGTGAATACAAAAAATTTTGGAATTGGGATTTCAAATCTGCATCAAACAGATGTTTTTTCCCTGAAAAATACACGGGCCAGAATGTTCAATATCAGAACGGTCAAGGTGATCAAGAGTGCGCCACCCCAAGCCAAGCGAATCCAATTGTCGTAAGGACTCATGGCGAACTGGTAAATCACCACAGGCAAATTGGCCATGGGCTTGCTCATGTCGGTGCTGAAAAACTGGTTGTTCAAAGCGGTGAACAACAAGGGTGCGGTTTCTCCACTGATGCGGGCAATGGCCAACAGCACCCCCGTGATCACACCGCTTTTGGCAGCACGCAAAGTCACCGACAAAGACACTTTCCAGCGAGGTGCGCCCAATGCAAAGGCGGCCTCGCGCAAGCTGCCGGGCACCAAGCGCAGCATGTTTTCCGTTGTGCGCATCACAACAGGCACGGCAATCAAGGACAACGCCATGCTGCCGGCATAACCCGAAAACCGGCCCAAGGTGGCCACTGCGATCGCATACACAAACAAGCCAATGACAATCGATGGCGCTGACAACATGATGTCCGTCACAAAACGCGTCAACTCAGCGGTTTTGCTGCGGTCACCGTATTCGGTCAGGTAAATGCCGGCCAAAATACCCACGGGTGTGGCGACCAAAACCGACAATCCCACCATCATCAAACTGCCCACGATGGCGTTGCGCAAACCACCGCCATCTGAGCCGGGTGCCGGCGTATCTTTGGTCAGCATGTCCCAGTCCACGGCGGCAACGCCGTTAGAAAAGAGCACCAGCAAAATCCACATCAAAACCGTGAGACCCAAAGCCATCGCCACCATCGAAGTGGCCATGCCCAAAGAGTTAGCGATTTGACGACGGCGGTAAAGCCCTGGATCCATGTTCACAGCCATATCAGAACCCCTTGGCTTTTTCAGCCCGATTGATCATGATTTTGGCCAAGGCCAAAACCAAAAAGGTGATCACAAACAGCAAGAAGCCGAGTGCAAACAATGAAGACATGTGGAAATCAGCCGCTTCGCCAAACTCGTTGGCCAAGGTCGATGCGATCGATGTGCCTGGTGAGAACAGCGAAGTGGGCATGCGGTTGGCGTTGCCAATCACAAAAGTCACTGCCATCGTTTCACCCAAGGCGCGGCCCAGGCCCAGCATGATGCCGCCGATCACCCCTTTCTGCGTGTAAGGCAGCACGATCCCGCGCACGACCTCCCAAGTGGTGCAGCCCAAGCCATAGGCCGACTCGCGCAAGATGGGCGGGGTGATTTCGAACACATCGCGCATCACGGCCGCCACAAAGGGCAAGACCATGAACGCCAAAACAATGCCTGCGGTCAAAATGCCCATGCCGTTGGGGGCGCCGCCAAACAAGAAACCAATCAAAGGCATGCCACTCATCAAATCGCGCACAGGTACTTGAATGTAGTCGGCAAACAAAGGCGCAAACACAAACAAACCGAACATGCCGTAAATGATGGAGGGCACGGCAGCCAGCAATTCGATGGCGGTGCCCAAAGGGCGACGCAACCACACCGGGCAAGTTTCGGTCAAGAAGACCGCAATACCAAAAGCCAAAGGCACGGCAATCAACAGGGCAATACCTGCGCTCGACAAGGTGCCCACGATGGCAAAAGCTGCGCCAAACTGCTCATTGTTCACATCCCATTCTGCAAACCACAGAAATGGCACACCAAACTTGGCAAAGGTGGGCCAAGCATTGACAAACAAAGAAATGATGATGCCCGCCAATGCACCCAACACGATCAACGAGAAAAGCTGGGTTGATCTGTGAAACAAAACATCTTGAAACCTTTGGCGTTTGGCCACGGCCAGCATCTGGCTGCTGTCTTTTGCTGTAGTAAGAGGAGTTTGCATGCGGGAGCCCATCCAACAATGACCATCAAAATCAACAGAAAATCCGTCGGTTGAACGCGATGTCAACCGACGGATCACTGTTCGAAAGCATCAGAATTACTTCTGGATTTGTGACCAGACTCGTGAACGGATTTGATCGGTCAGGCTGTCAGGCAAGGCCACATAGTCCAGATCGGCGGCCATTTTCTTGCCGTTCTTGAAAGACCAGTCGAAGAACTTGAGCGCTTCGTTGGAGGCGGCTTTGTCAGCGGGGTTCTTGAACATGAGGATGAAAGAAGCTGTGCTGATGGGCCAGCTGGTGGCGCCTTTGGCGTTCACCATGGACACGCCCATGCCAGGAACGCTGAACCAGTCGGCGCTGGCTGCAGCAGCAGCAAAAGTCAGGTCATCGGGGGCAACATATCGGCCGTCGGCGTTTTGCATTTGCATGAAGTTCATGTTGTTCTTCTTCACGTAGGCGTATTCCACGTAACCGATCGAGCCTTTGACGCGGTTGACGTTGGCAGCCACACCTTCATTGCCCTTACCACCCACAGAAGTTGCCGCTGGCCACTTGATGGTGGCGTTTTTGCCAGGACCGTCAGCCCACTCTTTGCTCACCACGCTCAAGTAGTCGGTGAAATTGAATGTGGTGCCCGAACCGTCAGCGCGGTGCACCACAGTGATGGTTTCGTTGGGCAGGTTCTTGCCAGGGTTCAAGGCAGCGAACTTGGGGTCGTTCCACTTGCTGATCTTGCCCATGAACATCTCGGCCAATACGGGACCTGTCACGCGCAGTTCGCCAGGCTTGAAGCCGTCCAAGTTCACGATCGGCACAGTGCCACCAATGATCATGGGGAACTGAACCATACCGTCTTTGTCCAAATCAGCACCCGACAAAGGGGCGTCTGTGGCGCCGAATGTCACGGTTTTGGCGCGGATCTGGCGAATACCACCTGAAGAGCCGATCGACTGGTAATTCAGGCCAACGTTGGTGGCTGCTTTGTAGGCTTCAGCCCATTTGGCATACACGGGGAATGGAAAAGTCGCGCCAGCGCCGGTGATGTCAGCAGCCCAAGTGGTCAAAGCCACAGCGCTCAGACCGACAGCGGCCACGAGGGATTTAAATTTCAACATTTCAGCTCCTGATTCAGGTCCAACAAAATTCTTGCCAACAACCTGTTTGCTGCTGACTGAATGGACTGTAGTCGGCAATTGTGACAAGTTTGTGTCAAAAAACCTTGATTTAAATGGCAATTGAAGAAGATTCTTCGGGCCCTCCGCCACAAATTCATACAAAAGGGCGCGCTTCAGCCATTCAAACGGTCCAAATCCAGAACTTATGGGGGTTTCAGGGCCGCAAGCGCAACAAAGCGCCGTCGGGCGAATCGCTCAAGAGGTAAACCAGGCCATCCGGGCCCACCCGCACATCACGAATGCGGCCGACTTGCTGAGACAGCAAGCGTTCTTCTGCCACCACTTTGTCTCCGTCCAGCACGAGCCGCACCAAACTTTGCCCCCGCAAAGCCCCCAGCAGCAAGCTGCCGCGCCAAGCCGGGAAGGCACTCCCCTCATAAAACGCCATGCCCGAGGGCGCGATCGAAGGCACCCAGACGTGCAGGGGTTGCTCCATGCCCGTCTTGTGCGTACCCACACCGATGCGCGTGCCCGTCACGTAATTCACCCCGTAGGTGATGGTGGGCCAGCCGTAATCGCGACCACTGCGGATGATGTTGAGCTCGTCCCCACCTTGCGGGCCGTGCTCGTGTGTCCACAATTCGCCCGTTTGCGGGTGAATGGCGGCGCCCTGGATGTTGCGGTTGCCGCGGCTGAACACTTCTGGCAACTGCAGGGGCTGCTGCACAAAAGGGTTGCCTGCCGGTACCCGACCGTCGTCGTGCAAGCGGATGACCGATCCGGCATGGTCACGCGGCTTTTGGGCGCGTTCTTCATCGCCCCGGTCGCCCAAAGTCAAGAACACATGGCCCTGGCGGTCCAGCACGATGCGTCCGCCAAAATGCCGCCCACCCCGCGAGGCGGGTCGCATGGTGAACAGGTTTTGCATATCCACCAGCCGATGTCCATGCAAGCGCGCCCTGACCAAGGCCGTGGCCGATGCGCCGCGTGGACCGTCTTTGGCGGCCTGTGCGTAAGCCAGATAAACCCAACCGTTGCGGGCGTGGTCAGGGTGCACAGCCACGTCAAACAAACCACCCTGCCCGTCTGCCACGATGCCGGCAGGCAACCCCTCAATCGGGCGTGGGTCCAACTGAAAATCACGGCTGACCCGGCGCAAGCGCCCGTCGCGCTCGGTGATCAGCAGGTCGCCCCCTGGCAGCCAGGCCAGCGACCAGGGATGGCTCAAGCCCTTGGCCAGGGTTTGCACCTGAAAAGCCACCGGTGCAGGCGTGGCTCGCACCAGGTCTTTGGATTGCGTGGGGGTGGCAGTGGGTTGAGTTGAGGCCAGGGCAGCCGCCGCACCGCCTGCCATAAAGATCGTTGCGATCAGTCGAAAAATTTGCTTCTGGCACATGGTGTTTTCCCCATCTAGTCAAAAAAGTGAATTGATCGCGTGCAAGCCTGCGGTATCGAACCAAAATTCACTTGCACCATGCAATGATTTTTGATTGTGATTCATGTTGCTTGGCGCCTGGGCGTAGTGATGTTTTTGACCCAAAAAAAACGGCGCGCTTAAACAGCGCGCCGTCAAGAAGTTGATAACTTCGGACTTTGATTCAGTACTTGAGATTGATCTGATAAATCGCGGTCGTCCCGCTGATCTCATTGCCAATCACCAACAAGGGCTTGCCATTGGGCGACTTGTCTGCCGGCACAAAGTGCATCCCCTCGGGACCCAAGTCGCCCGTGGCACCATTGCGGGTGTTGATGTAGGTCTCATAAACCGGACGGTTGGGGTTGCTCACGTCATAAACCACGACCCCACCCACACGCTCCAAGCCAATGAATGCGTAGTGTTTCTGGCCAAACTGCGCCACGATCACGCCTTCTGGTTCAGGGCCTTTGTTGTCACTTCGGTCGTCTTGCGCGTTGCCAGAGTGGCTGGCGTTGAACTTGGCTTGGGGCAAGTCTTTGGTCAACTGCTCCAACTGGTCACCGGAATCAAAAACCTGTTGGCCTTGCGCATTCCAGATGGAGAAGGAGCGTGTGCCGTAGGCAAAGAGTTTTTCATAAACGCCATTGACAGCCCCCTGTGACTTGGTCACTGTCAGCCGACCCAGCTGTGCATCGGGTTTAAAAGGCAGCAATGCAGGGCTCAGCGCCAGATCCTTGACGCGAGCCTCTTCGTTGTAACCCGGCCAATCGGCCCGCGCATCCCCTTCGTTGGCGGTGATCAAGTAGGTTTGCCCCGCAACGCTGTAACTGGCGATCGCATCGGGTAAGTACATGCCCAGCACTGGCCAAGTCTTGATGTTGATGGCGCTGTCCCTGTCACTGGCGTCCAGGCCATTTCCTGCCAGGCTGTGGTCCTTGTAACCCAAAGCCTTGATGGCAGTGACCTTGGCGGTGGCGATGTCGACAATGGCCAGGGCGTTGTTTTCCTGCAAGGTGACATAGGCCGTTTTGCCGTCGGCAGACACCGTGATGTACTCGGGCTCCATGTCTTGCGCGACCGTGGCGCCTGGCCCAAAAATCCGCACACCCGATGCGATGAGGGCGTCTTTTTGGGTGTTGAAGGCTTTGAAGTCGGCTGTTCTGGCGGTCAACACCACGTTTGAGCTGGTCAAAGTCAGGCCGCTGACGTCCACCACACTGATGGAGCCCTCTGGGTCGACCGAATCAGGCAGGCCATAAGAATTGGGCTCACCCTCATTGGCCAGCAACAGGGTTTTGCCATCCGGCGTGAACGTCACCATGTCGGGCAATGCGCCCACCACAGCGGTGCCCAACACGGCGTAATCAGATGCGCGCAACACGATCAAACGGCCGGGCTGGGTTTTGTCCAAGGCCTGCACGGCCAAAGCCACCATGCCTTGGTGAATCGCCACGCTGTTGGCAGCGCCTGCGTCGGTCCACAAACTGGCCATGGTGATGGTTTTGAGCAAAGTCGGTTGCGCTGGGTTGGTCAAGTCCAGCACGTCCAGGCTGGCCAGCGCACCGTTGACCACAAACAGCTTTTTACTGGCCGCGTCATAGGCCGTGATTTCAGCCGCACCTTCACCCCCTTGGTGCGTAAAGCTCCCCAACTTGGAGAGCTCCAAAGCGATGGGGGTCTGCTCAAAGCCGTCAGAGCCGCCGCAAGCAACCAAGGCGGCCAGCAGGCTCAAACTGCATGCGCCGTAAACCAAGGTTTTTTTCAAGTTCAGATTCATCTTCATCTCCAGAAAGTTCAGTTCAACACCGTGTCTGAGCGCTGGCTCAGATTTTGGATACGTGTGTCTTGGGCCGCGGGTGTGTCTTTCAACCCGAAGGCCGTGGTGCCGAACTGGCTCTTCATGTACTTCATGAAGGCATCTTGTTCACTGCCCAATGTGGCGGTGCTGGTGCTGGCCGCACCACCTGCTGTGGCGTCGGTCATGGTGGTGTCGAGCTTGACCAGGTTCACAAAATTGGCCGTAGCTGGGAAGGGGTAGCCATCGCCACCGCCCGCAGCCGTGCTCGTGCCTTCGGCCAGAAAGCTCAAGGTCACCATGCGGAAGGTGCGCTGCGCATTGCCCACCAAGGCCCCGTTTTGCACCACCACATCGCTGCCCACCTTGAGCGAACGGATGCGCTCACCCGGCGTGGTGACGGCAAAATTGGCATCCAATGCTTGTGCTGTGCGGCTGGGGTCATAACTGAAGCTCATGCCCCCAACCTGAGGGAAACGGCCCTGACTGCCCAACACAGCCACACCGTGCTCCAGAAGGGACTTGAGTTGAGCCGCCGTGATGTCAAAGGCCCAGAGCTTGTTGTTGAACTTCAAAGCCGTTTCGATGGCCAGTTGAGAGATCTCCCCGGCTTGGCGCTTGGCTTCGGCGTTGGCTTTGGGCGCCGTCAGGACAGCGCCGGAAGTGGACCCTGCCAATGCCAAAACTTCGCCAATTTCAGATCGGATACCGCCACCATTTTTCAGGGAGATTTGGACTGTGGGGTCCAAGCGTTGGGCATACCAAAGGTTGGCGTCGGCCGTCAGGTTGCCAAAGTTGGTTTCTTCATTGCGCACGGCGGCGCGGCGGCCTTCCAGAAATTCGCTGGTTTTACCGAACACATTGCCATCTTTGGACTTGAGCACAGCCTTGATGGCATCACGCACCTGAGTGACCAGGCCCGAAGGGGTCACGCCGCCTGCCGTGTCGTCGGTTTCGCTGGTGGCCCATGCGCCGGATAGCTTGACATCAAAGCGCTGGGGTATCAACACGCCCTTGTCATCAAACGGGGCCATGAAGCGCCCAAGGTATTTGTAATCCGCGTCCACGTTGACCACCACGGTGGGCTGGCCCGCAGCGTCTTTGGTTTGGTAGGGGTAGTCACCTGCGGATTTGTCGCCAGTGCGCAGCACATCGTTGGCATCGGACAGCAAGGTGTTGGAGCCACCGGCCACGATGATGTCCACATTTTTCAAACGTTCGGCCAAGGCTTTTTCAATGGCCAAGGTTTGCATGTGCGCCAGCAGCACCACCTTGTTGATGCCCGCAGCGGTCATCTCGTCCACGCCTTTTTGAATGGCCGATGCCAAGCCGGCCACATCCACCTCGCTGCTGGTCAATGCAGGCATGAATTGCAATCTTCCGGGAGAAGTGATGTTGGCAAAAACTGGCGAACTGGCGCCGATCACACCAATTTTTTGACCGCCAACATCCACCACTGTCCAACCCGTCAATTTGCCCGATTGCTCCGACGCATTGCCCCCGTTGGCGATCCTGAGGCTGGCCACATCGCTGTCGGCAGCAAAGTCCACGTTGTAAGCCAAATAAGGAAAGCGAGCGCCAGACCATGCCCCACTGGAACGGATCATGTCGGCGAATTGCCGAGTGCCCAAATCCAATTCGTGGTTACCGATGGCCGAGGCCTGCACGCCCATCGCATTCAAAAAAGCAATGTCCGCACGGCCAACTTCTGCCACACCCAATGCAGCGTTCAAGCTGCTGTCATTGGCCGCATTGAAACGAGGACCGGGGATGTAGTTGTCACCCGAGCTCACGGTCAAGGTTTGCTGGGGGTACTGAGCGCGAAACTTTTGGATCATCCCCGACAGGTTGGCCACGCTGTTGAGTGCCGTGGTGTCTGATCCATCGGCGTCAGAGATGTGCAACAACTGCAAAGTGAAGGCGGCCTCGGGTGGCGCATCCGAAGTGCCGCCACAGGCGCTGAGCACCAATGCGGTGGCGATGGATGCAAGCCATGATCTATGAAAAATTTTCATCATCTCTATCCCAGTAATCTGTAGGAAAAGCATGAGCTTGATGCCGAAATATTTCAATTTGATGACCTTCAAGTGAATCATTTTTGAATGTCATTCTCTTTTTGGATCACGCAGCACACTGGAAAAGCCACATGAAAAAATTCCGGTCTTTCAACCAGTTCATCGAATCATCTTGAGAACGACCAGGTTGCCACTTGCCAACCAGCGCCATGACAGGAGTTCTCCACCAGAATTTTCCTGAAAAAAATTTGAACGTCATCAATTTTTCACACGGATTTTTTAGGATTCCTCAGTTTTATCAACCTACAGGAGTGACGCAATGTCCAACATGATTCGTGACGATGACGGTGTATCCAATAACTCAGCCAATGATCATTTGCATGATCTGATCGAGCGCGAAATCGCTCGCAACCCCAGCCGCCGCAGCATGCTCAAATCCGGTGCGGCTTTGGGCTTGCTCGGTATTTTCGGCAGCGCCTTAACGGCCTGCGGTGGAAGCTCGGGCCCTGCGGCCGGCGCCATTGGCTTCAAAGCTGTGGCCACCAGCAGTGGTGATGCCATTGTGGTGCCCGAGGGTTACACCGCCGACGTGTTGTACCGCTGGGGTGACCCGATCACAGCCACTGCCCCTGCGTTCAAAGGCGACGCCAGCGAGACTTGGCGCGAGCAAGAAGTGCAGGCCGGTGACAACCACGACGGCATCAACTTCTTCCCCTTCCCGGGCACCGATGGCAGCAGCCGTGGTATCTTGGCCATGAACCACGAGTACATCAACCCTGAGTACATTCACAACGTGGCCAATTTCAACAAGCCCGAAGTCCCTGATAACACCAAAAAGCAACTGGCTGCTCACGGCGTGTCCGTCATTGAAGTCCAGCGCAATGCAGCGGGCAAGTGGGAATACGTCAAGAATTCCACTTACAACCGCCGCATCACGGGTTACACACCCATGACTCTCACAGGCCCTGCGGCTGGTAACGACTTGCTCAAGACTGCCGCAGACGCCACGGGCACTGCGGTGTTGGGTACGCTCAACAACTGCGGCGCAGGCCAAACCCCTTGGGGTACTTACATCACCTGCGAAGAAAACTTCAACGGTTACTTTGGAACAGACGCTGCAGGCTGGACCGCCAATGCCTTGCAAAACCGTTATGGCATTTCTGCGGGCGGCTTCGGCTACAACTGGCACAAGGGTGACCCTCGTTTCGATGTGGCAGTCAACCCCAATGAACCCAACCGCCACGGCTGGGTGGTCGAGATCGACCCGTACGCCCCCACCAGCACACCCAAAAAGCGCACGGCGCTGGGTCGCTTCAAACACGAGAACGCCGAGTGCGTGCTCTCCAAAATGAACAAGGCCGTGGTGTACACCGGCTGCGACGAGCGCGGCGAGTACCTCTACAAATTCGTTTCAACCGGCACTTACGACCCAGCCAACAAGGCCAGTGGTGCGAATCTGCTGGACAGCGGCATTTTGTATGTGGCCCGCTTTGACGCAGGCACCGTGGTGGGCGACAACCAGGGCACAGGTGTTTGGCTGCCTTTGGTGTTTGGCCAAAACGGCTTGACCGCTGAAAACGGTTTTGCGAACCAAGCCGAAGTACTGATCAAGGCCCGTCAGGCCGCTGACCGCGTCGGCGCCACCATGATGGATCGCCCAGAGTGGGTGGCTGCCAACCGCACCAAGCCCGGTGAAGTTTTCTTGGCTTGCACCAACAACAACCGCCGTGGCAGCGCAACACCAGCAACTTCTAACAACATCAACGGTTCGACCGTGGCTGGATCAGCTCGCCCTGCTTTGGATGAGGCCAACCCCCGCGCTGTCAACGACTGGGGTCATGTGATCCGCATCAATGAAATGGGTGCCGATGCCGCTGCCTTGACTTTCAATTGGGACATCTTCGTGATTGCCGGCAACCCCGCCTTGACCGGCGATAAGAAGGGTTCAAGCAACATCGATGCCACCAACACCTTCAACTCGCCTGACGGCATCCAGGTCGACCCCGAAGGTCGTCTCTGGATCCAAACGGACGGCAGCTATGCCAACACCGGCAACTATGTGAACCAAGGCAACAACCAAATGTTGGTGGCCGATATCGCCACCAAGAAAATCACCCGTTTCTTGGTGGGCCCAGCGGGCTGCGAGGTCACAGGTGTGTGCTGGACACCCGATGGACGCACCATGTTCATCAACATCCAGCATCCAGGTGAAGTAGGTAACCATCCCAATGCGCCGGCTGCTTATGTGGCTGCACCAGCGCCGAAAGAGGCTTGGGTCAATGCGAATCCCACCGTCTTTTCCAAATGGCCCGATGGCCCCACTGGCGGTCGCCCACGTTCAGCCACAGTGGTCATTCGCAAGAACGATGGTGGCGTGATCGGTACCTGATGGACACAGCTTCGGTTGGCTTGCCAACTTGATGCTGTTGAATTCGATGGGGCCACCCTGAGGGGTGGCCCTTTTTGTATTGTCTTGCCACATACGTTTCACTCACACAGCGCATGTGTTTTCATCCATTCAAAGTGTTAAAAGCAATGTCCTCGATTTTCCAACGCCTTACCGCTGGCCCCATGCTGATTGTCGCAGTGACCCTGTGCTTGGCGGCTTGTGGCGGCGGCGGTGCCAGTCCATCAGCATCCATTACTGGGGTGGGCCAAGACCTGGTGGGCATGCCGCCAACACCAGAGAGCGTCATCAGATTCCTACCTAAACCTGTGCTGTCTTTCACCGACACGGGCTTGAGTGTGACCGACGGCACGACCCGCATCGGTGCCTGGAGAGTCAACAGTCCTGAGAACTGGGAGTTTTCCTTTGACATGGGGACAACATGGCTTCGGGGCCAAGGTGACACCTTTAATGTGCAGGGCGACGGACCGAAAACCATCTGGGTGCGTGCCTTTGACAACATGGGCAACACCTCTGAGATTGTGATGGTCAATTGCGTGCTGGACACCATGCCGCCAGCCGCTGTTCAAGCGGCCGTGGTGACCCAAGACCAGACCCGATTGGTGCGGGTTTCCGGGGTTGAGGACCAGGGACAGTGGGAATACTCTTTGGATGACACGCGCACTTGGCTGACGGGAACCGGAGACAGCTTGGCCCTGATGGGCAATGCCTTGACCGTGTTGTGGCTGCGGCAGGTGGACTTGGCAGGCAACCGGTCGCCTTTGGAGCGGGTCAACCTGCTGGAGCCCAACAGTCCGACGTGGCACGAGGCCTCGGGCATGGCTTTGCAGCCCAGCGTGCTGTCTTTGCAGCAGGCCAGGACGGTGGTGATACATGGCTCTGTGGTGCGGGGGGACGCCGACTACATCCGCTTTGACATTCCAGTGGGTCAGCGTTTACAAAGCACGCGGCTGGTGCACTATGTTTCGCCCGACCCGATTGCTTTTTATGCCTTGCAGAGGGCTGCGGTCTTTGATGCGGGTTTCGATGTGAACCGCATGCTGGTGTATGGTCACATGGGGCCGCAAGACCTCAACCGCAACGTGCTTCAGGACATCGCACCCAGTCAGTTGTCTGCGGGTCCCATGACACTGTGGTTCCAACAAACTGGCCCTCAGGCCACCGAATATGCCATCGAGCTTGTTTTTCAACCCGCGCCATGAACGCTTGAAGACGCTCATGGCCAGTTGGCTGCTGGCGGGCTTGCTGTCGGGTTGTGGCGGTGGTGGCGGGGACACACAGGCTTTGGGAGCTGCACCCGTCGCGCCGCCAAACACGCCAGGCCCAGACCCTTTGTTGGAGCGCCAATGGCATTTGTTCAACACCGGCCAAAGTGGTGGGGTACCGGGCATGGACATCGGTTTACAAGGCGTCAGAGAAACGGGGCGTGGGGTTCTGATCGCTTTTGTGGATGGTGCGGTGCAATTGAGCCACCCCGATTTGGTGGCCAATGTGTTCACATTGAATGGCCTGTTGCCCACCCCCGACCCCTCACCTCCAACGGCAGCACCCGGTGCTCCTGAGAACGCCAACCCGGGACAATGGGACGACGCCCACGGCACGGCCGTCGTCGGGATTGCCGTGGCCAGCGCCAACAACAGCTTGGGCGGTCGTGGTGTCGCACCCGAATCCAAATTTTTGGCGTATGACGGTGTATCTACAGGCTTGGTGGCATCGGCCTTGCGCTCGGCCATCAACTTGGGGGCCGACATCGTCAACAACAGCTGGGGCGCGCTCGACTCACAAAGTGGCAAAGGCAGCTACGTCAGTGCAGATCCAGCGTGGCGAGCGGCCATGACTGCGGCAATTGCGCAAGGACGCCAAGGCAAAGGCTCGGTGGTGGTGTTCGCTGCAGGCAATGGTGGCCCCAGCGAAGACAGCAACCGTGATGCCTATGCCAACCACCCTGGCGTCTTGGCTGTGGGCGCCGTGGATCACCGGGGCCGTCCATCGGCATATGCTGAACCCGGTGCCAATGTTTTGGTCAGTGCGCCGTCCATGAGTCTGTTGCGGCGCTCGAACGACGTGGCTGACATCTGGACCACCGACATCTCGGGCCCGCGTGGATTGGCTGCGGGGGCACGGCCAGACAACGCTGACTACGCCGCATTTGCGGGTGGCTCTTCGGCCTCCGCCCCCATGGTCTCGGGAGCTGTGTCACTGATGCTGGAGGCCAACCCCAACTTGAGTTGGCGTGATGTGCGTTGGCTATTGGCCCGCACGGCACGCCCGGCTGATCTCGGTTTAACGCAGGCCGATCCCTCGGCCATGAATGCCCACGGCTTTCATCCGCGCGTGGGTTTTGGGCGTGTGCATGCCGGAGATGCGGTGCAAGCGGCCAGACAATTCAGCGGTCTCCCTTCAGAAAAGACATGTGACAGCGGCGTCCTTTGGATGGATCAACCCATTGGTGACGAACCATCACCTGCTCTCATCGCGTCTGTCCATTTCGAAGCTTGCGATGTGAGGACTGTGGAGTCTGTTCAAGTGACACTGACTGTCGATCACCCCTATGGCGCAGACCTGGATGTGGCCCTGATTTCACCCACAGGCAACCGCAGTCAACTCGCAAGACCACACCTGTGCCCAGTCAGCATGTCTGGGCCATGCGGTGACTTGTCGCGGGGATGGACATTTCACAGCGTACGGCACATGGGTGAGCGCTTTGAGGGTTCAGTGCAAAACGCCTCTGTGGGCCAGTCGCACACAGGTTGGAAAATTCAGATCAAAGATGGGCAAGCGGGTGACACGGGACACTGGCGGTCTTGGCGCATCGTCATCACAGGCCACTGAAAAAGCATTCTTGTCCTTTGTGCACGATTGAAATTGGAATAAGTGGCCCTTGCCAATCCAAGACATTGTGACAAAGGTATCTTTCCGTTAATTTCTATTCCCAACAAAAGCCATCGACATCATGTTTCGCCGACAGAAAAATTCTCACTTCGTCATGGTGCTGGCAGCTGCTCTTGTTTCAGTGTCGTGCGTGAGCTCAGGTTCTGCACCTGCAGGCAAAGGTTGGGGCCCATTTGCTTCATCCCAGCCAAAGTCAAAAGCTGGGGCCGTCATACTCCCAGCCCCTGTCCTTTCTTTCAACGACACGGGGCTGAGCGTGAGCGACGGCATTACCCGCAATGGTTTATGGGATGTGGACAGTGCCGATGTCGCTTGGGAATTTTCATTGGATCAGGGCGCAACCTGGACCCGTGGGCAAGGGAATACTTTTGAAGTCAAGGGCGATGGGGCCAAGATGATCTGGGTGCGCGCCCGCGATGACGCAGGCAACACCTCAGAGATTGTGAGCGTCGGTTGTGTGCTCGATACCCAGGCCCCGATGGCCTTGACCGTTACCCCGCAACGGGAAGGCGTCACCAACCTTTTGCAGTTGTCTGGGCTTGAGCCGGGTGCCCGGTGGGAATACTCTTTGGATGGTCAGTCCCACTGGCATGCGGGCAACGGCCCGGCTTTGGGGGTTTTGGGCCATGGCATCTCCCAGATTCGGCTCAGGCAAGTGGATGTCGCCGGCAACACGTCTGATGCCACATTTATTGACTTGCAAAGTGCCAGCCTGTTGGCACACGATGCATCTGGTGATCCCTTGCAGCCCAGCGTTTTAGCGCCTGGCTTGCAAACCTATGTGGCGCACGGTTTAGCGGCGCCTGGTGAGGCCCATCATGTGCGCTGGGATGTGCCCAAAGACCAACTGCTGATGTCCGTCAAGTTGGTGCTCTATGCATCGGCTGATTTGGCTTCTTATGCCCTGCAGCGCAGCAGCGTTTTCGATGCAGGGATCGACAACACGCGCATGCTGGCATTTGGCAGCATGGGCCTGAGTGACTTGAATCGCAATGTGTTGACGAACACGGGGCCACAGGGGCGAGGTGAAGGCCCCATGACCCTCAGGTTCCAGCAAAACGGAGCCATGCCAACGCCCTACGCCATCCAGATCACGCTGGCCCCCTCGAAGTGAATGACTGGGACCATTTGGATTCATCAGCTCAGCGACTGAGCACTGGTCGTGCACAGCCAAAAGATGGCTATCTCAACCCGCCTTGATCGCCGCCAAAGCATCGACCACTTCGAACACCGCCTGGTTGTTCATTTGTTGGACATGGCCAATGTAATGGGGCAGTTCGCTCAACAGCGCGTCCACTGCACCCGGCAGTTCACTGACCGATGCAATGACTTTGCCCAGTTGGTTCTCTTCCAACCACACCGTGTTGTACCTTTCTTGGGGCATGGTGGCGCCGTTGCGGAAAGTGATGACGGGCAAACCCATGTGCACTGCCTCACTCAAGCTGCCGGGGCCAGGCTTGCCCACAAAATAATCACAAGCACGCATGACAAGGTGGATATCCTGGACGAAACCCATGACATGGTGCTTGGGTGACGCTGATTTTGATGCCATTTTTTTGGCCAAGGCGGTGTTGTGGCCCGCAACAAAAATCAGCTGTCGGTCAGGCAGCGCCTTGGCAATTTGCAGCATTTCAGAGGATCCATGTCCACCAAACAAGATCAAACCCGTTGGCAGGTGGGGCTCCAGACCCAGCTCTGCAAGCCGGGCCGCTTTGTCCACACTCGGCTTGCGGTAAAAGTCTGGACGCAAAATCATGCCCGATGTGGTGATGATGGCCCTTTGGTCATAACCCAGCGCGGACGCCTGTGAGGCCGCAAACGCTGTGCCACAAATGATGTACTGACCTTGCCCAGGCTCGATCCAGAAGTTGGGCGGGTAGTCGGCCATGTCCGTCAGGACCGTGACATAAGGAACCCCTGGCAATTCGTCCCTCAGCGCCTCGTACATGACTTTGTTGAAATTGGGCACCAGCGAGACCACCAAATTCGGCGGGTTGCCGCCCCAAAATAACCGCATCCTTTTTTTGAGTTTGGGCAAAGTCAGCCTGATCATGGCCTGAAAGATTTTGAGCTCCATGGCCAAGCCCCGAGTCCAACCCTTTTTGAGCCTCAGGTTGTACAAGTCTTCGGGGGCAAATCCGGTCAGTTTTTGGTAATAGCGATCGGAGTCAATGACTTCAAAGAGGTTGACCAATGACACCGACCAGTCCGGGTGCTTTTGAGCGATGACTTCCTGCAAGGCCAGAGCAGCTGACCTGTGCCCACCGCCGGCATTGAAGTAAATGAGCTGTACAAGGTATTTCATCGAACACAAGCTTGCCCGATGTGAATGACATGAACGTGACCTATTCAGCCCCGATCCTCAAGGTCTTTCTTGGATAATATGAATACTTTATTATTCAATATAGGAAATTAATTGTTTGTTTATCGTATATTGAAAAGTTAGACGTCCACACTTTTGAGATTAAAAATGCGTGTCATCCAAAAAATCCGACAGGTTATTGCCCAAGAGCCACAACATCCAACGGCGCAAATTTTTTCCCGCTTGATTTCTGGCTTGGAGAACGAATTGGACTTTCCCCTCCATGAACTCTATAAACTCAACATATCAGATTTTCAGCTGGCCATGGAAATTCTGCAGGAGTGGCGGCTTGACCGTTACTACTTGGGCAAATCCAAAACATTCGATATGACCCTGCAGGCCTTGCCGCCGACCAAGCACAAGCCTTAGGGTTGCCATTCTTTTTTCAGGAGTAAATTTATGCGGATTGCTTCATTTGTGGGACAAAAAGGCGGTGTTGGCAAAAGCACCTTGGCCCGTGTGCTGGCGGTGGCTGCGGCCCGTGCGCAGCACAAGGTGCTGATCGGCGACTTCGATTTGGAGCAGCTCACTTGCGTCGAGTGGGCGGCACTCAGGCTGCGCAATGGCGTCGAGCCGGAGATCGAAGCCCGTGCTTTCAAAAGCCTGAAGAAATTGCGCAAGACGGTGGTCGGATATGACCTGGTGGTGGTGGACACCCGAGGATTGGCCGATGAGTTGACCGAAGATGTCAGCCGCGAAAGTGACATCGTGTTCTTGCCCACGGGCACCTCCATGGACGATTTACGCCCCACATTGGCCCTGGCTCGAAAACTGTCCAAAACACGCACTGTCGGCAACAAAATCGTCATTGTCTTGTCCAAGACAGGACGCTCAGAACGCCTTCTCGAACAAGCTGAAGCCACCATCGCCGAAGCCGGTTTTGACATGCTCAACGCCGTCTGGCCAGAGCGGGACGGCTTTCAGGCCGACCTAGATTTAGGCCGCGCCGGCAGCGAGGCCAGCAACCCCTACCTCAAGAAGGCTTCTCAGGATGTAGAGCAGGCCATGCTCACTTTGGCCATGTCCTGAGGCCTGCAGCCCTGGCCCAAAAAAGCCGATTGTTCGCCGAGGATGCCCGAAGCCATCACCCGGCTGTCTGAACATTTGGCCTGCGCGGTTTACAGCCCGATCACACCGCCGTCTTTGCGCGTGATCACGATCGTGGCTGAGCGTGGACGTCCTGGGACACCGTAACCTTGGTTACCTGGCCAGACGCTTTGCGGTGCCTCGCCCGAAGCCAGCGGCTTGGACAACTCGCCGGGGTGCTGAATGTTGACAAACAAAGTGCGGCCGTCGGCGGTTTCCGTGATGCCGGTCACTTCCGCGCCCTTGGGGGCGACCAAGAAGCGACGCAGTTTGGCATCACCCAAAGCGGCGCCCACAAAAGTTTCTTGTGTGCCGGTTTGCTCAACACCACCCACCACCATTTTGTTTTTCACGGTGACTTTGCCGCCGTCGCCCACTTGGCCAGGAATGGCAGCCAGCATCATGCAGTTGCTTTCGTCGGTCATGGCGCCGTCGTCGGTCTGAATCCAGCAGATGCCCGTGGCTTTGCTGAACCACAGGCCGTCAGGCGATGAGAACGCGTTTTTGGCGCTCAAGCTGGACAAGTTGGCATCACCCGAGTCTTCTTCTGCACCGAACAAGAAGATGTCCCACGCAAAGGCTTTGGACGTGGATTTTTGACCTGTTTCGTTGAACCGGATGATGTGGCCGTGCGGATTGCCAGTGCCTTTTCTGCCGTCCATGTCCATGTAGGCGCGGGGATTGGCCGGGTCCACCTTGGTGGGAGTGCGGTTGGCCGCGTTGTTATTCGTCAGGGCGAAATACACCTCGCCGTTGCGGTAGTTGACGGCGCCCCACTCCGGGCGGTCCATCTTGGTGGCACCAACAGCATCGGCAGCCAAACGGGCATTGACGAACACATCGGCTTGGTTGGCAAATTTATAGGCGCTGTGGTTGGCAATGCGTGGATCGGCGATGGTCAATTCCAGCCATTCGCCTTGGCCCGAAGCATCAAAGCGCGCTGCGTAGAGTTTGCCCTCACCCAGGTACTTGTCGCCGGCCACCAAACCACCGCCGACATCACGCGGGTCCCAAACCGCGGTGGAGACAAATTTGTAGATGTACTCGTTGCGGGCGTCACAGCCCATGTAAAAGGCCAGCGGCTGACCTGCCTGTGGCAGGCTGCAAACGGCGGCTTCGTGGGCAAAACGACCCATGGCAACACGTTTTGCAGGCGTGGAATTCGGTGCCAGTGGATCGATTTCGACGTTGTAGCCAAAGGTGTTGGCTTCGTTGCGGAAGTCACGCTCGGCATTGGCACCTGTGGCCGCCAAATTCCAACGGGCAAAACGATCATCGGTGGCCGAGACGGTGTGCCAGCCTTGGCTGATGGCTCTTTGCACACCAGCAGCTGGGGCTGCAGCAGCGACGCCATAGCGACGGCGTGCCGCCACTTCTTTGGGGGAAAGACCGGTGCCCGTGCCCGTGGCCTGGAAGTAAAACGCCCAGTTTTCTTCGCAACCCAAATAGGTGCCCCAAGGGGTTTTGCCGTGGCCGCAATTATTCAAGGTGCCGCGGGACATGGCACCGGCTGTGTCCCAACGGGTCACCATGAAGCTGCGGATGTTCTCGATTTCAGCGCGTGGGCCGCTGATGCGGGCCGGTGTTTGGGCCGTGATGCGGCGGTTCAATGGCGAGTCTTGCTTGATGCGCCAGCCTTCTGGGGTTTTGACCATCTCGACCACCGAAACGCCGTGGTGGTTGATTTCCTTAAGCACTTCCAATTCAGGACGCGAACCCAAATCCCAAGAACCAAATTGGTCAAACCTTTTGCCGCTCACGCCATTGGACGTCTGGCCATTGGGGTGCATGAAGTGCGCATCGGCCGAGCTTTCGTGGTTCACACACAGTACAGCGCGGCCAGTTTCATTCTCGGTGTAGCGGCCATTGGCATCGATGTAGTAGATGTCCATGCCGTCATGGTGATCACCAATGCGACGCGACCAGTCATCCGTTTCAATGCCTTTGTTGGAATAAGCGGGCAATGTTGAATCCAGTGCATCCCCCGTAGCGTGCAAAACCGTGTACTGATAACCAGGCGGCAAAATCACATTGTCCAGCAGACTTTTGTCCAAGGATGGAAAGCCCAGCGACGCTGGTGCTGCGGCCATGCCCGAAACCATGCTGGCGCAACCAGGCAGCATGGCCAAACTGGCCAGGCCCAAACCACCTCGCAACAGACCTCGGCGCGCTGGGTTTTCAAGCGATTGGGCCAAAACATCCTGAAAGTGAAGGTTGTTCGAGGTGTTGAAGACGGGATCGTGATCGTGGTGCGACATGAAAGCTCCTTTAGAAAGGACCGATTGAAAGGGGCTTATGTGACTTCTTGATGTCAAAAAACCCCTTGCTGCTAGGGCATCAGCCCCACAAAGGGTCTGGGTTGCCAACTTGTCATGGTTTTGTCACACGGAAGTGGTACGGTCTGGACATTGAAATTTCCAGAACCATCGAAAGATCAACCATGAAAGTCGGCATCAACGGTATGGGCCGCATTGGCCGTTTGGCCCTTCGCGCAGCCATGGGCGCTGCGGAGCGCCAGTCAGATGACCCCCGCGCAGGCAACTGCCTAGAGGTGGTGCACCTGAACGAACTCAAGGGCGGCGCGGCGGCCACGGCCCATTTGCTGGCTTTTGACAGCGTGCAGGGCAAATGGCGCGAGCACATCGAAGCCGAGGGTGACAGCCAGATCCGCATCGGTGAGCGCACCCTGGGCTTTTCGTCACATGCCAACCCGGCCGACATCCCTTGGGGCGACATGGGCGTGGACTTGGTGCTCGAATGCACCGGCAAGTTTTTGACGCCCGAGACCATTCAGGGCCACTTGGACCGAGGTGCCAAGCGCGTGATCGTGGCCGCACCCATCAAGGTGGGTGATGTGCTGAACATCGTGGTGGGCATCAACCACACGCTGTACAACCCCGCCAAAGACCGCATCGTGACGGCGGCATCGTGCACCACCAACTGCCTGGCCCCGGTGGTGAAAGTGGTACACGAAGCCATCGGCATCCGTCACGGCCAGATCACCACCATCCACGACCCGACCAACACCAACTTGGTGGTGGACGCACCGCACAAAGACCTGCGCCGCGCCCGCAGCGCCATGATGAGCCTGGCCCCCACCACCACCGGCAGCGCCACGGCGATTGCCCTGATCTACCCCGAACTCAAAGGCAAGCTCAACGGCCACGCGGTGCGTGCGCCGGTGCTCAATGCGTCGCTAACCGATTGCGTGTTCGAAATGAAGCGCGAAACCAGCGCCGAAGAGGTCAACGCCTTGTTTGCCGCTGCGGCACGCGGCACGCTGGCAGGCATTTTGGGATACGAGGAGCGCCCCTTGGTCAGCGTGGATTACGCCCGCGACACGCGCAGCGCCATAGTGGACGCGTTGTCCACGATGGTCACCGATGGCACTTTGCTCAAGGTCTACGCTTGGTACGACAACGAGATGGGCTACGCCTGCCGCATGGTGGACCTGGCTTGCCACATGAACGACGTCGGCATTTGAGATGAACGCCGCTGAGCGCAATTACGGCATCGTCACTGCGGCGTATTGGGGCTTCACCCTGACCGATGGCGCTTTGCGCATGTTGGTGCTGCTGCACTTTTACAAGCTGGGCTATTCACCCTTCACGCTGGCGTTTTTGTTCTTGTTGTACGAAGCGGCAGGTGTGCTGGCCAACCTGGTGGGCGGTTGGTTGGCCACGCGTTATGGCATTGCCCGCATGCTCACCGTGGGCTTGGTCACGCAAATCATTGGCTTTGGTTTGCTGTCGGCCCTTCAGCCGGACTGGACAGCGGCCATGTCGGTGGCCTGGGTGGTGCTGGCGCAAGGGGTGTGTGGCGTGGCCAAAGACCTGACCAAAACGGCCAGCAAGTCGGCCATCAAGATCACCCAAGCGCAGGCCAAAGACACAGGCAACGGCCAATTGTTCAAGTGGGTGGCTTGGTTCACCGGCAGCAAGAACGCCATGAAGGGCTTTGGCTTTTTTCTGGGCGGCTTGTTGCTGGAGACGCTGGGCTTTCAGGGTTCGCTTTGGGCCATGGCCGCAGTGTTGGCGGTGGTGCTGATCGGCGTGGTCACCAGCTTGCCGCCCATGATGGGCAAGAGCAAGGCCTCGGGCTCTGCGCGTGAGTTGTTTGCCAAAAACGCGGGCATCAACGCCTTAGCAGCTGCCCGAGTGGCTTTGTTCGGTGCGCGCGATGTGTGGTTTGTGGTGGGCGTGCCGGTGTTTTTGTATTCGGTGGGCTGGACCTTCACCATGGTGGGTGGTTTTTTGGCGGCCTGGACCATTGGTTACGGCTTGGTGCAGGCGCTGGCCCCGCAACTGGTGCGCCGCAGCGCCGACGGCCTGAGCCATGAGGTGCCCGCAGCGCGGTGGTGGTCGGCCGTGCTGGCGATCATTCCGCTGGGTATTGCAGCAGCTGTATGGCTGCAAGCGCCCCAACTGCAATGGTGGGTGGTCGGCGGACTGGGTCTGTTTGGCTTTGCCTTTGCCATCAACTCATCGGTGCACAGCTACCTGATTCTGGCCTATGCCGGCTCAGAAAAAGCCGCCGAAGACGTGGGCTTTTATTACGCCGCCAATGCGCTGGGCCGCTTCATGGGCACTTTGTTGTCGGGTTTGCTCTACCAATGGGGCGGGCTGATGTACGCGCTGCTGGGCTCGGCGCTGATGCTGGTGGTGTGCTGGCTGACCACGCTGCGGCTACCCATGGGTTTACTGACCCAAACCCCAACGGGAAAGTTCACTCCATGAACCCCGTTTCTCTTTTCCAGGTCATGGACGAAGACGTGGCTGTGAAGGCTCTGGCGGCTTTGGCACAAAGCTCGCGCCTGAAAGTGTTCCGAGCCATCGTGGGCGCGGGGCCTGAAGGCATACAACCTGGCCAGTTGTCTGCAGCATTGGATGTGCCAGCCAACACGCTGTCGTTTCACCTCAAGGAACTGCACCATGCAGCCTTGGTCAGCGTGCAGCGCGAAGGCCGGTTTTTGCGCTACCGCGCCGACCTGAGCGCCATGCAAAGCCTGATGGACTTTTTGACGGCGCACTGCTGCCATGGTGTGCCCTGCGGTGATTCACTCAATCTGGCCTGCGCACCCGATCGCTGCTGAAACTTCACACATCCGAAACAGTGGCAGATTGTGAGCGATAAAGTCAGAGGCGCATGTCATTCAAATTTCACAAACTGGTCACATAATCATCACTTTGCCGAATCGCCCTCGCTTTCCGCCCACGCCATGCAAACCCATTCTCTGTACGCCGCCGTTGACTTGGGTTCCAACAGTTTTCGCCTTGAAATCGGTCAAATGGACGCGGGCCAGCTGCGTCGCGTGGAATACATCAAGGAAACCGTGCGCCAAGGCAACGGACTGGACAAAGAACGCAACCTGAGCGAAGACGCCATGGCACGGGGCTGGGAATGCTTGGCCCGCTTTGGCGAACGGATTGCAGGCTTCCAACCCCACCAAGTGAGGGCTGTGGCGACGCAAACACTGCGCGAAGCGCGCAACCGCGAGGTCTTTCTGACCAAGGCCAAAAAAATTCTGGGTTTTCCGATCGAGGTGATTGCCGGACGTGAGGAAGCCAGGTTGATTTACCTGGGCGTGTCTCACTTGCTGCCACAATCCGATGAACGCCGTCTGGTGGTGGACATTGGTGGACGCTCGACCGAGATGATTTTGGGCCAACACGAAATGGCCAACACCCTGGAGTCTTACCGCGTGGGCAGCGTGGCCTGGTCCATGAAGTACTTCCCCGATGGGCTGTGGACACCCCAGGCCTTCAAGGCCGCCGAGATCGGGGCCATGGCGGTCCTCGACGAAGCACACGCCTTGTTCAACTGCCAGCACTGGAACAAGTGCTATGGCTCTTCAGGTACGGTGGGTGCAGTGTCCGACGTGTTGACCCAGGCAGGGTGGCCCGAAGGGCTCATCACACGCGAGGGCCTGAGTTGGCTCAAAGATCGTTTGCTCAAAGCCCAGAAGCTGGAAAACATGCGCCTGGAAGGGGTCAAGGAAGACCGAAAACCCGTGATCGGTGGCGGCTTGGCGGTTTTGCAAGCGGTATTTGATTTGCTGCAAATCGATGAGATGCATGCTGCGCAAGGGGCCCTGCGCCACGGGGCACTTTATGACCTGATCGATCGGGAGAGTCCCCAGGATGTTCGCGCCTCCATGGTGGACTGGCTGGCCGAGCGCTTTGGCACCGATGCGCAACAGGCTGAACGGGTTTCTCGCACGGCACAAGAACTGCTGCAGGCCATGATTGTGTCAGAGTCCAATGTGCCTCACAGCGAACGCCAGCGCCACTTACAAAAACTGCACTGGGCTTGTCAACTGCATGAAACGGGCATGCGCATTTCGCACAGCGATTACCACAAGCACGGCGCCTACATACTGGACAACACCGACCTGCCCGGCTTCACCCTGGATGAATTGCACCGGCTGAGTCAACTCGTGCTGGGCCACCGGGGCAAGCTGCGCAAGCTCGAAACCAAACTGGAAGACACCCGATTTGTGCAGCAACTCATGGCGCTGCGCCTGGCGGTCATTTTGTGTCATGCTCGCCGAGAACCGGATTTGTCAGGCTTGCACATCCAATGCAACGCAGTTCAACGGACCGTCAGCCTACAGATGGACAGCAACTGGGCCGAACTCTGGCCTCAAACGGCCCACTTGCTGCGCGAAGAAAAGAACGCCTGGCAAAAGACTGAATGGGTTTTGCAGGTAGCAGTGAGCTGAATTCCCTCAAAATTTTGGGGTTCTGTGCCTTGCTGAAGAAAAATCAACGGTATAAACTGTATACACCGTTAATTTTGAAAGTTGAACCTCCATGAACGCCACATCAACTCCTTCTGGCTCAAGCACCAGCTCTGCCAACCCCTCATCCAGCGCCAAAGCTGCAGCCAAGGTTGCAGTCAAACCAGCCACCAAAGCAGCACCCAGCTCAAAAACTCCCACAAGAGCACCACGCAAAACCGCCGCCCAAGCCTCCAAGCGCAAGCCGGTCAAAATTGTCAAGGCTGCGGTGACTCCGCCAGCGGTAACGGCCAAAGCGCCTCAACCCAAAGCCTCAGACAAGAAAAAGGCTGCCGCGCCAACCAAGGTCGTCAAAGAGAAAAAAATCAAAGTTGTACGAGACAGCTTCACATTGCCCAAGACCGAATTGCTGCAAATCACCGAGATGAAAAAACGCGCAATGGCTTTGGGCGTTGAAGTCAAAAAAAGCGAGCTGATCCGTGCCGGTCTACAGGCTTTGTCTGGCATGGCTGACGCCGCCTTCAAGAATGCCATGGCCAAGGTGCCCACCATCAAAACCGGGCGTCCTGCCAAAGACTGAAGTCAATCACAAACGATCGGGACAGGTCACGGCCAGCAGCACGATTTGCGACTGGTCATCACGTGTGCGATGGCGCAGCCACCACACGGCACCTTTGCGGATGGCGCATGCAGGCTCAGGCATACCCAACAATTGAGCCACCATGCCTCCCAATGCAGGTTGATGCCCCACCAGCAAGACCGGGTAACGCGCCACGGGCCAGCCCGCGGTTTCCAAAACATCGGCCACGCTGGCCCCGGGGGAAAGTGCGTCGCGCACTTTGTATTTTCGGCCCAGGGCTCGAACGGTTTGTTCTGCTCGAACGGCTGGACTGCAGAGCACGCGGGTGCCTTCTGGTAACTGAGCATCCAGCCAGGCGGCCGTTCTTTCGGCCTGTTTGCGGCCGCGAGACGTTAACGCCCTTGTCATGTCATCTTCACCTGGCTCGGCTTCATGGGCTTCGGCATGTCGCCAGACAATCAAATCCATTGCAATCACTCCTGTCGCGGTGATGAGTCATAGCGCTGCATCAGCGCTTGCTGAGCGCCATACCCTGGTGTACTCAGACCCACGCGGTGGTACTGACCATCTGGGGCCAGGTCCCAGGCGTCACGGCCGTCATGCAAGTAGGCGATCAGGCATTCGTCGATGATGCGCTGGCGCAGAAGTGGGTCCGTCACGGGCCATGCCAATTCAATACGGCGCGTCATGTTTCGACTCATCCAGTCAGCACTGGAGAGGTAAAGTGATTCTTCCTGATCAGCGCAAAAATAGAACACCCTCGAATGCTCCAGAAACCGACCAATGACGGAGCGCACCCGGATGTTGTCGCTCAATCCCGTCACCCCAGCGGGCAACATGCAGGCACCCCGCACGATCAGATCAATCCTGGCGCCTTTTTGCCCTGCCTCCAACAAGGCCTCCATCAAGGGATGGTCGGTCAGGGCATTCATTTTGATGACAATGCGCCCAGTCTTGCCTCGCGCAGCAGCATCGCCAACCGCTGCAATGAGGTTCTGCATCTCGGCATGCAACTGGAAAGGGGCGACCAGCAGGCGCTTCATTTTGGGTAAACGACTTTGGCTAGCCAAATGTCCAAACAACTGGTCCATGTCGGCGGTGATGTCGGCGTCGGCCGTGAGGTAACTGATGTCGGTGTAAAGCCCAGCGCTGCGGCGGTTGTAATTGCCCGTGGAAAGATGACCATATCGCCTCAGCACGCGACCTTCTCGGCGTGTCACCAACAACATTTTGGCGTGCGTCTTCAGACCCACGATGCCGTAGAGCACTTGCGCACCAATCGATTCAAGTTGTTCAGCCCAATTGATGTTGGCCTCTTCGTCAAAACGGGCTTTGAGCTCCACCACGGCCGTGACCTCCTTGCCTCGGCGCACAGCCTCGCGCAGCAAGTCCATCATGGTGGTGTCGCTGCCCGCGCGGTAAATGGTCTGCTTGATGGCCAGCACATGGGGATCAATCACGGCTTCACGTAAAAATGCCAGCACGCCATCGAAACTTTCAAAGGGCTGGTGAATCACAACATCGCCCTCTTTGAGCCGATTGAACACCGAGCCGTGTTGAGGCAGCTGCACAGGAAAACTGGCTTTGAACGGCGGAAAGAGCAACTCCGGCGCAGGCACCAGATCGATCAGTTGCATCAGCCGCACCAGATTCACCGGACCATTGACCCGATAAACGGACGACTCTGGCAACCGAAATTCCTTGCGCAAAAACTCTGACAACCGTGGCGCACAGTTGGAAGACACCTCCAAGCGAACCGCTTGGCCATAGTGGCGGTGTTGCAGACCTTGGCGCAAAGCCATTCGCAGATTGGCGATTTCGTCTTCATCCACCGCCAGATCCGAATGACGCGTGACCCTGAACTGAGAAAACTGTCCAACTTCACGCCCCGAGAACAACTCGGCCAGGTGGGCGCGGATCACGCTGGACAAAAGTACAAAAGCTTTGTTGCCTTCACACACCCTATCCGGCAATGGGATCACCCGCGGCAAAACGCGTGGCACTTTGACGATGGCGATTTCATTGGTCCGACCGAAAGCGTCCTTGCCCGACAACTGAACAATGAAGTTGAGCGACTTATTGGCCACTTGAGGAAAGGGGTGAGCCGGATCCAGACCCACCGGCACCAGCAGGGGCTGCACCTCTCGTTGAAAATAGCTGCGCACCCACCGCTTTTGCTCGGCATTGCGCTCGCCATGCGATAACAACCGGTAACCATGGCGCTGCAAAGTGGGCAGCAAATCATCGTTGTAGAGGGCGTATTGCCGCGCCACCATCGCATTGGTTTTATCGGCAATGGCCACCAAGCTGTCTTCCGTGTACTCGCCAGACTTGATCTCCTGCAAGCTGCCCATCACATGTGGCTCAGCACGCACCTCGAAGAACTCGTCCAGGTTCGACGATACGATGCACAGGTATCGCAAGCGCTCGAGAACCGGCACCTCGGGGCGGTGGGCCCAATCAAGCACGCGTTCATTGAAGGCCAAAATACTCAGATCGCGATCGAGAAATTCTGATGCGAACTCTGGCGACGTGTACTTTGTAATTAAATGGACCATGGCACACAGGCAAAAAATTAACTCAAATTAAAAAACCATCTTGACAGTTTAATGACAATGAAGTCAAACCTTGTCATGGTTTGCCCTCACCCTTGATGGGGATCAAGTAGGCTTTGAACAAAGCCACCGTTTGAGGCCAACCAAAGACCTCCGCCCTGAGTCTGGCTTCTTGTCGCGGCAACTTCAAAGCCCGAGACGTGGCTTCGGACAAATTTTCGCCAAGCACCCCTCCTGTGGGAAGCCCTTGGTCAGCCCCCATCACTTGCAAAGGCCCATCCACTGGATAGGCCGCAACTGGCGTGCCGCAGGCCATGGCTTCAAGCATGACCAGACCGAAAGTTTCATTGCGCGATGGAAACACAAAAACGTCCGCAGCGGCATAGACCCTTGCCAATTTCGGGCGCGGCAAGATCCCCATCCACACCACATCGGGATGACGCGCCTTCAGTTCATCGGCCAAAGGCCCTTCGCCACACACGATGCGTGTACCCGACCATGCCATATCCAGAAAAGCATCGATGTTTTTTTCATAGGAGACACGCCCTACGTACAGAGCCCAAGGGCGCGGCAATTGCCCCAATTCTGGCAAGTCAACCGCATTCGGCTCAAATGAGAACAGGGACAGGTCTACCCCATGGGTCCAGGGCCTCAATGACTGAAATCCCCGCGCTTGCAGCATTTGCAAAACGCCTTGAGTCGGCACCATCACGCCAGATGAGGGCCGGTGAAAAAGTCGGAACAAGGCATAACCCATAAACAAAGGCACATGCAAAGCCGCCTTGAGAATTTCCGGGAATTTGGTGTGAAAAGCAGTCGTGAAGCGCCATCCCCTTTTGAGGCAATGTTTGCGAGCGGCCCAACCCAAGGGCCCTTCGGTGGCAATGTGGATCGCATCGGGTGAAAGGCTGTCGAGCATCTCGGCCAAGACTTTGTAAGGCCGCACCGCCAACTGGATGCCTGCGTAACCCGGACATGGCCGATTTTTGAACTGCCCTGGGTGCAACACCGTGACCTCTACACCCAAGGGGCCCAAAGCCTCCACCAACTCATGCAAAGTGGTCACCACCCCATTGACCTGAGGGTGCCAGGCGTCGGTGATCAGCGCCAACTTCATGCAGGCACCGCCTGGGCAGGCAAGGCGTTGACAACCACTGCCTGACCAGCCCAATGGATGATCTCCAGGCGGCCATCGGCATGCTCAACCAAGGCCGTGCGACTTTCCACCCAATCGCCATCATTGCAATACAAAGTCCCATGGATGTCACGTATTTCGGCGTGGTGAATGTGACCACACACCACCCCATCAAAACCCCTGCGCTTGGCCTCTTGTGCCACGGCCACCTCGAAATCACTGATGAAATTCACCGCTTTTTTGACTTTGAGCTTGAGATAGGCGGACAAAGACCAATACTCCAGTCCAATACGCGCCCTGAAGCTGTTGAGGTGACGATTGAGCCGCAGAGCCAACTCGTACAACCAATCTCCCAAATAGGCCAACCACTTCGCGCACTGGATCACACCGTCAAAGTGGTCACCGTGTACGATCCACAACTTAAGGCCTTTGGCCGTGGTGTGGGTCGTGTCATGAAGCACCTCAACCCCACCAAAAGCATGCCCCACAAAATGCCGCGCAAATTCGTCGTGGTTACCTGGCACATAAATCACCCGACAGCCTTTGCGCGCACGGCGCAACAATTTTTGCACCACATCGTTATGACTTTGAGGCCAGAACCAGCGCCTGCGCAACTGCCATCCGTCCACAATGTCACCCACCAAATACAGCACATCGCTGGGGTGGTGTTTCAAAAAATCAAGCAAAGCTTCTGCCTGAAAGCCAGGCGTGCCAATGTGCAGATCCGAAATAAAAATAGCCCGCAACCGTGGTCGGCCTGCGAGCGAGCTCTCGTCATCGGAATCCTCTGAAACCAGGGCCGCCTCAGGCAAGACTGGGAGGATGTGGTTCAAATCGCCATCGGGTTCCGCAAAAGTTTTTTTGAATAACGAAACGCCGGATATCGGTGCGGGCGCAGTTGTCATGCAGCACCCGTGGAAAAGTGTTTGCGATAACGCATGGGCAAATCCGAAATGCGCATCATCATGGGCAGATCGGCCGTATTGAAATCCGGGTCCCAGGCGGGTGCTCCCAGCACTTTGGCCCCCAATCGCAAATAACCTTTGATGAGCGCAGGCGGGTCGATCGATAAACCATGGTCCAAATCGTCCACAGGCAGAGGCAAACGTGGCCGCACATGGAACTGAATTTCGGCCAAATGCGTCTGACGCAGCTGGTGCCAAATGCTGGCCGCAGCATCGCCTGTGACCACCCCATTGTGCAGCATGGGAATGCTGGCGCAACCGATCATGGTGTTCAAACGGTTGCGGTCCATGAATTCAAACAATGCCCCCCACAAAGCCATGATGACACCACCATGGCGGTGATCGGCGTGGACGCAGCTGCGGCCTAACTCCACCATGCGGCTGCGCAGATCGCGCAGACGTGTCAGGTCAAACTCGGTGTCGGTGTAGGTGCTGCCCACGCGCTTGGCCTGTGCGGGTGTGAGCACACGGTAGGTGCCAATGACCTGGCCCGATGCACTTTCCCTGACCAGCAGGTGTTCACAGTAATCGTCAAACAAATCGATGTCATGGCCAGGCATCGTTTGGGGCAATCGCGCGCCCAATTCGGCGGCAAAGACCTGATGCCTCAGGCGCTGCGCTTCCCGAACTTCATCGAGATGCTGTGCCCAGCTGACTTCAATGGTGCTTTGCACACGCCGAGGCAAAAACTCCAGACCGGTAACAGCTGACCCCGGATGAAGTGACCCCCTGGGCAATTGAACAGGTGACAGCGCGAAGGTGGGATTGGGTAACTCTTTCATGGCTTCAGCTCCTTTTTGATCCTGTGCTGAATGCTCGCCCTCTCGCGTGTCAACGACGTGACTTTTTTGTTAAATTTGAATGACGTGATCTTGCGCAACACGTCGCATCAAGCGCATCAAATGGTTCAGGGCATCTTGGCGCGTGTCCTCAAACCACCCCGATTTTTTACCCAAATCGTCCCAAACGCGCAGCTTCACGGCGTCTGCAAAAAAAGGCTCGGCCTCAAAGGCGGCGCATTCGTCTGGCGTCATGACACCGCCCTGCAAACGCAGGCTCCTGACTGAGTCCGGGGAGAGCTTGCGGGCATAGGTCTCTCGCGTGCTGACCAAATAGCGCTTGGCCAGCACGTGCAATCGAACGGGCTCCGACACCGCAGGTCCAAACACTGGAAATAGAAGCTGTGCTCCCATAGTTTCATGAACATCGTCTTGATCGCGAAGGGTCGGTGTTCCCTCCAAATTGACCCACAAATGGCCGATGTCATGAAGCCAGCTGGCCAACTGCAAAGCGGCACTGGCCCCTGACTTTTCAGCCAGTCTCCCGCATTGCCAGGCGTGCATCAACTGGGATACCGACTCGCCCGAGTAAACCAAGTCGCCACTTTGCTCGTAGAGCGCCAAAAGGGAATCCATCATTTTTTGCATTGCATGACTTTGGCCAAGTTTCATGTCAGCAGGATGACAAAACAACGACACCATTTCTTCATATTTTCTTCATCACAAAGTCACAAGCAGTTTGCAAGATCAGTACATGTCCAAAGATCAAACTGCCATTCGCGTCATCAGCGCCAGCAAATCCTTTCGCAAGGACAAGCTGGCACTTCAAGCCATTAATGTGTCCATCGGTAAGGGCGAGTGCGTGGGCTTGCTGGGAGCGTCGGGTTCGGGCAAGTCCACCTTGCTGCGCTGTCTTTGCGGGTTGGAGCGGCTCGATGGTGTAGACAGCGAAATACAACTTTGGGGCGAGAGCTTGCAGAAGTCGGGCAAGCTGAGTGCCGATGTACGCCAATTACGCACCCACATCGGCATCATCTTTCAGCAATTCAATTTGGTGGGTCGCATGGATGTGCTGACCAACGTCATGACGGGACTGTTGCCGCACATCCCGTTGCACAGAAGTTTGCTCGGTTGGTTCACCACAGAAGAAAAGTTCCAAGCGCTCAAAGCTTTGCATTCAGTAGGCCTTTTCGAGCAAGCCACTCAGCGGGCCTCGACCCTGTCTGGTGGTCAGCAGCAGCGCGCTGCCATTGCAAGGGCACTGGTTCAAGGTGCCCGCATTTTGCTGGCAGACGAACCTGTGGCCTCGCTCGACCCAGAGTCCACCCGAAGAGTGATGGACTTGCTGCGCCAACTGCAAAGAGAACAAGGCATGACCTTGGTCATCAGCCTGCACAACGTGAATCTGGCACGGCAGTATTGCGACCGCATCATCGCCTTGCGCGAAGGTCGCCTGGTCTACGACGGCCCCCCTTTGGGCTTGGACAACCAACGATTGCGCGAGCTGTACGGCACGCATTCGGACGAGTTGTTCATGGACCATCCACCCGAAACCCCGGATCCCCTTTTTAACCCAACGCTCCAGCTTCTGGCGCATTGATTTTTCAACCTGAGGACCTCAATATGAAACTTATCCGTATCCTGGCCACAGGCCTGATCTCCCTGAGTGCAATCAGCGCCTTCGCCCAAAACATCAGCTTTGGCATCATCGCCACCGACTCGGCTTCGGCCCAACGTGAGCGCTGGGAACCCTTCTTCCGCGACATGGAGAAAAAGACGGGCTTGAAAATTCAGTCGTTTTATGCCCCCGACTACGCAGGAGTGATCGAAGCCATGCGCTTCAACAAGATCCAGGTGGCCTGGTACGGCAACAAGGCTGCCATGGAAGCGGTGGACCGCGCCAATGGCGAAGTGTTTGCGCAACTCATGTATGCCGACGGCACCTTCGGCTACCACGCCTTACTGATCACCCACAAGGACAGCCCCTACAAAACGCTGGACGATGTGATTGCCAACGGCAAAAACATCAACTTCGGTATAGGCGATCCCAATTCCACTTCGGGCTTTTTGGTGCCCTCTTATTACATCTTTGCCCAGCGCAACATCGAAGCTCGCAACACCTTCAAGACGGTGCGAAACGCCAGCCACGGCGCCAACATCCAGGCCACTTTGGCCAAACAAGTGGATGTGGCTACCAACAATACCGAGGACATGGGCAAGCTCGAAAGTGCCAAACCCGATTTGTACAAACAACTGCGCGTGATCTGGCAAAGCCCGTTGATCCCGAGCGATCCATTTGTATGGCGCAAGGACTTGGACCCGGCCGTCAAAGCAAAGATCAAGAATTTTGTTCTGAATTACGCCAAGAGCGATCAGGCTGAAAAAGACGTGCTCAAGAACATTTACAACTACGGCGGCTTCCGCGAATCCAACAACGATCAGCTGATTCCGATCCGCCAACTCGAGTTGTTCAGGGACCGTCGCAAAGTCGAAGCAGATGACAAATTGGCCGCCGCAGACAAAGCCAAACAATTGGCCGAGATTGACCAGAAACTGGCCGCCTTGAAGAAATAAACATGTCCACCATGCCCAACGCACTGGCCAGCTCCGATCTGGAAAAGCTACAACAACTGGCTTCCTACAAAAAGAGTCAGGGCCTGAGCTACTTGGCCTGGCTGGTCGCTGCGGGGGTTTTGGCCTGGGCCTGGCAGGGGGCGGAAATCCGCCCTCTGGCATTGATCCGGGATGCGGGCAATATGCGCACTTTTGCGGCTGACTTTTTCCCGCCTGACTTCAAGGACTGGCAGCTGTATTTGCGCGAGATGGTGATCACGCTGCACATCGCCCTGTGGGGCACTGTGCTGGCCATTGTCGCCGCTGTGCCCATGGGTTTGCTGTCGGCCGCCAACGTGGCTCCTGCTTGGATCTACCAGCCGGTACGCCGCTTGATGGACGCTTGTCGCGCTACCAATGAAATGGTGTTCGCCATGCTGTTCATTGTGGCCGTGGGCCTTGGCCCTTTCGCAGGTGTTCTGGCCTTGTTTGTGCACACCACAGGCACCTTGTCCAAGCTATTTTCAGAAGCTGTCGAAGCCATCGATCCACGCCCGGTGGAAGGCATTCGCGCCACGGGGGCCCACAAACTGGCCGAGATCGCCTACGGCGTGATTCCTCAGGTGATGCCACTTTGGCTGTCGTATTCCCTTTACCGCTTTGAATCGAATGTGCGCTCGGCATCGGTGGTGGGCATGGTGGGTGCGGGTGGCATTGGCGTGATCTTGTTCGAAGTGATCCGCAGCTTTGAGTACGCCCAGACCTGCGCTGTTTTGTTGATCCTGATCGTCACTGTATCCCTCATCGACATGCTTTCATCATGGCTGCGACAGCGATTCATTTGACATGGTTTAACCCGGTGCAGATCGAATGGGGCGCAAACCTGTTGCACAGCCATTCTCCTGAAAAGCCTTTTTTTGTGTTGGCCGACCCCCACGCCATTTCATTGGCGATGGAGTCAGAATTGAAAAGGCAATGGGGTGAACTTTGCTTGAACTGGATTTGGCAACGCTCTGCCCAAAGCAGCATCTCGGCGGCATTGGATCTGTGCCGTCAAATCTGGCCGTTATGGGCACAGCACCCGGATGCCGCCCTGCTGGCTGTCGGTGGCGGTACCACACTGGATTTGGCCAAGCTGGCCCGCTTTGAGCTGAATCAATTGGAGCTGGCACCATCGTTTTGGCGAGCCAACAAGCTACCTGCAGATCACAAACGCCACACCTTGTGGTGTGCCCCCACCACATCAGGCACGGGCAGTGAGGTCACGCCTTGGGCCACCGTATGGGATCTCGATGCTCAACCCGCTGTCAAGCGTTCTTGGTCATCTGCTCAGGGCTTTGCCGATCAGGCCTGGATTGATCCGAACTTGACCTTGACCTGTCCCGAAGGCTTGACACGGGACACCGCTTTGGACACTTTGGCACACGCGCTGGAGTCGATCTGGAACCACCACGCCAATGCCATCACCCGCCCGCTGGCGGTGCGCTCGGCACGCATGGTTTTGCAGTCCTTGCCTGCTCTCCTCAAGCACCCGCAAGACAATGATTTTCGTGAACAAATGAGCCAGGCGTCCTTATTGGCCGGTTTGGCGATGTCGCAAACCCAAACCGCCTTGGCCCACGCCTTGTCTTATGACTTGACCCTGAAGGAGAACCTGCCCCATGGCCACGCCTGTGCCGTGTGGCTGCCCATGGTGCTGGACATCGCCGCGGCCATCAGTCCACAGGTGCAAGACGACTTGGAAGACATATTTGACTGCCGCTGGGACCAGGTCAGCGAAAAGCTGTCGGCTTGGCTCCAAAACCTGGGTATTGCGCCGCGTGATCTGCGCAACAGCCCTGTCGGTCTTCATCGACTTCAGCAGGCACTGGGTTCAACCCGCGGTCGTAACTTTGTAGGAAGCACAGCATGAGCAACGATGTGATCATTGTGGGCAGTGGCATCGTGGGCCTGGCTTGTGCCTGGACTGCTTTGCAACAAGGCAAAAGCGTGCGCGTGATCGACCGCGACCCATTTTGTGTGGGGGCATCGATTCGCAACTTTGGCTTCATCACTGTGACAGGACAAGGTCGTGGCGACACTTGGCGTCGAGCCCGCAGGTCTCGCGATGTGTGGGCCACATTGGCCCCACAAGCGGGTATAGCGATTGAACATGAGGGCTTGTATGTGCTGGCCCAAAGACAACAGGCAAAATTGGTTTTGCAGGAATTGTGCAAACAAGCTGAGGGGCAAGACCTGCAGTGGCTTGAAGGTCAAGCCCTGCAAGACCAGGCCCCGCACTTTGCCATGCGCCATTTGCAAGGCGCCTTGTACAGCCCCCACGAGCTGCGCATTGAAGCTCGCAGTGCCATTGAAAAACTGCGCCTTTGGCTGGCCACTCAAGGCGTTGTTTTTCAGATGGGACAACACGTGCAAGAGGTCATCTCCGGCGCCGTCTTCACGGACGGACAATGGCTGCAGGCCGAGCGCATCCTGGTCTGCCCAGGTCCCGACATGCGCAGCTTGTTTCCGCAGGCTTTCAGCCAGAACAACACCCAGCTGTGTCAGCTGCAAATGCTGCGGGTTCAGCCGCCACCAGGTTACCGGCTTGGTGCCGGGGTCATGAGTGATTTGAGTCTGGTGCGTTACAAGGGATACAGCGAATTGCCAGGTGCCCAATTGCTGCTCGATCAGTTGCGCGTCGAAGCCAGCCAAGAGTTGGCCCATGGCATTCACCTGATCGTGGTGCAAAGCCAGGATGGTTCTCTGGTGGTGGGTGACTCACATCACTACGGTCAAGCCATGCGTCCTTTTGCTTCACGCGAAGTGGATGATCTGATTCTCCATGAAATGCAACGCCTGCTGTGCCTGGGGCATTACCAAGTGACAGAGCGGTGGACTGGCATTTACCCGAGCGCCCAACAAGACAGCCTGGTGCGCGAAGTGTTACCTGGTGTGCAGTTGGTCAGCGTGACCAGTGGCACCGGCATGAGCACTTCCTTTGGCCTGGCCGAAGACATCGTTGGCAACTGGAGCACAACATGAGCACCGAACAGAACCACAAAATCAAGGGCATCGTCCTGGACTGGGCGGGCACCATCGTCGACTTTGGCAGCCTGGCCCCCATGGGCGCCTTCGTGCAATTGTTTGCACGCCACCATGTTGAAATCACCATCACGCAAGCCCGCGTGCCCATGGGGCTGCCCAAACTTGACCACATCGCAGCATTGGGACAAATGCCCACCATCGCGGCCCAATGGCAAGCACTGAAAGGTCGCCCCTTCAACGACGCTGACGCGCAACAACTGCTGTCCGAGTTTGAGCCCATGAGCGCCCAAGCGGCCCTGGACCGTTGCCATTTCATCCCTGGCTTCATGTCGGCGTACCATACCTTGCAATCCCAAGGCATGGCCTTTGCCACCACCACGGGTTACACCCGAAAGATCATGACGCCCTTGATTGAAATCGCCCGCGCCCAAGGCTTCAGACCCGCTTTGGTCGTTTGCTGCGACGACGTGGCGCGCAGTCGCCCCGACCCCATGGGCATGCAGGCGTGTTTGCAGGCCATGGGATTGCAGGGCCAAGCAATGCAGGTCATCAAGGTCGACGACACCGCACCTGGCTTGGCCGAAGGTCTGGCCGCAGGCTGTTGGACAGTGGGTGTGGCCATCAGTGGTAACGCCCTGGGCTGGACACAAGAAACTTGGCTGCAAGCCAGCGAACAGGATCAGGCCCACGCAAGAACCAGTGCAAATGCGCAGCTCCTGGCGGCCGGAGCCCATGAAGTGATCGACAGCGTGGCTGATTTGTCCCAGGCGATCGCCCGGATTGAGCAGCGCATCGCGCTGGGCGAAACACCTTGACTCCTCATGACCGAAGGCCTTTGCCCGCAACAAGCTTTTTGGACCCGCTTGAGTGGGCCGCAAAGAGTTTGGCTGTCAAAGCAACTGCATGCCCAACAACCTCTACCACGCGGCGGCGTGGTCTGGTCTTGTGAGGGGCTGGATCTGGGCTGGGTATCGGCCGAACGTGCCCAAGACATGGTGGCCTTGCTGCCCGGCTGCAGCCTCCAGCGGGGTCGCTTGCAATGGCGAACTGCCGCCGGTCTCCACTTGCAGCGAAGCCAGACCTTGCAGGCCTTTTTGGTTCAGCAAGCCACCCATGGGCGCTTGACCGGCTGGCGCGGTGAATTTTTTGCGTGGTGGCCTGACATGCCCGCTTGGCCGCCCGGTGTGGACGTCCCTCCATTTTTGTGCGTCGAGCGGGCGGGCTTCAGACATCTGGGCATGATGAGCCATGCGGTTCACATTCATGGTTTTTTGCCTGAAGGTGACTTGTGGTGCGGTCGCCGTTCGGCCCATAAAGCCACCGACCCGGGTCTGCTGGACAACCTGGCCGCCGGGGGTTTGACCGCCGGAGAAAGCCCTATGACCACAGCATTGCGCGAACTGGCCGAAGAGGCGGGTTTGCACCTGTCAGAGCCTAGACGCTTGCGCGGGTCTGGGGTCATCCGCACGCAAAGGCTTGAACCCCAAGGCTGGCATGACGAGCAATTGCTGGTCTACGCCCTGCACCTCTCTGAACAAGAGACACCCATCAATGCCGATGGGGAAGTTCAGGAATTCATCCTGCTCAACCCAGACGAGGTGGTCTCGCGCATGCAAGCGGGTCAATTCACGGTGGATGCTTGCGCCTCCTTGGCCCAAAGTTTGGCCTGGCTCATGACCGGTTCAGACTCAACACCGCAGGCTTAAGAGCACACCACTTACAGACATCTGAATGACTTACAACTGACACCCCCCGACCCATAATCCGGTATCGTGGCGATTCTCAGCATCCTTTTAGAGAAGACCATGATCCTCGAACTCGCCGACATCCGTATCCAGCCAGGCCGCCAAGCCGACTTTGAAAAAGCCATTGAACTGGGGCTGAACACCGTGGCCTCTCGGGCCAAAGGCTTTCGGGGGGCCAAGGTCAACCGCTGCATTGAAACCCCCGAGCGCTTTGTGCTGCAGATTTTCTGGGACACGCTGGAAGATCACACCGTGGGCTTTCGCCAGTCGCCACTGTTTGCAGAGTGGCGAGCCATCGTCGGTCCTTTCTTTGCCGCACCCCCGCTTGTGGAGCATTTCGAGTTGACCTACACCTCGGCCTGATCCCACATTCAGCTGACTTGGTGACCTTGCACAAGGCGCGAGAGCAAGTGCACGAATTGGCTTTGCTCTTGCGGCGTCAGGGGGCTCAAGATCTTTTCTTGCACCCGGGCGACATCGGACTGAATCTTGGCCAAGGCTTGCACTCCCTGAGGTGTGACCACCAGCAACTTGCGCCTGCGGTCAGTGGGATCGGCCTCGCGCACCACCCAGCCCTTGGCCTCCAGCCGCCCGATCACCGAACCCGAAGTGGCAGGATCAAAAGCCACCCGCTTGGCCAGACTCACCTGGTCAATTCCAGGACTGTCCAGCAAGGCGTTCAGGATGGCAAATTGCACGGGCGTGATGTCTGCGCTGGCCAATTGCTCGGCAAAAATCGCCACAGCAATTTGCTGGGCTCGCCGTATCAGGTGGCCCGGCGTGGCCTGCAGGTCGATGCTTTGGATCATGTGGGTGTCGTGTTTCGGGAGTCAGCGCGGGTGTAGCAGGTGCCAACATTCAGCGATTCAGATTAATATCCAATTTTCTTTGTTCAAGAAAGCACCCTATGAGTTTTGTATTTTCGCCCATGCCTGTGGTCTCGGTGCCTGTGCTGGGCCAACCCGAGCGTTTCCCGGTGCACCGCATTTACTGCGTGGGCCGCAATTATGAAGAGCATGCCAAGGAGATGGGCTTCACCGGGCGCGAGCCTCCTTTCTTTTTCCTCAAGCCCACCGACAGCCTGGTGGTGGTCGAAGCTGGCCAAACCGGCACCATGCCCTACCCCAGCTTGACGCAAAACCTGCACCACGAGATCGAACTGGTGGTCGCCATTGGCCAAGGCGGGCGCAACATCAAAGCAGCCGATGTGACCAAGCACATCTACGGCTACGCCGTAGGCCTGGACATGACCCGTCGCGACCTTCAAAACGAAATGAAAAAGCAAGGCCGCCCTTGGTGCATCGGCAAGGCCTTCGATCATTCGGCCCCCATCGGCCCCATCACCCCCATCGCCCACGCCGGTGATGTGAACAACGCCGAAATCAGCTTGCAAGTCAACGGTGCGGACCGCCAACGCAGCAACGTGGCCAAACTCATTTGGAATGTGGCCGAAACCATCGAACACTTGTCGGCTGCATGGGAACTGCAACCCGGTGATCTGATTTACACCGGCACCCCCGAAGGTGTAGCCGCCGTGGTCGCAGGTGACACTTTGGTGGGCCAGGTGGCGGGCTTGGGCAGCTTGCAGATCAAAATTTCTTGATGGAGATAAAGGCCAGAACAGAGACCTGGCCTGCCCAAAAAGCATTTTTCGAATGAATAAAAGTGCATATAAACCAAAAAACAAAGGGTTTACCCTAAAAAAATATCAAAACACTTGCAACATAATTCATAAATACTGAAAAGATGGGGCTTTGATATTGCCTGCGCCATGCCAAAGCGCAGCATGCTTTCGAATTACCCGACCGCTTGGTTGGTTTATGATTTCCTTTTTCAACCCAGGATGGAGACAAGTCGATGAAGAAATTTCTGCAACAAACGGCCCTCGCCGCCGGCCTCATGGCCATTGGTTTCAGTGCGCATGCCCAAACCATTACCCTCAAAGTGCATCACTTTTTGGGACCACAAACCATTCAGCACACCACCATGCTGGGCGACTGGTGCAAGAACATTGCACGCGACTCCAAAGACCGACTGAAGTGCGAAATCTACCCCGCCATGCAGTTGGGTGGAACCCCCGTCCAACTTTATGAGCAGACCCGTGATGGCGTGGTCGATGTGGCCTGGACGCTGCAGGTGCACACCCCTCGATTGGCCAAGTTGGAAGTGTTTGAATTGCCATTCATGATGACCAATGCCGAAGCCACCAGCCGTGCGGCATGGGACTATGCGCAAAAGTATGCGCAAGACGACTTCAAGGACGTCAAGATGCTGGCCATCCATGTGCACGGCCCAGGCAACATCTACACCAAAGCCAAACCCGTGACCCAAATGTCTGACCTCAAAGGCATGAAAGTTCGCGCCCCAACTCGCCAGTCCAGTCGCATGCTGGCTCTGATGGGTGCAACACCGGTCTCGATGCCAGTGCCTCAAGTGCCTGAAGCCCTGTCCAAGGGTGTGATCGATGGCGCGGTCATTCCATACGAAGTGGCGCCCAGCCTGAAAGTCAACGAGTTGACCAACTTCACAGCCGAAACCGATCGCACTTACAACGCGCTTTACACCACCGTGTTTGTGATGCCCATGAACAAGGCCAAGTACGACTCTTTGCCTGCCGATTTGAAGGCGGTGATTGACAAAAATTCGGGCCGCGAATTGTCTGCCTTTATGGGCAAAACCCAATCAGGTCACGATGCTGTGGGTAAAAAAGTTTTTGAATCCAGCGCCAACCAAAAAATCAGCATCATCCCCAAACCTGAACTCGAAAAGTGGAAAAAAGCCACCGACTCATTGGACGACGCTTGGGTGGCGGACATGACCAGCAAAGGCATGGACGGTAAAGGCATGCTGCAAACAGCGATTGATTTGATCAAGCAATACACCAAATAATTGCCAAGCCCTCATTCAAAAAGAGCAGGGGTAACCCTGCTCTTTTTTGTGAATGCAGACAGTCCTTAAAACCGTATTCATTTCCGATAAAACCCGCACACATTCATCGGCAAATATTGATTTCACCATGATGTTTTCCAAGTCACTTGAGCGAATAGCTTTGTTGTGCAGCCTATTGGGTGGGCTGGTATTGACCAGCATCATGCTCATGACCTGCTACAGCTTGTTTGGCCGCAATTTTTTAGGCTCGGCGCTGATCGGCGATTTCGAGCTCACCGGGGTGGGTGCTGGCGCAGCCATTGCGTTGTTCATGCCCCTTTGTCAACTCCGACGCGAAAACATCATTGTTGACTTTTTCACATCCAAATGCTCCGAATCAACCAACCATCGCTTGGACAGGATGGGTGATGTGTTCATGACGGTGATTTATTTCTTACTGGCATGGCGCTGTGGTGCTGCCGCAATCAATGCCAAAGAGACCCTGGGTGCTTCCATGCTTTTGGGCTTTCCTGACTGGATTGTGTTCACCAGCATGTGTATTCCGTTCAGCATCACTGCAATGATTGCTGCATCCCAAGCCTTGAATTCCATTCAAAAACACAGGGCCGTGTCATGAACCCGATTGCTTTGGCCCTGATGATTTTCGGCATCATGCTGCTTCTGATGGTGGTACGGGTGCCCATCGCTGGGGCCATGTTTTTGGCGGGCACGGCTGGCTTTGTGTTGCAGACCGGTTACCAGCCCTATCTGAACTTTTTAAACAACCTCGCCTTCGCGCGCTTGGCCAATTACGATTTATCGGTGATCCCCTTGTTCATTTTGATGGGGCACTTTGCAACGCAAGGCGGGATCAGCAAAGCATTGTTTCAATTTGCGGCGGCCGTGATGGGACGCTTCAAAGGCGGATTGGCCATGGGCGCTGTTTTGGCCAGCGGCGCATTTGGTGCAATTTGTGGCTCGTCGGTCGCTACCGCAGCCACCATCACGGGTGTTGCTCTGCCTGAAATGAAACGCCACGGTTATTCAGGCCGCTTGTCAACGGGCACTTTGGCTGCGGGAGGCACGCTCGGCATCTTGATTCCACCGTCGGTGCCTTTGGTCATTTACGCCATCCTGACCCAGCAAAACATCGCCAAATTATTTGCTGCAGCCATGCTGCCTGGGATCATCGCCATGCTGGGTTACATGGTCGCCATTGCAATCTATGTTCGTCTGGTTCCAGGACAAGCCCCCGACCAAGAAGAACGTGAAAGACTGACCTTTCAATCACTGCAAGGCATTTTGCCCATTGCCGTGATCTTTGTGGTCGTCTTTGGCGGAATTTACGGTGGCTTGTTCACCCCCACCGAAGGCGCTGCAGTCGGCGCTGCATCGACTTTTTTGGCAGCCTTGCTCAAGCGTGAGTTGACTTGGTCCAAATTTTTGCATTGCTTTCACGCCACCGCGCTCAGCACCGCCATGATCTTTCTGATTTTCATGGGCGCGGATGTCATGAATGCCGCTTTGGCCAGGACACAAGTGCCCGGATATTTGGCCGAATTGGTCGTGTCCATGAACTTGACTCCCCTGTTGGTGGTCTCAGGTATCTTGCTGCTTTATGTGGTGCTGGGCGCTGTGATGGACGAGTTGTCCATGTTGCTGCTGACCATCCCGATCTTTTTCCCGATCATCATGAAGCTGGACTTCGGCATGACCCCCGAACACACCGCGATCTGGTTCGGCATCATGGTCCTCATGACCGTTGGCTTTGGCATGTTGGCACCGCCGGTTGGCCTGAATGTGTATGTGGTCAATGGCATGGCCAAGGATGTGCCACTGAGCGAGAGTTACAAAGGCGTCATGCCCTTCCTGATCAGTGACACCCTGCGGACTTTGCTGTTGCTCTTTTTCCCGGGTATCTCACTGTTCCTGATTCAGTACCTGACTTGAAGCTGATTTGTGTTTCAACCAAGCCCCGACGCAAAGAAGCTCGGGGCTTTTTTTTCAAAGAACTTGTTAGACTTGCACGCCGTCCATTCTGACAACTCTTCTTTTTGATTACCCCTTACCCATGATGTTTGACCGCACCATTCGCCATTGCCGTCAATGCGGTGCCCTGGTGGCACGTCGATTGCCGGACGACGGCGACACGCGTGAAAGGGCCATCTGCACCGTCTGCCACACGGTGCACTACGAAAACCCCCTCAACGTGGTGGGCACCGTGCCGCACTGGGGCGATCAAGTGCTGCTGTGCAAGCGCAACATCGAGCCGCGCAAAGGCAAGTGGACGCTGCCTGCCGGTTTCATGGAGCTGGGCGAATCCACGGCGCAAGGCGCTGCACGCGAGACCACCGAGGAGGCGGGAGCACAGTTCATCATGGAAGACCTGCTGACGGTGATGAGTGTGCCGCGCGTGGGCCAAGTGCACCTGTACTACCGGGCGCGCCTGACCAGCGATGTGTTCGACCCCGGCCACGAAACCATGGAAGCGCGGCTGTTCAAAGAAGATGAAATTCCCTGGGACGAATTGGCTTTTCGCACCGTCAAGGAAACGCTGGAGCACTACTTTGCCGACCGGCGTGCAGGCCGCTTTGGCACCCACGCCTTTGACATTGCCTGAAGGCGCTCTTCACACGTCGATCGCAGACGCCGAGCCCGCCTGCTTGCGCAACTCAAACTTCTGAATCTTGCCCGTGCTGGTTTTGGGCAGCTCGCCAAACACCACTGCACGCGGCACCTTGAAGCCCGCCAGGTGTTGCTTGCAATGCGCCACGATATCCTCGGCGGTAACCTGAGCGTCGGCTTTGAGCTCCACAAAGGCGCAAGGTGTCTCGCCCCAGCGCGCATCGGGCTTGGCCACCACGGCCGCGGCCAGCACGGCGGTGTGACGGTACAGCACGTCCTCCACCTCGATGGATGAGATGTTCTCACCACCCGAGATGATGATGTCCTTGCTGCGATCCTTGATCTTGAAATAACCGTCCGGGTACTGCACCGCCAAGTCGCCGCTGTGGAACCAGCCCCCCGCAAAAGCCTCTTGTGTCGCCTTGGGGTTCTTGAGGTAACCCTTCATGGTGATGTTGCCCTTGAACATGATCTCGCCCATGGTCTCACCGTCTTGCGGCACGGGCTGCATGGTTTCGGGGTTGAGCACCCGCACGTCGCGCTGCAGGTGGTAGCGCACCCCTTGGCGGGCATTCAACCGAGCCCGATCGCCAATGTCCAGCGCATCCCACTCGGGGTGCTTGGGGCACACGGTGGCGGGGCCATAGACTTCGGTGAGGCCATACACATGGGTCAAATCAAAGCCCATTTGCTCCATGCCTTCGATCATCGATGCAGGTGGCGCAGCGCCCGCCACCATGGCCTTGATCCCGGCGGGCACGCCCGACTTCATGGCGGCCGGGGCGTTAACCAGCAGGCCGTGCACGATGGGTGCGCCGCAGTAATGCGTCACGCCATGGTCGCGCATGGCGTCGAACATGGCCTGGGCATCGACCTTGCGCAAACACACATTCACGCCCGCACGCGCCGCCACCGTCCAAGGAAAGCACCAACCGTTGCAATGGAACATGGGCAGCGTCCACATGTAGACCGCGTGCTTGGGCATGTCCCATTCCAGAATGTTCGAGATCGCATTGGTCGCAGCACCCCGGTGGTGGTAGACCACGCCTTTGGGGTTGCCGGTGGTGCCGCTGGTGTAGTTCAACGCAATCGCGTCCCACTCATCACCTGGCAAGCTCCAGGCAAAGTCGGCGTCGCCGCGGGCCACAAAGGCTTCATAAGTCACTGAGCCCAGCTTGTCGGTCGGGCCGGTGTACAGCGCGTCCTCGACGTCGATCACCAGCAAGGGCCGTGTGGACTGGCGCAGCGCCAGGGCTTTTTTCATCACCCCCGCAAACTCCGGGTCCACGATCACCGCCTTGGCCTCGCCGTGGTCCAGCATGAAGGCCACCGTTTCCGGGTCCAGGCGGGTGTTCAGGGCGTTGAGCACCGCGCCCGCCATCGGAATGCCAAAGTGCGCCTCGACCATGGGCGGTGTGTTGGGCAGCATCACCGCCACCGTGTCGTTCTTGCCGATGCCTGCCTGCGTGAGGGCGCTGGCCAGTTGGCGGCTACGGCGGTAGGTGGTGGCCCAATCCTGACGCAAATCGCCATGGACGATGGCCAGGCGGGTCGGGTACACCTCGGCCGTGCGCTCAATGAAGCTCAACGGCGAGATGGGGGCGTGGTTGGCGGGGGTCTGGGGCAAGTCCTGATCGAAGATGCTGGTCATGGGGGTCTCCTGCGGAATTGATTCATTTTAGGCAATGCGCTCGCCCCCTTGCTGGCCGAACAATGGTGATCACCAATGACAAATCGATCCATGGATTGCCGCGCTTCGCTCGCAATGACGGGATCGGCGTCATCGCGAGGCACGAAGCGATCCACCGTGGTCCACGAACGCAAGGATGGCCGCGCTTCGCTCGCAATGACGAGATCGGGGTCATCGCGAGGCACGAAGCGATCCACAGTGGTCCACGAACGCATGGATTGCCGCGCTTCGCTCGCAATGACGGGATCGGCGTCATCGCGAGGCACGAAGCGATCCACAGTGGTCCACGAACGCATGGATGGCCGCGCTTCGCTCGCAATGACGGGACCGGCGTCATCGCGAGGCACGAAGCGATCCACAGTGGTCCACGAACGCATGGATGGCCGCGCTTCGCTCGCAATGACGGGATCGGCGTCATCGCGAGGCACGAAGCGATCCACAGTGGTCCACGAACGCATGGATGGCCGCGCTTGCGGTGACACAGCAAGACCAAGGCCTGCCCAAACATCAGCGAAAATACCCCAATGGCCATCCCCCAGTCCTTTTTGAGCGAACTGCTCGCCCGCGTCGACGTGGTCGAGGTGGTGGGCAAGTACGTCCAGCTCAAGAAGGGCGGCGCCAACTACATGGGGCTGTGCCCCTTCCATGGCGAGAAATCGCCCAGCTTCAGCGTCAGCCCGACCAAGCAGTTCTACCATTGCTTTGGCTGTGGCAAGAATGGCAACGCCATCGGCTTTCTGATGGACCACACCGGCATGAGCTTCATCGAGGCCGTCAAGGACCTGGCCCAGCAGATCGGCATGCAGGTGCCCGAAGAGCCGCAGTCGCCCGAAGAACGGGCCCGCGCGGCTGCGGCTAAGGCCAAGTCCGACAGCCTGACCGACGTGCTCGAAAAGGCCGGCGAGTCCTACCGCGAACACCTCAAGACCAGCCCACGGGCCATCGCCTACCTCAAGGGGCGGGGCCTGTCGGGGCAGATCGCCAAGCGCTTTGGCCTGGGCTACGCCCCCGAAGGCTGGCGCTCGCTGGCCAGCGTCTTTGCGAAATACGACGATCCGCTGCTGGCCGAAAGTGGCCTGGTGATCGTCAACGAGGAAGACGACAAGCGCTACGACCGTTTCCGCGACCGGATCATGTTCCCGATCCGCAACATCAAGGGCGAGTGCATCGGCTTTGGCGGGCGGGTCATCGGTGACGGCACGCCCAAATACCTGAACTCGCCCGAGACGCCGGTCTTCCACAAGGGCCGCGAGCTCTACGGCCTCTACGAAGCGCGCGAAGCCCTGCACAGCGCAGGCTACGTGCTGGTGACCGAAGGCTACATGGACGTGGTGGCGCTGGCCCAGCTGGGTTTTGCCAACGCGGTGGCCACACTGGGCACGGCCTGCACGCCCGACCATGTGCAGAAACTCTTTCGCTTCACCGACGCGGTGGTCTTCAGCTTCGACGGCGACGCCGCCGGCCGCCGAGCCGCCCGCAAGGCGCTCGACGGCGCCCTGCCCTATGCCACCGATGTGCGCAGCATCAAGTTTTTATTTTTACCCGCAGAGCACGATCCGGACAGCTATGTGCGCGAGTTTGGCCAGGAGGCGTTTGCCGAGCAAATCAAGCAGGCCATGCCGCTGTCCCGCTTTTTGATCGAAGCGGCCAGCGCCGACTGTGACTTGCAAACCGCGGAAGGCCGCGCCCGCCTGTCGAGCCAGGCCCGCCCGCTTTGGCAACTGCTACCCGACGGCGCACTCAAGCAGCAATTGCTGTCGGAGATGGCGCAACTGATTCAATTGGAATCGGCAGGCCTAGAAAAACTCTGGGGCCAGCAAGCCGTCAGCGACCAGCGCTTTGCACCGCGCAATCAGGCCCATGCGATGGCCCCGACCATGCAAGCCGCCAATACCAGTCTCAGCAAGGGAGTCGGCCCTGACGAGCGCCACGCCTTCGAGCCGCACTACGGCGAGCCCCCAGTCTGGTCTGGCGACAGCGCTTTCGCACCCGGCGGCTACAACAGCGCGGGCGGCAGTGCCTGGCCTCGAAAAAATTCAAACTGGAGCCCCAACAGCAAGTTAGGCTACAGCCGCTTCAAACGCGAACAAGCACCTGTCTACACTGGCCCGCGCACTGTGCCCGCCAGCCGCGCCGACCACGCAGTCCGCCTGCTGCTGGGCAACATGGCTTTGTGGGAATCCTTGACCGGAGAAGACCATGCCATGTTGTGCGCGTTGCCTGCGCCCCATGGCCCCGTGTTGGCCTGGCTCGAATCGGAGTTTCACGAACAAGGGGCGCTGGGCTGGTCCACTTTGAACGAACGAATGCAAGGCCAACCCTTTGCAGAAGACGCACTTCGCTGGGTGGCCCAGGACAGAATCAACACGGTGGTCGGCAGCGAGAACGCCACCCCACCTGACCCGCAAGAGGCACGACAAGAGTTGCGCAGGCTGGTGAGCATGCTGATGATCGACCACTTGCAACAGCTTAAAAATGAGGCCCTGGCGCAACACCAAAGTGGCCAGGATCCTGATGCATTGGCGCGTTACAGCAGCCTGGACAAACGCTGGCGCGAACTCAAAGCCTCAACCCATTTAACCAGCGCGCCTTGAGGCTCACTTGCCCACCAGTTGATTGAACTTATCGGCTTCAAAAGTCTCGCGGGTTGCTCCGCCCTCGGGCATCTGCACTTGTTGCTGTGCACACAACTGCTCCAGAGCTTTCCAGATCATGGAGATTTGTTGTTCTTGCCCAGCCGCGTTGTCGATCAGGCCACGCAAGGCCTGACTGACCGGGTCATCGTCTTGGGTGATGCCGTAGGCCGTGAATTTGCGGTCGGTGCCCGACACATCGGCGCTCTCTCCCGCCTTGGACGGGATGATGCGCGCCGGAATGCCCACCGCCGTGGCGCCCGCAGGCACCGGCTTGATGACCACCGCGTTGCTGCCGATCTTGGCCCCATCGCCCACCTCAAAGCCGCCCAGCACTTTGGCCCCGGCGCTCACGACCACATCTTTGCCGAGCGTCGGGTGACGTTTGGCACCCTTGTAGAGGGATGTACCGCCCAGTGTTACGCCCTGATAAATCGTGCAACCGTCGCCAATTTCGGCGGTTTCGCCCACCACCACACCCATGGCGTGGTCAAAAAACACGCGCTCGCCAATCTTCGCGCCGGGGTGGATCTCAATGCCCGTGAGCCCTCGCGAAATGTGCGAGATGAAACGCCCCAGCCACTTGAACCCGTGGTTCCAACACCAGTGCGCCCGGCGGTGCAACACCAAAGCATGCAAGCCCGGGTAACAGGTCAGCACTTCCCAAGCGGTGCGTGCTGCGGGGTCCCGGTCAAGGATGCATTGGATGTCGGAGCGAAGGCGTGAAAACATAGGCCTCGAGTCTATCGCTTGGCGCTGGCGGTCTGAATCATGGCCTTGGCCACCCCGCGCAGGATGTGGATTTCTTCCGGGCTGAGGTCAGCCCGGTTGAACAGCTGGTTCAAGCGCGGCATGAGCTTTTTGGGCGCAGCCGGGTTCAAAAAGCCGATCTCCGTGAGCGCCTGCTCCCAATGCCCCAGCATACCTGCCACATGCTTCGCATCGGCTTTTTCAGCGGGCGGCACCACGTCCTGCACCGGAAAGCCGCCAAGTGCCACGCGCCAGTCATAAGCAATCACCTGAATGGCCGAGCCCAGATTGAGCGAGCCAAACTGCGGATTCGTCGGGATCGACAGCGCCACATGGCAGCGGTAAACGTCCTCGTTCTTCATGCCAAAGCGCTCGGAGCCGAACAAAAACGCCACGCACTGTTCGGGCGCACCGGGTTTCGTCAACTCGGCAAAGTGCTCACGGGGGGAGCGGGTGGGCGGTCCAAAATCGCGCGGCGTCATGGCGGTGGCGCACAAATGCGTCACGCCATCCAAAGCTTCGTCCAGCGTGTCGACCACACGGGCCTTGGCCAACACATCGTTGGCACCACTGGCGCGCTGGATGGTTTCCTCTTTGCGCAGTACATTGGGCCAACGCGGCGCCACCAGCACCAAATCGTCAAAACCCATGACCTTCAGGGCTCGGGCGGCAGCGCCCACATTGCCGGCATGGCTGGTTTCTATCAAGATGAATCGCGTTTGCATGCCCCGATTGTCCACGCTCGGACCTGGCAGTTCGCGACCGCATCAACGCTCTATGACGCCAAAACGACGGGCGCCTTGGCATTTCATGAGAAAATTCAACCTTCGCCGCCGCGATCGTGCGTGGGCCAGTCCAGTTCTTCACACAATTCATGTCGTCCAATCTCCACCCCATGCTCAACGTGGCCATCAAGGCTGCGCGCGCCGCTGGCGCCATCATCAACCGTGCCGCGCTCGACGTTGAGGCCGTTCGCATCTCGCAAAAACAAGTCAACGACTTCGTCACCGAGATCGACCATGCCAGTGAAAAAGTCATCATCGACACCCTGCTGACCGCCTACCCTGACCACGGCATCCTGGCCGAAGAGTCGGGCAGCACACACGGCAACCCCCTCGCTGATCACATCTGGATCATCGACCCCTTGGACGGCACGACCAACTTCATCCACGGCTTTCCTGTTTATTGCGTGAGCATTGCCCTGCAAGTACGCGGCAAGATCGAACAAGCCGTCATTTACGACCCCACCCGCAACGACTTGTTCACCGCCACCAAAGGCCGTGGCGCGTTCATGAACGACCGCCGCCTGCGCGTAAGCAAACGCATCCGCCTGCAGGAATGCATCATCTCCACGGGCTTTCCCTTCCGCAAGGGCGACAACTTCAACCAATACCTGCGCATGATGGGCGATGTGATGCAACGCACCGCTGGTCTGCGCCGCCCCGGTTCCGCCGCACTCGATCTGGCCTATGTGGCCGCAGGCTTTACCGACGGCTTTTTTGAAACAGGCCTGTCGCCTTGGGACATCGCAGCAGGCTCCTTGCTGGTGACCGAAGCCGGTGGCCTGATCGGCAACTTCACCGGCGAAGCCGACTTTCTGGAACAAAAGGAATGCCTGGCTGGTGCGCCCCGCATCTATGGTCAACTCGTCACCCTTCTGAGCAGATACAGCAAATTCGCCAGTGCGAGCGACAAAGCGGCTGTGCGCACGGCCGTCGACAACCTGAGCGGGGATCGCACATCGGACTCGCACAACCCCGATGCCGATGCTACAGAAACCGCCACCGGTGAAAGCACAAAAGCGACCAGCAAAGAGGGCAAAGACGCCCCGTTTTAAGCTCGCGTCTCTCGATTAAACGAGCGTGTCCAGCCCAAAAAAAGCACCTCGCTGGAGGTGCTTTTTTTCGCGCGCCGGCCAGATCAGTTGCCGGGCGTTGATTCGCCGCTTGAATCGCCCTCAGCGGGCGGCAAGCGGGTAGCCAGCACCTTGTCGATAGCGCGACCATCCATGTCCACGATCTCCAGCTTCCAGCCTTCCCATTTCACCGCATCGGCCTCCTTGGGCAAAGCGCCGGTGAGCAGCATGATCATGCCGCTCAGGGTGTGGTATCGGCCACGCTCTTCTTCGGGCACCTCTTCCAGACCCAAACGGTCTTTCAGTTCGGGCACCGGGATGTGGCCATCGAGCAGCCAACTGCCGTCTTCGCGCTGCACCGCCCATGAAGTTTCGGGGTCACGCGGTTGGAACTCCCCCGTGATCGCCTCAATCAGGTCTTGCAGCGTGATGATGCCCTGCACCTCGCCGTACTCATCGATCACAAAAGCCATGTGCACATCGGACAAGCGGAAGTTGTCCAACAACTCCATGCCCGTGATGGTTTCGGGCACGTAGAGCGGACTTTGCAGCGCTTGATCGCGCAGCGATTGCGACTTGTCTTTCAAGGCACGTGCCAACCACTGACGCGCATTGATGACACCCAAGATGTTTTCAATGCCGCCTTGCACCACCGGAAAGCGGGCATGGTCAGACTCTTCGATGTGACGCAGGTTGTCCTCAAAGGAATCGTCCACGTCCAGGCAAACGATGTCGGCACGCGGCACCATGAGCGAGCCGATTTGACGGTCGTCCAAGCGGAACACGTTGCGCACCATGGTGTGCTCGTGCGACTCGATCACGCCAGCCGAAGTCCCCTCGACCAACATGGCATGGATTTCTTCCTCAGTCACGGGCGTGCCCTTGGTCTCCTTCACACCCATCAGGCGCAAAATGGCGCGGGTCGAAGTCGACAACAAAATCACAAAGGGCTTGGTCGCCAAGGCCAAAAAATTGATGGGCCGCGCCACCAAGCGGGCAAAGGTTTCGGGGTAAGACTGGCCAATGCGCTTGGGCACCAACTCACCCACCACAATCGAAAAATAGGTGATGGTCACCACCACCAAGGCGGTGGCACCAAAACTGGCGTACGACTGCGAAACACCCAAACTCACCAACCAATGGGACAGGGGTTCTGCCAGTGCGGCTTCACCCACGATACCGTTCAAAACGCCAATGGACGTGATGCCGATCTGGATGGTGGACAAAAATCGGGTGGGGTCTTCGCCCAATTTGACAGCCGCTGCGGCGCTGCTGTCGCCCTCATCAATCAACTTCTGCAGCCTGGCTTTTCTGGCGGTGACCAGTGCAATCTCGGACATGGCAAACAAGCCGTTCAGGAAGATGAGGGCAAAAAGTATCGCTATTTCCATACAAGGGGCTCGTTGAAGCCCTGGGAGTTTTGTTGTCACGATTGTAAAGAAGCGCGCAGGGCTTGATGCGGGGCCTGGTTTAAAGCCTTTTGAGCGCTCCCAGCTGCGCATTGCTCAAACCCCTGAGCACGGTCTTTGCCTCAGTCGCGCAGCCGACCCCGGCAGCGCGGCCCTGCACTCCCACTAAAATCAAGGTTCTCTTCTCAACTCACTCCCGAATCCGGTGACTTTTGCACAAGTCGGTCCCGCTCTTGATGCCCAACGACATGCCCCCTGCACCCAGCCCTGCTGACTTTGCTGGCCACACGCCCATGATGGCCCAGTACCTGGGGATCAAGGCGGCGTTTCCGGACACGCTGGTGTTCTACCGCATGGGCGACTTTTACGAGCTGTTCTTTGCCGACGCCGAAAAAGCCGCCGGCCTGCTGGATATCACTTTGACGCGCAGGGGTCAGTCTGCGGGTCAACCGGTGCTGATGGCGGGCGTTCCGTTTCACTCGGTCGAGACCTACCTGGCGCGCCTCATCAAGCTGGGCGAGTCGGTGGCCATTTGCGAGCAAGTGGGCGATGTGGCCACGTCCAAAGGCCCGGTGGAGCGCAAAGTGGTGCGCGTGGTCACCCCAGGCACCCTGACCGACACCGAGCTGCTGTCCGACAAGAGCGAAACCATCTTGCTGGCCGTGCACCAAGCGGGCAAAAACCGCTGTGGCTTGGCTTGGCTGAGCGTGACTCAGGGCGTGGTGCAACTGGCGGAATGCGGTCAAGATGAACTGCCCGACTGGATCGACCGCATTGCCCCCAGCGAATTGCTGGCCAGCGCTGGCATGACGCCCACCTTTGAGCAAAAGCTGCGCAGCCTCAAAACCGCAGGCCGGGGCAGCTGGTCTTTTGCCCTGCGGCCAGATTTTCAATTTGACGCAGGCTTGGGCCAGCGCAAGCTGCTGGAGCAACTGCAAGCCGCGTCGCTCGCTGCCTGGAGCGCCGACGCCCTGAGCAACGCGCACGCCGCCTCTGCTGCACTGCTCACTTATGCCGAACACACCCAAGGCCGCAGCCTGCCGCATGTGCAGCGGGTGCAGGTGCAGCGCTCGGACGCGCTGATCGACCTGCCCGCCAGCACGCGCCGCAACCTGGAGCTGACCCAAACCCTGCGCGGCGAAAGCGCTGCCAATTCACCCACGCTGTTTGCCCTGCTCGACACCTGCATGACCGGCATGGGCAGCCGCCTGCTCAAAAGCTGGCTGCTCAGCCCGCCGCGTGACCGCCAAGCCGCGATGGACCGCCTGCAGGCCCAAGCCGTGTTGCGCGGGGAAAGTGGCGCCGGCGCATGGACCAGCCTGCGCGAACAACTCAAAGGGGCCAGCGATGTAGAGCGCATCACCGCCCGCACCGCGCTGCGCCAGGTACGCCCGCGCGAGCTGGTGGCCCTGCGCCACGCGCTGGCGCGTGCGGCTTCGCTGTCGGTGCAACTGCAAGCGCTGAGCCCTGAGCCCGGCAGCTTGCTGGCTGGGATGGTCAGCTGGCTCACGCCTCCCACCAATTGCGCCGAGCTGCTGCAAATGGCCCTGCTCGAAGAGCCCGCTGCGCTGGTGCGCGACGGCGGCATCATCGCCGATGGCCTGGACGCCGAGCTGGACGAGCTGCGTGCTATCCAAACCAACTGCGATGCATTTTTGCTCGACCTGGAAACCCGCGAAAAAGAGCGCACCGGCATCGCCAACCTGCGGGTGCAGTTCAACAAGGTGCACGGCTTTTACATCGAGGTCACGCAAGGGCAACTCGACAAAGTTCCTGACGACTACCGTCGCCGCCAGACCTTGAAAAACGCCGAACGATTCATCACGCCCGAGCTCAAAACCTTTGAAGACAAGGCCCTGTCGGCGCAAGAGCGCGCCTTGGCCCGAGAGAAGTGGCTCTACGAAGGCCTGCTCGACCAACTTCAGCCTTTTGTGCCGGCACTCACCGAATTGGCGCAGGCCATGGCCAGCTTGGACGTGCTGTGCGCACTGACCGAGCGCTCGCTCACCCTCAATTGGTGCGCGCCTGAGTTCACCAAAGAGCCCTGCATCGAAATCCGCCAAGGCCGCCACCCGGTGGTCGAAGCCCGCCTGGCCGAACTGTCCGGTGCCAGCTTCATCGCCAACGACACGGTGCTCGGCCCCAAGCAGCGTTTACAGATCATCACCGGCCCCAACATGGGCGGTAAATCGACCTACATGCGCCAGGTGGCATTGATCGTGCTTTTGGCCAGCATCGGCAGCCACGTGCCCGCCAACCGCTGTCGCCTCGGCCCCATCGATGCCATCCACACTCGCATCGGTGCGGCCGACGACCTGGCCAACGCCCAATCGACCTTCATGCTGGAGATGACCGAAGCCGCACAAATCTTGCACAGCGCCACGCCGCACAGCCTGGTGCTGATGGACGAGATCGGGCGCGGCACCTCGACCTTTGACGGCCTGGCCCTGGCCAGCGGCATTGCCACACACCTGCACAACAAAACGCAGGCCTTTGCGCTGTTCGCCACGCACTACTTCGAGCTGACAGAGTTCCCGGCCACGCACACAGCCGCCGTCAACATGCATGTGAGCGCAGCCGAGTCCGGCGCGTCGATTGTGTTTTTGCACGAGCTGCAACCGGGCCCCGCCAGCAAGAGCTATGGCGTGCAAGTGGCTCGGCTGGCGGGTATGCCTGCCGCCGTACTCAACCATGCACGGCATGCGCTCAGCGCCCTCGAGGCCGGTGCCACTGAAAGCCGCCAGCAAGTCGACCTGTTTGCCGCACCACCCGAGACTGAAGCGGCTGGCCCCAGCCCGATCGAATCAGCGCTGGCCCAAATCAACCCCGATGCACTCAGCCCCCGAGAAGCGCTGGACGCCCTGTATGCCTTGCAGCGTTTGCTGCCCAAAAACTGAAGAGCCCATTCATGACCTATTGCGTTGCCGTCAAAACCCGCGCTGGACTGGTGTTCTTGTCCGACTCCCGCACCAACGCGGGCCTGGACCAGATCAGCACCTTCCGCAAAATGATCGTCTATGAAAAAGCAGGCGAGCGCTTCATGACATTGCTGTCCGCAGGCAACTTGAGCATCTCGCAATCGGTACGCGAAGTGCTGCAGATCGAAAAACTGGTCGAACCTGGCCAAGACGAACCCCTGACCATCTGGAACGCCAAGAGCATGTTCGACGCCACCCGCGTGCTGGGCGCAGCCGTGCGCCGCGTGTACGAGCGTGACGCTGCCGCCCTGCGTGCTTCGGGTGTGGAGTTCAACGTGTCCATGATCTTCGGCGGCCAGATCGGCAATGAAGGCATGCGCTTGTTTCAGGTTTATTCGCCCGGCAACTTCATCGAAGCGACCGACGAGACGCCCTACTTCCAGATTGGCGAATCCAAATACGGCAAGCCCGTGCTCGACCGCGTCATCACGCCCAACACCCCACTGGATGAAGCGGCCAAATGCGCCCTGGTATCGATGGACTCGACCCTCAAATCCAACCTGTCGGTGGGCTTGCCGCTGGACATGGTGGTCTACCCAGCGGGCAGCCTGCAGACCGACCGCATCATGTGCATCGACGAGCACAACCCCTATTTCAAAATGCTGCGAACAAGCTGGGGCGACAAGCTGCGCCAGATGTTCGACAGCATCGAAGACCCCATGTGGAACGGCGGCGCGACCGACATCCCGCTCATGGTGTCCGCCCAGCGCAACGCCTTGCTTAAGAAAATCACCACGCCTGAAGAGAAACTGATCTGATGGCCGCCCGCATCATCTTCTCGCACGGCAACAGCTTTCCGGCCAGCACTTATCGGATGATTTTTGACAACCTGCGCCAGCGTGGCTTCGTTGTGGATGCCATCGAAAAATTCGGTCACGACCCGCGATACCCCGTCACCAACAACTGGCCCCATCTGGTGCAACAACTGGCTGATTTTGCGCGTGAAAAACAACGCCAATACAACACTGGCCGTGGAACCAACGTCACTGCAAGTGAAGCGAGGCAATCACTGGATCGCTTCGTTCCTCGCGATGACGGCATTCATCAATCCCCCGTCACTGCGAGCGATACACGGCAGTCCCTGGATCCCTTCGTCCCTCGCGATGACGGCATTCATCAATCCCACGTCAGTGCGAGCGATACACGGCAGTCCCTGGATCCTTTCGTCCCTCGCGATGACGGCGTTCATCAATCCATCGTCACTGCGAGCGATACACGGCACTCCCTTGATCCCTTCGTCCCTCGCGATGACGGCGTTCATCAATCCCCCGTCACTGCGAGCGAAGCGCGGCAGTCCAGCCTCAGCGTTCCTGCAATGGGCGAACCCGCTTTTTTGGTGGGCCACTCCCTGGGCGGCATCCTCAGTCTGATGTGCGCAGCCCGATACCCCGAGCTGGCGCGTGGCGTGGTGTTGATCGACTCGCCCGTTCTGGGTGGCTGGCGCGCCACCACACTGGGACTGGCCAAACGCACGCCATTGATTGGCGCCTTGTCACCCGGGCGCATCAGCCAAAAACGCCGCAACCACTGGCCCAGCATCGAAGCGGCGCTGGACAATTTTCAGCACAAAAAATCCTTCGCCCATTGGGACCCTCAGGTTTTGCGCGATTACATTGAGCACGGTACACGTGATGAAAACGGCCAACGCGTGCTCAGCTTTGACCGCGACATCGAGACCGCCATCTACAACAGCTTGCCGCACAAACTCGACAGCTTGCTCAAGCGCAAACCCCTCAAATGCCCCGCCGCTTTCATCGGCGGCACACACTCGGCTGAAATGCGCCAAGCCGGCACCGACCTGACGCACCAAGTCGTCAAAGGCCGCATCATGATGCTCGACGGCTCCCACCTCTTCCCCATGGAAAAACCCATCGCCACCGCTGCAGCGATCGAAGCCACTTTGCGAAATTTCGGCCTCTGATGGCCATGAGCTGTCACCATTTTCCACGCAGGTGACAGTTCCACGTCAACGCCTTCCCCATAATTCGAAAAATCAATTCAAGGTCAACCGCATGTCATCCACCCAACCCCTTCGCGGCGTTCGCGTCGTCAGCCTCGCCCTCAACCTGCCTGGCCCTGCCGCCCTGATGCGCCTGGCCCAGATGGGCGCCAGCTGCACCAAGATCAACCCACCTGCTGGCGACCCGATGCAGCACTACACCCCCGATGGTTATGCGCTGATGCACAAGGGCGTGAAACACCACACCCTGGACCTCAAAACCGAGGCAGGCCAAGCCGCCTTGCACAAACTGTTGCGCAAGACCGATATGCTGCTGACCTCGTTCCGCCCCTCGGCCCTGACCAAGCTGGGCCTGAGCTGGAAAACCCTGCGCAAGCAGTACCCCGCGCTCAGCCTGATCGAAGTGGTCGGCGCCCCCGGCCCACTGGCCGAAATTCCCGGCCACGATTTGACTTACCAAGCCGAAGTGGGCTTGGTCAACGGCATGGACCTGCCCCCGAGTTTGTTTGCCGACATGGGCGGCGCACTCATGGCGAGTGAAGCCACACTCAAGGCTGTGATCTCGCTCAAGACCTCGGGCAAAGGATCGCGCCACGAAGTGGCCTTGTCCGAAGCCGCTGCCTGGTTGGCACTGCCTCGCCAGCTGCGCATGACCACGCCCGATGGCGCGGTGGGCGGTGCGCACGCGGGCTACCGCATCTACGCCTGCAAAAACGGCCGTGTGGCCGTGGCGGCACTGGAGCCGCACTTTGCGCAACGCCTGTGCGAAGCCGCGGGCGTGAAACTTGAGCATCCCGTCAAAGACCTCTTCAAGCCCGCCACGCGCCAAGCCATCGAAGCCTTCCTGGCCAGCCAAACCCGCGCACAGCTCGACAAGTTTGCCGTGGCCAAAGACATTCCGCTCATGACGCTGCCGCGCTGAACTGCGCGAACAAGCCTATCCGAAAGGCGCATGCAGCTCAGTCGGGCAGCGGGTCAGGCAAGCGCTTAAGTCTGCGCACCTTGGATGCGCTGATGATGATGGCCTGCAGGCCAAAGCCCAAGACCACGCACCACAGGCTCACCGATACCGGAAAGCTCACTCCCACCACACCGCCCAGCGCTGCCCCCAAAGGCCGTGCGCCTGTGCTGGCCACGATGTTGATCGAAGTAACCCGCCCGATCATGGCGCGGGGCGTGACGGTCTGGCGCAGCGTGGTCGAGGTGATGGTCCAGATGATCGGCCCCGCCCCAAACAAAAAATAAGACAGCGCCGCCAACCAGCCATGCGGCCAAAACAAAGTCAGCGCCATGGTGACCGCCGCCAACACCGAGAAATAAGGCCCCAGCAAAATCGCCTGCCCAAATGGCAACGCCCGCACCACACGCGGCGCCAGCAATGCGCCCACGATCATGCCCACGCCATACAAAGCCAGCGTCACCCCCACGCCACTGGCGTCCAGCCCCAGGTCGTTGATGGCATAGGGCACATAAGCTGCTTGCAGCATGAACCACGAGATGTTCCAGACGATCGAGCAAAACATCATGGGCCGGAGAAAATCGCTCTGCCACACCCACTTGGCCCCGTCTTGCAGCTCCAGCAAAGGGTGACGTGCAGGCACGGCGGCGCGTTCAGGTTCGGTGATGCCACGCAAGCACAACACCGCTGCCACTGACAACATGCCCGACAACACAAACGCCGCCGACGCTCCCGTCCAAGCGATCAAGGCCCCGGCCAAAGCCGGGCCTGCGGCAAACGCCGCGCTGCGCGCCAACTCCAAGCGCCCATTGGCCCGCGCCAAGCCATCGACCTGCACCAGTGCAGGCACCAGCGAAGGGGCGGCCACACTGAACGCCACCGTGCCCACCGCCGCGATGAAGCCAATGATGGCCAAAGCCGCAATGGATACATGCCCCGAGACGATCAGCGCCAGCAACAACAACAAAGCCAAGGCCCGCAGGGTCTCGGCCAGTGCCATCAAGCGTGTACGAGAAGTGCGGTCAGCCAGCAGACCCAGCGGCATGGACAGCAGCAAAAACGGCAGCGACTGAATGGAGGCCAACAAACCAATTTCACCAGGCCCAGCTTGAAGCAACAGCACCGCCACGATGGGTACTGCGGCCAGGCTCAGCTGCTCGGCCGACTGGGCCAGTAAGTTGGCCCAGGCCAAACGGCGAAAAGAGGCGGACAGTGTTTCAGACATGCAGGGGGCTTTGAACAAAAGCATCCGCAGGATGCGTCAAAAGGGAATTTTTATTATGAATGCGGCCTATGAAGCGGCATGTCGCCAAAGTGCACCCAACCAAGGAACCCCAAACAAGACCGATCAAGCCGCCCAGGTCACCAACCCTAAGTAACTGGTGCCCAGCACCACCAGACCGAACACAATTCGGTACCACGCAAACACCTCGAAGCTGTTGGTCGAGATGAACTTGAGCAACCAGCGCACGCACACCCAGGCGCTCAAGAACGAGAACACCAGGCCCACCGCAAACATGGGCACATCGGCCATGCTGAGCAAAGCGCGGTCTTTGTAGAGGCTGTAAGCCCCGGCCCCAACGAGCGTGGGGATGGCCAGGTAAAAAGAAAAGTCGGTTGCTGCCTTGCGCGACATGCCCAGCAACATGCCGCCAATGATGGTGGCGCCGCTGCGGCTGGTGCCCGGGATCATGGCCACACACTGCACCAAACCCACTTTGAGGGCATCCTGCCAACGCATGTCTTCCACCTCGCCGATGCGCACGGCGCGGGCCTGTCTGCGCTCGGCCCACAAAATGATGAGGCCGCCGATGATGAAACTGGTGGCCACCACCTCGGGCGTGAACAAGTTCGCCTTGATGGCCTTGCCAAACATCAAGCCCAGGATCACGGCAGGCACAAAAGCGATGAACACATTGAGGGCAAAGCGCTGGGCATCGGCGCTGTGCGGTAAGGCACGCACGGTGGAGTTGATCTTTTGCCAATACACAATGATCACCGCCAAAATCGCGCCCGTCTGGATCGCGATGTCAAACACCTTGGCCTTGTCATCGTCAAAGCCCAACAAGGCTCCGGCCAAGATCAAATGTCCGGTGGACGAAATCGGCAAGAACTCGGTCAGCCCCTCGACCACACCCATCACGGCGGCTTTCAGCAACAACATCAAATCCACAAACGCTCCTCGAAAAATCTGGGTTGATTATCGTTGCTGGACCGCACACCAGAAAGAAAGTTGGACATCACCATCCAAACCTGTGTCACAGTGCTGTTCAAGTAAAACATCCAAAACGAACGATGCAACTGACACATACCATCGCCGTGCACATGAGCTTGGCCCTGACCGCCACAGTCTTGGGTCCGTGGGCACTTTGGGCCCGCATGGGCCGCATCACACGACCCCGACTTCACCGGGCGTTCGGCTACGCTTGGGTCACCTGCATGCTGGGCGCGGCCCTCTCGGGTCTGTTCATCCGAGACTTCAATATGCCCAATATCTGGGGCTACACCCCGATTCACCTGCTCATTCCACTGACTTTGTTCAGCCTGTACCGGTCATTTCGCTTTTTAGCTGAAGGCCATATTGAAGCTCATAGAAAAACCATGCAGTGGCTCTATGCATCGGCTTGTGTGGTGACAGGCGCGTTCACCTTACTCCCCGGACGTTTGTTGGGCCAATGGCTTTGGTCTGGCGCTGCGTTTTAGAGCATGAGCAAGCCTTCGATCCACAAAACAGCCCGCCTCGGTGCCTTGGCCATTGCCGCCGTGTGGCTGGCTTTGGCTGGGGTCTTGTATTTGGTGTTTGACCGTGTCGAACAAAAACGTCAGGCCAACTTCAAACCCTATGCGCTCAGCTCGGGTGATCTGGTAATTCCGCGCCAACGCGACGGGCATTTTCATGTGGAGGGCGAAGTCAACCGACAGCCCGTGACTTTTTTGGTGGACACCGGGGCCAGCCATGTGAGTGTGAGCCAGGCGCTGGCCACACAAACCGGCTTGCCTTCGGGCCAGGACATCATGTTGAGCACTGCCAACGGCCAGCGACCAGGGCAGCTAGTGCGCGGCGTGCCTGTGCGTGCAGGGCACTTGGTTCTCAACGATGCCAGCGTGACCGTGGGGTTGAGTGGCCTTCGTCCTGATCAGGCCCTGCTGGGGCAGGCCTTTTTGAAACACTTCGATGTGGAAATCCGGCGCGACGAGATGGTCATTCGCCATCGGCGCTGAAGACTTTTGGCCTCAGCGCCGCAGTTAAGGGATCATCAACGACGCCCATCGTGCCGACCATCATGACGACCGTCATGCTGCCTGTCATTCCGACGATCCCACCCACCCCGCCCCTGATCACCCTCACCTTGCCGGTAATGCCGGCGTTCATGGCCCCTTAGATGACCGTCATGCCCATGCCCCCAGCCGTAGACTGGCGCGTACACACGGGGCACGTAAACCACACGGGGCGGTGGCGGCGGGGCGTAAATCACGCGGGGCGGCGGCGCATAAATCACTTGGCCGGGTAACCCGATCTGCGCATGAACCGGGAAATGGCCAACCCGAGAGTGCACAACCACCGATGGCTCCACAGAGACCGGATGGGCACAGCCCACTTGGGTCAGGCCCAACACCAAACTGCACATGAGCAGAGCTTTGCGAGACCAGGTTTTGAACAGCATTTTTGACATGTGGGTTCCTCTGAAAAGGATGACAGGCCAAAGACCCGCCTATAGCTTTAGCGCTCTACACAGCTCAGTGGTGGACATCGCCTCCTTCTCAATGGTTTCTATTCGTAACCAAGGTTGACGACCTGTGTTGGTTCAGGTCCTTGGAGTTTTATATAAAAAATATGCAAAATTTACAAATCTTCACACAACGTGTATTCCTTAAAGCTATATTCAGTGCTCTCAATGAGGTAAAAAAATGAAAACCAATTTAATTCAAAAAACCCACCACACTTCCAAAAAATTATCAGTGGGTCTTTGCGCACTGTTGGCTCTGGCATTGAGCGCTTGCGGCGGTAGCGGAAGTAGCAACACAGACAGCAATGTTGCCGCGGTGGATCCATATCCGGGTGTCAAGGCCTACACATCTTTAGATTTAAGCGCGCCCGTCAATTACACGTCCCCCTCATTGCTGGCCCATTACGATGCCACTTTGTTGGCCACGCGAAATTCAACACCCGCTAATGCAATGACCGACAAAGGCGCCACATTGGGGCGCGTGCTGTTCAATGACGCACGCTTGAGTTTCAACAACACCAAATCCTGCGCGTCTTGCCATGTTCAAGCCAAGGGTTTTGTCGATCAAGCCCAGTTCAGCACAGGTTTTGCAGGCGGCTTGACCACTGCACATGCCATGCGCATGGGCAATGTGTCCTTCTACCAAGGCAACCGCATGTTTTGGGACAAACGGGCGGCAAGTTTGGAAGTCCAAGCGACCGATCCGATTCAAAACGCCATAGAGATGGGTTTCGACGCCACACACGGTGGCTTCGGTGCGCTGATTTCCAAAATGCAAACCCTGCCGTACTACCCAGAATTGTTCAAATGGGTGTTTGGCGACGAAAACATCTCAGAAGCAAGGGTTCAAAACGCGTTGGCGCAATTTCAGCGCAGCATGATCTCCGCTAACAGCAAGTGGGATCGTGCTTATGCCGTGATTTACACCAACAACGGCAGTGTCAACAGCGCACAAAACTTTGGACGATCCTTGGCTGGTAACAACATTCCTGAAGTGGATCGTTTCACGGCGTCTGAAGACAGAGGCCGCGCCCTGTTCATTCAAGGCCCGAACAATGGGGGCAAAGGCTGTGCAGCTTGCCATCAGCCGCCCACATTTACCCTCGACCCCAACTCCAGAAGCAACGGACTCGATTTGGATGAAACCGTGATTTTCAAATCTCCCTCACTCAAAAACGTCGCGCTCGACGGGCGATTCATGCACGATGGCCGCTTCAGCTCCTTGGAACAAGTGTTGACGCACTACGCCACCGGCATCAAAGCTGGGCCCGCACTTGACAACCGATTGCGCGTACCGGGCATCCCCATGACAGCCCAAGAACAAGCCGACATCGTGGCTTTCTTGAAAACACTGACCGACGACACACTCAACACAGACACACGCTTTGGCAGTCCATTCATCAAATAAGTGAATCGGTCAGCCCTCTCGGACCGTACGCGAGAAAACTCAGCTGCACCCAGTTATCCCTCTGGGTCAGCCTAAAATCAGGCGCATGACCGCCTTCACCCAAAAAGCCCCCGATTCCAACAACGCTGCTGACGCCAAAGTCAGCAACTTCCTGCGCCAAATCATCGACAAAGACATTGAGCAGGGCACCTACGCCAGCCGCCGCTGGGCGGGCAGCCCCGGCGACGCCGCGCACCAGGCTGCGGGCGAGCCCGACCCGGCCAAAATCCGCACCCGCTTTCCGCCCGAGCCCAACGGCTATTTGCACGTAGGCCACGCCAAAAGCATCTGCATCAACTTTGGCCTCGCCCAAGAGTACGGCGGCGTGTGCCACCTGCGCTTTGACGACACCAACCCCGAAAAAGAAGACACCGAATACGTCAACAGCATCATCGACGCCGTGAAATGGCTCGGGTTTGACTGGGCCCAAATCGGCCAAGCTGCCGGAAGCGCCGCGCCCTACCAGGCCAGCGACTACTTCGACTTCATGTACCGCGCTGCCGAGGCGCTGATCCAGGCCGGACACGCCTATGTGGACGAACAGAGCGCAGAAGACATGCGCGCCAACCGGGGCGACTTTGGCAAGCCCGGCGTGGACAGCCCCTTCCGCACGCGCACCGTTGCAGAAAACCTGACGCGGTTCCGTGAAATGCGCGACGGCCAACTGGCCGACGGCGCGGCCGTGCTGCGCGCCAAGATCGACATGGCCTCGCCCAACATCAACATGCGCGACCCGGCCATCTACCGCATCCGCCGCGCCACCCACCACCACACGGGCGACACATGGTGCATCTACCCGATGTACACCTTTGCCCACCCCATCGAAGATGCGCTGGAGCAAATCACCCACAGCATCTGCACGCTGGAGTTTGAAGACCAGCGCCCGTTTTACGACTGGCTGATGGAGCGCCTGTGCGAGTGCAAACTGCTGGCCGCGCCCAGCCCCAAACAATACGAATTTGCCCGCCTGAACCTCACTTACGTCATCACCAGCAAACGCAAGCTGGCGCAACTGGTCAACGAAGGCAAAGTCAGCGGCTGGGATGACCCGCGCATGCCGACCATCGTGGGCCTGCGCCGCCGGGGCTACACGCCCGAGAGCCTGCGCTTGTTTGCCGACCGCATTGGCGTGACCAAGAGCGACAGCTGGATCGACTACAGCACACTCGAAGGCTGCCTGCGCGAAGACCTGGAAAACAAAGCCCACCGCGGCATGGCCGTGCTCGACCCGGTCAAGCTGGTGCTGAGCAACTGGGCCGAAGCCTTTGGCAGCGACAGCTATCTTGAGGACTGCACCCAACCCGCCCTGCCCCACAGCGCCATCGCCGAGGGCAAGGATGGGAAAGATGGCACTGAAGGCGCCATGACCCCCGCTGACCGCGTGTTCAAGATCGGCAAAGAAGTGTGGATCGAGCGCGAAGACTTTGAAGAAGTGCCGCCCAAGGGCTA
>JAIYCB010000045.1 GCA_027488215.1 Comamonadaceae bacterium
ACCAAGCCTGCTGAAGTGCGTATGGGTAACGGTAAAGGTAACCCCGAGTACTACGTGGCCGAGATCCAACCCGGTAAGGTGCTCTACGAAATCGTAGGCGTGCCCGAAGAGTTGGCCCGTGAAGCCTTCAAATTGGCCGCTGCCAAGTTGCCCCTGCGTACCACCTTTGTGGCCCGCATGATTGGCCAATAATTCAGGAGAAACAAGAAATGAACGCTGCTGAATTGCGCCAAAAAGACGTTGCTGGTGTGAAAGAAGAAATCAAAGCGCTGCAAAAAGCCCATTTTGGTCTGCGCATGCAAAAAGCCACGCAACAACTCGGCAACACCGGTACGTTGAGCCAGACTCGCCGTGCCATCGCCCGTGCCAAAACCATCCTTGCCCAAAAGCAAGCCGCCAAGTAAGGAGTGACCATGACGGAAGCTAAAACATCCCTCAAGCGCACCTTGATTGGCAAGGTGGTCAGCGATAAGCGCGCCAAGACCGTGACCGTGCTGGTCGAGCGTCGTGTGAAACACGCGCTCTACGGCAAGATCGTGGCCAAGTCGAGCAAGTACCACGCGCACGACGAAACAGGTCAATACCACCTGGGCGACACCATCGAAATCACGGAGAGCCGTCCGATTTCGAAAACCAAAAACTGGGTGGCTACTCGCCTGGTGCAGAAAGCTGAAGCAGTCTGAGTTAAAAACCCCGACTTCTGCAAACTTTCAAAAAACGACCCACAATGGCGGGTCGTTTTTTTTATCCTGGCAACAACGCCAATTCAATGATTTGGAGTATCACATGATCAAAGTCGGAGACACACTGCCTGCAGCCACACTGATGGAATATGTCGAGGTGGAGGGAAATGGTTGCAGCATCGGACCCAATCCCGTGGATGTTGCCAAGGCCACTGCAGGCAAAACCATCGCTTTGTTTGCATTGCCTGGTGCTTTTACGCCCACTTGTTCCGCCAAACACGTACCCGGTTATGTAGAAAACCACGATGCTCTGAAGGCTGCTGGAGTTGATGAAATTTGGTGCGTGAGCGTGAATGACGCTTTCGTCATGGGTGCTTGGGCACGTGACCAGAAAACAGGCGCCAAAGTGCGCATGCTGGGCGACGGCAGCGGTGATTTCAGCAAGGCCACTGGCTTGACACTGGACCTGACCAGCCGCGGCATGGGCCTCAGAAGCAATCGCTACTCCATGTTGGTGAAAGATGGCAAAGTAGCCACTTTGAATGTGGAAGGTCCCGGTAAATTCGAAGTCAGCGATGCGGCGACTCTTTTGGCACAAGCCAAAGCTTGAAGTTAATTGAGCAAAAAAGGGACCTCCGGTCCCTTTTTTTATTGCTTTGACAAATTAAAGAATCTCGACTTTCAGGTAATGGGCGCCAGCGTAGGGGTTGTGATAGTAAGGTGGAATTTCTACAAAACCCAGGTCTTCATAAAGGGCACGGGCCGATTCCATGTCATCAAGGGTGTCAAGCAGGACGCAGCTGTACCCTGATTTGCGTGCGGAATCGAGAATGCCTTCCGTCAATTGTCGACCCAAACCCAAACCCCTGAACGCTGGGCGCACATAAAGGCGTTTCATCTCAGCGGCGTTGGAATGGTCGGAGCTGTCAAGAGGGCGCAAGGCGCAGCATCCCGCCAAAGCGCCATCAACCCAAGCCAGTAAGAGTGCGCCGCGAGGTTCTGTGTATTCGCCTGGCAGATCTTGCAACTCCTGGATAAAACCCTGAAAACACAGATCAACCTTCAGGCTGTCTGCATACTCCCGAAAGATGGCCCGGGTAGCATCCCAGTCAGCGGTGCTGGCCGGTGGTTGTAATTGGACGGTCGGCATGAGTGAGTTGGAAAAAACAAGCAACAGTTTAGCGGGAGGTCATTGGCCTCAAGGGTTTCAGTTGCCCATGGAGATGATGGCGAAAACAGCCGTGGCCGAAACGACCAAAAGGACCAAGGCCAAAACACGCGAGCGGAGATCGTCAACTGAGGATGTCACCAAATAGGGCAAGGACTTGTCTCCATGCCACATGGCAGGTACCAGCGATTGGCTCCTTTGCCAGCGGTACCAAGCCAAGGCCAATAAATGAATGCTGATCAACAGGATCAAGGTGGTTTTGCCCCACCCTTTGTGCCAACTGGTGGCCCAAGAGACCCATTGACCAGAAACCAATGAGGACAACGGTCCCATGTTGGCAATTTCATCATCGCTGATGAGTCCCGTGCTCACTTGCACTGTCAAAACGAGAAGGAAAGCCACGATTGACCAGGACCCCAAGGGGTTGTGACCAGCAAATGGAGTGGACTCATTCTGAGCTCGAAGGTAGGCCCAAATGCGCGAGGGGCTGATGGGCAATTGTGACCAGCGAGACCAGTGCCCTCCGAAAAAGCCCCAAAGGACACGAAACAGCAAAAGTGTCAAAACGCAATACCCCAAACGGAAATGCCAAACCATGGCATTGCCACCCACATTACCTGTGATGACCAGACCCGTCACGCACAGCACCAAACCCCAGTGGAAAAAGCGGGTCGGTAGATCCCAGATGCGAACTCGAACCATATGGACTTTCATTGATGCGGCCTGAGCCAAGATGTGAGAAACTGAACAGCAGTCAGAGCGCAGGGCTTTGGCCAACACACATCTCACTTGGAGTTAAACATGAAAACAATATCGGGCCTATTCAGTGTGGTCATGGCGATGGCTGTGACCTTACCTGCACAAGCGCAGTTTGCCAAGCCAGAGGATGCAGTCAAGTATCGCAAAGCGAGTTTCACCGTGATGGCCGCACATTTTGGTCGACTGGGTGCGATGGCCAATGGCCGCATGCCTTATGACGCCAAAGTCGCTGCAGACAATGCCGATGTGGTGATGGCATTATCCAAGTTGCCATGGGCGGCTTTTGGTGAAGGCACCGACAAAGGCGACACCCGCGCCAAGCCAGAAATCTGGAAAGAAGCTGCCAAGTACAAAGAAGCGGCAGACAAAATGCAAGCCGAAATCGTGAAACTCAACACCGCTGCCAAAGCGGGCAACATCGACGCCTTGAAGGTGGCATTTGGTCCTGCAGCAGCCTCGTGCAAGGCTTGCCACGACAATTTCCGCAAGGATTGAGAGATAAAAGGCGTTGAGCCTGATCATGAGCACAACCGGGTCAGGGCGACCCGGTTGCAGATCTGAGGTCAATCTGAATCAGGACTCTGCCAACAGTTTGTCGATCAACTGGTGCAGTTCGACAAAATCAGGCGTACCCACAAAGCGCTTGACGATTTGCCCACGCTTGTTCAACAAAAAAGTGGTGGGTGTCAACTTCACATCGCCCCATGCGCGCGCCACACCCCCGGTGTTGTCAATCGCCACTTTGAAGGGCAATTGACGTGTTTGGGCAAAATTGACCACGTAGCTGGGTGGGTCATAACTCATGGCCACGGCCACTGTTTCATAACCCCGGTCCTTGAACTTGTTGTAAGTGGCGATCAATTCGGGCATTTCGGCCACGCAAGAAGTGCAACTGGTGGCCCAAAAGTTGACCAAAGATACTTTTCCTTGCAATTGTTGCGTGCTCACGGTGCTGCCGTCGAGCAAAACGAAGGAAGATTCGGGCGCACGTTCACCTGCACAGCCCCACAGGGACAGCAACAGGCCGAGCGCGCAGGCCCCATTCAACACACGACGGCCTAGAGGCTGCAGATTCCAGGGAGTATTCAGATGATTCTTCATCGCAGAAAGTTTAATACGTTCGCCATGACCTCGGGCATTTTGGCCATTGTGCCCGTGCATGCCTTCAGTTTGGCGGATTTGAGTGCAGGGGATGCATCACAAGGATTGAAATTGGCATTGGAAAAAGGGGCCAGTGCCGCGATCGGTTTGCTCGGCGTAGAGGGCGGCTTCATGGGCAACGACAAAGTACGCATTGGCTTGCCAGACACCTTGAACAAGGGTGCGCGAATGCTCAAGACGCTGGGCATGGGCCAGCAACTGGATGCATTGACCTTGCAAATGAACCGTGCCGCCGAACAGGCGGTGCCCCTGGCCCAAAAAGCCTTGATGCAGTCGATACAGACCCTATCGGTGCAAGACGCCAAGGGCATCTTGAAGGGTGGAGATACTGCCGTCACCCAATTCTTTGTGGACAAAACGCGCACACCCTTGAGTGCGCAATTGATGCCCCAGGTCAAACAGGTGCTGGGGCAATTGGGCGTGGTGGAGCAGTTCAATGCGGTGGCGGGCAAGTTGTCCAGCACGGGCCTCGTCTACAAGGACCAGGCGCTGTTGGAAAACCATGTCACCGGTAAAACACTCGATGGCTTGTATTACATGATCGGTGAGGAGGAAAAAAAGATCCGCCAGAACCCGGCTCAGGCGGGAAGTGCCTTGCTCAGCAAGGTGTTTGGCGCATTGCGCTGACTGCCCAGCTTTCGCCCCAGTCTCAAAACGCTTTAAAGCAGGGACAACAATTTGTTGACCAAACCATCCGGGTCACTGACCATGGGGTCATGACCGGTGTCCATCTCCAGCACTTGTGAGCCCGGCAGCCAAGCGCCGTCCCAAAATTTGGGGTCCACCATGCGCAGTCGACTGACGTCGATCGTGCCCAATGGTGGTGAGGTGCAGTTGATGAATGTGCGCGGCACGCTGGCGACGCGTTGTGGATCAAAGTCGAGCACTTGGGTATAAGGGCCCCCGGGGTGTGGGGTTTGTCGTCTTTGCACCCAAGCGTGATCTGCATCACTCAGTCCGAAGACCGTAGGGTCGGGCGCAGGAAAAGCGTGTTGAGGATGGGCCTGTGCTGCGGCGATGCGGGCATTTCGGGTCGCGCTGGCGTGTGTGCTGCTCCAGCTCTCGCCTGGTTTGGGCAGTACTGCATCCAGATAGACCAAGTGGCGCAGGCTTTGTGGCCTGCGGTCGGCCACGGCCGTGCCCAACATGCCGGCGTACGAATGAACCACCAGCACCACCTCGTCCATTTCCTCGGCGTCCATGGCAGACATCACGTCTTGGACATGGGTGTCCAGACCAATATCGGGACGCAACAAGTGGGCTCGCTCGCCCACCCCAGTCAGTGTGACAGCATGCGCGCGGTGACCTGCGCGAATAAGACTGGGTAACACGCGTTGCCAGCACCAGGCCCCGTGCCAAGCCCCATGGACCAGCAAGAAATTGGCCATCAGATCACCCCTTTACCGCGCAGGGGGCCCAGTTTATCAGGCTGCCAGCCCAGCACTTCGGCCAAGACTTCGGCGGTGTGTTGGCCTAGCATGGGCGGGGGGAAATCCTGGCGAACAGGCGTACGGCTCAATTTGATTGGGCTGGCCACCAACTGCAGGTCAGATTTGAGTGGATGTTGCCATTGCTGAACCATGTCACGGGCTTGGATTTGGGGGTCCACAAAAACTTCGCTCAGGGTGTTGATCGCACCACATGGCACTTTGGCAGCTTCGAGGGCAGCCAGCCATTCGGCCTTGGTGCGGGTTTTCAAGATGCCTTCCAGCAGGGGAACCAGCGTTTCGCGGTGGCGAACCCGGTCGGCGTTGAGTGCGTAACGCGGGTCTTGAGCAAGCTCAGGGCAAGCCGCCACGGCGCAGAATTTGGCAAACTGACCATCGTTGCCGACAGCCAGAATCAGGTGGTCACGGCTGCCGGGCGGCGATCCTGCGGGCGGTGCAGTCTCAAATACTTGGTAAGGCACGATGTTCTGGTGTGCATTGCCCGCACGGCCGGGCACTTTGCCGCTCACGAGGTAGTTGGAGCCCAGATTGGCCAGCATGGCAACCTGGGTGTCCAGCAAAGCCATGTCCACGTGCTGGCCCTCGCCAGTTCGATCGGCGTGGCGCAGTGCCGCCAGGATGGCCACCGTCGCGTACATGCCGGTGAACAGGTCGGCGACGGCCACGCCCACTTTTTGAGGGCCGCCCCCCAGGTCGTCACGCTCGCCGGTCACGCTCATGAGACCGCCAATCCCTTGGACCGCGTAGTCATAGCCTGCTCGTTCACGGTAAGGGCCGGTTTGGCCAAAACCGGTCACACTGCAATACACCAATTTCGGCTTCAGTGCGCTCAGGCTGGCGTAGTCCAGGCCATAGCGTGCCATGTCACCGACCTTGAAATTTTCTACAAAAACGTCGCAATGTTTGATCAATTCACGGATCAAGGCCTGACCTTCGGGTTGAGCAATGTCACAGGTCACCGAACGCTTGTTTCGGTTGGCTCCCAGATAGTAGGCGGCTTCGGCGGTATCCTTGCCTTGAGGGTCCTTCAAAAAGGGTGGGCCCCAAGTCCGAGTGTCATCGCCCGTGCCGGGGCGCTCAATCTTGATGACATCAGCCCCCAGGTCGGCCAAGGTCTGGGTACACCAGGGGCCCGCCAGAACGCGGGAGAGGTCAAGAACGCGGATGCCATCAAGTGAATTCATGGGTCACATTGTCGCCAAAACCCGATTCGGCTGCTGATCAGGATAATCACCCCATGCGAACTCATTACACCGCCCTTATGGTCAGCCTCGTCATGGCGCTGACTTTGAGCGCTTGCAGCCCCACCCAGAACTGGCGCGATATCGCTTTGGAAGGCACGGCCCTGAAAGCACAATTACCCTGCAAACCCGATCGCACCACCCGCAAGGTGCCTCTGGGCGGTGTGACAGTGGATTTGCATGTGGTGGGCTGCGAGAGCGGCTCGTCCATGGTGGCCGTGATGACCGCGTCCTTGCCTGTCGGAGCCGATGCCAGCGCGGTGATGAGCGCATGGCAAAAGGCGACCTTGGACAACGCCCGCGTGACCCAGCCCTTGGCGCCCGAGCAGCAGAAGGCTTGGGTACGTCCCGGACATTTGCCATTGGCAACTTCTGTGAGGATGCAGGCCCCGGGTCAACGCGCCAATGGCGAGCCGGTCAACATGGACGCTGTTTGGGGGGCTGTGGCTGAAGGCGAGCGGGTGCGACTGGTTCATGCAGTGGTGTACGACCGCAAAATTGCTTTGGAGTTTGCCAGCACTTTGTTCGAAAGTATTCAACCATGAGCGCCACCACCATGAGCACCGAAACTTTGGCGCATCCTGACCACTTGCCACGCCGAATGGCCGTGGTGGTGTTTTTGGCCTTTGCACTGGCCTATTTTTTCTCTGCCTTGGTACGGGCCATCACTGCCACCTTGTCGCCCACCCTGACTACCGAGTTCAGTTTGAGTGCGCAAGACCTTGGTTTGCTGGCTGGCGGATACTTTTTGGGCTTTTCGCTGACCCAGCTGCCCTTGGGCCGTTGGCTGGACCGGTATGGCCCCAAAAAAGTGATTCTGGCCTTTCTCAGCTTTGCCGTGCTGGGCTGCCTGGCGTTTTCCTGGGCCGACAGTTTTCATGGTTTGCTGGCAGCGCGCGTGTTGTGCGGTATGGGCGTGAGTGCCTGCTTGATGGCACCATTGACCGGGTATCGCCGCTGGTTTGACGCCAACACCCAGCTGCGCACCAATTCCTGGATGTTGATGACCGGCTCTTTGGGCATGCTGGCCGCCACCTTGCCCGTGCAATGGCTCATGCCCATTTGGGGCTGGCGTGCCTTGTTTGTCATGTTGGGCGTGATGATCGCCATCGCCATGGTCTTGATCGCGTTGTTGGTGCCGGTTTGGCAACAGGCCAGTCAGACGGCCGATACCCTGAAAAAGCCAAAGGATGACGACGGCAGCTACCGAGAAATTTGGCGCAGTGCGTATTTTTGGCGCATGATGCCGATTGGCTTTTTCAGCTACGGCGGCATGGTGGCCATCCAGACCCTCTGGGCAGGCCCGTGGATGACCCAAGTGGCGGGCTGGACAGCAAGCGAGGCGGCATCAGGCCTGTTCCTCATCAACCTGGCCATGTTGGTCACCTTCTGGTTGTGGGGTTTGGTCACGCCCGGTTTGGCGCGCAAGGGGGTGCCCGTGGAGCGGTTGATCGCCTGGGGGCTGCCGCTCAGCTTTGTCGTGATTGGCACCTTGGTTTGGATGGGGCCCGCCATTGGTTCGGCCGCTGCCGTAGGCATGGCATTGTTGTGCGTGAGCAGCACCTTTGTGGCCTTGGCCCAGCCTGCGGTGGGCATGGCATTTCCGGCGCATTTGGCGGGGCGCGCCTTGTCGGCCTACAACCTGGTGATTTTTGCGGGCATCTTCGTGGTGCAGTGGGGCATTGGCCTGTTGGTGGATGCCGGGCGCGTCTTGGGTCTGGAAAATGCCGCCGCCTACCAAGCGGCACTGGCCTGCTTCGGACTGACTTCGGTGCTCTCGTGGGTGTATTTCCTGCTGAAAAAGCCTGTCCAAGCCTGATAATGCCTTGCTTATGATCGGCATCCTCCTCATCGCTCACGCCCCCTTGGCCAGCGCTTTGCGCGATTGCGCACTGCACGTTTTTCCAGACTGTGCGGCGGGGGTCATGGCGCTGGATATCCAGCCTGACGACGCCCCTGAGGACAGCCTGACACGGGCGCGTGAGGCCATGGCCGCATTGAACACGCCAGAAGTGTTGTTGCTCAGTGATGTGTTTGGAGCCACGCCCTGCAACGTGGCGCAACAACTCAACGACGGGCACAGTACCCGGCTGGTGGCCGGGGCCAATTTGCCGATGCTGCTGCGCAGCGTGTGTTACCGCCATGAAAGCCTGGAGACGCTGGCGGCCCGTGCCCATGCAGGTGGCACCCAAGGCGTGTTGCCTGTGGGCAGCACCGCCCCTCAAAATCAACCAGGACAAAGACATGCCCCAAGCCAACGTGACCATCAGCAATAAGTTGGGTTTGCATGCACGCGCCTCTGCCAAACTGACCAAGTTGGCAGGTAGCTTTCCATGCGAAGTCTGGATGAGCAAGGGCGAGCGTCGCATCAACGCCAAAAGCATCATGGGCGTGATGATGCTCGCCGCCGGCATGGGCAGCGAGGTAAGCCTGGAGACATTGGGCGAGCAGTCGGACGAAGCCCTGCAGGCCCTGCTTGCACTGATCAACGATAAATTCGGCGAAGGCGAATAAGCCATGACCTTCAGCATCCACGGTTTGGCAGTAGCGCGTGGCATCGCCATTGGGCGCGCGGTGCTGGTGGCCTCCAGCCGGGTTGATGTGGCGCACTATTTTGTGGCGCCGGACCAAGTCACCGCTGAAATTAAGCGATTGCGCGTGGCCCGCGATGCGGTGGTCGATGAACTGCAGCGTCTGCAAAAAGACATGCCCAAAGATGCACCGCACGAGCTGGCGGCCCTTCTGGACGTGCACCTGATGCTGCTTCAGGATGAAGAGTTGACCTCTGGCGTGGTGCAATGGATCAAAAACCGCTTCTACAACGCAGAGTGGGCGCTTACCAGTCAACTCGACATCATCGTGCGACAGTTCGAGGAAATGGAAGACCCTTACCTGCGCGAGCGCAAAGCTGATATGGAACAAGTCGGCGAGCGGGTGCTGCACTGCCTCAAGGGTACAGGGCCCATGGTGGCTCAAGCCAAGCGACCCCAGCGGCCCCAGCAAGAGCTCCAACTGGGAGACACCGATGTGCCCCTTGTCTTGGTGGCCCACGACTTGTCGCCTGCCGACATGCTGCAGTTCAAGCAAAGCGTTTTCACCGGGTTTGTGACCGATGTGGGGGGCAAGACCTCCCACACCGCGATCGTGGCGCGCAGTCTGGACATTCCGGCAGTGGTGGGCGCGCGCACCGCCAGCCAGCTGGTCAAGCAAGATGACTGGGTCATCATCGACGGCGATGCTGGCGTTCTCATCGTGGACCCCTCGCCCATCATCTTGGCCGACTACGGTTTCAAACAGCGCCAAGGCGATCTGGAGCGGGAGCGGCTTGCAAGATTGCGCCACACCCCATCCGTCACGCTCGATGGTCAAAAAATCGAGCTGCTGGCCAACATCGAGATGCCCGAAGACACCACGCCAGCTCTTACTGCGGGTGCGGTCGGCGTGGGATTGTTCCGCAGCGAATTTCTGTTCATGGGCCGCCAAGGACGCCTACCGGACGAAGAAGAACAGTACCAGGCCTACCGTCGTGCGGTGGACGGCATGAAAGGTTTGCCTGTGACCATTCGCACAGTGGATGTGGGGGCCGACAAACCACTGGATGAAAGCCGCCACGAAGCTTCACACTTGAACCCGGCTTTGGGGCTGCGTGCCATTCGCTGGTGCCTGGCCGATCCGGCCATGTTCCTCACGCAGCTGCGCGCCATCTTGCGGGCGGCGGCGCACGGGCAGGTCAATTTGCTCATCCCCATGCTCGCGCATGGCAGCGAGATCCGCCAAACGCTGGCTCTGATCGCGCAGGCCCGCCAAGAGCTGGATCGTCGGTGCATAGCCCATGGCCCAGTGCGCCTGGGCGCAATGATCGAGATCCCTGCAGCGGCTTTGTCCTTGCGTCTGTTTCTCAAGCATTTTGATTTTTTGTCCATTGGTACCAACGACCTGATTCAGTACACCCTGGCGATTGATCGAGCCGATGAGTCAGTGGCGCATTTGTACGATCCCCTGCATCCAGCTGTATTGCGTTTGATCGCAGACACCATCGCGGAGTGCCATCGACAGGGCAAGAGCGTGTCAGTGTGTGGAGAGATGGCGGGCGATGTGGCCATGACCCGTTTGCTGCTGGGACTGGGTCTGCGCAGCTTTTCCATGCACCCCTCGCAGATCCTGGCGGTCAAGCACCAGGTGCTGCGCTCGGACACCCTCAAACTGGCCCAGTGGGCCGCGCAGGTGCTGGACAGTGAGACGCCGGCCGCATGCCTTAACCTTTGAGTCGGATTCGTCCTTCGAGGCGAAGCGTCACTGGAATCAGAGTGACGCAGTTTTGAGTTTGTCTTGCGTGCGGGTATTGAAATCGCTCGCATCGTGTCGCTCATGCAGCTGGGTTTTCAGCGGCCCCATAACCCTGTTGACCATGCGTCCGCGCTGGACGGCAGGACGTTTGGCCAGCTCATCGGCCCAGCGGTTCACATGCTCGTACTCATGTACCTGGAGGAATTCACCGGCTTCGTAAAGGGTGCCCTTGGCCATCGCACCGTACCAGGGCCAGATGGCGATGTCGGCAATGGTGTAATCGTCGCCAGCGATGAAGCGACTCTCGGCCAAGCGCCGGTTCAGTACATCCATCTCGCGTTTGACTTCCATGGCAAAACGGTCAATCGCGTACTCGATCTTGACAGGTGCATAGGCGTAAAAATGTCCAAAACCGCCGCCCAGATAGGGCGCGCTGCCCATTTGCCAGAACAGCCACGACAGGCATTCAGCCCTGCGCGCTGGATCGGTCGGCACAAATGCCCCAAATTTTTCGGCCAGGTACAGCAAGATGGCGCCGGATTCGAACACCCGCACCGACTGGGGGATGCTGCAGTCGAGCAGGGCCGGAATTTTCGAGTTGGGGTTGACGCCTACAAAACCACTGCCGAACTGATGCCCTTCATTGATGCGGATCAACCAGGCGTCGTATTCAGCGCCTGTGTGGCCCAAGGCCAGCAACTCTTCGAGCATCACGGTGACTTTGACGCCGTTGGGAGTGGCCAGCGAGTACAACTGAAGCGGGTGTTTTCCTCTCGGCAGTTCTTGTTCGTGCGTGGGTCCGGCAATGGGGCGGTTGATGTTCGCGAAGCGCCCGCCGTTGGCCTTGTTCCAGGTCCAGATTTTTGGGGGGGTGTAAGGGCTGGAATCGGTCATGGCAGGTTCGAGGTGTGTGGCGGTTGAAAGGCTTTAGGCGCGGTGGTCGGCCAGGTTCTGGCTGGCCGAATGCGCTTGTTGGTCAGCGTGGTAGCTCGAACGCACCATCGCACCCACAGCCGCGTGCGAAAAGCCCATTTCGTAGGCCTTGGCTTCGAACATCTTGAAGGTGTCTGGGTGCACGTAGCGGCGCACTGGCAGGTGGCTGTAACTGGGGGCGAGGTACTGGCCAATGGTCAGCATGTCGATGTTGTGCGCGCGCATGTCACGCATGACTTCGAGGATTTCTTCGTCTGTCTCACCCAAGCCGACCATCAGGCCACTCTTGGTAGGCACGTTGGGGAAAAGCGCCTTGAATTTTTTCAGCAAGTTCAGCGAGAACTGGTAGTCCGAGCCTGGGCGCGCTTCCTTGTACAGGCGGGGCACGGTTTCCATGTTGTGATTCATCACATCCGGGGGTGCTGCCTTCAGGATCTCGAGGGCGCGGTCATCTCTGCCACGGAAGTCGGGCACCAGCACCTCAATCTGGGTGGTAGGTGACAGCTCGCGTGTTTTGCGGATGCACTCCACAAAATGGCCCGCGCCCCCGTCGCGCAGGTCGTCGCGGTCCACACTGGTGATGACCACGTAGCTCAATTTGAGCTGGGAGATGGTTTTGGCCAGGTTGTTGGGTTCGTTCACATCCAGTGGGTCGGGGCGGCCGTGGCCCACGTCGCAAAACGGGCAGCGGCGCGTGCACTTGTCGCCCATGATCATGAAGGTGGCCGTGCCTTTGCCAAAGCATTCGCCGATGTTGGGGCAGCTGGCTTCTTCGCACACCGTGACCAGTTTGTTGCTGCGCAGAATGTCCTTGATTTCGTAAAAACGTGTGGTGGGAGAGCCCGCCTTGACGCGAATCCAGTCGGGCTTTTTCAGCACTTCGGCTTGTTCGACCTTGACTGGGATGCGAGAGAGCTTGGCCGCCGCTTTTTGCTTGGCCATGGGATCATAGTTTTCAACGCTTTGTGCTTCGCGAACCACGCTGCGTTCGGTGGGGGTGTTGCTCATTCAGATCTTTCAGTCACTGCTGCTGCGTGGGCGCGCAGGCAGGGGTTCATAAACGGGTGGCCAATTGGTGGGCCAGTACGTGGGCGGCTTCGTCCCAGGTGGTTTCTACACCGATTGTAGAAAGGTCCACGGTTTTCAGGCCGGCATAACCACACGGGTTGATGCGGTCAAAGGGCTCCAGGTCCATCTTCACATTCAGCGCTGCGCCGTGGTAGGTGCAATGCCGGCTGACCTTGATGCCCAAAGCGCTGATCTTGCCCAGGCCTTTGAAGGGGTCATGGGCCGGGGCGGGCCCCACCAGAGCGGCGTGGCTGAAAGGGTCCTCCAGGCGCACATAAATGCCGGGGGCGCCTGACACACGGTGGCCGGTGACGCCGAAATGCGCCAGGGTGCGGATGACCGATTCTTCGAGCTTGAAAACGTATTCCTTGACGTAGTAACCGGCGCGCTGCAGGTTGACCAGCGGGTAGGCCATGACTTGGCCGGGGCCATGAAAGGTGACTTGCCCGCCCCGGTTGGTCTGCAGCACTGGAATGTCGCCAGTCAGCAAAACATGTGAGGCTTGCCCCGCAAGACCTTGCGTGAACACCGGGGGGTGCTCGCACAGCCAGAGTTCATCGGGGGTGTCGGGCAGGCGAGCGGCGGTAAACGTTTGCATCGCTTCGTAGGTGGGCAGGTAGTCCACCCGCCCGAGCAGCCGGATGTCCATGCTCAAAGCACGATTTTGACCATCGGGTGCGAGGTCAGGGCGCGGTAAAGATCGTCGAGCTGTTCACGGCTGGTGGCGGTGATGCTGAGCGTGACGCCCAGATAGTTGCCGCCTTTGCTGGGGCGCAGCTCGATGGAGCGGGCGTCAAAACCCGGGTCAAATTGCAAGGCGACTTCGCACATGGCTTCTGCAAAGCCATCGACCATGGCACCCATGACCTTGATGGGAAAGACCGAGGGATACTCGATCAGGCTGTCTTTGCGCGGGTCAATGCCGCCGGGAGGAGTGATGGAAGCGCTCATGGGGGGTATTTCGTTTGAATTGCAAGCTTAACGCCAGACCACCACGGCCAGAACCGCCAGCCACCCCAATGCAAAGTTGGTGAGCACCAAGGGGTGGATTTGACCGAGGGCCTTTCCGGCTGCAGGCCAGTCAGAAGCGTGCACAGCGGCTTTGAGTCGGCGAAATGGCGCAAACCAGATGTGGGAAAAGATCAGGCACATCAGGAGGCCCAAGCCGGACATGGCGTGCCATCCTTTCGGCGCCAAACTGATCTCGGTCATGGACAACATCCAGAGGCCCGAGCTCAGCAAAAGTACGATCGAGAACCAGACCATCAGAAAAAAACGGGACAAGACGGCGGTCATCAACGTTAAACGCTCAGGCGCTGCCATTTGGGCAATGGCCACTGGCCTCAAAGCAAAAATAACCAATGCCATTCCGCCAAGCCACACGATGCCTGCGCTCAAGTGAATCAATCTAATCCATTCGTACATGAAAACCCCCGACGATTTCTTGCCAAGTCAACGATTGACCCAGCAAAAACCATCAAACATTGTCGCTCTTGGCATCAGAAACTTGCAGACTGAAGGGGTTTGTCGACATTCCGTTGTTGGTCAGGCACTGGTTTCTACGTATAATCCGAGGCTTTGCAGGAATTGCCGCGTTGTGTGTAACTTCGGTGTAATTTGAAATGGTCAAAATCGGCTCATTGTCGGAAAAAGGCACTTTGGCCAACATGACAAATCCCTCAGAAGACGGTTTTGACACTGAATCCAAGCCATTGACAGCGGAACAAGCGCAAATTTGGAGCCAGCAAAACCAGGCGGTCTCGCCTTGGCATGTGTTGGCTTTGCAGGTGTTTGTGGGTGTCCTGACGGCAGTCCTGATCGGCTTGATTGGTGGTCAGATTCAACTGGGGTTATCTGCAGCATGGGGTACTTTGGCGGTGGTGTTGCCCGCGGTTGTATTTGTTCGGGCCATGAGCAGGCAAATGCGACTTACGCGATCGTCCTCTGCTTTGCTTGGGTTTTTTGTTTGGGAGTTGGTCAAAATCATATTGACCGTGGCGTTGCTTCTGGTTGCGCCCATTGTGATTTCGGAATTGAACTGGTTTGCCTTGGTGGCCGGTTTTGTGGTGACGATGAAGGTTTACTGGCTGGCCATGTGGCTGGGTTGGATGAAGCCAAAATCGAAGTCGAACATTTAATGAACGGATTGTTGATTTATGTCTGCTGAAAACGCTGGTGCAAATGCCCCAACAGCTGGAGAGTACATCCAGCACCACCTGCAACACCTGCAAATGAACTTTTCATTCGAGGGCGTCAAGCAAACAAGCATCGTTGACTTCAGTCTTTTCAATCTGGACTCGGTCTTTTTTTCCTTGGTTCTGGGTGTGTTTGGCTGTTTCTTTCTTTGGTCCGCTGCCCGCAAGGCTACTTCGGGTGTGCCAGGCCGCTTCCAGGCAGCGGTCGAGATCTTGTCCGAAATGGTGGAAAACCAGGCTAAGGGCGTGATCCACAACGCCAACAGCCGCAAACTGATCTCTCCTTTGGCATTGACCGTCTTCGTCTGGATCTTCTTGATGAACGCCATGGACATGTTGCCTGTGGATCTGCTCCCTGCAGCTTGGCATGCCGCTGGTCCAGCGTTGGGTTTCAAGGATTACATGCGCGTGGTGCCAACAGCCGATTTGTCCACGACGCTGGGCCTTTCATGTTCCGTGCTGCTCATCTGCCTGTTCTACAACATCAAGATCAAGGGCTTGGGGGGTTGGTCCCACGAGCTGGTTGCTGCGCCTTTTGGGGACCATTGGATGCTGTATCCAATCAACTTTGTGATGCAGATGATTGAATATCTGGCCAAGACGGTTTCGCATGGCATGCGATTGTTTGGCAACATGTTTGCGGGTGAGTTGGTGTTCATGTTGATCGCCCTGATGGGTGGCGGCTGGGCATTGTCAACCACTGGCGTGGGACTGGCCATTGGTCATGTCATTGCCGGTACTGTGTGGACCCTGTTCCACATCTTGGTCATCACCTTGCAAGCCTTCATCTTTATGATGTTGACCTTGGTCTACACAGGCCAGGCGCACGACGCACATTGATGACACTTTTTCCCTTGTTTTTTCTTTCTTTTTCCACTCACTTTTAGGAGCTTCTCATGGAAAACATTCTCGGCCTGGTGGCATTGGCTTGCGGTTTGATCGTTGGCTTGGGTGCCTTGGGCGCCTCAATTGGCATCGGCATGATGGGTGGCAAATTCCTCGAATCTGGCGCACGTCAGCCAGAGTTGATGAACGAATTGCAGACCAAAATGTTCTTGTTGGCAGGTCTGATCGACGCTGCTTTTCTGATTGGTGTGGCCATCGCTTTGCTGTTTGCCTTCGCCAACCCCTTCGTCCTGAAGTAATCCACGTACCTCTTCCAACAGAAGAAGGACCCAACCGTGAACATTAACGCTACTCTGTTCATTCAGATGATCGTTTTTGCGATTCTGGTGTGGTTCACGATGAAATTCGTGTGGCCCCCGATCACAAAAGCGCTCGACGAACGGGCACTGAAAATCGCTGACGGCCTCGCTGCAGCAGACAAAGCCAAAGCCGAACTCTCCAGCGCCAATGCGCGTGTTGAGGCCGAGTTGGCCCAGTCTCGCAATGAGACGGCTTCGCGCTTGGCTGACGCTGAGCGCCGTGCCAATGGCATCGTTGAAGAAGCCAAAGTTCGTGCCACCGAAGAAGGCAACAAGATCATTGCCGCTGCTAAGGCTGAAGCCGAGCAGCAGGCAGTCAAGGCCCGCGAGGCTCTGCGTGAGCAAGTCGCAGCTTTGGCCGTCAAAGGCGCTGAGCAGATTCTCCGCAAGGAAGTCAACGCCGGTGTCCACGCTGATCTGCTGAGCCGCCTCAAGACCGAGCTGTAAAAGCTCAAGCCAGAGAAGACCATGGCAGAACTTGCTACCATCGCCCGCCCTTATGCCGAAGCGCTGTTCAAGGCGCAGGCATCCGATCTTGCTGGCACGGCCGCTTGGCTGGATGAACTCGCTGCTGTTGCTGGCAACGCCCAACTGCAGCAGTTCATCGACAGCCCCAAAGTGTCCGACGAGCAGGCATTCGAGCTGATCTCAGACGTGGTGCAAAAACATGCAAATGTGGCACTGCCCGAGGCTGGCAAAAATTTCCTGCGTCTGGTGATCGAAAACCGCCGTCTCAGTGCGCTGCCTGTGGTTGCACAGCAGTACCGCGCCCTCATGAATGTGCAAGGAGGCACTGCTGATGCGGTCGTCTACAGCGCATTCCCCATCGACGCCTCGGCCTTGGCCGATTTGTCGTCCACGCTCGAAAAACGCTTTGCGCGCAAGCTCAATGTGAGTGTCGAGCTCGATGCTGCCTTGATCGGTGGCATCCGTGTGGTGGTGGGCGACGAGGTACTCGATACCTCTGTCAAGGCCCGACTGGAACAAATGAAATCGGCACTCACCGCTTGATGCGGATGGAGACCGGACAAATTTAAAGAAAGAAGGAAAGAGTCATGCAACTCAATCCCGCAGAAATTTCTGAACTGATCAAGAGCCGCATTGAAGGGCTGTCCGCCAGCGTCGATATCCGTAACCAAGGCACCGTTGTGTCGGTGACCGACGGTATCGTGCGCGTGCATGGCTTGTCTGATGTGATGCAGGGCGAGATGCTCGAATTCCCATCGACCGCTGAAGGTGCGGCCACATACGGTCTGGCCCTGAACCTCGAGCGTGACTCGGTCGGCGCTGTGATCTTGGGTGAGTACGAGCACATTTCCGAAGGCGACACGGTCAAGTGCACCGGCCGCATTCTGGAAGTGCCTGTCGGCCCTGAACTGATTGGCCGCGTGGTGAACGCTCTGGGTCAGCCGATTGACGGTAAAGGCCCCATCAACGCCAAGATGACCGACGTGATCGAAAAAGTCGCCCCTGGCGTGATCGCGCGTAAATCTGTTGACCAGCCGATGCAAACTGGCCTGAAGTCGATCGACTCCATGGTGCCCGTGGGCCGTGGTCAGCGTGAATTGATCATTGGTGACCGTCAGACCGGCAAAACTGCCGTCGCGATCGATGCCATCATCAACCAAAAGGGTCAGAACATGACCTGCGTTTACGTCGCGATTGGCCAAAAAGCCTCGTCGATCAAGAACGTGGTTCGCGCCTTGGAGCAAGCTGGCGCGATGGAATACACCATCGTAGTGGCCGCTTCCGCCTCCGAATCTGCTGCGATGCAGTACGTGTCGGCCTACTCTGGCTGCACCATGGGCGAGTACTTCCGTGACCGCGGCGAAGACGCTTTGATCGTTTATGACGATCTGTCTAAGCAAGCGGTGGCTTACCGTCAAGTGTCGCTGCTGCTGCGTCGCCCACCAGGCCGCGAAGCCTACCCTGGCGACGTGTTCTATCTCCACAGCCGTCTGCTCGAGCGTGCAGCTCGCGTGAACGCCGACTACGTCGAAGCTTTCACCAAAGGTGCTGTGACTGGCAAGACAGGTTCCTTGACGGCTCTGCCCATCATTGAAACCCAAGCCGGTGACGTGTCTGCTTTCGTTCCCACCAACGTGATTTCGATCACCGACGGTCAGATCTTCCTGGAAACCAGTTTGTTCAACGCCGGTATCCGCCCTGCGATCAACGCCGGTATTTCGGTGTCGCGCGTGGGTAGCTCTGCTCAGACCAAGATCATCAAAGGTCAGTCTGGCGGTATCCGTACTGATTTGGCCCAGTACCGTGAATTGGCAGCCTTCGCACAGTTCGCCTCCGATCTGGACGAGTCCACACGCAAGCAGCTGGACCGCGGTGCCCGCGTGACCGAATTGCTCAAGCAAGCCCAGTACAGCCCCTTGTCCATCAGCTTGATGGGCGCCAGCCTGTATGCGGTGAACAAGGGCTTCATGGACGACATCGATGTTAAGAAGGTCTTGGCTTTCGAGCACGGTCTGCATGCTTACCTCAAGGATTCTTGCGCCGCATTGCTGGCCAAGATCGAAAGCTCCAAAGCAATGGACAAAGAGGCGGAAGCCGAATTGAACGCCGCTGTGGCCGCTTTCAAGAAAAGCTTTGCTTAATTTCTACCTGATCATAAGGAGCCTCTGATGGCATCGGGCAAGGAATTACGCACTAAGATCAAATCGGTGGAAAACACCAAGAAGATCACCAAGGCCATGGAGATGATTTCCGTCTCCAAAATGCGCAAAGCGCAGGAGCGTATGCGCACGGCCCGGCCTTACAGCGAGAAGAT
>JAIYCB010000009.1 GCA_027488215.1 Comamonadaceae bacterium
GACCCGTTAATTCGCCTAACTTACGCAAAAAGGCGGTGGTTGAATGCATCCCAATCGGTGCTTGCAAATAGGGGCGCTCCAGCGCTTCGCAAAGCATGCGTCCAAATTCGCGGTACATGCAGATGTTCACATCGGCTTCGACCAGGCGCGACACATCGGCCAGGTGGCTGGTCAGCGGGAAGACCATGTTGACGTCTGCGCCGATGCCTTGCACGAGACGGCGAATTTCGGCCAAGTCGCTCGGGCTGTTGAAGGTGCCGTAGCAAGGGCCAATGATGTTGACGCGGGGCTTTTCGCCCACAGGACGTTCTTCAAAGGGTTTGCGCGCAGGCACTTTGCGCAGGCCATATTCGCTCCACAGCCAGTACATGGCGCGGTTGGCGCATTGCCACTGGTCTTCGTCGATGGTGCGCGGCAAAAAGCGGGCGATGTTGGTGCCTTCGGGCGTGACGCCGCCACCGATCATCTCGGCGATCGAACCTGTCACCACCACAGCGGGCAACTCAGGGTCGAGCGTGGCGTGGGCGCGTTTCATGGCGCCTTCGGTGCCTTCGCGGCCCAGTTGTTCTTCGGCCAAACCCGTCACCACAATCGGCAACTCGTGCGGGGGCAGTGCATCGGTGTAGTGCAGCACCGAGGTCACCGGCAGGTTTTCGCAACCCACCGGACCGTCGATCACCACTTGCAAACCCTTGATGGCGGTGAACACATACACCGCACCCCAGTAGCCGCCTGCGCGGTCATGGTCCAGGATGAGCGGCGACTTGGGGGCAGCCGTTGTGGGGGTTGTTGGAGACATCTGGTTCATGAACCCATCTCCTCGGCTTTGCGCTTTTTCAACAGCTTTTCAATCTGACGGCGGGTTTCGGCCTTGAACTCGGGGCGGTCTTTGGGCACCGACTCCCACACGCCTGCGGCGTGGCCTGCCCCCACATCACCAAAGAAATCTTTCATGGCGTCAAAGCGGGCCTGGTTGCCCATGGCCGCTTGCACGACCTGCACGAGCGATCCGGCACCGGCCACACCCATCAAAGGTCGCGCAGAGATCAGGTTGGTGAAGTAAAGAGAGGGCACGCTGTTTTGCTTGGCAATCTGCACCACAGGCGTGGTGCCGATGGCCAGCTGCGGCCGGTATTCGTACATGGCGTGGAGGTCTTGCTCCAACGAGGCGCGCATTTGCACCTGCACGCCTTTGGCCTTGAGCCACTCGATGTCGTACGCGTTCCATTCGGTTGCGGGGCAGGCAGAGCCCACATAGCGCACATCGGCACCGCACTCAATGAGCAAGCGGCCCACCAGCAGTTCGGAGCCTTCGTAGCCGCTCAAAGTGATGCGGCCCGAAATCGGTTTTTGCATCAAGAGGCCACGCATTTGGGTGAGCGCCTGGTTGCGCGCCAGATCGATCTGCGACTGGGCGATGCCTGCGGCCTGGCCAATGTTTTGCAGCCAGTCTTGTGTGCCTTCCAGACCCACAGGGGCCGAACCCACCACCGGGCGACCAGCGGCTTTGAACTCGCGCACGCTGGCGGTGTAGAAGGGGTGAATCGCAGCGGCCACCGAACAGTCGAGCGCGGCATACAACTCGCGCCATTCGCGGGTGGGCACCACCGGGCCTGCGGCCAGGCCCATGGGCGCCAGCATCTGGCCAATGATGACTGGATCGGCCGGGAACATCTCGCCCAGCAAAGAGACCGTGGGTTTATCGCCACGGCCTGCACGCGGAGCGGCCACCGGGCCATTGATGATTTCCTCGCGTGCGTATTTAAGCATCGCCCCGGCCAAAACGTCTTTGGCCTCGGCATGGGTGGGCACACCAAATCCAGGCACGTCGATGCCGATGATGCGCACGCCGTTGATCTCTTTGGGCAGCAGCTGCAGCGGCACGCCGCTGGCCGTGGGCACACACAGGTTGATGATGACGACGGTGTCGACCTTGTCCGGATCGGCCTCAGCATGCACCGCTTCGCGGATGTCTTCAAACAGCTTGCCGGTGACGAGCGACTCGGAGTTGAAGGGGACATAACCCACACTGCGTCGTGCACCGTAAAAATGCGAGGTGAAGGTCAGGCCATACACGCAGCAGGCCGAGCCTGACAGCACGGTGGCCGTGCGCTTCATGCGCAAGCCCACGCGCAGCGAGCCAAACGCCGGGCACATGCTTTGTGGCTGGTCGTGCGGACCGGCATCGGGCTGGCGCGGGTAGTCACGGGCGTATTGATCGAGCACCTCGGATTTGCCCGCTTCCTTGGCCGCTGCCACCATGGCTTCAGTGCCCGCGTGACAGCCCATGCCGTCGCCTTGCAGGCCTGCCGGGTTGGCGGGGTCTGCGACTTTGGGACTGGGATGGATCGGGATGGTGCGTGTCATGGCCTGTTCCTGTTGGGTGGTCAGCAGCGGCTTCAAGCCGCGTCGTAGACGACTTCCAGAGAGGGCTTGATGTCTTCGTGCTTGCCCACCATGTCGAACACGGTCGCGGGCTCGAGCACCACGTTGCGGCCAACGACGTCGGCGCTGAACAGACCGAGCAATTGGTCTTGTGTTTGGGGCTTGGGGCGCTGGGGCGGGGCTTCTGCCACGTTCTTCGCCAGCTCGGCAAACAAGGGGCCCCACTCGCCGTCAGGACGGCCAATGATTTCGTAGCTGGCACTCTTGCGGCGGATGTCTTCGTTGGCCGGAATCGCAGCCAGCACCGGAATGCCTGCATTGGCGGCAAAGGTCTGGGCTTCGCCCGTGCCGTCGTCCTTGTTGATGACCATACCCGCCACGCCCACGTTGCCGCCGAGCTTGCGGAAGTATTCGACCGCACTGCACACGTTGTTGGCCACGTACAGCGACTGCAAGTCGTTGCTGGCGACCACGATGACTTTTTGGCACATGTCACGGGCAATGGGCAGGCCAAAACCGCCACACACCACGTCGCCCAAAAAGTCGAGCAGCACGTAGTCAAAGCCCCAATCGTGGAAGCCCAGTTTTTCGAGCGTTTCAAAGCCGTGGATGATGCCGCGACCGCCGCAGCCGCGACCGACCTCGGGGCCACCGAGCTCCATGGCAAAGACGCCATCGCGCTTGAAGCACACATCACCAATACTCACGGCCTGGCCCGAGAGTTTGAGGCGCGATGAGGTTTCGATGATGGTGGGGCAGGCCTTGCCGCCAAACAGCAAGCTGGTTGTGTCGCTCTTGGGGTCGCAGCCGATCAGCAGCACTTTTTTGCCCTGCTGGGCCATCATGTAGGACAGGTTGGCCAGCGTGAAGCTTTTGCCAATGCCGCCCTTGCCGTAGATGGCGATGATTTGCGTCTCTTTGGTCACTTCGGAGGTGCTGACGGCGTCGGGCTCGACGTCGGCCTCGCGGCGCAACACTTCGACAAATTTGATGGGTTGGGTCGTCGTTTCGGTGTTCATGCTGTGGCACTCCAATCAAGGATCATCTTGAGACAGCTCGCATCTCCGAAGGCAGTCTCGTAGGCAGAACCAGCATCTGTCGATGGCTGGGTGTGGGTGATCAAACCGTCAAGCGACAAGCGACCGGTGTGCACCAGCTCGTTGACGGCCAACAAATCAGGGCGCTTCCATTCGGCAGCGATGCGCAGGCGCGCTTCGCGCATGAAGGCCGGAGCGTAAGCAAACGACAGGTCTTGTTTGTAAAAACCGGCCAGCACCAGCTCGCCACCGGGGCGCAGGCGCTGAATCAGGCTGTTGAGCAGGCTGCCATCGCCGCTCACGTCGTAAATCGTGCCGTAGTCGCGGCGCGGGTCGTCTTGCGGTTGCACCACGGTGTAGCCCTCGGCCCCTGAAAAGCGCTCGGACTGGGTTTCCCACACCGTGGGTGCAGGCAGGCCAGCCGCCACCGTCAGGCGCGCCAGCAAGCGGCCCATGACACCATGGCCGATGATGAGTTCAGGTGGGGCAAACGGATCTTGCTGCCCACCACCTGAGACGGCATGGTAGGCCGTCGCGGCCAGCGCCAGCAGCACCGATTGCGCGCCGAGGTGTTCGGCCACTGGCACCACTTTTTGCTCGGTCACCACCAAGCGCGAAGCTGCGCCGCCGAACAAGCTTTTGACCCCGGTGAAGCAATTGGCACCCGGCACAAACACGCGCTGACCTGCTTGCACGCCCGAATCGGAGGCAGCGCGCACCACACGGCCCACCGTCTCGTAACCGGGCACCAAGGGGTAGCCCATGCCTGGGAAAGGCGGCATGCTGCCGTCCCAGAGCATGCGCTCTGTGCCGGTGCTGATGCCACTGAACTCCACGGCCACCTCGATTTGCCCGGCTTGTAACTCGGGCAAGTCCAGCGCCTGCAAGCTCAGTTGCTTGGGGCTGTTGAAGACAACGGCTTGTGATTTCATGATTGCATTTTTTACTTTACATTGAGATATGTCAAAGCTAATTGACACTATTTCCCAAAACCGAGGGTAAACACTTAGATTTGCGCCCCACAAGGATGCGCGCATGGATCGGCATGGCGTTGGGCACCAGCTCTACATGGGTAAACCCTGCCTCTCGCATCATGGTTTGCAGCTCTTGCGGGGTGCGCAAGCGCCCAGCCCCCATGGCCAATAGGTAAAAGTGAAAGTAAGCATCCACTGACGCCTCTGGCTGACCTGCCTCTTCATCCGGCTGGGCCATGGGTTCGGCCAACAGCAAGACCCCACCCAAGGGCAAGGCAGCGTAGGCTTTTTGCAATATCTGTCGCACCACTGCATCGGGGTGGTCGTGCGCCACGCGCACCAGCGTGATCAGGTCGGCCCCCTCGGGCAAGGGGTCATCGAGGAAACTGCCCGGGTGCAAGGCCACCCGATCGTTCAGGCCCTTGGCTTGCAAGCCTTCGCGGGCCAATGCCAACACGGGTGGCAAATCGAACATCTTGAATTTCAGGTGCGGCGCATGCATGGCCAGCTCGCCGACAAATCGGCCCCGCCCTGCCCCCACGTCGAGCACGCAGCGGTGCTCGTCAAAAAAGTAGGACGACAAGATCTCCTGCACCACAAAGCCCTGCGAGGCCGCCATCAGCTCGGAGTAGCGGGTGAACTTGTCCACCTCGGCCTGAGGCAGGGCGACAGGCGCGGACTGTTCGTGGGCATAAGGCCAGTACTCGGCCATGCCGCCGCTCCATGCATTGCCCAAAAATTGCAGCGGATCCTGCATGTCCTGGTAGAGCAAATGGTTGTGCTCGATCATCTGCGCGATGCCCTCGTGCTGCGCCAGAGGCACACCCAAGGGGCCCAGACCAAAACGGCCCTGGCTGCGGTGCTCCAAAAGGCCCAGCGCCACGGCCGACAGCAGCAAGCGCTGAAGCACTGCTGGGGCCAGACCGGTGCGGCGGGCCAGATCGTTCAAACTGGCGGGCGCATGGTGCAAGGCACGAAACAAGTCGAGTCGTACACAGCCGAGCAGCACTTGGCTGTGCACAAAACCGGCCATCAGGTCGAACAGTTTGCGGGTGCGGCGGCGCGTGAGCCAGCGCGTGAGCGGGTTGCTCAGCGACCAACGGTACAAGCCCGGGTGTGCGTACCAGCGCTCCAGGCGCGCTTGCCAGGCATCCTTGAAGGACGCGGGGGCTGTGTGGGTCTGCACAGCAGCCAGATCCAGGGGCTGGGACATGTCAATTCCTTCGCGTGATCGCTGTGGCAAGCCGCTCTTAAAGCGGGGTGCTGGTGCGGCCTGCAGCCAAGGCCACGGGGCTTATGGGGCGCTTGGGGCTGTGTGGGTGGGTCTTGAAATAGCCCTCACACAGGGCTTTGGGCACCAGTCGCTCAGATTCGAGCTGCACCAGATGGCGCAACATGTCGCGCGTCGAGCAAGCAGGAATCGAGCTGGCGGCTTGCTCGATCAGGTGGTCAAAGTGCGCGATGGCCCCATCAAGGCCCAGCGCCTGTGCCGAGCTGGGTCGCGCGTGCAAAACATCTTGCCCCACAGGCTTGCCCAGACTGGCGGCGTCGGCGATCACATCGCGGATGTCGTCGGCCACCTGGTAGGCCTCACCCAGATAGGCACCCAATGGCGCCCAAGGCTCGGGTGCGTGGCCGCAACTCAATGCCCCAGCGCAAGTGGCTGACACAAACAGCGCACCTGTCTTGGCGCGCTGGTACTCGCCCAGGTCTGCACTGGTTTCACACTCCCACGCCTGGCCAGCCACGATGCCATGCGGCAAACCCACGCCCGTGCTCAGGTTGTCCATCAAGGCGATCAAGCGCTCGGGGCGCTGCGCACCGGCTTGCAACATCACGCGGTAGGCCATGACGATGAGTCCGTCGCCGGCCAACAGCGCCAACGGTTCACTGAACGCCTTGTGGACTGTAGGACGACCGCGCCGCATGTCGGCGTTGTCAAAGGCGGGCATGTCGTCGTGCACCAGGGAAGCGCAGTGCATCAATTCGAGCGCCACAGCCGCGGCATTGGTCAGCTCGGGCGCATCGTCGCCGCAGGCGGTGGCCACGGCCATGCACAGCTGCGGTCGGATGCGGGCCCCACCCGAAAACACCGCATGCCGCATGGCCGCCACCAGCCGAGGTGGGGCCCCCACACCGGCGGCTTGCTCAAAATGCGTGCTCAAGGCTTGCTCGGCGCGTGTCAACAGACTCATGGGACCTCCGACAGGAAGACCTGTCAACTTCAACTGACAGGCATATCTGTCAATATAACCTGATAATGACAACTGTCAATCTTTATTGACACCACGTTGAAAGGCCGAACCATGGGAATTTGGTTGGAATTGGGGATTTTTGGGCTGGTCTTCGTGTTTGCTTTTTGGCAAATGCACGATGTGCGCAAAGCGCAAGAACAAACGCGCCAACAGCGTGCGCGGGAAAAAGCGGCCCAAGAAGCGCTGGAGGCCGCTGCCGCATCGGACGACAAAGCCAGAGAAAAAGATTGAATCAGGGCATCACGCCAACGTGATGGCGTTTTGGGCGTGTGCCACGCCCCTCGCCCATGGGGTGGGCTGCTATGCAGCGTTGAACTGCAGCGCCGCCAGGCTGGCGTAAAGGCCGCCTTTGGCTTGAAGCTCAGCGTGGGTGCCCTGCTCCATGAGGCGGCCGCGCTCGAGCACCCAGATGACATCGGCGCGCTGCACCGTGGCCAGGCGGTGCGCGATGACCAGCGTGGTGCGACCCACCATGGCTTTGTCCAACGCGGCTTGCACCATTTTTTCGCTTTGTGCATCGAGCGCGCTGGTGGCTTCATCGAGCAGCAAGAGTGGCGGGTTCTTCAAGATGGCCCGCGCAATCGCGATGCGCTGACGCTGCCCGCCCGACAGACGCACGCCACGGTCGCCCAAATAGGTGTCAAAGCCCTCAGGCAATTCGCAGATGAACTCTTGCGCATAAGCGGCCTCGGCCGCGGCGTGCACGTCTTCCAGGCTGGCGTCAGGGCGTCCATAGCGGATGTTCTCGATCACGGTGCCCGAAAAAATCACGGGCTCCTGCGGCACGATGGCCATGCGCTCGCGCAAGTCGTGCAAGCCCATTTGGTCGATTGGCACGCCATCCAGCACAATTCGGCCAGACTGCGGGTCATGAAAGCGCATCAGCAAATCGAACAAGGTGGTTTTGCCCGCGCCGCTCGGGCCCACCACAGCGACCGTCTGGCCGGGATGGATTTGGCCCGTGAGCTGGTCCAGCGCCCAAGTGCCGGGTCGCGAGGGGTAATGAAAGCGCACCGACTCCAGTTGCAATGACGAGCCGCCTTTTGGAGAAGGGGCTTTTTGTGGGTTCGCGGCGATCTTCAAATTCGACTCGGTGTGCAGCAACTCCATCAGGCGCTCGGTGGCACCGGCGGCGCGCAGCATGTCGCCATACACCTCACCCAGTACCGCAAAAGCGCTGGCCAGCAAGATGACATAAAACACCGTCTCACCCAATTGCCCCGCCGTGCTGGTGCCCGCACGCACGGCCAGTGTGCCCATGTACAGGCCCCAGAGCAGCACCGCACTGGAGGCCATGATGATGAAGCCCACCAGCACCGTACGCGCACGGATGCGCCCCAACGCCGTGCCCAAGGCACGCGTGGTGGAGTCGATGAAACGGCGCGTCTCGCGGCCTTCGGCGGTGTAGCTTTGAACCACACTGATGGCGTTCAGCACCTCGGAGGCGATGGCACTTGAATCGGCCACGCGGTCCTGGTTGGCACGCGAGAGGCGGCGCACCCGGCGGCCCAAATACACGCTCGGAAAGATCACTGCAGCCAGCACCGCCACCACCTGCAGCATGAGCACTGGGTTCGTCCACACCAGCATCAAGAGCGCACCCGCGCCCATGACCAGGTTGCGCAGGCCCATGGAGAAAGACGAGCCCACCACGGTCTGCACCAAGGTGGTGTCGTTGGTCAGGCGCGAGAGCACTTCGCCGGACTGCGTGGTTTCGAAAAATGCGGGGCTTTGCTGGAGCACATGGCCATAGACCGCGTTGCGCAGGTCGGCCGTGATGCGCTCACCCAACCAGCTCACGGTGTAATAGCGCCCGGCAGAAAACACTGCCAAAGCCGCCGCCACCCCAAACAACTGCAAGAAGTTGCCCGACAACTGATCGGCCGGGGCGCCGCTGGCCAAGCCCTGATCAATCAGCTGGCGCAAAACCCAGGGAAAGGCCAGCGTGGTGGCTGCAGCCAACAACAAAAACAAGGCCGCAACGACCAACCCCACGCGGTAGGGTTTGAAAAAAGGGACCAGGCCCGTGAGCGATTTGGGAGAAGCAGCCATGCGCAGTCAAAGACCCATGCGAAAAAGAACAAAAAGCCCGGCAAGCATAACGGCAAACCGGAGCGGGACCGGCTCGCCGCTGACTCACATGTCGATCACGACATTGCCCACCGTCTGCCCCGCCTCCACGGTGCGGTGGGCCAGCGCCACCTGGTCCAGAGCAAAGCGCGCGCCAATGCTGTGCTGGAGTTGCTGGTTTTCCAGCAGTTGCTGCAAACGTGCCACAGCGTGCTGGCGTTCGGTGGGCATCAGGTCGTACACCAGAAAGAACTTCACACCCAAGGACTGGTAAAGCCAGGGCCGAAACGGCAAGGCCACCTCCAGCGCGTTGGAGCCATAGCACACCACCTGGCCGTGCGCGGCCAAAGCACCTTGCGAAGCCCAGGCGGCCGTGGTGGAAAAATCCATGTCGATGATGACATCGGCACCGCGCCCCTGGGTGAGGGCCTTGACGCGATCGGGCACCGACTCGGTCTTGTAGAAAATCGCCTCTTGCAGGCCTGCGGCCCGTGCGTGCGCGGCCTTGGTCTCAGAGCCCACGGTGCCAATGGCGCGACCACCGGCCAGCGTCACCATTTGCGTGATGTAGTGGCCCACCGCCGAAGACGCGCCTGTAACCAGCACGGTCTGGCCGCGCAAGTCGCCCGCCAGGCGCTCGGCCAGAATCACCGCCTGCACCGCCGTCAGACCCGGAATGCCCATGCAGGCACCAGCAGCCATGTCGGTGTGCGCAGGCAAGACCACGGCTTGAGCCTGGGGCAAGGCAATGTATTGGGCGCAAGTGCCCATCGGGCGCTGCCACTGGCCATTCCACAGCCACACACGCTCGCCCACACGTGCAGCGCTCACCCCTGCGCCCACAGCTTCGATCACGCCAGCGCCATCGCTGTGCGGCACGATCAGGGGGTCGGTCACTGGCCGCGCACGGCGCGACTTGACATCCGAAGGGTTCACGCCCGAAGTGGCCAGGCGCACCAGCACCTCACCCGCTTGCGGGCTGGGTGTGGGCAACTCGCCCCACTCCATCACGTCTTGCGCTTCTCCGTTGCGGGTGTACCAGGCTGCTTGCATGAAAAGTTCTCCTTGATGAAATGAACGATTGAAAAGATGCCGCCTTCGGTCGCACCACATGCGCTCAGCGCAAGCCATCCCACAAGAGCTTGCAACCCGTGAGGAACATGCCCCAGCGAATCAGGCGGTAAAACAAAGTGGCGTCGATGCGGCGGGCCAGGCGCACGCCCAGCCATACACCCACTGGTGCCAAAGGCAACAGCACCATCGAGGTTGCAAAATTGCGCATGTCCAGCAAACCCAGCCAGGCGTATGGCCCCCACTTGGCCATGTTGATGAAGAAAAACAAAAACGCCAAGGTGCCTGTGAAATGAACCGGTTTGAGCTTGAGGGGCACCACATAGGCATTGACCGGTGGCCCGCCAGCATGCGAGATGAAACTGGTGAACCCCGCCGTGGTGAGCAAGATCGCGCCCACCCATCGCGGGGGCGGACGGCTGTCCGGGCGAGGCTTGAACAACACTTGCTGCGCCAAAAAGAGCAAGGTGAATGCACCCACAATGGCTGCGACCACTTTGGCATCGAGCAGTTTGAACAACAGGGCACCGATCACGATGCCCACCATGGCATAGGGCAGCATAAATTTGAGCAAGACCTTGTCCACGTCCTTGCGAAACGCGGCTATTCCCAAAATGTCCATGACAAACAGCACGGGCATCAGGATGGCCGCCGCCTGCGGCACGGTGACCGTCAGGGCCATCAGTGGTACGGCCAGCGAGCCAAAACCTGCACCAAAACCGCTTTTGCTCAAGCCGAGCATGACCACCGCTGGCACGGCGATGGCGTAGAAATAAGGGTCGGTGATGAGGGGAAAATCCATGAGGCTTGTGCTGCACAACGCACCCCGCAACCAGCGGACGCCGGACGGTGGCGCACCATCTTAGTCCCCTGCAGCGGCTCAGGTTGCCTGTTTGCGACACCCACGGGGTCCATCTCTGGGGTGGCCTTTATTTCTGCAGCACATAGGTCCCAGGTGCAGGACACAAGGGCGGAGAGTTCAACGTGCCCATGGCGGGTGGCAACTCGGGCGCACCTGAATGGGCTTGCAGCCAGTCGAGCCAGTGCGGCCACCACGAACCCTCGTGCTGGGGGGCCGCTTCCAGCCAAGCATCCGGGTCCAGATAAGGGCCATCGTGCAACTGGGTCAGCGCTTGGTAGCTGCGACCCGGAACGCCAGGCGGGTTGACGATGCCCACGTTGTGCCCGCCCGAGGTCAGCACAAAGGTCGTTTCGACATGGGTCAACAAGTGCAACTTGTGCACCGAGCGCCAAGGAGCCACATGGTCGCGCACTGTGCCCACGGCGTAAATCGGACACTGGATGGCCATCAACGTGACCGGTGCGCCCTTGACCGGATAGCGCGCACTGGCCAGATCGTTGTTCAAAAACATGCGCCGCAAATACTCCGTGTGCATGCGGTAAGGCAAGCGCGTGCCATCGGCGTTCCAGGCCATCAGGTCGCTCATGGGGCTGCGCTCGCCCAGCATGTAATCCTTGAGCAAACGCGACCAAATCAGGTCATTCGAGTTCAACCACTGGAATGCACCCGCCATCTGCTTGCTGTCCAGATAGCCTTGGTCCCACATGATGTCTTCCAGGTGCGCCACCTGGCTGTCGTCGATGAACAGGGCCAGCTCGCCCGGTTCGCTGAAATCAGTCTGCGCAGCGATCAGCGTCATGCTGGCCAGGCGTGTATCGCCATCGCGGGCCATGGCCGCAGCGGCAATCGCCAGCAGCGTGCCGCCCAGGCAATAGCCGACCGCGTGAACAGGTCGCTGGGGCAGCACGCGGCCCACCGCATCCAGTGCAGCCATCACGCCCAGGCGCAAGTAATCGTCCATCGACACGTCACGGTCCTCGGCACCGGGATTGGCCCAGGACATGGCGAACACCGTTTGGCCCTGGTCCACCAAGTACTTGACCAGTGAGTTGTGCGGCGACAAGTCCAGGATGTAGTACTTCATGATCCACGAGGGTACGATCAGCACGGGCTCAGATCGCACTTGCGCGGTGCTGGGGCTGTACTGGATCAACTCGATCAAATGGTTGCGGTACACCACCTGACCCGGCGTGATGGCCACGTTGCGCCCCACTTGGTAAGCCTCTGCTCCATGCGGTGGCGTACCCGATGACTTGCGCTGCACATCGTCCAGCCAGTTTTGAAAGCCTTGGCGCAAATTGTCCCCGTGGGTGCGCTGCGTGCGCTCCAGCACCTCGGGGTTGCTCAGCCAAAAATTGGCTGGAGACAACATGTCCAGCCACTGCCGCACCGTGAAACTGACCACCGCTTCGTGGTGCGGCGACACGCCTTGCACGCCTTGTGTGGCGTCTTGCCACCATTGCTGGGTCAGCAAAAAACCCTGGTTGATCGTGTTGAAAGGCCAGTTTTGCCAACTCGGGTGGGCAAAGCGAGTGTCATGCACCGGGGGTTCGATGCAGGGCTTGCAATGGTCCCAGGCTGCTTGTGCCACATAACGCCACCACTGCTGGCTACCTTGCAATGCCGTCTGCAGCAATTTGAGTTGCTCAGCAGGGTTGTGCGACAAATGGGTCAACCAGTCGTCAAACGCCATGCGAAGCGAGGCGGTGGACACCCCCTGCGTGAAGGGAGAAAGTTGGGCATGCGTCCAACGGTCGAGCATGGGGCCCGGGTGTGGATGGGACCAAGGCGCTGCGTCACCAGAAGAGGCGTTGGAAATTGTCGTGTTCACGCTGCCATGCTAGAACGCCCTGCCCACCTTGAACATCTGCCTTTCGATCTGTTTTTGACCGTTTTGGTCGACTTGAACAGAAAGACCCTTTTGACAGGCACGCCTTTGCCAAGTCGGACTGACACGTCATGCGGGCGCACACACAATAAGCGTCTCTTAACGACTTGATCTTGGACACCCATGAATCGCTCCGGCTTGAACGTTCTCGGTGGCGAATTGATCCCTTGCTCCTATGACCCGCTGACGGGGTTTTTCAGGGATGGCTGCTGCAACACCAGTGATGAAGATGCAGGCACGCATGTGATCTGCGCCAAAGTCACGCAGGCTTTCCTGGATTTTTCACTGTCGCACGGCAACGACCTGATCACGCCACGACCCGAACACCGTTTTGCCGGCCTGAAAGCGGGAGACCGCTGGTGCCTTTGTGCGCTGCGCTGGCTTGAAGCGTTTCAGGCTGGGGTGGCTCCCCATGTGGTGCTGGAGAGCACCCACCAAAAAGCCCTGCAGTACGTGACCCTGGAGCAACTCAGAGAGTTCGCCTGGGCGCCGCACTGAGTGGCCAATCACATCATCATGCTCAGCTGAAACACCGAGTTGGGTGCACGCGGCATGATCGGTGGGGGCAGCGGCTTGAGCCTGAACTGCCCGAGCATGGAGCTGACGCGGGCATCGCGCGGCATGAAGGGCACAGCCACATCAGACAGGGTTTGTGCCTGAAGCAGTGCCTGCATGTTGTTCTGGATATCGCTTTCCAGGGCTTTCATCGGGTGGTAGCCCTCCGGGTAAAGCGCATCAAAGCTGTGCACCTCTTCAAAGTGCTGCACCACGTCCCACAGACTGATGTCTTCGGGGTTGCCCCGAATCTGGTATCCGCCACCCGGACCACGGTGCGCCCGGATCAGGCTCGCCTCACGCAGTTCTTTCAAAATCGATTCTGTGTACGAAGACGACAAGCCCAGGCCGTGGGCAATCTCTTCGGTGGTCACGGGCTTGACCACCGCACGCGAGGTGATGAACACAGCAATGTCAAGGGCTTTGACGGTTTTCTTCTGGATCATGGCGTTCTCCGTTAACGATGAGATATTCTATGACCATGCAGTCACAAAACAACCAATAATTTTCAAACCAGCATGAATTTCACATTGCATGCGCTAAATAGCATTCAAAAACACTGAGGACAACCGGGATGAAACGCCATGTGGCCGCCGTGGTGGTGGTGCTGACCAGCCTGTTGGTGATCGACAACCATGTGGACCTGGTGAGTCAGGATGGAAGGCGGCTGTTGGCAGTCAATGGCCTGCATTGGGATGTGCGTGGCTGGGCGGCCGAGCAGCTGTTGCGAATGCGGCGCGATTGCACGCCGGTCAGCAGCTCGCCATCTGACGGCCCCACCGCGCGCGCGGTGCTGGCCGTGATCCAGCAGCACAGCCTGCCCGATTCGCAAAGCGCCCGCTGGCTACAGTTGCTTCAACTGGGCGACTGGAGTGTGGCCGAGGTCGACTTTGACACCCTCAAACCCACGCTGGTGGTCATGCGCCTGCAAGATGGACAGTGGCGCGTGCAAGACCAGGCGGTGTGGAGCGGCTCCACCGCCCCCTGGCACAGCGGGGACTTTGTGCGCCGCTACCTGCGCCAGCAAGCGCCCGATTTGCCGCCGGCGCTGCTCGCGTGCGTGTCGGTCGACCCGGCGCGTTATGGCGCGGGTCCCGGCGGGCTGGGGCCTGTTTCAGCCTTCGGGACACGGCCATGACTTACCGCGTGGTCTGGTTCAAACGCGACCTGCGCCTGCACGACCACGCGGCGCTCGCGCACGCGTCAGCTCGTGGACCGGTGCTGTGCCTCTACATCGTCGAGCCGGGTCTTTGGACGCAGCCCGATGCGGCCTTGCAGCACTTTGAATTCGTGCGCGAATCTTTGACCGAATTGCACCAGGAATTGCAGGCGATGGGCGGCAGATTGCAGGTGCGCGTGGGGCCTGCGGTGCAAGTGCTGGCTGCGCTGCACGCGCAATCGCCTTTTACCGAATTGGTGGCGCACGAAGAAACCGGCAACGCCTTCACCTATGAACGCGACCTGCAGGTCGGCGCCTGGTGCCGCAGTGCGGGTGTGGGCTGGACCGAATTGGCGCAGTTTGGCGTGGTGCGCCGCCTCAAAAGCCGCAACACCTGGCAAGCCCACTGGGAAGCGCACATGGCCGCACCGCAAGCGGCGTTGCCCGCGCTGCAGTTTTTCAGGCCCCCAGAAAACCATGGCCTCGAAATCATGCGTGCACCCCCTGGCTTGCAGCACAACCCCACTGAGCGCCAGCGCGGTGGCCGCCGCTTGGGCTTGGAAACCTTGCACAGCTTTTTGGATGCACGGGCGATGGGTTACCGGGGCGGTATCTCTTCGCCGCTGTCATCGCCCACGGCCTGTTCGCGCATTTCGGCCTACCTGGCCTATGGCTGCATCAGCATGCGCGAGGTGGTGCAAAGCACCCGCGCTGCGCTCGATGCCCTGCCTCCGCAAGCCAGTCGGCACCGCGCCGGGCTGATCGGCTTCATCAGCCGTTTGTATTGGCATTGCCACTTCATCCAAAAGCTCGAAAGCGAGCCCGAAATCGAGTGGCGCAACATGCACCGGGGTTACGACGGCCTGCGTGAAGACGGCTGGAATGACGCGCACTTTGCGGCCCTCACCTCGGCCCGCACCGGATGGCCCATGGTGGACGCTTGTGTGGTCATGCTGCACCAGACAGGGTGGCTGAACTTTCGCATGCGGGCCATGCTGGTGTCGGTGGCGGCCTATCCGCTGTGGCTCGATTGGCGGCCCGTGGGCCACTGGCTGGCCACGCAGTTTCTGGACTACGAACCCGGCATCCACTGGAGCCAGCTGCAAATGCAATCGGGCACCACCGGCATCAACACCACGCGGGTTTACAACCCGATCAAACAAGCGCAAGACCACGACCCCAAAGGCATCTTTGTGCGCCGCTGGTTGCCGCACATGCGGCGTGTGCCCGACACCTGGCTGTTTGAGCCCTGGCTCATGCCGCCCGAGGTACAACGTCACTGCGGCTTGAGCGTGGGCAACGGGCCAGACGCCGACATCCCCCTGCCCGTGGTGGACCTGGCCGAGGCCACGCGCACCGCCAAAGCCGCCCTGCACGCGCGCCGCGCCGAGCCCGGTGTGAAGGCCGGCAAAAAAGCCATCGTCGACAAACACGCCTCGCGCAAACATGGCACGGGCCAGCAACGCGACGTGTTCACCCGCGACTCGGACTCCCCCAAGACAGGCCGCCGAAAGTCGGGCAAGTCATCCCCCTCCCACACCCCACCCAGCGCCCAGCTGGGCTTTGACTTTTAAGACATGCGCAGCACCCTTTTCTGGTTTCGAAACGACTTGCGCTTGCACGACCAACGCGCGCTCCAGCTAGCCATGGCCCACGCGCAAGCGCACCAGCAAGCCCTGCTGCTGGTCTTTGTGCACGAACCCGTGCAAGACGAGCCGACCGCCTGGGGCTTTCGCCGCATGGGCTCGCACCGCAGGCGTTTTGTGGCCGACACGCTGCTAGACCTGCAAGCCTCTCTGCAGGCACTGGGCCAGCGCCTGGTGTTGCTGCATGGCCCCGTGGCCGATGTGCTGCCCGCCTGCGCACAACGGGTGCAAGCCGACACCATCTTTTGCGAAGACATCGCCGCGCCCGAAGAAGAAGCTCAGGTGCAAGCACTGATCAACGCAGGCCTCAATGTCAAAACCTTGTGGCAGTCCAGCCTGATCGAGCCCGACGCCCTGCCCTTTGCACCAGAAAACATGCCGCAGGTCTTCACCGAGTTTCGCCAGCGCATCGAGTCGGCGCGGCTCAAACCGCTGGCACCGCTGCCTGCTCCGACCCAACTGCCTGCACCGCCAAGTGACAACTTGACCGCCTTGTCCGGCTGGACCAAGGACCCCTTCACACTGCTGCAAGCCCACACGCAAAACGAGGCGCACGCACGGTCAAACTTTCCGTACACCCAAGACGCGTGCCGAGGTGGCGAAACCAGCGCTTTGGCTCACCTGCAAAGCTACCTCACACCGCCTTGGCCCGACCGCTACAAACAAACCCGCAACGCCCTGCAAGGCCAGCACACCAGCAGCCACTGGTCGCCCTGGTTGGCCACGGGCGCGGTGTCGGCCCGCCGCATTTGGTCAGAACTGCAGGCCTATGAGCAAAAGCATGGCAGCAACGACGGCACCTATTGGCTTTGGTTTGAGCTGCTGTGGCGCGACAACTTCCGCATGCTGCACCTGCAACACGGCCCGCAGCTTTATGCCGCGAGGGGTTTGTCGAACTTGCCCAAGCCCTCGCACTTTCCCAAAGACTTTGCACGCTGGTGCCAAGGCCAAACCGGCGAGCCCATCGTCGACGCCGGCATGCGCGAGCTGGCCGCCACGGGTTTTACCTCCAACCGCATGCGCCAAATCGTGGCGAGCTTTTTGGTGCACGACCTGTCTTGCGACTGGCGCGCAGGCGCGGCCTGGTTCGAATCGCAACTGGTGGACTTTGATGTGAGCAGCAACCAAGGCAACTGGCTGTATGTGAGCGGACGTGGCACCGACCCGCGTGTGGGCCGACGCTTCAACCCCGCCAAACAAACCCAGGACCACGACGCGCAAGGGCGCTATCGGCAAGTCTGGCTGGCCTGATAATCCTTGGCATGTATGCCATTCAATCCTGGGGAGACACCCTTCGCCTGCTGGTCGAGTTGTCAGCCACCGCAGCTTTTGCCCTGTCGGGCCTGATGGAGGCGGCACGCAAACGGCTGGATGCAGTGGGCGTGTGTGTGGTGGCTTTTTTGGCCGCGTTTGGTGGCGGCACGCTTCGCGACTTGCTGCTCGACCAGCGCCCCTTCTTTTGGGTGCAACACACCGAAATGCTCTGGGGTGTTTTGGCCCTGTGCGTACTGGCCATGGTCTTCATGCGCCAGCGCCATTTTGAAGTGACTGAAAAAGCCATCCTCTGGCCCGACGCGCTGGGCTTAGGGCTGTTCACCGCCACAGGGGTGCACCACGCACTGCTGGCGAACATGCCACCGGTTGTGGCCGTTCTCATGGGGCTGATCACCGGTGTGTTTGGCGGTGTGCTGCGCGACATGGTGTGCAACGAAATCCCCACCGATTTCAAAGACCACCGTCCGTATGCGGTCTGCGCCTTTGCTGGCGGATGGACTTATGTGGCCCTCTGGTCCATCGACGCACCCGGCTGGGTGGCCTTACTGGCTTGCCTCTTGCTCACCGTGGGCCTGCGCGCTCTGGCACTTTGGCGCAACTGGCAACTGCCCGCTTGGCGCGCCTGACCCCTCATCTTTCTCAAGACATGCCCAACAACGCAAACACCCTCTGGGGCGGCATCTTCTTTTCATTGGCCGCCGGCATGATGTGGGGCCTGGTGTTTGTCGGCCCGCTCATGCTGCCCGAATACCCCGCCGCGCTGCACACCTTTGGTCGCTACCTGGCTTTTGGCCTGATCGCGCTGCCCCTGGCCTTTGTGGATCGTGCCGAAATCAAGCGCTTGTCACGCGCGGACTGGCTGACCGCGCTCAAGCTCGCTGCCATTGGCAATGTGCTGTATTACTTGCTCCTCTCCAGCGCCATCCAGCGTGCGGGCGGTGCGCTGCCCACCATGATCATTGGCACGCTGCCGGTGGTGATTGCGGTCGCAGCCAACTTGCTCAACCACCAGCGCGACGGGCGCTTTCCGTGGCGCCAACTGGCCCCGCCTTTGGCGCTGATCTTGCTCGGCATCGCCTGCGTCAACCATGTCGAATGGACTGACCTGCTGCAAAACCCGCAGGGTGACACCGGCCGCTACATCACCGGTGCGGCACTGGCCGTGGGCGCGATGGTCTGCTGGACTTGGTACCCCCTCAAAAACGCCGACTGGCTGCGGGGCCACCCCGACCGCAACCCACGCGTGTGGGCCACCGCGCAAGGCATCGCCACGCTGCCCTTGGCCCTGCTGGGTTACGCCGCTTTCTGGCTGTGGAGCAGCACCACGAACAACCCACTGCCCATGCCCCTGGGACCGCGTCCCCTTGAATTCATCGGCCTCATGATGGCCATCGCGCTGTTCGCCTCGTGGCTGGGCACCCTGTGCTGGAACGCCGCCAGCCAGCGCCTGCCCACCGCCTTAGCAGGCCAACTCATCGTGTTCGAAACCCTGGCCGCTTTAGGCTACACCTTCTGGCTGCGCGGCCAGTGGCCCGAGCCCCTCACGCTGGCGGGCATTGCGCTGCTGGTGGCGGGGGTGATTGGTGGGGTGCGGGTCAAAGCGGTTTGATTTTAAAAACGCAACCCATCGACACCAGGGCATTGCGTTTTTTCTTGCTAGCCCCTTCGGGCCTGCACATCAATACACCGGCTGATGCTGCTTCAAGCTGGCCATCACTTCCGCTGTCAGCACAAAGCCCGCGCCATACTTCGCGGCCAGTTCCGCGCAGCGCTTGGCAAACGCCTCCACGCCCTGGCCATAGATGAACTGCAGCGCGCCACCCGTCCAGGCCGGAAAGCCGATGCCGAAGATCGAGCCGATGTTGCCGTCGTGCACCGAGGTCAGCACGCCTTCTTGCAGGCAGCGGGCGGTCTCCACCGCCTGGCGGTACAGCAGTCGGTCTTTGATGTCTTGTTGGCTATAGACCACGTCGGCTTTTTCAAAGCGGGTTTTCAGCTCAGGCCACAGCACTTTCTTTTGGCCTGTGGGGTAGTCGTAAAAGCCACCACCAGCGGCGCGGCCGGGGCGCTTGAGTTCTTTGACCATGCGCTCGACCAACAGCTCGCCGGGCGTGGCGGTGTGGGTTTTGCCTTCTTTGGCAAAGTCTTCGCGGGTTTGGTCCAGCACATGCACCGACAACGACAGCGCCGTTTCGTCCAACACCGCCAGCGGGCCGACCGGCATGCCCACTTGCATGGCCAGGTTTTCGATCACGGGGGCGGGGATGCCCTCGCCCAGCATGGCCGCGCCTTCCATCACAAAGGTGCCAAAGGTGCGGCTGGTGTAAAAGCCGCGCGAGTCGTTCACCACAATCGGCAGCTTGCCCAGCGCCTGCACGTAGTCATACGCACGGGCGATGGTTTCGTCGTCGGTCTGCGCGCCGCGAATGATCTCCACCAGCTGCATCTTGTCGACGGGGCTGAAGAAGTGGATGCCCACGAATTTCTCGGGCTTGGCGCTGGCCGTGGCCAGGCCGCTGATGGGCAAGGTGGAGGTGTTGCTGGCAAAGAAGCCGCCTTCGGCCAGCATGGGCTCGGCCTCCTGCGTGACCCGGGCCTTGAGTTCGCGGTTTTCAAACACGGCTTCGATGATCAGGTCGCAGCCCTTGAGGTCTTGCGCACTGGCCGTGGGCTGGATCAGTGACAACAAGGCCGCTTGTTTGTCCACCGTCATGCGGCCTTTGTCCACGCGCTTTTGCGTGAGCTTGTGGCTGTAGGCCTTGCCTTTTTCAGCGGCTTCAACGCTCACGTCTTTGAGCACGGTGGCGATGCCTTTGCTGGCTTGTGCGTACGCGATGCCCGAGCCCATCATGCCCGCGCCCAATATACCCACCTTTTGGGGCTTGTAGCGCGGCGCAGCCTTGGGGCGGCTTTGGCCACCCTTGATGCTGTTCATGTTGAAGAAGAAGGTGTTGATCATGTTGCGCGCCACCTGACTGGTCATGAGGCCAGCCAAGTAACGGCTTTCGATGCGCATGGCGGTGTCAAAGTCCACCATCGCACCTTCGACCATGGCGGCCAGCGCCGCTTCGGGTGCGGGGTAGAGGCCGCGTGTTTTTTGCTTGAGCACTGCAGGGGCCACGCTCAACATGCCCGCAATCTTGGGGTTACTCGGCGTGCCGCCAGGCATTTTGTAGTCCTTGCGGTCCCACAGGTGCTGAGCCGCTTCGGGCTGGCCTTGGCTGGCCGCGATGTGCGCCAATGCGCGGGGGCGCAGCTGGTCGTCGCTGGCCACGATCTCGTGCACCAGGCCCAACTTTTGCGCTTCTTCGGGGCCAAAGAGTTTGCTTTCCAGCACATAGGGCTGCGCGGCCAGCAGGCCCAACTGGCGTGTCATCTTGGTGATGCCGCCGCCACCGGGAATCAAGCCCAGCGTGACTTCGGGCAGGCCAAATTGCGTTTTGGGGTTGGCCGTGGCGATGCGGTGATGGCCGATCAGCGCCACTTCCCAGCCTCCGCCCAGCGCCGTGCCATTGAGGAAGCTGACCACCGGCACGCCCAACGTCTCGATGGTGCGGAAAGCTTTCTTGATGCCTTCAATCTCCACAAAGACACGCGGGCCGTCCGAGGCTTGCGAGCGCATCACGCCTTTCAGGTCGGCCCCTGCAAAAAAGGTGGACTTGGCCGAGGCCAAGATGATCCCTTTTAAAGACGCCTTGTCTTTGGCCACCTGTTCGGCTACCTGAGTCAGGTCGGCCTGCCATTGCAGGCACATGGTGTTGACCGGCGAGCCCTGCTCGTCAAAGGTGATGGTGGCGATGCCGTCTGCCAGTTCGTAACGCAGTGTTTTCAAAATCATATTCTGTCTCCATCAGAGATTGGGGGATACGTCATTGCGAGCGCCTTGTTGCTGTCATTGCGAGCGATGTATTTCCGTCATTGCGAGCGAAGCGCGGCAATCCACGTCTGGAATGAGCGTCGCAGCTGGATTGCCACGCTTCGCTCGCAATGACATCGCTGGATTGCCACGTCCCGCCACGTCGCTTCGCTCCTCGCGGCTGAAGGCTGCTCCTCGCAATGACCAAATGAATTTCGACTACAGGCTTCACACCCGCTCCACAATCGTGGCGATGCCCATGCCGCCGCCCACACACAAAGTGGCCAAGCCGTAGCGCAGCTTGCGGCGGTGCAATTCGTCGATCAGGATGCCCAAAATCATCGCGCCCGTGGCCCCCAGCGGGTGGCCCATGGCAATCGCGCCACCGTTGACGTTGACCTTGTCGTGCGGCACGCCCATCTCTTGCATGAACTTCATGGGCACGGCGGCAAAGGCTTCGTTCACCTCAAACAAATCGATCTGATCAATCGTCAGCCCCGCCTTGGCCAGCGCCTTGCGGGCAGCGGGCATGGGGCCCGTGAGCATGATGGTCGGATCAGCGCCGGACAAGGCCACCGACACGATGCGGGCACGCGGCGTGAGGCCGTGGGTTTTGCCAGCAGCTTCAGAGCCGATCAGCACCGCCGCTGCGCCGTCCACAATGCCCGAAGAGTTGCCCGCGTGGTGCACGTGGTGGATGCGCTCGACCTGCGGGTAGCGCTGCAAAGCCACCGCGTCAAAGCCCATCGCGCCCAGTTGTTCAAACGAAGCTTTGAGGCCGCCCAGTGTTTCCACTGTGGTGCTGGGTTTGATGAATTCGTCTTGCGCCAGGATGAC
>JAIYCB010000053.1 GCA_027488215.1 Comamonadaceae bacterium
ACCTTCAGCAAGGGTGTGGTCATTCCTGAGATCACGTTCGCAGCTTTCCAGGCCACGTTCGCAGGCATCACTTGCGCACTGATCGTGGGTGCATTCGCCGAGCGCATCAAGTTCTCTGCTGTGCTGGCCTTCATGGTGCTGTGGTTCACCTTCAGCTACCTTCCTGTGGCGCACATGGTCTGGTTCTGGATGGGCCCTGACGCTTACACCGCCAAAGAAGTGGCCGATGAAATGACGTCCAAAGCCGGTCTGATCTGGCAGTGGGGTGCGCTGGACTTCGCGGGCGGTACTGTGGTGCACATCAACGCCGCTGTCGCAGGCTTGGTCGGTGCCTTCATGGTGGGCAAGCGCGTGGGTTATGGCCGTGAAGCCATGGCCCCACACAGCCTGACTTTGACCATGGTGGGTGCGTCCTTGCTGTGGGTGGGTTGGTTCGGCTTCAACGCGGGCTCGGCTCTGGAAGCCAACGGTTTCGCGGCGCTCGCCTTCATCAACACCTTGGTTGCGACAGCCGGTGCTGTGCTGGCCTGGTGCGTGGGTGAAGCGCTGATGCGCGGCAAGGCTTCCATGTTGGGTGCTGCTTCGGGTGCTGTAGCAGGTTTGGTGGCCATCACGCCTGCTGCGGGCAACGTGGGCATTGGCGGTGGTTTGGTCATCGGCATCGTGGCGGGCTTTGCTTGCCTGTGGGGTGTGAACGGCCTTAAAAAGATGCTCGGTGCCGACGACTCGTTGGACGTGTTCGGTGTGCATGGTGTGGGCGGTATCGTTGGCGCCTTGTTGACCGGTGTGTTCAACTCGCCCGCTTTGGGTGGCCCCAGCGCCGTGGGTGACTGGGTCACGGTGGCCATGATTGCCCCCGATGCCTACTCCATCGCTGCGCAAGTGTGGACCCAGGCCAAGGCCGTGCTGCTGACCATTGTGTGGTCTGGCGTGGTCTCGGTGGTTGCCTTCAAGATCGTTGACCTGACCATTGGTCTGCGCGTCACCGAAGAAGAAGAGCGCGAAGGTCTGGACATCGCATCGCACGGCGAGTCGGCTTACCACGGCTAAAAGCCAGATAAGACAAGTTTCATTGCAAGTGGTGGCGAAAGCCACCCCCTCATCAGCCCGCAGCGTTCAGGCCCTGCGGGCTGTTTCTTTGGGTGTGGGCTCGGGCACAATGGATTGCATGCACGCACCCGCCTTGTCTTCACCCACTTGGGACGCCATCACGACCGAGCCCGATAGCTTGGGCGAATCGCCGTTTTGGCACCCGCAAGAGCAGCACCTGTATTGGGTGGATACCCCCGGGCAGCGCATTGCGCGCGTGGCGGTTCAGAGCCTTCACGCCCAAGGCCTGGTGGAGTACTGGCCCCTGCCGCAAGAGCCGGGCTGCATTGCACCTGTGCAAGGGGGTGGCCTGGTTATGGCCCTGCGCGATGGCATTTATCTGGCGCTTGCATGGGGCGGCCCGCTGCAACGCTTGGCCGCTGCACCGTACGACACGGGCAAACTGAGATTCAACGACGGCAAGTGCGACCCGCAAGGCCGATTTTGGGCAGGCAGCCTGTACGAGCCGAAAGACCAGGCGCTGGGCGCGCTGTACATGTTGGACGGTCAAGGCCTGCACGCCATGCAAGGCGGCGTGGTGACGGCCAACGGCTTGGCCTGGTCACCCAACGGCCGCACTGCCTATTGGGCCGACACCGCTGCGCACCAGGTGCGTGCGTTTGACTTTGATGCGGCCACTGGCCAACTGAGCGGGGGGCGGGTGTTCTACCAAATGACGCCCAAGCCCGCTGGCTGGGTTTGGGGCAGCGGGATGCCGAATGCGCACCAGTACGGCGGCCGCCCCGACGGTGCCGCCGTGGACAGCGAAGGTTGCTACTGGTCGGCCCAATACGAAGGCCAGCGCCTGCTGCGCCTGTCACCCGCAGGCCGAGTGCTGGCCGAAGTGCGCACCCCAGTGCCCTGTCCGACCATGCCCTGCTTTGGCGGGCTGGACCGCAAAACCCTGTTCATCACCACCTCCCGCCAGGGCCGCAGCGCGCAAGAGCTGGCGCAGTACCCGGGCGCAGGGTGTGTGTTTGCGACGCGGGTGGAGGTGGCGGGATTGCCGGTGAATGTTTATCGGACCTGAGTCGCTCAATTTCCCACAACCCCATCGTTCAAAAAATTCACACAGTCCCTGAAGGCCGGGGGTTAACATCTTGGCCCATGGAAGCTCAACTCAATTCCCTCATCGACGCCGTGCGCCAGGCCGCTTCGGATGGCCGCATTTTGCGCTTGCGCGGTGGCGGCACCAAAGACTTTTGGGGCCAAAGCCTCACGGGGGAGGTGCTCGACACACGGGCTTACCAAGGCATCGTGAGCTATGAGCCCAGCGAGTTGGTGGTCACGGTGCGCTGCGGCACGCCGCTGGCCGAGCTGGAAGCCGCTTTGGCCGAAAAAGGCCAGTGCCTGGCGTTTGAGCCGCCGCACTTTGGCGAGGGTGCCACCGTGGGCGGCATGGTGGCCGCTGGCCTGAGCGGCCCTGCCCGCGCCACTGCTGGCGCTGTGCGCGACTTTGTCTTGGGCGCCCGCTTCATCAACGGTTTGGGCGAGCACCTGACCTTTGGTGGTCAGGTCATGAAAAACGTGGCGGGTTACGACGTGAGCCGCCTGATGGCGGGCAGCTGGGGCACGCTGGGCCTGATCACCGAAGTCAGCTTGAAAGTTTTGCCTGTGGCCCCGGCCGAAGCCACGCTGATGTGCGCGGGGTTGCCGCAAAAAACGGCATTGGATTTGTTGCACCGCTGGGGCGGTCAGCCTCTGCCCCTGAACGCCAGTGCCTGGGTGAGGGACACCACGGCCCAACCCGTGGCGGACTATTTGTTTGTTCGGCTGCGCGGTGCGGTGGCGGCGGTGCAGTCGGCCACGACCCGCATGATGGCAGATGCCGTGGCGCAAGGTGCCCAAGTCACTGTCATGGACAACGCAGAAGCCGCGCAAGACTGGCGTGCCAGTGGCGAGCAAATACTGCAGTTCTTCGATGCGCCCTCTTCCGACGCGTGTTTGTGGCGTTTGTCGGTGCCCCAAACTGCACCAGTGCTGGAGATGCCCGGTTTGGAACATCCTTCGCCCTACATCGAGTGGCAAGGCGCGCAGCGCTGGCTGTGGGCCCCGGCCTCGGCCGCAGAGGCTTTGCGTGAACGGGCGCAATCGGTCGGTGGCCATGCCACCTTGTTCCGTGGCAGCGCCGCGCACGCTCAGGTGGACAAAGCCGCCGGTGTGAACACCCCGTTGGATGCCGTGCAACAACGCATCCAGCAACAATTGCAAAAACAGTTCGACCCGAAGGGCGTCTTCGCCACCGGTCGCTTGCACCCCCTCTGAGGCGATTCGTCATGCAAACCAATCTCGCCCCCGAGTACCAAAACACACCCGACGGTTTGGCGGCCGAAGCCATCCTGCGCAAGTGCGTGCACTGTGGCTTTTGCACCGCCACTTGCCCCACCTACCAGCTGTTGGGCGACGAGCTGGATGGCCCGCGTGGCCGCATCTATTTGATGAAGCAGGTGCTCGAAGGCGAAACGCCCACCCGCAAAACCCAGATGCACCTGGACCGGTGCCTCACCTGCCGCAACTGCGAAAGCACTTGCCCCAGCGGCGTGCAATACGGCCACCTGGTGGACATCGGCCGCAAACTGGTGGATGCCAAAGTCGAGCGCCCCGCCAGTGAAAAATTGGTGCGCTGGGCCCTCAAAGAGGGCCTGCCTTCGCCCCTGTTCTCCCCCGCCATGAAGATGGGCCAGATGGTGCGCGGCCTGCTGCCCGATAGCCTGAAAGCCAAAGTGCCCGCACCGCAAGATGCCGGGGCTTGGCCTACCCGCACTCATGCGCGCAAGGTGCTGATGCTGGCCGGTTGCGTGCAGCCGAGCATGAGCCCCAACATCAACACCGCCACCGCCCGCGTGCTGGACGCCGCAGGCATCCAGACCGTGACCGCCTCCAAAGCCGGTTGCTGCGGCGCCGTGAAGTTCCACCTCAACGACCACGATGGCGGCAAAGACCACATGCGCGCCAACATCGACGCCTGGTGGCCGATGGTCGAGAGCGGCGACGTCGAAGCCATCGTGATGAACGCTTCCGGCTGCGGCGTGATGGTCAAGGACTACGGCCATGTGCTCAAAGACGACCCGCAGTACGCCGACAAAGCCGCCCGCATCGGTGCACTGACCCGTGACCTGAGCGAGCTGCTGCCCGAGCTGGTGCCGCTGCTCAAAGACAAGCTCAAGCCCGAAGCCCTGCAAGCCGCAGGCCTGCAGGCCTACCACCCGCCCTGCACGCTGCAACACGGCCAGCAACTCAAAGGCGGTGTCGAAAAGCACTTGGGAGATTTGGGCTTCCAGATCAAAGTCACGGTCAATGAGTCGCACCTGTGCTGCGGCTCGGCGGGCACCTACAGCGTGCTCAACCCCGCGCTGTCCAAACAACTGCGCGACCGCAAGCTTGGCCACCTGTATGCGCTGGAACCCCAAGGCGTGCTGAGCGCCAACATCGGCTGTATCACCCACCTGCAAAGCGGCAGCGGCCTGCCGGTGCGTCATTGGGTGGAGTTGCTGGACGAGGCGCTGGCCAGTACTTTCTGATCGCATCAGCAAAGTCCTTTCGCCAATCCGGCAAGGCCCCCGCCCTGACACACCAAAATGCCCAAAGAGTTAGTATTCCGCGCTGTAAGGCAGAGTGCGCTTGCAAAGCGCATACAAAGGACAATACGATGGCGATACCTTGGTTGATGGCGCTCAAAGTGATTCCCTGGGGCGATGTGATCGAACACGCTCCTTCGGTGCTCAAGGCCGCACGCAAGCTGATGGACCGTCAACCCGCTCAACCTTCCGATCAAGCAGGTACTCCTGCCACGACCACTCCCGTGAGTGCGGTGCCCAGCTTGGGTGAACTCAAAAACGCCTTGATCGCCGCGCAAGGCCAGATCGAGCGACAAGCCCAGACCCAGCGCGAACTGACTGAAACCCTGGCCGAGTTGGCCGAACAAAACGCGCGCTTGGTCAGCACCGTGGAAGTGTTGCGCCTGCGCACACGGGTGCTGGTGTGGGGTGGCGTGGCGATGTTGCTGTGGTTGGTCGTGCTGACTTGGCAGGCCTGAAGGAGCTCAGGCCCGAGTTGGCGCAGGCCCAGCTTGGGCTGTGGCTCAAGCCGCCAGAGCCGCCTCAATGTCCTTGGCGATCTTGTCGGGCGCGTCCTGTGGCGCATAGCGCTTGATCACGCGGCCGTCGCGTCCCACCAAAAACTTGGTGAAGTTCCACTTGATGGCCTTGCTGCCCAAAATGCCGGGGGCCTCTGCGGTGAGCCACTGGTACAGGGGGTGGGCACCGTCGCCGTTCACTTTGATCTTGCCCATCATCTGAAAGCTCACGCCGTAGTTCTTCTGACAGAAGTTGGCAATTTGAGCGTCGTCACCCGGATCCTGGCTGGCGAACTGGTTGCACGGAAAGCCCAACACGGCAAGCCCTTGTGCGCCGTATTGCTGGTGCAGTTTTTCCAGGCCGGCGAATTGGGGCGTGAAGCCGCAGGCGCTGGCGGTGTTGACGATCAACATCACCTGACCTTTGTAGCGCGACAGGGGCACGGTTTGGTGGTCGATGCTTTGGGCTTCAAGGTCGTACAGGCTCATGGGGCACTCTCCGGAGTTGATTTGTCTGGCCAGCATCATGCCAGTTTGTGTCGACTCAATGGGTCTTATGGCTCGGCCCCACGATGGACAGCAAAGCCGCCAGCAAGATCAAGGTCCCGCCGATCAGGGTGCGGCTGTCCCAGCTGGAGGCACCCAGCAACACCGACGACACGCTGGCAAACAGCACCTCGGACAGCATGACCAAGGCCGTGGTGTGGGCGGCCAGGCGGGCAGCGCCGTATTGCAATGCCAAGTTGCCCAACAAAAACGAGACGCTCAGCAAGGCCACCAGGGGCAGCCAGCTCCAAGTGGGGGCTGCACCGATGGCCACCACCCCTGTGGCCAATCCCGCGAATGCCGCCAGCGTGGCCATGACCGCGCCGCCCCCAAACATGGCCAGGGTGCGCGATGCGCTGGGGCTGTCCTTGAGTTTGAGCAGCAAGGCGTTGGTGATGGCAAAAGTCAGGCCCCCCATCAGCGCCAGCGCATCGGCCAGGCTATCTGGCATGGGCCACGGCGTTTCGGGGGTTTTGAGCACGATGAACAAACCGACCAGCGCCAGCAGCAAGCGCAGCAAGGCCATGGGGGTGGGTTTTTCACCCAGCAACCACCAGGCCACCAGCACCGACCATGCGGGCATCAAATAAAACAGCAGCACCACACGCACCACGTCGCCCACCGTCACGGCCCAGTTGAAGCCCACATTGGTCAGGCCCGAGGCCAGCAGCAAGAGCCACAGCCCGGGGTGGCCGCGCCAGCTGGTCAGTTGTCCGCTGCGCCACAGCCACAAGGCGATGGACACAAAAACGAAGGCGTAGACCAGTGCGGTGGCCCAAAGCGGGTGCAAGCCTTGGGCTTCGAGTTGTTTGAAAGGCCACCAGCACACGCCCCAGACAAAGGCATTGAGCAGGAGCCCTGCGACCGCCAGGCTTTTGGAAGAGGTGTGGCCCATGTTGGGCGGATCAGGAAGCGTCGCCAGAGGCTTTGGTGACCGCGGCAGCTTGGCGCTTGCGCCACCAGCGCCAGCCCAGCCATACCAAGCCGATGCCCAGTAGGGCAAAAATCCCATGCTGGAACTGGCGCAGCACGCCAAACATCCAGTCCCAGTTTTGCGCGCCAAAGTAACCCAGATACACCCAAATCGGCACGCTGATCAAGGCGGCAAAACCATCCATGAAAAACCAGGTGGCAAAGCTCACGCGGTGGCTCATGCCCGCCGAAAAAAACACCGGGGTGCGCAAACCTGGCAAAAAGCGGGCCACGAACATGACCCACTTGCCATATTTCTGGAAGGCATCTTGGGCGCTCGCAAAGCGCTCGGGTGTCAGGACTTTGCGAAAACCAGGCAGTTGCGAGATGCGCTCGCCGTACAAGCGGCCCAGGGTGAACATCAGGCCGTCACCGACCATGACGCCGGCCATGCCCACAGCAAACATGGTGTGCACATCGGCGTGGCCCAAGCCCGCAATCACGCCGCCCGTGACCAAGGTTACATCTTCAGGAACGGGAACACCAAAGCCGCAGATCAAAAGCATCACGAACACGGCCAAATAGCCGTATTCGGTGAAGATGGGCATCAAAAACTCAAAAACTTCCATGAATCTGAAGGGTCCGGCGGGCCTGAAATCCCGGTGGCGAAATGCGTGGGAGCGTCGGGCAGCGCGCCAGTGTAAAGCATTTGCAAACCCCTTTCGGCGTGGGGAATGGGCGGCTATTCCCGATGCAAAAACAGGTCCGAGCCCGTCCGAGCGCGGTGCACGATTGCTGGCACACTTGGCCTTTTCAATCATCGATTGCAGGCGTTTCATGCCCCGTCCTATCCAGGCCACCATCCACACACCCGCCTTGCGCCACAATCTGGCCCGTGCCCGTCAGGCCGCACCCGATGCACAAGCTTGGGCGGTGGTCAAGGCCAATGCCTACGGACACGGCATCGAGCGGGTGTTTGAAGGTTTGCGCGGGGCTGATGGCTTTGCCCTGTTGGACTTGGCCGAGGCTGAACGCGTGCGCGCCCTGGGCTGGCGTGGGCCGATTTTGCTGCTCGAAGGCGTTTTTGAGGCGCGCGACTTGGAGCTGTGCTCTCGCCTGCACCTGTGGCACACGGTGCATTGCGACGAGCAAATCGACATGCTGGCGCACCACAAAACGCACGAACCGCACCGGGTGTTCCTCAAGATGAATTCGGGCATGAACCGGCTGGGCTTTGCGCCCCAGCGCTTTCGCTCGGCTTGGACGCGCCTGAACGCCTTGCCACAGGTGGACGAAATCTCGCTCATGACGCACTTCAGCGACGCTGATGGCCCTAAAGGCATCGCTGATCAGATGGCCCGCTTTGAAGAAGCCACCTGCGACCTGCCCGGTGAGCGCAGTGCGAGCAACAGCGCGGCCACCTTGCGCCATGCGCATGAGGCGGCCGTGAGAGCCGACTGGATTCGCCCAGGCATCGCCGTCTATGGCAGCTCGCCCGATTTTCCAGAACACAGCGCTGCGCACTGGGGCCTGCAACCCGCGATGAGCCTGAATGCGAAAATCATCGGTATCCAACACTTGCAAGCGGGCGACTGTGTGGGCTACGGTTCTCGTTTTGTCGCTGACCAAGCCATGCGCATTGGCGTGGTGGCTTGCGGCTATGCCGATGGTTACCCGCGCATTTGCCCCACGGGCACGCCGGTGTTGGTGGATGGAGAGCGTGGACGCACGGTGGGCCGAGTCAGCATGGACATGCTGACTGTGGACTTGAGCCCCTTTCCCGATGCAGGCGTGGGCAGCACCGTCACGCTCTGGGGGCAATCGGCCCAGGGTGCGGTGCTCAGCATCGATGAAGTGGCGCAAGCGGCGGGCACCGTGGGTTATGAGCTGATGTGCGCGCTGGCACAGCGTGTGCCCGTGGTGGTGTAAGACTGATGGCTTGCTGCGAGCGTGACATGTTGTGTGGGTGAGTGGTCGCACAATGCCTTTTATGCCAGAACGTGCTTCGCAGCATCCCCACGATCAACTCGCCCTGGCCGTTGCCCTGGTGTTGATTGTCATCTGGGGCGGCAACTTCACCCTGCAAAAGTACTTGTTCCACTTGATCACGCCTGGGGGCTTCCTTTGGGCGCGCTACCTGGTCATGCCGTTGTGTGCGCTTTTGCTGTTGCGCTGGCGCTTTGGCCGATGGCTGCCTCCATTGCCTCGCAAGGACTGGATGCAGATGGCCTGGCTGGGGTTTCTTGGCCATTCCGTGCATGTGGGGCTGGTCACCTACGGCATCCACTGGTCCACCGCGTTTTCCAGCTCGGTCATCCTGGCATGTGGGCCAATACTGACCCTGTTGATCTTGCGCATCCAAGGTCTGGAGCGGTTGACCGGGGCGCAAATGGCCGGAGTGACGTTGGCTTTTGGCGGGATTTTGATGTTCCTGTCCGATAAGCTGCTGGGCGGTAATTGGCGCGCAGGTGGTGGTGATCTGGTCTTGCTGGTCGCTGCCGCTTTCTTTTCTTATTACACCGTGGCGGTCAAGCCGGTCATGGAGAAGCACGGTCCGGTGCTGACCATGGGCTATGCCACCTTGCTCGGGGGCTTGCCGGTGATGCTGTTGTCGGTGCCTGCGGGCATGGCAGCGAACTGGGCCGCGCTCGATTTTTGGGCCTGGGTGGGTTTGTTCTGGTCCATTTTGGTGTCGGCCTTCATTGGCTGGCTGGCCTGGGGCTGGATCAACACCGTCCGAGGCGTGGCCCGCTCGGCCCCCCTGATGTACCTCATGCCGCCCATGGCCGGCTTGTTTGCCTGGGCCTTGTCGGGCGAGCATTACAGTTGGATCAAGATCGCCGGGGCCGGCGTGACCCTCTTGGGGGTGGCGCTGGCGCAATACGCCGGCCAGATCAAGTGGCGTTTGCGCTGAAAGAGCGTCAGCGCAGCCAGGTGTCGTAACTGGTTTTGCAGATCAAGGCCAGCACCACCAAGATGAACACTTGGCGCACAAAGCCAGCGCCGTGTTTCAGTGCCAGCCGGGTGCCGATCAGACTGCCCACGATGTTGGACACCGCCATGACCAGGGCCAGATGCCACCAGACGTGGCCTTGAATGGCAAACAAGACCAGCGCAGAAAAGTTGGTGGCGACATTGATGAGTTTGGCCGAAGCCGAAGCGTTCAAAAAGTCATAGCCCAGCAGCCACACATAGGCAAAGACAAGAAAACTGCCAGTGCCTGGGCCAAAAAAGCCGTCGTAAAAACCGATCGTCAAGCCGACGCCCGCGGCAACCCAGGCCTCTTGCTTGCCTGCAAAACGGGGCGCATGTTGGCGGCCCATGTCTTTTTTGGCCAAGGTATAGACAAGCAGCGCCAGCATCAGAATGGGCAGCATTTTTCGCAACAAACCGGGGTCGACTTGCGTGACCACCCAAGCGCCAATGGGTGAGCCCACCAGACCTGCCCCAGCCGCAGGCAGCAAGGAGCGCCAGGGCATCACCACTTTGCGGCTGTATTGAATGCTGGCAAAGGCTGTGCCCCAGATTGCAGCGCTTTTGTTGGTGCCAAGCAAGGTGGCGGGAGGGGCTTGAGGAAAAGTGGCAAACAGAGCCGGTATCAGGATCAAGCCGCCACCGCCCACGATCGAGTCCACCAGCCCTGCCAGCAGTGAGGCCAGCGAAACAATCAGTAATTCCATCCGGCAGATTGTGGCATCCGCTTGCAGCAGTCGTTGTCTCGTAAAGGCCTGGGCTGGGGCCAAAAAAAAGCGTCGCTTGCACGACGCTTGGGAAAATCACACCTCGTTCGGATGTTGGTTCATGTTCGAATTCTCAGGGTTTCGAGTTGTCTCCTCGGCCCTCAGGATGCAAGTACTGCTGTGCATCGAGTGATTGAAATGTATGTCAGCACGCGTCACGTTTTTCTCAGGGATTTCCCCATTTGGGGGAAATCCCTGCCCTCAGGTTGATGCGAATCTGAAAAACATGTGTATTTTGGTTCTGTGTATGCTGCATATTGTTCACTGCTTCGCATCCTCAACGATCCACTGCGCCGCTTTTTCCGCAATCATCAGGGTTGGACTGTTGGTGTTGCCGCTGGTGATGGTGGGCATGACGCCCGCATCGACCACGCGCAAACCGGCCACGCCGCGCACTTGCAGCCGTGCATTGACCACCGCCATCGGGTCGTCGTCGCGCCCCATGCGGGTGGTGCCCACCGGGTGAAAGATGGTGCTGGCGATGTCCCCGGCCAGCTTCGCCAGCTCTTCGTCGGTTTGGTATTGCACGCCGGGCTTGAACTCTTCGGGTGCAAAAGCCTTCATCGCGTCTTGCGCCATGATGCGGCGCGTCACGCGCAGGCTGTCGGCGGCCACCTGACGGTCTTCGTCTGTGGACAGGTAGTTGGGCGCGATCGCGGGGGCGTCTTCAAAGCGGGGTGTCTTGATTTGCACCGTGCCGCGGCTGCTGGGGTTGAGGTTGCACACGCTGGCAGTGATGGCCGGAAAGCTGTGCAGCGGCTCACCAAAGGCATCCAGGCTCAGCGGTTGCACGTGGTACTGAATGTTGGGCCAGGCCAGCGCCGGATCGCTCTTGGTGAAGGCGCCCAGCTGGCTGGGTGCCATGCTCATGGGGCCCGTGCGCTTGAAGGCGTATTCCAGCCCGATCATGGCTTTGCCCCAGAGGCTGGACGCTAGGGTGTTGAGCGTTGTGGCGTTGCGCACTTTGTAGACCGAGCGGATTTGCAAATGGTCTTGCAAATTGCACCCTACCCCCGGCAAGTCCACATTGACGGGCACGCCCTTGCTGTGCAGCAGTGCTGCCGGGCCGATGCCCGAGAGCTGCAAGATCTGCACCGAGCCGATGCTGCCCGCGCTCAGGATCACTTCGGCCCGAGCCTCTACCCGCACTGCTTGGCCTTGTCGCACCAGATCTGCCCCCACGCAGCGCCAAGCACCATCGGCCTGCGGGGCCAATTGCAGTTGTTGCACCTGCGTTTCGGTCCAGATGCTCAGGTTGGCGCGGTCTTGTGCGGGGCGCAAAAAGGCCTTGGAGGCGTTCCAGCGCCAACCGTCTTTCTGGTTGACCTCAAAGTAGCCCACGCCCTCATTGTTACCGGTGTTGAAATCAGTTGTCTTGGGTATGCCCGCTTGCTCGGCGGCATGGGCAAAGGCGTCCAGCACGTCCCAACGCAGGCGCTGTTTCTCGATGCGCCATTCGCCGCCATGACCATGCAGCTCGGCAAATTCGGCGGGTGCCTGTGTGTCCAATTTGTGGTGGTTTTCGTGTGCCTTGAAAGCAGGCAGGCAGTTGCGCCAAAGCCATTGCTCGTCGCCCGTGATCTGAGCCCACTGGTCATAGTCGCGGGATTGGCCGCGCATGTAAATCATGCCGTTGATGCTGGAGCAGCCGCCCAGTACCTTGCCACGTGGGTAGCGCAGGCTGCGGCCATTGAGTCCCTCGGCCGCTTCCGTCTGGTACAGCCAGTCGGTGCGCGGGTTGCCGATGCAGTAAAGGTACCCCACCGGTATGTGCACCCAGTGGTAATTGTCTTTCTTGCCCGCCTCCACCAGCAAGATCCTCTTGCTGGGGTCGGCGCTCAGCCGGTTGGCCAGCAAGCACCCTGCCGTGCCCGCGCCGATGATGATGTAGTCAAAGGTGTTGTCGCTCATCCTGCTATTCTCCTCTGGCGCCGATTGTGCACGCCCCAAGCCGGGTGCGGCACAGCCCAACAATCGCATCGATTGTCGCGCTGCGATCGCAATGACAGTGAAAGCGCAGGCGAAGCGTTTATTTGCTGGTCGGCATCACAAACTCAGCACCCTTGCCGATGCTCTCGGGCCAGCGCTGCATGATCGACTTTTGCTTCGTATAGAAACGCACACCCTCTTCGCCATAGGCGTGCATGTCGCCAAACAGCGAACGCTTCCAGCCGCCAAAGCCGTGCCAGGCCATGGGCACCGGAATCGGCACGTTGATGCCGACCATACCCACCTGGATGCGGCGCGAAAATTCGCGGGCCACATTGCCGTCGCGGGTGAAGCAGGAGACGCCGTTGCCGAATTCGTGGTCGTTAATGATCTGCACTGCCGTCGCAAAGTCGGGCACGCGCACGCACGACAGCACCGGGCCAAAAATCTCTTCCTTGTAGATCTTCATGTCGGTGGTCACGTTGTCGAACAGCGAGCCGCCCAGCCAGAAACCGTTGTCACAACCGGCACCGGCTTTGGAGCCATCAAACGCGCGGCCGTCGACCAGCAACTCCGCACCTTCGGCCACACCGGCGTCGATGTAGCCCTTGATGCGCTGACGTGCCGCGTCGGTCACGATGGGGCCCATCTCGGCGGCCAGGTTTTCACCGTTGAGCACCTTCAAGGTTTTGGTGCGCTCGATGAGTTTGGGCATGATTCTTTCAGCCACATCACCGACCAGCACCGCCACGGAAATCGCCATGCAGCGCTCACCGGCCGAGCCGTAGGCCGCACCGATCAAGGCGTCTACCGCTTGGTCGATGTCGGCGTCTGGCATGACGACCATGTGGTTCTTCGCCCCACCCAAAGCCTGCACGCGTTTACCGTGGTGCGCGCCGGTCTCGTAAATGTAGTTGGCAATCGGTGTGGAGCCCACAAAGCTGATAGCTTTGACGTCGGGGTGCTCCAACAGCGCGTCCACGGCTTCCTTGTCGCCTTGCACCACGTTGAACACGCCGTCGGGCAGACCGGCTTTTTTCAGCAACTCAGCCATAAAGAGCGAAGGGGTCGGGTCGGTCGGGCTGGGCTTCAAGATGAAGGTGTTGCCTGCAGCAATGGCCACCGGGAACATCCACATGGGCACCATCACGGGGAAGTTGAAAGGCGTGATGCCCGCGACCACGCCCAAAGGCTGGCGCAGGGTCCAGTTGTCGATGCCGGTCGAGACCTGGTCGGTGAAGTCACCCTTGAGCAGCTGCGGGATGCCGGTGGCGAATTCGACGATGTCAATGCCGCGTGTAACCTCACCTTGCGCGTCAGTGAACACCTTGCCGTGCTCGGCGGTGATCATGTGGGCCAGCTCGTCTTTGTGGGTGTTCAGCAGTTCGAGGAACTTGAACATGATGCGGGCGCGGCGCAGCGGAGGGGTGTCGGCCCAGGCCGGGAAAGCCGCTTGCGCAGCGGCCACGGCCTTGGCCACCTCGGCACTGTTGGCCAAGGCCACGTTGCCGGTCACGGCCCCGGTGGCGGGGTTGGTTACGGGCTGGCTGCGGCCCGATGCGCCTGGGGCGACTTGGCCGCCAATGTAATGGCCGATCTTGGAAATGTTCATGAGGGACTTTCGTTTGGAATATGGGAGCGCGCCGCTGCGCGGTATGTTTTGTTCAACTCGGTCAGTGTAGGCAGCTGCGCCACCCCCCACAAGCTCATAAAAATGAATTGATTGTTCAAAATAGTGAACAATGTGCGTATGGAAGAGCAAAAAATCAACACCCTTTGGACCCATCTGCATTGGCTGAGCGTGCTGGCGCAGCAGGGCAGCTACACGGCCGCCGCCGCCCGGCTGGGCGTGAGCAAGGCCGCCATGAGCCAACGCATCGCCGAGCTGGAGCGGGCGGCCAAGGTGACCCTGGTGCAGCGCACCACCCGCAGCCTGCGCCTGACCGAGGCGGGCCAAAGGCTGGTGGATGACACCCGCGCCTCGTTTGAGCAGATTGAGCAAAGCTTTGCCCAGGTGCGCGATCTGGCCGAACAGCCCAGTGGTTTGTTGCGCGTGACCGCGCCGGTGGCCCTGGCCCGCCAGCAACTGGTGCCGCTGTTCGCCGCTTTCTTGAAAGATTTTCCGGATGTGCGCATCGAGCTGGACCTGTCCGACCGCTTGAGCGCCTTGGCCACGGAGGGCTACGACCTGGCCATTCGCCACACCGCCCGCCCGCCTGATACGCATGTGGCGTGGGCGCTGTGCGCGACCGAATCGGTGTTGGTGGCGACGCACGCCTACATCGGCCAACACGGAGAACCACAAACCCCCGCCGACCTGCAAGCCCACAACTGCCTGCATTACCCCCGCTCACAAGACACACCCGCGTGGACCTTTGAGCTGCGTGCGCCTTCGGCAGCGGGTGAGCGCATCACAGTGCCCGTGAGCGGCCACTTCGCCGCCAACAACAGCGAGGCTTTGCGCGAAGCGGCCTTGACTGGCGCAGGCATTGCCCTTCTGCCCGACTTCAGCGCCCAAGCCGAGTTGCGCAAGGGTCACTTGGTGAGGGTGCTGCCTGGCTGGAAACCCGTGGGGGCCTTTGCCGAAACCATTTATGCGATCCGCCCTTACGCGCCGCATGTGCCCCGCGCCGTGGCGGCGCTGGTGGCTCACTTGAGGTCCGGCTTGGCGGATGGTTTCGGCGTCTGAACCACGCAGTTAAAGCGCAGGTCAGCGACCGGCCAGCACCGGAAACAGCTTGTGCAGGCCGTCGGCCATCACTTCTACAGCCAGCGCAGCCAGTATCAAGCCCATCAGCCGCGTCATGACGTTGATCCCGGTTTTGCCCAGAATGCGTGCAATCGGGGTGGCCAGCGAGAAACACAGCGCGGTGGCCAGCGCAATGACCACGCCGTAGCCCACCAGAGTGGCCAGTTGGGCAAAGTCTTTGGCTTTTTCTGCGTAAATCACCACGGTGGACATGGTGGCTGGACCCGTCAGCAAGGGAATGGTCAGCGGCACCACGGCGATGCTGGCCCCCATAGCTGATTTGGCTTCAGCGTCGTGCACCTCATCGGCATTGGCGCGGGCTTCGGCGGGTTGGGCGTTGAGCATCGACAAGGCCGCAGTCAGCAGCAGCATGCCGCCGCCGACCTGAAAACTGGCCAGCGAGATGCCAAAGAACTCCAGGATCTGCAAGCCCAGCAAAGCGCTGGCAGCGATCACCACGAAGGCCGAAAAGGACGACACCCCAATCGTCTTTTTGCGCTGGGCTGGGCTGAACCCTTGGGTGTAGTGGATGAAAAACGGCACGATGGCCAAAGGGTTGACGATGGCCAGCAGGGTGATGAGCGGTTTGAAGTCCATCGCCCGATTGTGCCTTTTTGGGCACCGTTCAGGCTGCCGGGGTGCGCCTTCGGAACATGCCCCAGCCTTCCATGTGCAGCACTTTATCACCGTGCTGGTTGAACATTTCCCACAGGTTGCGCGTCATGCCCACATCGGGGCGTTTGCCCATGGGCTTGGTCTCCAGCACGGTGCTTTGCAGTCGAAGAACGTCTCCCGGGAATACAGGTTTGAGCCATTTGACGCCTTCGAGGCCAGGCGATCCCAGGCTGGAGGTTTGGCACAAAAAGTTGGTCACCATCAGCCGCATGGCCATGGCGCAGGTATGCCAACCGCTGGCCGACAAGGCTCCAAACACCGAGGCTTTGGCCGCTTCGTCGTCCAGGTGAAAGGGTTGAGGGTCAAACTGGGTGGCAAAAGCGATGATCTCTTCGCGGGTGGGCGTGATGAAGCCCAGATCGCGCACCTGGCCAGTGGCCATGTCTTCCCAATAGTATTTGATGGAGGCTGAGGTGTTCGCCATCAGCGGCCTCCCGAAATGTCCAGAAAACTCATGGTGGTGTAGCTGGCCTTGTCCGACAACAGCCAGACGATGCCTTCCGCCACTTCTTCGGCTGTGCCGCCGCGTTGCGCGGGGACCAGGTGCTGCAGGTCTTTGACTCGGTTGGGCAAGCCACCCGAAGCGTGGATCTCGGTTTCGATCAGGCCCGGGCGCACCGCGTTGACACGAACCCCCTCAGCAGCCACCTCCTTGGCCAGGCCAATGGTGAAGGCATCGATCGCGCCCTTGGCGGCGGCGTAGTCCACGTACTGACCTGGTGAGCCCAGGCGCGATGCGGCGCTCGAGATGTTGACGATGCTGCCGCCTTCGCCGCCGTGGCGAGTGCTCATGCGGCGCACGGCTTCGCGGGCGCAGATCAGGCTGCCGATCACATTGATATCGAACATGCGCTTCCAGCGCGCTACGCTCATCTCGTCCACACGGGCGGTCACGTCGACCACGCCCGCGTTGTTGACCAGGCCGGTCAGCCTGCCAAACTTGGCATCAATGTGCTCGAACATGCGCAGCACTTGCGCTTCGTCGGCCACATCGGCTTGCACCGACATCGCTTGCCCCCCCGAGGCACGGATCTGGCGCACGACTTCGTCAGCGGCCAGCGAGTTGGCGGTGTAGTTCACCGCCACAGCCCAACCGCTTTGTGCGGCCAACAAGGCGGTAGCGGCCCCGATGCCGCGGCTGCCGCCGGTCACCAACAAGACTTTGTTCATCGCGTGTCTCCTGCAAAAATGGGTGAGAACGGTTAAAACCGTCGTCTCGTTCAAAGATTACACAACACACCAGGAGACCACATGGGTCGCACAGTGGACTATTACTTCGCCCCCCAAAGTCCTTGGGCTTATTTGGGCCACCAGCGCTTGGCGGACATCGCACAGCGCGCCGGTGCCACGCTGCGCGTGATGCCGATCGATCTGGGTGGCAAGGTGTTTCCGATTTCGGGCGGGTTGCCTTTGGGTCAGCGTGCTCCGCAGCGACAAGCCTACCGCTTGGTGGAATTGCAGCGCTTTAGCCAACTTTTGAATGTGCCCCTCAACCTCAAGCCGAAATACTTTCCTGTCGGTGGCGACGATTCGGCCCGTCTGATCATTGCCACCGATTTGGCGCTGGGTTCGCAGGCCGCCATGCAGATCGCGGGCGCGATTTTGGCCGCCTGCTGGGCGCAAGAGCGCAACATGGCTGACGACAAGGTGCTGGCCGAATTGCTGCAAGAGCAGAATCTGCCCGCCAGTTTGATGGCGCAGTCGCGCAGCCAGGCGGTGCAAGAGCGTTATGAAAGCTACACCCAGTCGGCCATTGATGTGGGGGTTTTTGGTGCCCCCAGTTACGTGCTGGACGGGGAGATTTTTTGGGGTCAGGACCGGCTTGACTTTGTCGAACGCGCACTGGCCCGTTGAGGTGATGGCATTGACTTGAGGAGCTCAAAGTGGGAACGATGATCGAATTGAAATCTGCGGACGGCACGGCGGTGCCTGCTTATTTGGCCCGTCCTTCGGGCACACCCAAAGGCGCCGTGGTGGTGGTTCAGGAGATATTTGGCGTGAACAGCCACATCCGCCAAGTGGCCGATGGCTACGCTGCTGAGGGCTATGTGGCCGTGGCCCCTGCGGCTTTCCAACGCGTCAAACCCGGGGTGGAACTGGGTTACACCAACGACGACATGGGCGAAGGCTTTGGCTACAAAACGGCGGTTGAGGCTTTGCCCTCGCCGGGTGTCATGCAGGACATTCAGGCGGCGATTGACCATGCGGCCCAAGTGGCTGGCGGCAAAGTGGGGATCGTGGGGTATTGCTGGGGTGGTTTGCTGACCTGGCGCTCGGCCTGCACTCTGAAAGGCTTGAGCGCGGCGGTCCCTTATTACGGCGGTGGTGTGACCACCGAGGTTGAGACCGCGCGACAGCCACAAGTGCCTGTGATGGCCCACTTTGCCGAAGAAGACACCTGGATCCCGATGGATACGGTGGCGTCTTTCCAAAAGGCCCACCCGGAGGTGACGGTTCACACCTACGCAGCGCACCATGGCTTCAACTGCGATCAGCGGGGCTCTTGGCATGCGCCTTCGGCCCAGTTGGCGCGCGAACGAACGCTCGCGTTTTTCAAGCAACACCTGGGCTGATCTGGCCGATCAATCGCCTGCGCGCGCCAAGTAGCGCTTGCGCCAGAACACCAGGCCCATGACCAACGCAATCGCGCCCATGCTGCCCAGCGTCCACCAGAAGGCGCTGGCGGTGTGCAACCAGGGCATGAACTCGAAGTTCATGCCGAAAATGCCGGCGATCAGGTTCAAAGGCAGAAAGATGGCCGTGAGCGCTGTCAGGGTGCGCATGATGTCGTTGGTGCGGTTGCCTTGGGCGTTGAAGTGCATTTGCACGGCGGTTTCGGTGTTGTGTTCCAGGCGGCGTACATGGTGAACGACCCGGTCAATGTGTTCCAGCACGTCCCGGCAGCGTACTTTCAATAACTCGTGCTCCCGCAGCGCAGCCGCGGTTTCGCTCACCACCCAATCGTCCAGCGTTTCGTGCCAGTTGAGCATGGCTGTGCGCTGGTCATCGCACAGGTCTTCGAGTTGGTGCAGGGCCAGCCGGGCCTGCAGCAATGCGTCCCAACGGCGAAAGCGTGCAGCGGGGTGCAACAACTCGGCCTGCCAGTGGTCGAGCTGACGGCTCAGTTCGCGGCGCAAGTCCAAGTAGGCGTCCACCATCTGGCTGACGATGCGCAGCATCATGTCGGCCGGACTCAAGGGGATGCCCCGAGCTCCGGCAGAGCGCGGGTCGTTGGTCGGGGTGTTTTCAATGGCCGCGGACATCAGGCGGCTGACGTAGGCTTCGCGCACGGCACAGTCGTCGGGGTGCACGCTCAGCAGCACCCGCTCAAACACTGCAAAACCCACTGGGCTGGTGTCGATGCGCTGAAGGATGGGCGGGCCAGGGCGTTTGCCCGGGGTGTGTACGGTCTTGGCTTCGCTGTGCCGGGGTGCGGTTGCAGATTGTTGGGCCAATCGGCGAAACACCAACAAATCGTAATGCGAGGTGAAGTCGTAGCGCGAGGGCAGTTGGCTATTGAGCAAGTCCGAGACATGCAGGTCAACCAGGCTTTGCCCCGTCAGTTGCTGCAGGCAGGCCTGAATGTTGATCACATGGCGCTCAAAGTGTTCACGTGAAAAGGCCAGCCAGAGGAAGCCTCGTTCCGGCAGGGCCTGGGGGAGCGAGGTGTCAGGGCTGTCGGAATGCCAGGCCTGCACCTGATTGCCGAAGATGCTGAACACCCGCAAGCCGGGAGGGGCCTCGGGCTTTGTGTTGTCTTTCAATGGGCGGCGATCCAGCGTGCAGCGTCGCGGGCAAAGTAGGTCAGCACGCCGTCAGCGCCTGCGCGTTTGAAGGCCAGCAAGCTTTCCATCATGACCAGGTCGTGGTCCAGCCAACCGTTTTGTGCAGCGGCTTTGAGCATGGCGTACTCCCCCGACACCTGGTAGGCGAAAGTGGGCACCTTGAACTCGTCTTTCACGCGACGCACGATGTCCAAGTAAGGCATGCCAGGCTTGACCATGACCATGTCGGCGCCTTCAGCCAGGTCCATGGCGACTTCGCGCAGAGCTTCGTCGCTGTTGCCGGGGTCCATCTGGTAGACCTTTTTGTTGCTCTTGCCCAGGTTGCCCGCTGAGCCCACCGCGTCGCGGAAGGGGCCGTAAAACGCACTGGCGTATTTGGCGCTGTAGGCCATGATGCGGGTGTGCACCAGGCCCCGTGCTTCAAGCGCTTGGCGGATCGCGCCGATGCGCCCGTCCATCATGTCGCTGGGCGCGACCATGTCCACGCCCGCTTCGGCTTGTGTCAGGGCTTGCTGTACCAGCACGGCAGTGGTTTCGTCGTTGAGGATGTAGCCGGTCTCGTCCAGCAGGCCGTCCTGGCCATGACTGGTGAAGGGGTCGAGCGCCACATCGGTCATCACGCCCAACTCGGGAAAGCGCTTTTTCAGCTCACGCACCACGCGGGGCACCAGACCATTGGGGTTCGTGGCTTCGCTGCCCGTGGGGTCCTTCAGGCTGGCGTCGATCACCGGGAACAGCGCCAAGACCGGAATGCCGAGCTTCACGCAGTCTTCGGCCACGGGCAGCAGCAAGTCCAGCGACAAGCGCTCCACCCCGGGCATCGACGCCACTTGCTGGCGCTGGTTGTGACCGTCCAGCACGAACACCGGGTAGATCAGGTCGTGCGGCGTGACGCGATGTTCGCGCACCAGATTGCGGGTGAATTCGTCACGGCGCAGGCGGCGTGGGCGGCTGGAGGGGAAGGGGGCGACGGGGTTCATGGTGAAAATTGTGCCTGAAGTCCCCGCTGATGCCAAAGGTCACGGGATGTGCGCAGTCGCTCATGCGGCAGTTTCGTTCGGGTGAATTGAACTTCTGGCAGCAAATGATAAAAACAACATAAAACCAAAACACATGCTTGTTATTGGTTTTGTTATTTGATAAATTCCAAATCGGGCAGCTTGCTGCCTCCCGCTTTTCCTCCCTGAGCGGGCGCCTTGATGTGTGACAGCAAAAAGGCTTCCTGCCCTCGGCCTCTGGTCGGGGGTTTTTTTTGCCCTGCGAACAGGCCCTTGCCTCGGACTTCACTGGCTACACTCGAAGCATGCTCTGGATCAAAGCCCTTCACATCGTTTTCATCGCCAGCTGGTTTGCTGGTCTGTTTTATTTGCCGCGCATTTACGTCAACCTGGCCATGGTGCCAGCTGAATCGGTTGCCGAGCGCGATCGCTTGTTATTGATGGCACGCAAGCTTTTCCGCTTTATGACCATCCTGGCTGTTCCGGCCTTGGCGCTGGGCCTATGGCTTTGGCTTTATTACGGCATTGGCATGGGTACGGGTCAGGGCTGGATGCACGCCAAACTGCTGATCGTGCTGGCCTTGTTGGGTTATCACCACAGTTGTGGCGTCATCCTGCGCAAGTTTGAAAATGGTCAGATGCAGCGAAGCCACGTCTGGTTTCGCTGGTTCAACGAAGCGCCCGTGTTGATGATGTTGGTCGCCGTGGTGTTGGTGGTGGTCAAGCCTTTTTAAGGGCTGACAAGCAAGGCGTATGCGCAAGCCAACTTGGCGCAAAACAACCGCCTGGCCCTTGTGCTGGCTGTATGCGGTCTTGATCGCCTATGCCAGCCTTTACCCTTTTGACAACTGGCGTTTTCAGGGCGTCGTGTCTTGGTCCTTTTTGACGGCACCCTGGCCACGCTACTGGACAGGCTTTGATGTTTTTTCAAACGTGGTGGGTTATGCCCCCTTGGGGTTTTTGCTGGTGCTGGCCATGCACCGCAGCCGCCGGCAGGGGCCGGCCATCACCATGGCCGTGCTGGTGGCTGCTGTTTTGTCATTGGCGATGGAGTCGCTCCAGATGTTCTTGCCGGTGCGTGTGCCCTCCAATCTCGATTGGGCGCTGAACGTGGGAGGCGCTTGGGCTGGTGCCGTGGTGGCCCGGGGCCTGGCTTGGGCGGGTCTGCTCGAGCGCTGGGGTCGTTTCAGGGACCGGTGGTTCGAATCCGAAGCCAGTGGTGCACTGGCCTTGCTGGCCCTTTGGCCTTTGGCCTTGCTGTTTCCTGCGCCCGTTCCTTTCGGTCTGGGCCATGTGTTTGAGCGCGTAGAGACCAATTGGATCGAATGGTTGCAGGGGACACCTTTGCTGGATTGGTGGCCCGTACGCACTGCAGAACTGCAGCCTTTGTTGCCCTTGACCGAGACCTTGTGCGTGGCTGTGGGTTTGCTCTTGCCCTGTTTGTTGGCCTATGGTGTGGTGCGCCGCAGGCCTCAGCGTTGGGTGGTGGCCGGGGCCTGCGTGGTGGTGGGGCTGCTGGCCAGCGGCCTGTCGGCCGCTTTGACGTATGGCCCCGTACACGCATGGGGGTGGATCAGCCCAGAGGTGTTCATGGGCTTCGTCTGGGCCTTGGTAGGGGCGGTGTTGCTCTCGCTGTGCCCACCTCGCTTGTGTTGGGTGTTGGCTTTAGCGGCCTTGGTGCTGCAGCTGAGCTTGCTCAACAGCGCATCGGCCGACGTGTACTTTTCCTTGACCTTGCAGACTTGGGAGCTGGGTCGCTTCATCCGTTTTCATGGACTGATCCAATGGTTGGGCTGGTTGTGGCCCTATGCCTTGCTGGTGTACCTGGTGCGACGACTTTCCTCGCCAGGCCTTTCCTGAATCGGGTAAATCCTTGCCCTTTGGCAGGAGCCTAAAATCGCCTGATGAGCACTGAATCCTCCAGCCCTTATTTCAAGCGACACATCTTTTTTTGCCTGAACGAGCGCAAAAACAACGAAGCTTGTTGCGCGCAACACAATGCCCAGGCGGCCTTTGACCACTGCAAGTCCCGTGTCAAAGCACTCGGTCTGGCTGGCCCCGGAGAAGTCCGGGTTAACAAGGCCGGTTGCCTTGATCGCTGCGCTGGTGGTCCCGTGGCCGTGGTTTACCCGGAAGGCGTTTGGTACACCTATGTGGACCAGAGCGACATCGACGAGATCGTCGAGTCGCACCTGAAAAATGGCCAAGTAGTCCAGCGGTTGCTGACCCCCGAGCATCTGGGGCGCTGATGAACCCCATGTCCCGGACGCTCAATCTGCAAGGTCAGGCTGGGCTGATTGAAGCTTTGCTCGATGTGCCTGCCGAAGGCGCAGTGCAGGGCACGGCTGTGATTGCCCACCCGCATCCTTTGTTTGGCGGCACCATGCAAAACAAAGTGGTGCAGACCTTGGCGCGTGCTTTTGTGCAAAGTGGCTGGCAAGCCGTGCGCTTTAACTTCAGGGGTGTGGGCGCCAGCGCTGGCCGCTACGATGAGGGCCAAGGCGAGGCCGCAGACATGCTCGAGGTCATCGCGCAGGTTGCGCCCGAGGGCCCTCTCGCATTGGCAGGGTTTTCCTTCGGGGCTTTTGTCACCAGCCATGTGGCGCAAGCCTTGGGTGAGCAACGGCCGCCCCAACAACTGGTGCTGGTGGGTACGGCAGCGTCGCGGTTTGAAGTGGCCCCGGTGGCCCCCGAGTTGCACGAGCGCTGCCTGGTGCTGCATGGTGAGCAGGACGACACGGTACCTCTGGCCAGTGTGATGGATTGGGCCCGACCTCAATCCTTGCCCATCACGGTGATTCCCGGGGGGGAGCATTTCTTTCACGGACAATTGCCCCTTCTCAAATCCTTGGTGGTGCGCCATTTGAGGGCCTGATGACCGGGGTTTGAGTTCAAGCCTTCATTTTCGATGGATTGGCAATTTATACAGATCGGTTCGGGGCCTCTTTACCCGCAGACTTCTCGCATGACAAACGCGCGCATGAAAACATTTTTGAAATTTTGGGTCGGTGTTTGGCTGGCCGCCATCTCTTGGTTCGCCCAGGCTCAAATGCCTCAAGCGCCCGAAATGGCGGTAAAAGCCTACTTGCTGATGGACCTGACCGCCAATCAGGTTCTGGCGGCGAAAGACCCCGATATGGCGGTGGAGCCAGCCTCGCTGACCAAGTTGATGACGGCCTATTTGGTTTTTGACGCCCTGAAAAATCGCAAAATCGACATCAAGCAAACCTTTTCGGTGTCCGAGCGTGCCTGGAAGATGCCTGGGTCGCGCATGTTCATAGACCCCAAGATGAAAGTGCCCGTGGAGGATTTGCTCAAAGGCATGATTGTTCAGTCGGGCAATGATGCGACGGTGGCTTTGGCCGAAGGGGTGGCTGGCAGCATCGAGCGCTTCGTGCAGTTGATGAACGACCAAGCGGTCTTTTTGGGCATGCACAACACGCAATACAAAAATCCGGAAGGGCTCACAGCGCCAGGCCATACCACCACCGCCCGTGACTTGGCGCTGTTGGCCACGCGTTTGATGCGCGATTTTCCCGAGTATCTGCCTTACTATGCCATCAAGAAATACCGTTACGAAGGCACGCCTGCGGCCAATGACACCAACCGTAACTTGTTGCTGTTTCGCGATGCCAGTGTGGATGGCCTCAAGACTGGCCACACTCAAGCGGCTGGTTATTGCCTGGTGGCTTCGGCCAAGCGCGAGTTGCCCAATGTGGGTTCGCGCCGTTTATTGAGTGTGGTGTTGGGTGCTGAAAGTGAAAATGCCCGTGCCAATGAGAGCCAGAAGTTGCTCAATTGGGGGTATGCGGCCTTTGACGCGGTCAAGCTTTTTGAAGCCAACCAGGCGATTGTCACACCGCCGGTTTGGAAGGGTAAGCAACCGGTACTCAAGCTCGGCTCGGTGCGCCCTTTGGTGGTGGCAGTCCCTGCCGGTAGCGCCGCACAGCTCAAAACCCAGGTGGTACGCCCGGACCCCTTGGTCGCGCCTTTTTCCAAAGGGCAGAGCGTGGGCAGTCTCAAGGTTTTGCAGGGTGATAAAGCATTGTTCGAGGTTCCTTTACTGGTCTTGGAGCCGGTCGAGCAAGCCGGTGTGCTGGGCCGCGCTTGGGATGCAGTGAGGCTTTGGATCAAATGATGAGCCAATCTGACCGGCGGCCGCCGAAGCCGTCAAATTGTGGATAACTTGCCATAGGGCTAGCCTGCGGTTATACTGGCGGGCTTTTCCGCTTTTGGGGCGGAGAAGTTTCTTTTGTCCAATTTCAACGTTTAGGGACGTTACAAACAATGCCAACCATCAATCAATTGGTGCGTCAGGGGCGCGAGGTCGAAACGACCAAGTCCAAAAGCCCTGCGATGCAAAACTCTCCACAGCGCCGTGGTGTTTGCACACGTGTGTACACCACAACGCCTAAAAAGCCTAACTCCGCTTTGCGTAAAGTTGCCAAAGTGCGCTTGACCAACGGTTTTGAGGTCATCTCTTACATCGGCGGTGAAGGCCACAACCTGCAGGAGCACTCTGTGGTTCTGGTGCGGGGTGGTCGTGTCAAAGACTTGCCCGGTGTGCGTTACCACATCGTCCGCGGTTCTTTGGACCTGCAAGGCGTGAAAGACCGCAAGCAGTCTCGCTCCAAGTACGGCGCGAAGAAGCCAAAGGCCAAGTAAGCCCTTTAGGGTTGAAATTTTTCGGTGCTGTTTCCCGCGTGGCGCGGTGATCCAGCGAAGTGACCCGAAGCCCGGAATTGTCCAGGTGGGTCGAGTAAGTGAGTGTTTTGAATAACGCTCGCGGTGTCTGAAAAGATACCAACTGAAGCAATATGAGGTGAAATATGCCACGTCGTCGCGAAGTCCCTAAACGTGAAATCCTGCCGGATCCCAAGTTCGGCAATGTCGAATTGTCCAAGTTCATGAACGTGATCATGGAAGGCGGCAAAAAAGCGGTTGCCGAGCGCATCATTTACGGTGCCTTGGAAACCATGGAAAAGAAAACAGGCAAAGACCCAGTTGAGTTGTTCTCCATCGCCATCAACAACGTCAAGCCCATGGTGGAAGTGAAATCCCGCCGCGTGGGTGGTGCGAACTACCAGGTGCCTGTTGAAGTGCGCCCAGTTCGCCGCTTGGCCCTGTCGATGCGCTGGATCAAAGAAGCTGCACGCAAGCGTGGCGAGAAGTCCATGGCCCTGCGTTTGGCCAACGAACTGCTCGAAGCCAACGAAGGCCGCGGCGGTGCCATGAAAAAGCGTGACGAAGTTCACCGCATGGCCGAAGCCAACAAGGCGTTCTCGCACTTCCGCTTCTGATTCACAAGGGCTTCACAAAGGGGCCCGACACTGTCAGAAGCCAGCCCGCTGGTCCCTTTGGGGTCGCGGGCTTTGGTACTTAATCATTGGAGAAATAAATGGCTCGCACTACCCCCATCGAGCGCTATCGCAACATTGGTATCTCGGCTCACATTGACGCCGGCAAGACCACGACGACAGAGCGTATCCTTTTTTATACCGGCGTGAACCACAAGATTGGTGAAGTGCACGACGGCGCTGCCACCATGGATTGGATGGAGCAAGAACAAGAACGTGGCATCACCATCACCTCGGCCGCCACCACCTGCTTCTGGAAGGGCATGGACAGCTCTTTCGATGAGCACCGTATCAACATCATTGACACCCCCGGTCACGTGGACTTCACGATTGAAGTTGAGCGTTCCATGCGTGTTCTGGACGGCGCTTGCATGGTTTACTGTGCTGTGGGCGGCGTGCAGCCTCAGTCTGAAACCGTGTGGCGTCAGGCCAACAAGTACAAAGTGCCACGTTTGGCCTTTGTGAACAAGATGGACCGTACCGGTGCCAACTTTTTCAAAGTCGTCGAACAGATGAAGTTGCGCCTGAAGGCCAACCCTGTGCCCGTCGTGATCCCAATTGGTGCAGAAGAGAACTTCACCGGTGTGGTCGACCTGCGCAAAATGAAGGCCATCATCTGGGATGAAGCTTCCCAGGGCATGAAATTTACCTTCGAAGAAATTCCTGCTGAGCTCATGGCCCCGGCCAACGAGTGGCGCGAGAAAATGGTCGAAGCCGCTGCTGAAGCGTCTGAAGACCTGATGAACAAGTACCTTGAAGAAGGCGACTTGAGCGAAGATGAAATCACCCACGGTCTGCGTGTGCGCACCATCGCTGGCGAAATCCAGCCCATGTTGTGCGGTACCGCCTTCAAGAACAAAGGCGTGCAACGCATGCTGGACGCCGTGATCGAACTGATGCCCTCGCCTTTGGATGTGAAAGCCATCAAAGGCTTTGACGAAGAAGAAAAAGAAATCACCCGCAAGGCGGATGACGAAGAGAAATTCGCCGCGCTGGCTTTCAAGTTGATGACCGATCCGTTCGTGGGTCAGCTGACTTTCGTGCGCGTTTACTCGGGTGTGCTGAAAAAAGGCGACACCGTCTACAACGCGGTGCGCGGCAAAAAAGAGCGAATTGGCCGTATCGTGCAGATGCACGCCAACAACCGTGAAGAAGTCGACGAAATCCGCGCGGGTGACATCGCTGCTTGCGTGGGTCTGAAAGACGTGACCACTGGTGAAACCCTGTGCGATCCCAACGCGGTGATCACGCTCGAGCGCATGGTGTTCCCTGACTCCGTGATCCGTCAGGCCGTAGAGCCCAAGTCCAAAGCTGACCAGGAAAAGATGGGCATGGCCCTGTCGCGTCTGGCAGCTGAAGATCCATCATTCCGCGTGCAAACCGACGAAGAATCGGGCCAGACCATCATTGGTGGTCAGGGCGAATTGCACCTGGAAATCATCGTCGACCGCATGAAGCGTGAATTCGGTGTGGAAGCCAACGTGGGCAAGCCGCAAGTGGCTTACCGCGAAACCATCCGCAAGACCGTGGACGAAGCCGAAGGCAAGTTCGTGCGTCAGTCCGGTGGTAAGGGTCAATACGGCCACGTGGTGCTGAAGGTTGAGCCACAAGAGCCAGGCAAAGGCTTCGAATTTGTTGACGCCATCAAGGGCGGTGTGGTTCCTCGTGAATACATCCCTGCGGTTGAAAAGGGCGTGATTGAAGCTTTGGGCCAAGGCGTGTTGGCAGGTTATCCCGTCGTGGATGTGAAGGTTACTTTACACTTTGGTTCGTACCACGATGTGGATTCGAATGAAATGGCCTTTAAGATGGCTGCCATCTTTGGTTTCAAAGAAGGTTGCCGCAAAGCCCAGCCCGTCATTCTGGAGCCAATGATGGCCGTGGAAGTCGAGACCCCCGAAGACTACGCCGGTAACGTGATGGGCGACTTGTCCTCACGTCGCGGCATGGTCCAGGGCATGGACGACATGGTCGGTGGTGGCAAAGCCATCAAGGCCGAAGTGCCCTTGTCCGAAATGTTCGGTTATTCGACCACGCTGCGCTCGATGTCGCAAGGTCGCGCCACCTACACCATGGAATTCAAGCACTACTCGGAAGCACCTCGCAACGTAGCTGAAGCCATTGTGGCTGCACGCGCAAAGTAATGACAAGCGTGCCGGACCAAATTCGCCTGCGAATTTGCTCGGGCACCTCTAATTAAAGAACTGTCTGCGATCAAGTGCCACTCTGTGCCCGTGCGGAGTGATCAAGCAACCTGATGCAAACATTAAACCAACACACGGGTATTGCTCTTTTTAAGGATTGAAAAATGGCTAAGGAAAAATTCGAACGGACCAAACCCCACGTGAACGTGGGCACGATCGGTCACGTTGACCACGGCAAGACCACCCTGACTGCCGCCATCACCACGGTGTTGGCAGCCAAGTTCGGCGGTGCCGC
>JAIYCB010000018.1 GCA_027488215.1 Comamonadaceae bacterium
AAGGCGATTGGCGAACAAAACTCTCAGCCGAAAGGCAAGCCCAAGAATTGCGCAGGATCGAATTGGCCGCTGCAAGCGCTGCCAGTGGGTTCGTGACGGGTGGCTAAACCCAGCGAAGGTAAGTCACCGCCCCAACGCCAACGCTACGCTATGGCCACCTTCCAACCGCGTCACTGAGGCACACTGACCCCCACCGAAACATCCTCGGAGGTCATCACAGCTCGACCATTGACCACCGCAGGTATCAACCAAGCAAACCAAGGTGCGTTGCGTTGTAACAAGGGGATCGTGGACACCAAACCAGGCCAGGTGATTTTCTGGATGGTCCTGCTCTGATAGAAAGTGCCATCGCCACCCGATGTGCGCAAAGCCCACAGACTGCGAGTCGCGCCCGTACCTGTCACGGCAAAGTCAAGCACCACGCCCTCGCCAGCCACCGCAGGCAATGTGATCGGCATCACTTGAGCAAACTGGTTATCACCAGGGTTGAGGAGCAGCGCGGTGGTGGTACCGCCCCACTCATGTCCGCCCACCAGCACATCCAATCGGCCATCTTCATTCACATCCAGCAGCTCCACGGTATACAGGCCCTTTTCTCTCAAGCTTGCAGGAAAACGGGCGCGAGACTCTCTTTCGAACACACCATTGCCCTTGTTGATCAAGGCGTACACCACCGCCGGATCCGATGAGTTGGTCACCACCACATCCGGCAAGCCGTCCCCATTCAAATCCGCAGCCGAAGCCGAGTGAAAGAAACCCACCTCGCCCGAAGCCACCTTGACCTCATAACGGCCATTGGGTTGACTCAAGACCACCCAATTGCGCTCACCGGGATAAGGGTCTGCGTCGTAGCCATGACAAGCCAAAAAAACATCCGGCTTTTGATCCGCATTGAAATCAGCGACGATGGCGCGCCGCGGATGGATGCAGCCTTGGCTCGACGACAACATCACGGTATCGCGCTCAAAACTGCCATCCACTTGCTTTCGCCAAAATTCCAGACGGCTTGGCGTGGCATTTTGGATAGGGTTTCGAGGGTCATAGGTCAAAGATGCCGTGAATAAATCCAATTGCCCGCGTCCTGAAAAATCAGCATACGCACGCACCACCCCCACACCCGAACGCCCGCCTGGCAGCTGTTGCGGCGTCAAGCCCACCGCTTTGAAATTTTGGTAGGACGTGGGCAAGACCGCCCTGGCCACAGCCACATCGGGCTGCGGTGAATGGATCGCCCCGTCCATTGTCCCGGTGCCAGAGCCCCCACCGCAAGCGGCAAGCCCACACAGCAAACCCAGCGCATAAAAAAATCTCATGTCTCGCTCCAATTTCAAGTTCAATAAGGTCTCACAAGAATCAGTGAGACGCCACCTGCCTCAAAGACCAACAAGGCTATGGTTGGCCGTTTTGACTTCTCCGCGCTGACCCACGCCATGCACATCCAATGGCTTGCACCCATTTCATTGGATGACCCACATCAGGTTTATCAAACCGAGTGGGCCAGTTTACGCCTTCGCGCTGGCGCACTGGTCATTTCGGTTCAGGGCAAAGACCACCGAGCGCAGACTTGCTGGCTGCTTCAATTAAATTTGAATTTAAAACTAGAATCCGTTTAGGTAAATTCTGCAGATACCATCTATGACAAACGAAACCATCAGCGACGAGTATCGGAAAATGCAGCAAGAGTTGCACCAAAATCCAAACTACGGCGTAGCATCACTCTCGTTTGCACCCATCGTGGCAGAGTTGATCAAAAAAGCCCATGTTGAATCTCTATCAGATTATGGTGCTGGGAAAAAAAACCTACTCAAAGGCCTACAACAGGCTGGTGTAACCTCCTTGACATACAAGCCATACGATCCAGCATTTCCAGAATACGGCAAAGCTCAGTCTGCAGATCTTGTGTGCTGTATCGATGTCTTGGAACACATAGAACCAGAACTCCTAGAAAATGTTCTTCGCGAACTTTCAAGCTTGGTTACAAAGTTTGGATTTTTCTCAATCCATATGGGGCCTGCTGCCAAGTTTCTATCAGACGGACGAAATGCACACCTGATTCAACAACCTAGTTCATGGTGGCTTACACGAATTTGCAAATATTTCGAGGTCATGCAGCTGCAAACTCACCAAATGATGGGGCACGGAATTTGGCTAATTGTTCAACCTCTCAAAACATAAGTTCAAAGCCCCAATCAAACACCCATGCCATCCTGGCTCGATCGGTGGGCATCCCACCACCCCTGAGCCATTGCGGCATCGCTGAAGTCCTTGAAACACGGTGTGCCCAAGGTGTAATGGACCAGTTTGGCGTCGGGGTTGTCCTCGTACTCGGTGGCCAGCCAGTTCCACTCTTTGGGCAAGGCCCCAATTTGTTCGTCTGACAGCCAAGAAAATCTGTGCAGGTAAGAACCAGGCTTGTCCTGAATGAACTCGGGCGATAACACGCGATTCGCAGGATGGCCGCAGTTCCACAAAATCACGCTTGACCAGTTTTTGCGTGGATAGTCCTGATTTTTGTTGCCCAAATATTTGATGCTGGCTTTGGTCTTGTAGTCGTGCATGACCACCTGCAAAGCTTTGCTGGGGTCAAACAAATCCATCAGTTGTGCGATGTCTTCATGGCACACCATGTCGCCATCGGCAAAAATTGCTGGGCCTTCAAATCCACACAGATAAGGCGTCAGAAATCGCGAGTAAATGAAACGGTTACTGCCATCAGTGTGCGTTTCTGTGTAGAACTTCAAGGCATTGATGGCCAAGGGAATGAACTGCACTGGCCTAGAGGCCTTTTCAAGCACGCTCTGGCAAAACACATGGTAGGCCACCGCCTCGCGTTGATCAAACCCCACAACGATGGTGATGGGCTTCATGAAACCAGACCAGGCAGATACTGGACGGCACGGTCCACCGCAGCCGACCATCCATCGTCGTCACGCTCTTGTGCCACCAATTTGACCGAGGGATACCACAAACTCCGCCCATCGACCTCGTTGAGCCAATACCAGATGCGTGCGCCGCCAAACGACACCAAGTTGATCGTCTCTTTGTTCAAAGCCCCTGCCAAGTGGGCGGTAGAGTTGCTGGAGGTCAACACCACATCACACGCTTCGATCAAATTGGCCAAGCCATCCAGATCGTTCAAATTGTCCACTTCGCTGTATTGCAAAATTTCAATGCCGTGCTCGGCCTTCAGGTCCGCAATTTCCTGGGCCACATCGCCGTATTGCAAGTTGACAAAGACCACGCCTGGCTGGCGCAATGCGGGCAGCAAGTCTTCGAGTCGCATGCTTTTCTTGGCCCCGATGTCCTTGTTGCTGCTCTTCCAAGACACGCCGCACAACTTTTGACCCTTGGGGCACAAGTCGGAACGCATTTTTTGGGCTTTGGCCTTGTCGGCTTTCAGATAAGGCCCGGCAAACTTCTGAATAGATTCAGCGTTCAACTTCAAGGCCTGTCCCAAGTCACCCATAGGCAAATGGGCGTCGTATGCAGATTGTGGTACCGATTCTTTGGAAGAAACAAACTGAATATCCGGCAATGCACGGCTGAAAAGGCTGATCAACCTCGGGTCCGTTTGCACAGTCAATTTGTTGGCCAGTTTTTGCGCGGCCTTGAAATTGGC